>JBCDGZ010000040.1:0-51295 GCA_038750655.1 Bacteroidota bacterium | reverse complement strand
GAAAAAAGTCGTTCTTCGATGTACTTTGGAATGCTTATTGCTCATTCATATAATAGCTCTTAAGGTCTAGCAAAAGCATAATTAAAAACATGACTATCAATACATTAAGTAACATTATTTTTATTATAAAATTACTATTTATTTATAGTAGGCGCTATACCCGCAAAACGGTATTTTTTGCATTAGGCAATTTAAGCATATCAATTCCAGGACCGCATCTTCATCCCCACTACTCGACCATCATGGTCCGAACAGCTGAAAATCCACTGGAAGTTTCCAAATGATAATGATAGAGTCCAGACGTCAATTGCCACCGACCAATATCTATTGAAACCTCGTGCCGTCCAGCAGTATATTTTCCTTCCACTATCTTTCCCACTTCCCTACCATTTAGATCAAAAAGGCGCAGCGTAATAGTTTGCTCTTCGGGTAAATCAAAGGCAATACGCGTATATTGTCGAACTGGATTAGGATAATTTTGAGATAAGCTCGTTTCAAGAGGCGATGATACTTTTTCGGTAAACTTTAACCACAAATTTCCCGCTGCAATTCCCAGTTCGTGATCATCATCCTGCCAATACGTACGAGCATCTAAAGTATGCTGATTAATGTACAGCAAGTCACTTAACTTTCCATCCGTTTTGGCCACAAATTCCAACTCAAACAGCTCCCCGCTTTCAGCTAAATCCATCGGTAAAGCTTGAGCCCAACTGGCCCTGAGGATTCCATCATCTCCAATAACAAAATCCTCCTCTTTCAAACCCAATCGCCGCCCCGACTCCGTCGGCCGAATCTGTAACATCTCCAACGATTGGTCCTCCCAATCCATCGCCAACTGCCAGCCCAGCATTTGCTCAAAGGTCGCTGCCCCTACCCCAACAGTATAGAGCTGGCCAGCCTCTAATTGCTGATCTGCAATCAGTAGCTCCAAGCTGGGTCCCAAATTGCGCTCCTCCCCTTCCGAGTCCAAAGACGCAGGATCAGCATTGCCATTAAGGTCACCAATTTTGACACCAATAAAATCTGCATCCAAAATATCTCCACCCAGTTGATCAATCGAATACACTTCGGGAAAAGGAGAGGCAAAGGGATCAGCTGGATCGTCAAAGACGTGGTCCGCACGAACGAAACGCCAAGCGGTATTACTGCGAAAAGTAGAAGCGATTTGTAAAATTACTCGCTGCACTTCTACAATATCAAAAGTGGTCACCGAACCAGATCGGTTAATATCTGCTGCAATAATTTTATACGGAGAATTAAACCTGGAGACATTCAGAATATGTCTTCTCATCAAAATAACATCAAAGGTGGTCACCCCATTATCGTGATTACTATTCTTAGTCGGTGTAACGACGTAGGCCCCCTGCGCTAATCCCTCAAAATTATAATAGCCATCCAGCCCTGTTTTCACCGAATCTTCCGCCGTCCCACTGAGCTGCATATCCACCTCCACAATTTCTCTGCCTGTCTCTGTTAGGATCAAACCACCAATCGAAGACTGCCCACAAGCGCCAACGCCATCCTGCACAAGTACACTTACCTGGCAGGAGGCGCTATTGCCTGCTTCATCTCTTACGATGAACTCGACCGTTTGCTGGCCAAGATCATCACAAGTGAACACAGAAGGGCTAACTTCATAAATGAGGTCAGCAGAATCTGTACAATTGTCAGTGCTGCCATTGTTCAAAGTTTCTGGTGTTATAGTGATTGTTCCTTCCAAATTTAGAGAGACCGAAATGCCTGCTTTGCAATAAGGCTGTGGAGGTTTGTGATCTTCAATGATCAATATCATACTGCAACTGCTGGTGTTTCCACATCCGTCCGCCGCCGTAAAAGTAATGGTGTGTGTTCCTATTGGATAGTTACCGCTGGCATCGGCTCCATTGGCGGTAGCATAGAAAGAGTTGTTGGTAATACTCAGGTTAGAAGAGCAATCGCTGGCTTCAGCAAGTGGGAGCTGAACCAGCGTCGAATTACAATCGGAACTAAAGGAGTGCACAACGGTATCTGCCGGACAGCTGATGACCGGCGCTTGTTCATCAATAATGGTGATGAGTTGTATATGTTCCCAGCGCCCTTCGTTGGTTCCGCTATTCGGATCATAGGTACACCAGTTGATGACGGTCCAGGTTCGGAAAATTTTCTTGCAGGCGGGCCCCGCCAGGTCAAAAACTTCGTCGGTATGATTGATCCATATCGACTCGCACTGGGCATTGCTAACTACAGGTTCACCCGTGAGGCTAGGGTCAGTAGCAGCACCACACTCGGTAGTCGAAAAGTCAGGTGGAAAAGTTACGCCAACTTCCGTATGATCTTCTAAGGTAATCAATTGGGTGCAATAACTCTCGTTGCCATAAGCATCCCGCACCGTCCAGCGCCGACTGATCGTTCCGACATTACAGCTGTTAAGATTTTCTTGATCGGTATAAAATACGGTATCGACCGCGCAGTTATCGTCTACCAACGGAGAGCCCGTTATTGTCAAATCATTTACATCATCTGAACATTCAATGTTCACCGCTGATGGACAGTAGATAGAAGGACGAAAGCGATCAATGACTTCGATACCAACCTGACACTCATTATAGTTACCCGCCAAATCATAAACCCGCAACCATACTGGAAGAAATCCCATGCCAACATCCTCACAACCGAAGCGGACAGAAGGACCGTAATTAATTCCATCCAAGCTGACCACCATCTCACCGAGTGTGCAATTGTCGTGGCTACCATCATCAAAAGTAAGGGCGAAAACTTCGGCGTACCCTTGGGTAGTCAGGTCTACCTGTGTTTGAATATCACAGACGGTCACCGGAGCAACATCATCGATCACTGTAACTTGCATAGTACAGTCGCTGCTATTGCCGCAGGCATCAGTGGCAGTATAGGTAACGGTATGTGTTCCGAGTGGAATGTTATTGAAAGGGCCGTAGCCGCTGCCGAAGGCCCAAGTGGGGGTGATGATCAGATCGGAGCAGTCATCTGTAGCACTTGCTGTTGGTAGGGTGACCGTCGCGTCGCAGCTAAAGAGGTGGGTACCAACAGTCAGGTCGGCGGGGCAGGTGATCGTGGGCGCGGTGCGATCTTCGACTTTAATGATTTGTACATTGAGCGTAAACTCATCGGAACACCAGTCGATCACCGTCCAGGTCCGTAGGATTTTGAAGGCGGCGGGTGAGCAGTCTGGAACGATTTGATCAGAGAAGGAGACGACCAGTTCGCAGTGGCCACCGTTGGTAATGGGGCGGCCGTTGATGGTGGGTTCGCCGGTGAGGCTGAGGTCGGTAGGGTCTTGGCTACAATTGAGAGCGGGGTTGGTGAAGCCATTGCGATGGGCAGGAAAAACAACATCGGAAATTGTCGCCCGCTTGAGATAGATGTGCTGTACGCAATTGGCCATATTTCCTTGCTCATCAGTCGCCTGCCAGGTTCTTTCAATCATGGCTGTAATGCTGTCACCAGCGTGGTTGGTGAAGCAAGCTAGGTCAGCAAATACGTCGGAGTAGCTCAAGTTGCTGCTGTCCAATGAAGAGCAGTTATCACTTAATGTAGGGAAGCCTATATCTTCTGGAAGTGTAGAATCGATGCAAAGAACAGTCGTATCAACGCAATTGATCACTGGAGCAAGATAATCGGAGACAATAATTGTTGACCGACAAAAATTACCACTAGTATTGTGAATGACCGAAGCCGTCAAGTGGAGTCCCAGCATGCTACAGTCAATCGTATTGCCATAGTTATTGCCATTTCCATCTGTAATTTCAACACGAAAATCAGCCGGGTCACAAGTCGGATCTTGTAGAAGAATTCCGGCACTCAAAGTTGCCTGCCCATCAAAGCCTAGAGAAATACTCAAGCTGGTTTTACAACTGATGAGGCAACTAGCTTGCGCAGTACCAGGCAGCAGATTAGCTAAGGCCACAAACAGCAATGGCCAGCCAAAGGCACCTAAGCTTTGTACTGACGCTAAGCGTTTGCAGACCAATAGGGCTGCAGGTGTTATTTGAGAAATTCTTCTCATCGTAAGTTTTGGCAAAAATCAAGACTCACAATTTTTGCCTGGTAAAAACTGCTAATTGCTCAATAAATAAGGGGGATAAAACTAGAATCGATGTGTGGTGGAGAAAGTCCTCAGATTCGAGGAGGAAGGGGTGGCACTTGCTTTGTTGTCTGTTGTAATGCCTTTCGGTTATTGGGACTTCTCTTGGCCCTTTGGGCGTTTTGTACTTTACACTTCTAATTCCTACCAAAAATACAACTTTAAGTCAAGACTATCAATAGGATACGTTACATTTTTATTCTTATAATTCATTTTTACACCTTTGGTGTTTGGGGTGGACGGTTGGACACCTACGGTGTTTCAGGTGGACGGTGGACGGCCAGTCGATAGAACGTAGTGGAACGTGGGCACTCCACCGTCCACCAGCCCAACGTGCCGTACACTCCCAGACAACTTCCCCTCCACAAAAATGCGCACCCCAAAACCCAGCCCCCCCAAACGTAGAGAAGCCCCCCTCCACCGTAGTGGAGAGAGGCCATCCCAAAAACCAATTGTTAAAGGTATTCTTAATCTCGTTGAGAGCTTCTCTACCGATCTTTCCGATACTTCTTGGACCGATCGAATTTTCCGGCGCCACGAGCAAACTCAAAATTGATGGTAATTTCGTGAGAACCGCCGTTGTACTGCTGGAAGTCGCCCAGGTGTACATCGTAGGAATAGATGAAACGAACGGCGTTGTACTTGGTGCCTAGGATGACACCAAATTCACCGTTAGCATCCGGAATTGTCGTGTAAGTCAAGCCGGTGATGAAACGTTCTTGTAGAAAAGAGCTGACCAGGTTGAAATCTATTTGTGTTGGAGCACTCCGTACCCTTTTGATCAGTACAGAAGGTTCCAGTTTGATCTTGTAATCAGAGATGTCGAAGCGACCTCCGAAGTTGATGAGGAAGTGGCTGAGTGGACCATCATCATCGGTTCCTTCGATACCATCTAGCCTTGCTCGGACCAGATTAGGTAAGGAAAAACCGAAGGTGTAACGATCTTTGATGGTTCCGTAAAAACCTAGCGAAGCGTCAAAGACCCCGTCGCCGTCCATCGCTTCCATCAGTAAGTCGTCATTTTGATCAAAAACTGTTTGATCAGCAATGTCAGAATTATCGATGCGAGTACTGTTGAATTGTGTCGAAAAACCAGCGGATAATTTTACATCTTCTACCTCATAGCGGAAAGAGTAGGACAGCTGTGCGCGATAGAAAGTAATGCTGGCGATGTTTTCGGTGTACAACATAGCCCCCAGTCCCAGCCGCTTACCCACCGGGCCATTATAACTCAAGGCATAGGTCTTCGGCGTACCTGGGAAATTGGTCCACGAACTTCTGATGTTCATGAAAACATTGTGGTGTTCGTCGTCAAAGCCCGTCGCCCCCGGATTGATCAATACCGGATTGAAGAGGTAGTGGCCAAAGACCCCTTCCTCCTGGGCGGAGAGTGTTTTGAAGACAAAGAGTACGCTGAAGAGTAAAACTATCTTTTTCATTATTCTAGGAATTAATTAAGTTCTTGGGAATAAAATTATCTTACGAGGGTGACATGACCTTTTTCCTGCATGCGCTCGCCACTTTGTGGTTCGATGTATTCCAGGACGTAGAAATATCCACCTGCAGGCAGTTTATCGCCACTGGCATCATTTCCTATCCATTCTCCTTGATAGTTTTCAGACTGGAATACCAATCGACCGTAGCGATCAAAAATTTGCAGTTCCAACGTTAAGATTTCATCGCAGAGGACAAGGAAATTGTCGTTTCTCCCATCATCATTAGGCGTAATGACGGTACGTACCCGATCACAGAAGCCCTGGCGATCAATATCGACAACTACATCTCCAATGGCTTGGCACCCCTCGGCGTCAATCACCAGAATGGAATAAGTACCTGGCTGTAGACCGAATAATGCTGCTGTTGTATCTTGAGTATCCGTATTCCAATTGTAGCTATAAGGCGCAGTACCACCGCTAGCGATAGCCGTTACATTACCATTTCTTGGATTATCAAAGTTGATAACCAGAGGTGCTGGCTCATCGATGATAAACTCAAATTCTTGTACCAATCCTGCTCCATCGTTGATGGTTACGGTGTAGGTTCCGGCGCCCAGGCCGCCAATGGCAGGGTCGTTATCGGCCGGATCGGTACTCCATTGGAAGGCGTAGCTTCCAGAGCCACCAGAAGGATCGAGCACAATAGAGCCATTATCGTCACCCGAGCAATTCGGGTTACTAACAACCGCGTTTGGAATAATCACATCAGCTTCCAGGCTGTAAGAGCCAGTGACCTGACAACCGTTGGCATCGGTAACAATGACTCCGTAGTTGCCTGCCACCAAGAGCTGCGGATCAGCAACGGTGGAGGTGTAGCCATCGGGGCCGGTCCATTGGTAAGTATAGTCACCCCAACCGCCATTAACTGTAATATCAATAGCGCCATCATTATTGCTACCCGTCGGTTGGGTCAGCATGGCATCAGTAATAGACAAAGGATTAGAAGGTGCATTGACCGTAATTGAAGAGATGGTCACCACTTCGTTGTTGCCGTCTACAATGGTAATATCATAGCTGCCTGCGCAAAGTCCGGTGCGCTGCTGATCAGTAGAACCATCGCCCCAGTTGTAAGAGTAAGGTGGAACGCCACCGGAGACCGTAGCATTGATTTGGCCATCACAATCGTCAGCGCAAGTCACATCAGTGACCACAAACTGGATGCTTCTGACCACAATATCGCTGACGATATGAACACAACCATTTTCGTCGGTAATCGTCACGCTGTACGGGCTCAGATCGCTACACAAGCCACTAACATCTTCACTTGAAGCGCCGTTGTTCCACTGGTAGCTGTAAGGAGAAGTTCCTCCGGATGGTGTAATCTGGATAGCCCCATTACAGTTGCTCCCGGTTGGATCTTCATTGTCGGTTACAGAGACTGTAGCGGTGATTGCTGCAGGCTCCGTGATGGTAAAGGGAACCGTAACGATGTCACCAAATACATCGGTAACCGTAACGGTATGGTTGCCGGCAGGCAGGTTGGCAAAGCAAGCCGAGCCATCCAGGCTTACCACGCTGGCATTGGTGCTCAGCAGGAAGTTATAAGGCTCGCAGCCTCCCAGTACAGAGAGGCAAATTTCGCCATCAGCCCCGCCATTACACTGTACATTGGTAATCGCTGGGGTACCACCAAAGCTCAGCGGCGGAGGCATGACTTCGAATTCCGCCGATTGTAAAATACAACCGTTGGCATCAATCACCTCTACGCTATATCTTCCTTTACAAAGATCAGTAATATCCTGGCTATTGGCCCCATTGCTCCAATTATAAGTGTAGGGAGCCGTCCCCCCTTCAACAGAGATATTGATGCTACCATTGCAGCCCAATCCTGTCTCGGGTGTAATTTCTACATTGCTCAGAACAATTGGCGCAGGTTCGTTCACCGTAAATGTTCTTGTGAAAGTTGATCCTACTGCATCCGTAATGGTCAGTGTATAAGTTCCGGCGGTGAGGCCGACTTGATCTTCCAATTGTGAGCTGTTGCTCCACAGGTAAGAGAACGGTGCAATACCGCCCATTACATTGATATTAATTGCTCCGTCTGAGCCTCCATTACAAGAAACATGAGTGACTTCATCCGTCGCATCCACCATTCCGTTGACCAGAATAGAATCGACAGATTCTACACAACCATTGGCATCCGTTACATTCAAGAAGTAATAACCAGGCATCAGACCAACCAATGGTTCACCGGTAGTGTTAAAACCGTTTGGTCCAGTCCAAACAATATTATAAGGCATCATCCCACCGGTTATATCAGTGATGTCAATACCGCCATCATTGTTGGCAATAGTCGTATTGGTCACATTAAGGGTAATGTCAATCGCTTGAGGTTCGTCAACGGTGATCGGATTAGAAGTAAAGGTACATCCGCTGGCATCCGTGATTTCTACTGTATAATTTCCGCCAACCAGCCCGGATGGATCTTCTGCCGCACTGAAGTTCATCATCGCATCGTTGATCCAAGCATAGGTATAAGGCGCTGTACCACCGGAAACCGTAATATCGATCTCACCAGTTGGTGTTCCTGGGCAGTTGACATCCGTAATATCGGTATTGGTGATGATGATCGGTGTAGCTTCATCGACCATGTATTCAGGAGAAGTAATAGAGCAACCATCTCCATCTGTGATGGTTACGGTATAGTTACCCGCTGGTACGCCATTGAGGTCTTCTGTAACTGTTGTACCATCGCTCCAAGCGTAGGTATAGTTGCCTGCTCCGCCAGAGACCGTAATATCAATAGCTCCCGAAGCTTCGCCGTTACAAGCTGCATCGGTTATTGAAGCTGCTGTAATGCTGATAGCCGTAGGTGCATCGACAATCGCCGAAGCAGTTGTGATACAATTATTAGCATCCGTAATGGTCACATTGTAAGTATCTGGTGCCAAGCCGGTAGGATTGGCAACTGGAGGTACGCCATTATCCCAGCTGTAGGAATAGTTAGCCGTGCCGCCATTAACCGTTACATTGATGCTTCCGTCCGTTGCCCCCGCACAGCTAACATCCGTAGCGGTAGCCATCGCCGTAAGCAAGGCCGGCTCATCGATCATTATGGGTTGTGAAACCCCCGTAATCATATTTGCATCAGTGATCGTTACCGTATATTCCCCTGGTGATAGACCCGTTACATTCTGCGAATTAGGCCCGTGGCTCCATTGGTAGGTATAGCCAGGCGTGCCGCCGAAAGGGGCAATAGTAATCGCTCCATCGTCAGCGCCATTACAAGAAATCTGCGTCACCTGTATGACCTGCGGAATCGGCGAATCGGCAGCATTGACTACATAGTCATTCATAGCCGTACAGCCGTTGGCATCGGTAACCGTCACGCTATAGGTTCCAGGAACCAGGTTTGAAATCGTTGTCTGTCCATTGAAGATAGGATTCCCCCAGTCAATGATATACGTAGGTGTTCCACCTGTAATATTCAAGGCAATTTCTCCATCATTAAAGCTAGGCATGGACTCGTCCGTTACGGTCGCATTCAAGGCCAGTGGAGCTGGCTCCGTGACCATAGTTGAGAACTCTAGCGTACAGCCAACCTGATCAGTAATGGTTACGGTGTAGCTGCCAGCGGCCAGTCCAGTTGGATTCGCTCCACTTAAAGCCGCGGGGTCCCAAGCATAGGTGTAGCCAGCTACGCCACCGCTCACGTTGAGGCTGATAGCTCCAGTTGATTCTCCATTACAATCAGGATTAGTAACGTTGGCATTGACCGCAATCGCAGCCGCTTCATTGATATTTACTGAAGCCGTGTTGGTACAGCCGTTGTCTGTATCCGTAACTGTGACGGCATAGATGCCAGCAGAGAGGCCAGTTGGATTCGGGCCGCTCAAGGTGCCTGGATTCCAGGCGTAAGTATAGTTTCCGGAGCCGCCGCTGACGTTCACCGTGATGGTACCATCATTGGCTCCGTTACAAGAAACATCTGTTTTAGTAATGCCTACATTGACGCCGATACCACCTCCGATAGTAGCCGTAGCTGTAGCGGTACAGGTGGTAGTATTATCGGTTACGGTGACGGTGTAAGTACCTGGCGATAGACCCGTAGGATCTTCTGTACCGTCGAGACTATCATCACTCCAATCGTAGTCATAATTACCAGTACCGCTGGTAACTTCCAGATCGATGCTACCGTCAGCATTTCCAGCGCAGGTTTCATCGGTTGGGGTAGCCATCGCATCGAGGGTGGCACCACTGCTGATGACGACAGTTTCAGTAGCCGTACAGTTGTTGCCATCTTCGGTGACTGTTACGGTGTAAGTACCTGGTGCTAGACCTGTGGGGTCTTCCGTGCCGTCAAGGCTATCGTCACTCCAATCATAGCTGTAGTTGCCAGAACCGCCGGTGATGTCGAGCGCAATGCTGCCATCTGAGGTCCCACCGCAACCCGGAGGGGTTGGTGTCGCCGTAATGCTAACACTCGCACCGCCATTGATGACGACGGTCTCGGTAGCAGTACAACTATTGCCATCTTCCGTGACCGTTACCGTATAAGTACCTGGTGCTAGACCTGTGGGGTTAGCTCCGCTAAGTGAAGACGGTGTCCAGTTGTAGGTATAATTCCCGGAACCACCAGTGACATTGAGTGCGATGCTGCCGTCGGCATCACCAGCACAACCTTCATCACTAGGTGTAGCTGTAATGCTGACGCTTGCCCCTGGATTAACAGTTGCAGTAGCCGTATTGGTACAGCTGTTAGCATCAGTTACCGTTACCGTGTAAGTCCCCGCAGCAACACCAGTTGGATTAGCTCCGCTTAGGTTTGAATCACTCCAAGCATAGGTATAAGCACCGGTCCCGCCCATTGGGGTAACCGTGATGGTACCATCGTTGTCGCCGGCGCAGCTTTCGTCGGTAGCAGTAGCCGTGGCTGTCAGCTCAGCAGCCTCCGTCACCGTATAGGTTTCGACAATCGAACTACTTCCGCTATCCGTGATGGTTACCGTATAAGTACCGGCGGTGAGGCCAGAAATATCTTGCGAAGTTTCGGCATTGCTCCACAAGTAGGTGTAGCCAGGAACGCCGCCGTCGACAGTGATGTCAATGGCGCCCGTTGCATCGCCGAAGCAATCTATGTTCGTAATTGTGGTATCGGTTACAACAATCGGATCGACTGAATTATCACAAACTCGAATCACTCCAGGAATGGTGTCCATTGCAATAAATACAGTATTACCCGTACCAGTACCATCATCCTGAGAAGCCTCTATTACAGTTGGTGGTCCGTTGGTAATGCGTACCAAACTAGAGTCGCCACAATCTCCTTTGACTTCAAAGCAGAAGTTGTATAATTGTGTACTATCGGATAAGGTTTGACCTAGCGTCGTTGCATCGAACCACTGGAAAGTAAAGCGGCCATCACCAGTCATCGTTGTACCCGTAAAAGTAGTTGGTGGAAGGATATTATCGTTAAAGCTGATGTATTCCAGTACAGATGTATCCCATTCCAGGGTGTACTGAAAACTCACCATCGCGTTGAAGCCAGTTGTTAAAACATCTACACAAACCGTATCCCCAATTTCCCCTACTCCACTATCAACAATCAGCTGAAAGCCTCCGGCCCCCAACACATTGACTTGACCGGCTTGAGTGACGATGTTGACGGAACTGGTCATTCCCATCGCATCTTCCTGCAAGGCCTCCCTCGGAGTTGGTGTATCAATAAAGTCGACAGGACTGGATGTCCCTCCAGCGCCAATGACATTAAAGCAAACCTGATAAATAACGGTCCCGTTGGCCAGATCGACTCCGGTACCTGCGGAATTCCACTGGAAGGTCAGAATATCGGAGGCGATGCCAGTATTAAAGTTAGTGATTAAGTTTAAAGGAGAGAGGGTCAGCGGGTCGGGCAGGAGAATGGTATCAAACTCTAATACGGTATCATCCCAATTCATGGTGTATTGTAGTCCCGAGATGCTGTTGAAATTATTGACGCTGACATCCAGGCAGACCTGATCCCCCGATGTGGCCGAGGCTCCGTCGACGCCAATGGTCAGTGCGCTGGCCGAGGTCCCAGAGATCAGTACATCTCCTCCGCTGCTGCTAAAGCCGATGTGGCTACCATTAGAAGCGGCGTCGGTAATGTCGATGGTGGTCAGCCCGCTGGTGAATTCCAGGGTATCGCGGCTGCCTCCGGCCCCAACGGCGGTGAAGCACATGGAGTAAATGATAGAGCCGCTTGGCACAGTCACTCCGGCACCTAGCGAATCGAGCCAGGAGAAGGTGATGAGTCCGCTAGAGGCGTTGGTAGCGCCGAAGGCTCCATCGTTGAGCTGCGCGAGATTCATATTAGTTACCGAGTCGAAGCGCAGCACGCTGGGATCGAACTCCATGGTATACTGTGCCGAAACGATGTCGGTGAAATTACAGGCTTGAACATCGATGCAAACCTGATCACCGGTAGGAACGGTATCATTGGTTGCGACGAGGGTGAAGCCTGATGCGCCGAGGCAAGGATCGACCGTGCCGCCACCGCCACCACCACCACCGCCGCCACTACCAGCTTGGGTAGCGGGACCGTCGATAAAGGTAGAACCGGAGGTCACATCGTTGGGAATACCAAATTGATCGTTTTGGATAATTTCTAGTGTAGGTGCGAAAGCAACCATGTCAGTGGCTCCGGCATCCGTCAGGAGTTCGAAGACCAGGGTAAAAATGACCATGCTATCCGGGGTCAGTGTCGTGGCGGTAGCCGTAGGGTCCGACCAGGAGCAAACCATCGTACCGCTAGCGGCGTTGGTTGCACCAAAATTCACCGGAGCAGGGGGAGGGATCAAATTAAGTGCTGTTAGATTCGTCACGCTCTGAAAACTCAGATTGGCAGGATTCCAGGACAGATTGAACTGATAACTGGCAATATCCGTAAAACCAACCACCTTCACGTCTACATTGACCATATCTCCAGCTACTCCATCAGCCGCCTGAGGCTCGATCAAAAACGTGGGCTGAGCCGTAACGGTCAGCGAGCAAAAAACAATTGATAAGGTTGCAAGGTAAGTAATAAATTTACTCATGAGTCCTTGGAATTTGGGATGTTAAAGAATACCAGGTCAGTACCGGAGTGGTACTCTCCTAGCGGATTAAAACCATTTTGTTCGTCAGCAAGATATCCGCGTTTTGCAACTCGTATATATAACTTCCGGCAGTTGGCAGTTGGTCGGCATTGATGAGAATCGAATGCTCCCCGGCGCTGTATCGCTTTTTGTTTTCGAAGATCATATTCCCCAGCAGATCATAAATCCGTAGGGTCAGCTCTTCGGCGCTGTTCAGTTCTATGCGAATAGCGGTTTGCTGCCTAAAAGGGTTGGGTGCGTTCTGGTGCATAGTTAAAGTACCAGCCTCTGCGAAGCGTGTACTTAGTGGATTAGATACAGTAATTGTTCCATTTTGAATCTCGGGCTCAATGTTAGTACCACTGCTGTCCACAAATTCAATGATGACAGGCATGCTGTCGATTACAGAAACCAATGTACTGGTTCCGGGCTCGCCAATGACCTTGAAATCAATGCTAAACATTTGTTCACCATCCTCAAGGCTGACTCCGTTAGTCACCGAAAGGTCGAGCCAGGAAAATCTTACCAATCCTCCATCTGCATTAGTCGTACCAAAATTGGTGGCGAGGTTCAGGTCGGGCAAATTAAAATTAGTGATTTCAGTAAACTGAAGAATTTCCGCGTCCCAGTTGATTGTAAATTGAGCACTCAAAATACTGGTGAAATCATTGACTCTGAAATCAACAGTAACAGTCTCATTCATTTCCGCTTCCTGATCGGAAAGCATTATGGTAAGTTGTGCCTTCGCAGGCACAACAAACCACAATAACAAAGCAAAATATAACAGTAGCTTTCCAAACATATTTTTAACAATTGGTTATGGTGATATTTTTAGCGTGGTGCTCTGTAAGCTCCGTGCTATCAAACACTTATTATAGACTAAAAAGATTAATGTAATTCGGAATTGATTGCCCGGCGGCAGCCTTCAATGGTTGCGTTCGTAAATAGGCTTTATTGCTATTGGATAGTACTGCGCGACAAATAGCCAACAGCCAGAATGACAGAGAAGAGAAGGTAAAAGTTACTCTTTTCATGGTGATTATAATTTGTTGTCTTTCTTATGCTTATGGCTAGATCCGGAAAGGCGTACCCTGCTTAGTATTCGACAGTAAATGACGAATGCACACACTCAAATTCTCCAGATATTACGTACTCGAAAGTACAGTCCCATGGAGTTTAAACTTAAGAAAGCTGGAAAAAACGCTTGGCGCAATCAAGGAGAGAAAAAGCTTTTATTTTTAAAAGAGTATTCGTTCGTAGGATTTATAAAGATATGTTCGGTTGTAATAAAAGCTTAGTAAAACGTGAATTCCAGTTCATGGGATTTTAATCGTAATGTTCTAAACCATAAAATCGATTTTTAATTAAATTTACAAGACAAAGATACAGCAATAAACCGGGGTATTTGTACCCCAAAAATGGTATTTTTCAAATCAATAAAATAAAAATATTTGTCACCGGAATTCATAAAATTCTATTATACAGGTTACTTACAGCACCATATCCTTCTTTTCGGGTGTCACAATTTTACTATTTTCTTATTTGACCTTTTCCTCTAGAACAATTTGATGATGGCCAAAATAACAAGCGCAGAAAACCCGATTCAACGGATTTTCTGCGCTCGAAATATAGGGCCCGGTGCTTACTCTAGACCAGACTATTATCGTAGGCGATCTTGATCAGCCCAGCGGTATTACTGACCCCGAGTTTACGCATGATATTCTTGCGGTGAACACTGACCGTCTGATCGCTGATGTACAATTCCTTGGCAATTTCTTTGTTGCTCATGGCCTGGCTGATCAAGCGCAGGATTTCCAGCTCGCGTTTGGTCAGGTTGTATTTCTTGATAAATTTATCTTCAAAGAAAAGATTTGCATCAGTATGCTTGGTGACATTTTCGAGGATGGCGTTGAGTTTTACGCCCTCGCCCAAAAAGGTATGTCCTTGCAGCACCTCACTGATCCCACGCACTAGTTCCTCTTTGCTCACATTTTTCAGTACATAACCATCTACACCAGACTTAAAAGCCGATTTGACGATCTTAGCATCATCGTACATGGTCAAGGCCAGAATTTTGAGATCGGGATATTCTTCCCTGATGGTTCCTAAAACATCCAAACCATCGCGTTCAGGCATGTTCAGATCGAGTAGTAAGAGTTGTGGCTTAGACCTTTTCAGTAATGGAATAAGGCTTTCACCGGTGTGTGCAATGCCAAGCACCTCAAATTCAAAGCCTTCAACATTTTGAAGGATCGTTTTTAAACCAGCGATAAATAAGTGGTGATCATCGGCAATTACAAGGTCTACTCTTTGCATACAGCTTTCAGTTTTTCGGCCAAGGGATACATTGTACATGGTCATTACATGGGATTCTTTAGTGATAAAATACGTTTATATACAGAAGTAATTCTTCACAGATGATTTTCTCATGGATGTCCAAAAGACAAGGTAAAACTTCATATTATAGAAACGTACTATTTATCTTATAGCAAAACCGATGCCAGTATCCGTAATCTGTGGTTTACTTGCCGGGGGGTAGGCTGTTTTCTGAAAATTTGAGGTGCGGCTCCAGTTTTTAACTGATCCTTACTGAGGAGGACAGCTACTACATCGTTTCAAGAGTAATACTCAGTCTTTTTGTTGTAAAGGATTTCAGTTTTACTAGGAATAGACGTCAGTATCTTAATAATCTGGATACTGACAGATGACAAATATAAACATTTATCCCTAAAGTTTTAGGAATAATTCCATTTTACTTACGCTTTGCCCTTAGTCTCGGGCTTTTTTAACAAAAGAATTGGATTTGTGAAGCTCATCTTTTCCATTCTTATAAGTACTGTAGACAAATCCAGGTTGTATGCAAAAGGCACCGGTTTGGCCCTTTTTATTCATGGCGAGAAAGCCAACTTGAATGTTATCAAACCGTTGTTTGGAGACAATCCGTTTGACGGCTTCTTCGCAAGCGGCCTGCGGGCTACGCCCTTGCCGCATCAATTCGACCACCAAAAAAGAGCCCAATGTCTTGAGTACGGCTTCTCCCATTCCAGTCGCAGTCGCTCCACCCACCTCATTATCCACAAATAGCCCCGCTCCGATAATCGGGGAGTCCCCTACCCGCCCCGGCAGCTTATAGGCCAAGCCACTCGTCGTACAAGCTCCAGAAATATCCCCTTGCTGATCCATCGTCAACATACCGATTGTATCGTGGTTCTCAATATTGATAATTGGCTGGTATTCCGCCTTTTTCTTCCACTTCTTCCATTCCCGAATCGAGGCATCCGTCAGCAAGACTTCCCGCTCGAACCCCTGGCTTAACGCAAATTCGAGCGCTCCCTGCCCCGCCAAGATCACATGGGGTGTATTTTCCATCACCTTACGCGCTACCGAAACGGGATGCTTAATATGTTGCAAAAAACAAACCGACCCACAATTTCCCTGCGCATCCATAATGCAGGCATCCAGCGTCACATCACCATTCCGATCGGGCCGGCCGCCGTAGCCCACCGACATATCGCCGGGGTTAGCCTCTACGACACGGACTCCTTGCTCGACGGCGTCAAGGGCGCTTCCACCCGCTTCGAGCAGCTTTCCAGCGGTCGTAACCGCCGCAAAGTTCCGCCACGTCGCAACGGCTACGGGGGAGGTAGAGGTAGGGCGTTTAGCCATTAACCGGGTACTGACGCTGCTCAGAGCAGCTCCTAAAGCGGAGAGGGCGATGAATTTTCTTCTGGTGTACATTATGCTTATTTGTTGATCTGTTCACCCTAATGTAGGAAAAGATTTCGAAAATGTAGAAATTCGCGGTCAATGAAGCGTCTGGCCTATTTCATTTTGCGGTTGATCGTCGCCCTTTTTGCCCTACTGCCCTTCTGGTACTTGTACCGCTTATCGGATGGGCTGGCCTTTCTGCTGCACTACCTACTGCGCTATCGCCGTGGCGTTATCGATCGCAATCTGAAGGCGGCCTTTCCCCAAAAGAGTGAGGCCGAGTGGGCCCACATCCGCCGTAAGTTCTACACCCACTTCACCGACGTCCTGCTGGAAAGCATCAAGGGCCTGAGTCTAGGTGAGGCGGAGCTGCGCCGCCGCTACCGCTACCTCAACGCTCCCTTACCCGACCAGGTGGGCCAGCAGCGCTCCTCTGCCATATTGGTAGGCAGCCATCTGGGCAACTGGGAATGGGGCGTCCTCTCGGTGAGCCTCTGGATGCAAACGCCCGTCATGGGCGTCTTTAAGCCCCTGAGCAATGAATATGTGGAGGGCTATCTGAACCGGCTGCGCCGGCAGTGGGGCCTACAATTGTGCAGCATGAAGCAAGCCGGACGAGTGATCTTCAAGCCGGGGCAGCCCAATACCCTCTTTGTCTTTATCGCCGACCAGACGCCCTCTGATACCCAAAATGCACACTGGCTTCCCTTCCTGCATCAGGATACGCCTTTTCTACCGGGACCGGACAAGGTGGCCCGCAAGACGAGTTATCCGGTATATTACTTTGATATTCGCCGGGTGAAGCGCGGTTATTACGAGGTGAAGTTTGAGGAGTTGGCGGTGGAGCCGGGGGGGCTGCCGGAGGGGGAGATCAGCCGGCGCTTTGCGCGGCGGTTGGAGCAGCGCTTGCAGGAGGAGCCTTATGATTGGCTGTGGTCACATCGGCGGTGGAAGCACTCCCGGGCAGTTCCTCCCCCTTAAATCATTTCCCCTTTGCCTCATTCCATAAGGCATCCATTTCGTCCAAAGACATCTCCGTTAGGGCCTTGGGGGCATTGGCCTCAATGTATTCAAAGCGCTTTTTAAACTTGCGGTTGACCCGTTCCAGCGCCGTCTCGGGGTCAATCCCTTGAAAGCGCGCATAGTTAACCAGCGAAAATAGCACATCTCCGAACTCTTCCTCGCGGCGTTCTTGGCTTTCCTCCCGCTGCAACGTCTCCTTGAACTCAGACATTTCCTCCTCTACCTTTTCCCAAACCTGCTCCGCATTCTCCCATTCAAAGCCAACTTGCTTGGTCTTATCCTGCATCCGATACGCCTTGATCATCGCTGGCAAAGAATTGGGCACTCCGCTGAGTACTGATTTTTTCCCTTCGCGAAGCTTCAACTGCTCCCAGTTTTTCTTTACCTCTTCCTCATCCTTGACCGTCCAATCCCCATAGATGTGCGGATGCCGTTTCACCAGCTTATCACAAACGGCATGGATCGCATCGGCTATATCAAAGGCCCTTTGCTCGTCCGCAATCTTGGCGTAAAAGACCATGTGCAGCATCAAATCACCAATTTCCTCCTTGATCCCTTCCAAGTCCTCCTCCAACAAGGCATCTGCTAGCTCATAGGTCTCCTCAATAGTCAGATTGCGCAGGCTGTTGAAGGTCTGCTTACGGTCCCAGGGGCACTGCTCCCGCAATTCATCCATGATCGTCAACAGTCGGGAAAAGGCTTCCAGCTTCTTTTTCATCAGATTGGGTTTTAAAGGTAAAATTAGTGTAACTTTGCGTCGCGAATGGCGCAGCTTGAGCTGCAAAAGTAAACTGAATTCGCACAAAAGTGTTTACTAGATAAAACAATATTTATGGAATTCCTGTATATCCTGGTTATCATCTTCGGAATATTTGGCCTTTCTTTCCTTATGATCAATATTCGTCACGTAGTGGTGGGTAAAGAGTTCCGCGGTACCTGTGCGACTAATAACCCGATGCTCAAAGATCAGGTTGGCGAATGTACCGTTTGTGGCCGTAAGCCCGACGAGGAGTGTGGTATGCCAGAGGTGAAGCAGGCTTAGGTTTTGCGGAGCAAAACTGGTGGACGGGCGGACACCTGCGGTGTTTGAGGTAGACGGTAGACGGCCTAACGTGGTGGTGCGTCATTCTCTTCTTTGGGTAGGTGGGCTTGGTTTTTTCCTTCTCGTATTTCTTTTATGGTTTCTAAATTCATAGCTTTCATTGTACTTGGTATTCGTATCTCTAGATTGTTACTTTGAAGTTTATTTTCCAGCTTAAGGCGCTTAAACCAACTGCTTTCCCTTAACTAGCAGCGACACCATCCCCAAAGTCCTGTCTTCCCCATCTAGCTACCAACCGAAGCACCAGAACATCAAAAAACACCGAAAGGTGGCAAATCCCCCTATCCCATACTCTATGCTCAGCCGTCCATCGTCCACCAAAAGCATCGCAGATGCTCCACCGTCCACCTTTTTAATCTCGCCGAAGCGAGATTAAAAAAAGCCACAGTGGTCGGACTGCGGCTTTCAATCATTGAGCATTTGTCGCCAGTAGGCTTTACAACAAGAACCGGTAGGTGAATTTCACCAGGAAAATGTTCTCGGCATTACTGGAAAACAAATTATCGTTAAGGGAACGAAATAGATTTTTTGTGGGGTCATCATTTTCGGTCCGCCCCTGAGACCAGACCAGGAAGATTTCGGAGCCCGGAATGTATTCCCAGCGCGCCACCAAATTGGAGCGAAACTGGAAGTAGGTAAAATCTGGATCGCCGAAAGTATAATCCACCTCCTTATCCTTATTCTCATCTATCTGGTACGCCCAATCCTCGTCTTCTTCGATGTAGACCTTGTTGAGTTGGCCTCCTTCGTAGGGTTGAAAGCGATCAACGTGGTTTTCGGCCAATGAGTTGGTGATGTATTTGAAATCCTTGTAGCGTACGCGGGTCACAAAGGGTTGGCCGTAGTACTGGATCGTCAGATTGGGAGTGATGGCATAGTTCAGGCGGATTTGGGCATTGATGGTCTTTTGATCAACCGTCGCTGCGATATAGCGGGTTTGGCCTTCATAATCTTGTTCGTCTACATTTTGAATGGGACGGTGGAAATGATTGTATCCTGGGCCGATGGAAAAGTTAAAAGCATCGGAGGGCTGAGCGCGCAGCCAGAAATTGTAATTTCTGACTCTTACCGTGTTTTCAAAGCCCCAAGAATGGTAGGT
The DNA here is from genome assembly GCA_038750655.1 of Bacteroidota bacterium. GTDB lineage: Bacteria > Bacteroidota > Bacteroidia > Chitinophagales > Saprospiraceae > JBCDGZ01. Next base: position 31,713 of record JBCDGZ010000040.1, on the reverse strand, counting down.
ATTAAAATTGAGGGTGACCGCTTTGCGACTGTCAGAATAGAAGTAGAGAAAATTGCCAATACTTCGGGGCCGCCGAAGAGCTGGGCCACCAAAGAGGGCATTGTTCGAGATGTTCAAGTGTTCGTAGGTCATCCCGGTACCCATTCCCCAGAAATTCTTGAACTGAGCATGTCCGTTAGTATTGACCGCTTGATAGAGATTGTTGCCGCCAAAATCCCAGCTTGTCCAATGATTGTAATTCACACTGAAGTTGCGGAAAATCGAAAAGGGTTGATTGATCCGATAACCACCCCAGAAAAAGTGGGTAATGTCATCGGCGTTGTTCATAAATCCAATATCATTCAATTCCAGGCCGGGCGAGCGCCAGGTCAGCCCCGTATCAAATTTCCAATTGCCCCCTCGCTTCCCCACCTTCAGCGTTCCCCCGTGACCGGCGAGCGTTGTGGCGTTGGTATCAACACTCAGGTGCTCGGCATCGGGGCGGTGAAAGGCATGCTCAAATGCGGTCTGCGTTTCGTAGATGGCATTCTTGCTTCCGTGTACGGCACTGAAAATTCCTTTGGCAGAAACGTACCAACTTTGGTTGTCCCAAAACTGTATAAAGTCGATGCCGCCGCTGTAGGCCGAGCGATGAAGGTCATCCATCTCCGTCTCTTGCAGCTGACGATTCACCGCCGTAAACATCCCTCCGATGACGCGGTTGCCGCCGTCGTAGTCTTGCTGTAGTCGGCCGACAAAGTAGCTGGTCAATGGCTCTACGATTTCGGAGCGACGGTCGCCTTCGTGATCAATGATGGCTTTTTCTCTGGCCGTCACACTCTCCAGAATACCGATGGACAGCCCCTTCTTGGTCTTCCCGCTGAACTTCGCCGCCCCAAGGATGGAGGTGTTGGTTGGCTCTTCGGCATATTCACCGCTGGCCAAGTCAACAGAGCCGTGCGGCGCACCACCGATGCGGCGAGAGTAGAAGAGTACATCATTATCATAGGGGCCGCCGGCGCCCGAGCCAGTGACGGTATAATCAAAGATGTTGCGGCTCTCGATGAAGAAGGGACGGCGCTCGCCGAAGAAGTTTTGGAAGCCATCGAGCCGCACCGCGGCCGGGTCGGCGTCGACCTGCCCGAAATCGGGGTTGATGGTAAAATCGAGGATCAGATCGCTGGTGACCGCCACCTTGCCATCCAAGCCCACATCGATTCGACTGTCGGAGCCTGTAGCGAAAGGGTTATTTTCCTCTTTCTCAAAAGTCTCCGCTTGGGCCAGCAGGTAAGGCTGGATTTCGATCTGTTTCTGTGGCTTAATGCCGATCAACCCGTGCAGCTCTCCAAATTGGCTGACCCAAACACCGGCCGTACGCGGGATATGCTGCCAGATGGAGCGTTCATCCTTCCGAAAATCGCGGCGGGTAAATTGCAACCCCCAGACATGCTCCTCCTTATCACCAAAGCGCAGCTGGCTGAAAGGAATACGTACCTCCGCCGTCCAGCCTTCCTCGTCTACAGCAGTCTTGACGTACCAGATGGGATTCCAGTTCGAGTCCCAGTTGTTGCCGTTGTTGGAAATGAATTCGTCGCCCTTCACACCGGCGGCCGTAATGGTGAAAGAAAAGGCAGTCCGCAGGTCGTGGTAGCTATCGATATTGATTTCGACCCAATCGCCCTCGAAGTTATCGCGGCGAGACATCCGCTTGACAATTTGGTCGGGATCAGTATCGTAGCAGCGGAAGGCGACGTAGAGATTACGGTCGTCGTAGAGGATTTTGAAGGCGGTGCGCTGGCTGGCCCTTGCGCTGTCAACAGGTTCTTGCTGGATAAAGGTACCGCCCCATTGGACCTGCTTCCAGCAGGCCTCGTCGAATTGGCCATCCAGGGTGGGTGCAGCCGATTGGAGGCGCTGGGTTACGTAAGTTTTTTTTCCAAAAAAGAGGGATTCTGAATCTTGCGCAGAGAGACTTATTAAAAAAGTAAAGCAACAAAAGAGCGTTAAAAAAGGCGTTTTCATTAGGCGTGGTTTTTCAGATACTACATTTGAAAGTTGGGCAAAAAACCGCAGCTGTGAGCACCGCGATTTTAGTGATTGGTCTACGGGATTTGTCGTTATAGTTCGTATTTGAAAGAAGTACACTATAAGAGACAAAAGGTTACAGACAAGGTTGCTGGTAGTATCTTTTTTATACGCCTCCGGCGCCTAGTCTGTCTTGTAAACAGGGGTTGGATCCATTTCTGTTTTTGGAATAACCACCAAGTCGTAACGCTTGACAAAACTCTCGATATATTTGTTGAACTTATACTTTACAGGCCGATAATAATGCCCCTTTACCATTGGCCGCAAATCAATCACGACCCATTCCTCCTTTTTCCCCATTTGATCAAAATCCTTATAGCGCTTCTGGTACTTATTGCCAGATACGAGCACATCGACAAGGGTATCGTTTTCCATATAAAAACGATTGCTGAAAGCGATATTGAGCGACGTATGACCATTGAATTCCGCCAGTTCATTCAAGGTATTCCCCACCTCATAAAGGCCGAGTGGCGAAAATCCCTTCGACAGGTGATAGCCCCCCATTTTGATCAGTAGTTTATCTTCATGGATATTGAAATTCTTTTTAGCCAGGCCTTCTCTAAGCTGCTTTTTCATGTATTTGATACGGGTCTGGTTGTTCTCAAACCATTGCCGGGTAGCGTACAGGTAATAGATATTTATACTCGCTCGAAAGGCTTCTGCAATGGCTGCATTCTCGGACTGAGTCGCCGACATTTTATCGAGAAAGGTTTTAATGAGAGGAGAATGCTGAACGACGATGGAAAACTTCCTGATTTCCTTTAGGTCATTGACGTAGTAGAGGTTCAGAGAATCAACCACCTCTTGATGCAATGCCTTATGTTGCCCTTTCAAATTGTCCGACAAATTCTCATACATTTTATCCGCCAGCATCACCGTGCTGTGGTAAAATTCCTGGTCGATTCCCAGGATTTGCCAGCCGCGCTTTTTTGCCGCTGTCAGAAAAGCCGCATCTTCTGTATGATCGAAAAAGGGGAAAGGCGTATTGACGTAACCATCTTCTTCCTTGAGCATATATTTTTCGTGGACCTCCTTCAGTGCTTCTTCCGTCTCTACATCCATTGTATTGAGCAATTCCCCGGTGATGGGCCCTACTTCTAATACCATTGTTTTGTACTGTGCCTGGTCCAGCAAAGGAATCAATGCTTCTGTAAATTCAGAAATTCGCTTAGACCCATGATATTCACCAAGCATGGTAAACTGTGCCTTGGACAATTCTTCGGTAAGGAAAGTCGCCCCTTCCCCAGTCATTTTCCCATTTTCAATATTAAAAGAATACGTAAGGGGTTCCAATTGGGCGAAAGTAAGAGAATCCTGGGCCTTGAGGTTGAGGTGTAGTAAAAGGGTGGATAAAAAGGTGAGTAGGAGGGGGTGTCTGTATCTCATGGCTATTATTTTTTGAGTTGAGTGAATGACGATTAGATAGCGTATTACACTAAATAAGGACTGCACAAATGCGCAAGAGTTGTAAATACGAAGAGAAAAATATCGGTAGGGAATCAGGATCAGCTATCCGACTGCTTTTCGCCATTGGAGTACAGCAAATGCCCCATGAGGTCTTTTTTGGTATCCAGATAAGCCTGGTTATCCTTATGCGGCGGGATGACGACGGGTACGCGACCGACCACCTGAATGGGCGATTCCTCCAAGGCTCGAATCTTATCGGGGTTATTGGTGATCAATTTGATGCGCTTGACGCCCAGGTCTTGTAAAATATGGACCGCGATACCGTATTGGCGGGCATCGATTTCAAGGCCTAGATGAGTATTGGCATCGGCAGTGTTCAGCCCCTGTTCCTGCAGATGATACGCTTTGAGTTTATTAATTAATCCAATACCTCGACCTTCCTGACGGAGGTAGATGACCAGTCCTCCCTCGCGGCTGACCATTTGCATGGCCATGTCCAGTTGCTCTCCGCAATCACAACGCTTAGAACCGAAAACATCGCCGGTCATGCATTCAGAGTGGATGCGTAATAAATTAGTGGTAGAAGGATCAAAATTCTCGCTCATCAGTGCCAAATGCGGCATAGGGTCATCCTCCGTATCAGAATAAGCAATCATCCTAAAAGCTCCCCATTTAGTAGGCAAAGCAATCTCTACAGTTCGATTCATAAGGGCAAAATTATTCAAAAATTGTAACAAATAAGAGCAAGGATAGTTTTTTGGACGCTTTCCTACGTTATATTGATAGCTTGTATAAAAATGCGTGCATAACGATGAACATTTTACCGCAAAAACGCAAAGATGAGCACTGGTTCCTGCTGCTGGTCTTTAGCTTAACCAGCCTGGCCCTCTCTGCCCAAACCGATTACACGGCGATTGATCAACACGCCCGCCAGGCGCCAAAGCGCCTCCACCAAAATCTTCCTGCACTCAGTGATTACCTGCTAAAAGGTGCCAATAACAATACCGAAAAGGTCCGCAGCTTCTACAGCTGGATCATCAAAAATATTGAGTACGACGAAAAGGCTCGCGAAAGCAAACGCATCAACCGCCATATTGTGGATATTCTCCAACGCCGCAAGGCCCTCTGCCTGGGCTACGCCCAGCTACTGCTGCGCTTCTGCCAAGAGGCCGAAATCCCCTGCCAAATTATCGAAGGCTACACCAAGGGCGCTCCCACCTCCACCCCAAACCTAGAGCGCCCCGACCACGCCTGGAATGCCGTTTTTCTCGACGGCCGCTGGCAGTTGCTGGATGTCACCTGGGGCCATAGCCTCTACGACGCAGATGGCAACTTTGATGGCAGCAGCGGGCGCGACTATTTCCTTCCCACCCCCCAGCGTTTTGTCCTTGATCACCTCCCCGTCGACCCCGCCTGGCAGCTCCTGCGGCGCCCCATCCAGCCCCAGGAATTCCGACTCAGTCCACCCCGTATGCTCCGCCTTCTTCAGGACAGCAGCGCATCCTATGCCTTCGAGGATAGTCTGCACTACGCCTTGTCACTTCCTGCCCCCGCACAAAAGCTGCTCTTGGCTCGCCGCAGCTACCGCTTCTACCCAACGGAGGCCACCGCCAAAGAGCTAAGCGCCACCCTGATGGACTACGAATACCACCTGGGCCAGCGATCCGAAGCCCTCCAAGCCCGCGGTTCACTAGACTCGCTGCTCCAGGTGCAGGAGCAAATGGTTAGTATTTGCGAGGAGGCCAAGGCCAGCTGGCCGCTGTTTCCCAAGCAGCAAGAAAACTGTGCCTACAACCGTATCCACTACGGCATCAGCCTCAAGGAGCGGGTGGATCAAAGCGACGAAGGCGCGGAGCGCACGGCGCTGCACCAACAGATGCTCAGTCAGTTCCAGCAAGCGCAAGCCGAACTACAGCAAATGGAGCAGAATGCCTTTGTCCGACAGGGGTTAAGAGTATGTGAGGAGTATATTGGGTATTGTGAGGATTGGTTGGGGAGAAAGTAATAAGACTGTTGTTATTTCGCCAAAAATAAATGATCTTTATTCAATCGATTTTAATAGACCAACGCCCGAAGTCAATTTAATTCATTAAATACTGTCAAATGACGTATCACATCAATGTAAAGAAGGGAAATATCAAAGAATTCCTGCAAATCATACGCTCCCTGAGAAGCCTAGGCATCATCGAGTCGTTTGAGTCTACAGAAGACTTGGTACGCGAAGGGCAACCTATTGAGGAAACAACTTTGCTAAATATTCTTCAATTTTCGGAAAATGAGATTGTAGAAGGAAAATCCTTTTCCATGGAAGAAGTCAAAAAACAGATTGAAGCTTGGAAGAACAGATAGTGGTTAAATGGTCTTTCTCAGCACTCGAAATGTTAGCGGAAATTCATGAATATATTAGCGAGAACAATGAAACAGCCGCCGATAACTATGTTGATGGTATCTACGAGTCTACTGAAAAACTGGTGAAGCATCCTGAGTCTTGTGCACCCTGCAGAAACAAAAGCTTAGCAGTCGCTGGCTACCGATGCTGTAAATATAAAAATCACCTCATCATTTATAGGTTCAAAAGCCCAGAGGTCCATATTCTAGCAGTTATACACTCTGGCAGAAATCCTACGAACCTTGCAGCTTTTGTAAAAGATTGATCAATTATCCAACCTGACTTTGCTTTAACTTCTCTCCTTATGCAAACCACCACCATCATAGGCGCAGGCATCAGCGGCTTATGCACTGCGATTGTCCTACAAGAAGCCGGCTATCCCGTTTGCATCTACACTAAAGAAAAACCGCAGGCCACCACCTCAGCCATTGCCGCTGCCATCTGGATGCCTTTCATCGCGGAGCCGCGCGAGCAGGTCAATCAGTGGAGTCGCCGCAGCTATGAGGTCTACGCCGAACAGGCGCAGAGGGAGCCAGCGGCGGGCGTCCATATGGTCGATTTTCTGGTCTTGACGCCGACGGATGCACCGCTCTCTTGGGAAAGCGCGGTACCTGCGGGGACGGTGAGGCGAGCTGCGGCAGCAGAGCTGCCTCCGGACTACCAACACGGCTATAAAGTCCTTGTTCCGATGATCGAAACACCGATTTATTTGCGCTATTTGCTGGATCGCTATGCGCGGAACGGAGGGCGTATCGTACAGCAAAAGATCGATTCCTTGGCTGATTTTGTGGCGAAGCAGGGGCTGGTAATCAATTGTAGCGGCTTGGGAGCTGCTGCGCTTTGTGATGATGAGGAGATGTATCCAGTGCAGGGGCAGATCGTCGGTGTAGCGCCGATGGAAGGGCTTCCTTACATCGCAGATGATGAAGGGCCTAATCGTTTAGCTTACGTACTGCCGCGGCAAGATGTCATCATCTTAGGCGGAACGGCAGTTGTAAAGGCAACGTCAACAGTACCGCAGGCAGCTATCAGCGAGGCTATTCTCGCTCGCTGCCAGCGGCTGGTTCCGGCCTTGAAGGAAGCCCGCATTTTGCATAGCAAAGTAGGACTACGTCCTGCACGCAGTCGCATCCGACTCGAAGCTGATCCAACCTTGAACGTTATCCATAACTATGGCCACGGAGGCAGCGGCTACACTGTCTCGTGGGGATGTGCAGAAACGACAGCAACATTAGCTATTGAACGGATCAATAGGTCGATCTGATCGTTTAATACCATAAACGTCAACTAATAACTACGAGGGTAGTTATAACTGAACAAGCTTGATGATAGGGGATTACAATTTTGACGGTCGCTGGACGAAGCAACATTGAGAGTGTCGACTTATGGAGAACAGAAAAAATAAGTTGAAGGCAACTATAGATAGGGCTACAGAAGTTTGCAATTCAATTTCGTCGTTACAAATGTTTGACGGCTAATTTTTCTCTCTCTTAAAGTGCTGTTAGAGTCTTGGTCTTCTACCTCTTTCGTAGTATAAATTAGAAGCCAATACTAAACCACCTCCCAAAATGAATGCTCCAGTCGCAATGTAAAGAATGAGCATGGTTCTCTGTTTTGTGTATTAAGTTTAAGAATGCACTTGATCTTTTGGGCAAAGCTAAGATATAAAATTTCTGATACTTCTAAAGCTAACAATAAAAATTCTTAACCCTTCTTATTTTATGAACAATATATTTGATAGTCAACAGGAACAAAACTACTGGACGCAACGCTACCAAGAACAACGCACGGGCTGGAACATCGGTGAAATCTCGACGCCGCTGAAGGCCTACTTTGACCAATTGGAGGACAAGACGCTACGCGTTCTCATTCCCGGAGCTGGCAACGCCTACGAAGCGGAGTATTTATTCCAACAGGGCTTCCTCCGCACTCACGTACTGGACATTGCCGCCCCACCCCTCGCTGCGCTCCGGCAACGGGTTCCTGACTTTCCGGCCGAGCAGCTCATACTAGGCAATTTCTTTGAGCACGAAGGGCAGTACGATCTGATCGTTGAACAAACCTTCTTCTGCTCCTTCCCTCCTACCCCGGCCAATCGACGGGCCTACGCGCAAAAGATGCAGGCACTGCTGCGGCCGGGCGGCAAGCTGGTCGGCCTCTGGTTCAGCATGCCGCTAACGGGCGATATGGTCAATCGGCCGTTTGGGGGCAGCAAGGAGGAGTATTTAGGGTATTTTGCGGATTTGTTTGAGGTGAAGGTCTTGGAACCCTGCTATAATTCGATTGCTCCAAGAGCGGGTAATGAGCTTTTTGGGATAATGGTTCGGAAGGGAATAGCTAAAGAGGAAGGAGGGGAATAGTATTTAAGGGTTCCGTAATCAATAGTATTTGTAGATCGGTATGCATGGGTACGGGCGGAAGCAAATGGACATTAGTGGACGCGGATAGACGTTGGTGGACGCGAAAGGACGCAGAAGGACGCAATTGGGGGCTTTGGGAGGGAACCCACCCTAGCCACCACCGCCGGCTCATCGCTTTCTCTACAGGCACAGCTTTTCCATTCATTCTACGCCTCTGAGCCGCAAGAAGTGTGAGAAGTATCATCTATTGGTACCTGTAGATGATCAACATTCTTTGCATAGACGGAGAATCAGCCAAAATTCCATAAACATTTTAAATTTACAAATACCAATAAATGGTAATTAGATGATATTTTCAACTGATTAACAGCAAGTTAAGCGCACAAAAATATTTTGAAAAAAATTAGAATACTGCCATAAAAGCCCCTTCCTGCGTCGCTCCTAAAGACGATAATTTTTCTTACGCCATTTATTCCTTACATTTAAATACTACAAAACGAACCTTAACCAACCACATGACGCAACGCCAACGCCTATTATCATTGGATGTCTTCCGGGGACTAACCATTGCCCTCATGATTCTGGTGAACAATCCAGGAAGTTGGTCGACGGTTTATGCGCCGCTGCTGCACGCCTCCTGGCACGGCTGCACCCCGACGGATCTGGTCTTTCCCTTCTTCCTCTTTATTGTCGGTGTATCCATCACCCTAGCCTTGTCTAAACGCAAGGAACGAGGCGATCCACAGGGGGCCATCATTCAGAAAATTCTGCGGCGGACCCTCCTGATCTTTGCCATCGGCTTATTTTTGCACGGCTTCCCCTACTTCGACCTTTCTACCATCAGGATTCCGGGGGTGTTGCAGCGCATTGCTGTGGTGTATGGGATTTGTGCAATTCTATTTCTCAAAATGAGCTGGAAAAACTTGCTGCGAACAGGCGTAGGCGTATTGATTGCGTATTGGTTAATTATGACGCTTGTACCCGTGCCGGGCATTGGCCCCGCCAATCTGGAAGCGACGACCAACCTCGGTGCTTGGCTGGACAATAAATTGCTGGCGGGCCACCTTTGGTCGCAGTCAAAAGTTTGGGACCCGGAGGGCATTTTGAGTACCCTCCCCGCGCTGGCCACCGGCATCAGCGGTATGCTCTGCGGCCTTTGGCTCCGACGTCCCCTGACCGACTACCACAAGCTCACCGGCCTCTTCGGCAGCGGCACCCTACTCGTCGCCATCGGACTCCTCTGGGGGCTGACCTTTCCCATCAACAAAGCACTCTGGACCAGCTCCTACGTCCTCTACACCTCCGGCATCGCCCTATTGACCCTAGCGACCATCTACTGGCTCGTCGATGTGCTCGGCTACCGCCGCTGGACCAAGCCCTTCGTCGTCTATGGCACCAACGCCCTGTTCATTTATGTGCTCTCCGGCCTTATCGCCAAGAGCCTCTACCTCATCAAACTTCCCCTCGCCGATGGCAGCACCCCCACCCTCGGCAGCTGGCTTTATCAAAGCTTCTACACGCCCCTACTCTCTCCCTACAATGCCTCCCTGGCCTACGCCTTGACCAATGTCGCCCTCCTTTGGGGGTTGGCCTGGATTTTATACCACAAAAAAATATTCATCAAAGTATAACTGCTTCTCCCCTTATTCGGTAGAGCATCTAATTTTAACAGATCATGAAAAATAACCGACGAAACTTCATCCGACAAGCTGGCCAACTGGCCTTTGGCCTCAGTTTATTCAGCATGACCAGCTGTGAGGACACCCCGCCCAAAGCAACAGCTCAGGCCCAAGACAGCCCCCCCGAGATCAAGCCCCCCTGGAATTTTGACATCTCCCTGGCCCAATGGTCATTGCACCGTAGATTGAAAGGCGGCGAGATGGATAACCTCGACTTTGCTGCTGTAGCGCGCGAGGAATTTGGCCTCTCTGGCGTCGAGTACGTCAATCAGTTTTTTATGGACAAAGCTAAAGACCGGAGCTACCTTGGGGAAATGAAAAAGCGGGCGGCCGACAATGGCGTCAAAAGCTTATTGATTATGGTAGATGGCGAAGGGTATCTGGGGGATTTAGAGGCCAGTAAGCGGAAGAAAGCTGTCGAGAATCACTTTAAATGGATGGATGCTGCACTGCTCCTGGGCTGCCATTCTATTCGAGTCAATGCAGCGGGGGAAGGCAGTCGAGAAGAGGTGGCGAAGGCGGCGGCGGAGGGATTGCGTGGTTTGGCAGAATTGGGGGAGAAAATAGGGTTGAATGTGATTGTAGAAAATCATGGAGGCTACTCCTCTGATGGGGCCTGGCTCTCTGGAATTATGCAACAAATCAATATGCCCAACTGCGGGACGCTGCCCGATTTTGGCAACTTCTGCATCCAACGCTCGGATGAGGAGCGCTGGGAAGACCAGCGTTGTCTTGAAGAATACGATCGCTATTTGGGGGTGCAGCAGTTGATGCCCTTTGCGAAGGCAGTCAGTGCCAAGTCAAATGATTTTGACGAAAAGGGCAATGAGATGCACACCGATTATATGCGCGTTATGCAAACGGTGAAAGAGGCCGGATATTCCGGCTGGGTCGGTATTGAGTATGAGGGGAATCAACTTTCGGAAGCCGAAGGCATTAAGGCTACCAAAGCTTTGCTTGAGAAGGTACGGGACGCTTTGCGTTAAATCCAACTTCAAAGTTTTACCTATTGGATATATTTTAATACATTAGGGTGTTGATTTTACACTATCATTCATCTAATAGACGGAAGCCTCTGATGAAGCACTCCGTTCGACTAATTATTAATTAGAATATGAAAATTGTTAAACAAGCTATTCAGTTTAGCTTCTTCCTTATTTTACTGGCAGCCATGACCTCCTGTGGCGGCAATTCGAGCAGCAGCGCAGACGGAACTGAAACAACTGCTGGCACCTCTTCCACGGCTTCCAGCTCTGCTGCCACCAATGCTAATCTTGGCCAACCGACCTCTTATCGAATCACCTTTCGGACGGGTTGTGATGAAAAAGGTGGAACCAAGGCCAAGGTCTATGTGATGATCATCGGAGCCGAAGGCCGTACGGATGAGTTGCAGATGGTGGACCCTACAAAGCCCAATTTCGTTTCTTGCTCACAGGATATTTTCAACATTCCGGTCGAGAAAGATCTAGGAGAAATTCAGGAGGTTCGGCTTTGGCACGATAACACTGGAGACAATCCTAGTTGGCTGGTAGAATTGGCACAAATCAAAAATGTTAAAACCAATGCCCGCTGGATGTTTCCCTGCGGCAAATGGTTAGATGGAGAAACGGGCGATCAGAGTACTTCGCGCATTCTCTATCCGGGTAAAGAATGCAGCTAGCAGTACGTCAGCTGACCGTACTTCCATTATCAATATCTAGAAATCAATCTAAATGTATTTTAATTCAAAAGGCAAAGAATCCCATACCTACGATGCCATCGTCATCGGATCGGGCATTAGTGGAGGATGGGCGGCCAAAGAGCTTTCGGAGAAGGGGCTGAAAACCCTGGTGCTGGAACGGGGCCGTGATGTGAAACACATCCAGGATTATGCGACGATGAATATGGATCCCTGGGATTTCAAGTACAACAATCGCGTATCTGAAGAAGATTTACAAAAACAACTCAAACAAAATCGCACCGGCTACACCGTCCGCGAATCCACCAAACACTGGTTCGTCAACGACCTGGACAACCCCTACACCGAAGTCAAACGCTTCGACTGGATGCGGGGCTACCACGTCGGCGGCCGCTCCATCGTCTGGGGCCGACAGTCCTACCGCCTCAGCGATCTCGACTTCGAAGCCAACGCCAAAGAAGGCATTGCCGTCGACTGGCCCATCCGCTACAAGGACATCGCCCCTTGGTACGACTATGTAGAGCGTTTTGCCGGCATCAGCGGCCGCAATGAGGGCCTGGCGCACCTCCCCGACGGGCAGTTCCTGCCTCCAATGGAGCTGAACTGCGTCGAAGAACACCTGCGCGACAAGATCGCCGAAAACTTCGAGCATCGCCTCCTCACCATCGGCCGCACCGCCCACCTGACCCAGCCCCACAACAACCGGGGCCAATGCCAATCCCGCAACCGCTGTATGCGGGGCTGCCCCTATGGTGCTTACTTCAGTAGTAACGCCGCGACCCTCCCCGCCGCCGAAGCGACGGGCAACATGACCCTCCGCCCCTACTCGATTGTCAACAGCATCATCTACGACAAAGAGACACAAAAAGCGACGGGCGTACGCATCATCGATGCCGAAACCAATGAGACGATAGAGTTCTATGCTCGCGTCATCTTCAGCTGTGCCTCCGCACTGGGCAGTACCTTCATTCTGATGAACTCCACCAGCGAAGAGCATCCTAATGGCCTCGGCAACCGCAGCGGCGAGCTGGGCCACAACCTGATGGACCACCACTTCCGCACCGGGGCCTCCGGTCGCTTCGAAGGCTTCAACGACCGCTACTACAGAGGCCGCCGCCCCAATGGATTCTATATTCCACGCTTCCGCAACATCAATAAGCAAACCAAGCGCAAGGACTTCCTCCGGGGCTATGGCTACCAAGGTGGCGCGAACCGCAGAAACTGGGAAAGTTCAGTCAAAGAGCTGGGCTTTGGCGGCGCCTTCAAAGATGCCCTCTTTGAGCCTGGACCCTGGCAGCTCGGCATGACGGGCTTCGGCGAATGCCTGCCCTACCACGAAAACAAAGTTTACCTCAACCAAGAGGTCCGCGACAAGTGGGGCCAGCCAACCTTGACGTTTGACTGTGAGTGGAAGGAGAATGAAATGATCATGCGCAAGGATATGGCGATAGCCGCCGCAGAGATGTTGGAAGCAGCTGGATTTAAGGATGTTACGACCTATGATCGAGGCTGCCACCCTGGCCTGGGTATTCACGAGATGGGGACGGCCCGAATGGGACGCGATCCCAAGACTTCGGTGCTCAATGGCTTCAATCAGGTGCACGAGGCAAAAAATGTCTACGTTACCGATGGGGCCTGTATGACCTCGGCCGCCTGTCAGAATCCATCGCTCACCTACATGGCCTTGACGGCTCGTGCCTGTGACCATGCGGTGAAAGAACTGAAAAGCGGGAATTTGTAAACTCCATTTTAATGATCTGCCATTAAACGGCGCAAATTGAATAGAAATGAATCGCAGAGAAGCCTTAAAAAATACCGCCCTTTTTATGGGATATGCTGTGTCTGCTTCTAGCCTGGCCACCTTGATGAGTGGCTGCCAAACGGAGGGACCGACGACCTCGGAGTGGAAACCGGAATTTCTCACTGCTGATCAATATACCACTGTATCGGAAATGACCGAGACCATCCTTCCGCGCACCCAAACTCCGGGAGCGAAGGATGTAGGTGTGGCTCAATTCATTGATAAGCTATTGAAGAATTGTACGGAAGAAAAAAATCGCCAAGCTTTTACTCAAGGGCTGGACGCTTTTATGGCGAAATGCCAAAAGGACAATGGTAAATCATTCGCTGATAGCCAAGCGGAGAAGCGCAACGAAATTGTAGGGCAATTAGAAGCAGAGATGATGGCGCTTCGTTCGGATCCTGCGCGTGCCGATGATGCGCCTACGCCTTTCTACGAAACGCTGAAAAGCTTAGCTATGACGGGCTATTTTTCTTCAGAAAAAATTGGCAAAGAAGTATTGCGCTACGATCCGGTTCCCGGCCCTTATCAAGGTTGTATTCCTTATAAAGAAGGAGAACATACCTGGGCTTTCTAAATCATTATCCATATGAAAAGCAGCTTCCTCCTCTTGCTACTACTTTTCCCACTCTACAGTTTTGCGCAGCAAGACAGCGAGGAACCCGCCTACCTGATCAAAAGCATCTATTTTGGTGGTGGCAGTGCCTATATTGATCAATTGCAAGCGCAAGAATTGAAGGAGTGGCTGGAAAGCATTCCGGGCATCGAACATTGCAATATCAGTATTCAAAGCCACACCGATAATATCGGGAGTATGGAGTACAATGAATGGCTCTCGCAGATGCGCAGCAGAAGTGTGCTGCAATTGCTGCTCAACTATCGTATTCCTCCCGATATTATCTCGATTAAAGATTTTGGAGAAATCAATCCAGACTTTAATAACCAAACGTTGAATGGTCGGCTGAATAATCGCCGGGTGGATGTGATTATTCACCGCGTACTGATGTGAAGTACTTTCTACTTCCTGCTTTTTACCTCTAATAGAATCCCTCCTCTCGGTCGCAAAGTAACCAGCGGCAGCAAGTCTACCTTTTGTCCTTCTACGGGAAGAAAATCGTAGCGTTCTATCAGCCGCGCCACCACCAGCTGCATCTCCATCATCGCGAAATTATTGCCGATACAAAGGCGGGGGCCGCCGCCGAAAGGCAGATAGGCATAGGCGGGGCGGTCTTTGGATTGTTCTTTGCTGAAGCGATCAGGATCAAAGCGCTTAGGGTCGGGCCAAATGGATGGAGAATGATGGATACCATAGATGAAGGGAACCATCATGGTGCCCTTGGGCACTTTATAGCCCAGCACCTCATCGTCTTCCAACGCTACGCGATCCATGATCCAGGCGGGGGGATAGAGCCGCATGGATTCTTGAATGACTTGACGATTGTAGTGGAGTTGGGGTAAATCGTAAAACGTAGCGCGACGGCCCTCCAGGACCGTCCCCATCTCCTCGCGCAGCCGCTGCACCACCGCCGGATGCTGACTGAGCAGGTGAAATGTCCAGGCCAGGGCATTGGCCGAAGTTTCGTGGCCCGCCAAGAAGAGAATCAGGCTCTCTTCGAGCAATTGCTTATCGCTCATGCCCTCCCCCGTATCCTCGTAGCGAGAGCTAAGAAGCATATCCAGCAGGTCGTTGTGCTCGCCCTCCTGGCTGCGCCGTTCCTCGATAATGCGCAGCATAATGCGCTGAGAAGCTTTGGCCAGCTCCTGATGCTTGCGCAGCTGACCGGAGACCCGAAACCATAGACTCTTATAAGGCTGCCGAATGCGGCGGATGAAAAAGCTTTGCAGCTGAGAAACATTACCGCTCAAGGAGCGCAGTTCCTGCTCGGTCATCCCCTTGCTGAAGAGGGTTTCAGCGACGATACGAAAGGCCATTTCCATCGAAGTGTCGACGATTTCTAGAGGTTGGTCAGTGGCGGCGGCCTCATCGAATCGAGGGAGGAACCGGTCGACGACGTTGTGCATGATGTCTACAAGAGCGGCCAGCTTGTCGCGGTGGAAGCCGGGTTGGATCAGTCGACGCTGGCGCAGCCAGTAGGGGCCTTCGCTAGTCAGCAAGCCCTGACCGATAAACTCCGCCAGGGTCTCCGTTTGGAGGGCCGATTTGGCGTACCGCCGATGGTGCTTTTGCAAAACATGCTGAGCAAATACTGGATTGACCGAACCAATGGCCCGATTCGGCCCGCCACCTAAGTTAAAAGCAAAGGTATCGCCATAGGTTTTCACATAAAGTTCCAATACCGGAATAGGATTGGCCAAAAATCGATTAATATTGATCAGACTGGTTAATCGGGGCACCCGAGGCAGGGCCTTTACTGTATTCATCGTTTCATCAGTTTTATGGCCGACAGAACAGCACCATTTTGCATCAGATTTAACACATAAAATCCAGCAGGTAGTCCTCCCATTTCTAAGGATAACCGGCCTCCCGACCAAGGGCGCTGCGCCACTATTTTTCCACTCACCTCTACCAGTACCAGCTGTGCATTGGACAGCGTCGGTCCCTCAATCACACAGTCCTGATACACGGGATTGGGGTAGGCCCTCAGCTCAGTCTGCGCCAGCGGCCCCGTTGTATTGCTTACCCCTTTGATCACTTCGTCGATAGCATCCAGTAAGGATAAATCATCAAAAGTATCCTGCCCCAATTCCCACATCATTATCCCACTCAAGCGTTGCAAGGCCAGCTCCGTTTTCCTGCGGATAGTCGGGATGCCATTATAGAAAATCAAACCGACTTGATCGACCTGCGCGTTGGCCGGGTCGCGCTCCACGATCTGACGATAGGTGAGACCTTGGACGGAGGAGGGGTCGGTGAAGTCGTAGCCGTAGAAGGGCACGCCCAAGGTCAGCCGATCGGGGCCAACGCCCTGCCTCGTCCAATAGTCAACGGCATCGAGTGCAAATTGATAGGAGGAGTGCTGGCCGGGGTTATTGGGTGCCCAGGGCCCGGTAAAATCATAGACCATCATGTTGATAAAATCGAAGGTGGTCAGGGCCGCGTCGGAGATGTCGGGATAGCGATAGGTGCCGGGCAAGGCGGCGGTAAAGAGCTTGCCGTGGGCTTTGAGCGAATCGCTCAGTTCGATGGCAAAGCCACTATATTTTTCGTTGACATGACTCCATTCTAAATCTAAATCGATACCGTCCAGATTATGATCGTAGGTATATTGGATGAGTTGATGGATGTAGGCGGTACGATTCTCTGGCTCCATGAGGTGTTCCCAGGCGGCCTCCCAATCTGGTGTCAGGGCACCACCGGCTATAGAGATGAGGACTTTCACGCCCTCCTGCTGCGCATCAGCTACAATAGGATCAATATCTTTTCCCCCAATAGCTAGCTGTCCCTGCATATCCGGATTGGCAAAGGCCAAGCAAAGATGAGTGAGTTTGCTGTATTCGATCTGCGGACTGTGATCGAAGCGATAATAAGGCAGATAGCCTACCACCCTGAAGTCTTGGGCATTCGATGTCATGACGAGGAAGAGAAGACTAAAAAGTAAGGGGAGTAATTTTTTTACCATGCTACAAATATACGCCCTTTTGGCTAGTTCAACCAGCTTTATTGTTTTTCGGTTGGGAAAATAGCCCTTGTCAGATAAAGCCTTATTTTTTATTTTTTATCCCTCGTAAAACCAGAGCAGCCGTTGCTGGGTTGGTCGCTAGCGGGATATTGTGGACATCACAGAGCCGCATCAGCATTTGTACATCTGGCTCATGCGGATGCTTGTCCAACGGATCGCGAAAGAAGACCACCAGATCGATTTTGCGAGTGGCGGCCAATGCCGCAATCTGTGCATCACCGCCCTTTGGGCCAGACAGCAATTTTTTCACTTTAAATCCTGCATCTTCCAAGTGAGAACCCGTTGTTCCAGTGGCATACAAGCGAACGTTTTTGAGTAATTTTTTCTTTTGTAAAACGAAAGAAACCAGCTCTGGCTTCTTCCCGTCGTGGGCAATAAAGGCGATATTCATTGACATTGGATTTTTAGATGGATGATTATCATGAATCATCGTGGTGTTGTACGAGGCTAAGATAGCAGTTTTCGGGAATACGCCGGGCCAAGTTGTTATCGACTTGTTATTCTGCTCTTAGCTTCTGCAGCCTCTCCTCTTTTTTAGCTACGTTAGCTATTCCTAAACTAATATGATTGTCATGTTGCTCTCCAAAATCACGGTCTATAAATGTACCCTATTTTTGTTCTCCCTCCTTTTACTTTCCTCCTGCGAGGGGCAAGCCACCGACAAAGTAGAGCAGCAGTCATCCCTTCCTAGAGATGCACAAATTGGGGAATATGTGGTAGCCATATTTGAAGATTCTAAAGGACATCTATGGTTCGGGACGATGTCCAAAGGTGTTGCTCGCTATGATGGTCAGCAGCTTCAGTATTTCACTACAGACGATGGATTGTGCGGCAATACGGTTTTAAGTCTTGCCGAAGATAGCAATGGCCATATTTGGATGGGCACCCACAGTGGAGCCTCTAGGTATGATGGGAAAACCTTTACCAATTTTGGGCAAAAGCAGGGTTTGCATGGCGCGGGCTGCAAGTTTTTGATCGACAGCAAGGGCACCCTCTGGGCGGGCACCAATCATGGCTTATTTCGTTATCAGGATTCCTTTTTGGCACCCGGGCAGGCCACTTTCCAGGCTTTCGAGCTTCCTATCCCCGAGATCGATACACTTTCTTTTAAATGGGAGCTGGGGAAAATTTGGAGTTTAATGGAAGATAGTAAGGGGAATCTGTGGTTCGGCAGAGATGGTTACGGAGCGTGCAAATTTGACGGACAATCCTTCACCCATTTTACCAAAAAAGAGGGACTTTGCAGTAATATTGTCAGTGATATTCTGGAAGATCGCCAGGGCAATATTTGGTTATCATCGCTCAAATCAGCCTTCCCAAAACATCCAAAAGAAGGAGGACTCAATCGTTTTGATGGAAAAAGTTTTACGCAGTTTCCGGAGGTCGAGGGCCTGCATGAAAACGATATTTATACCATTTATAAAGACCTTTCAGGGAATATATGGATTGGAGCATTGGGCATTGGTGCCTACCGTTATGACGGTAAAAATTTCACATTACTAAACTCCATCGACCACAGTGACCTCACCCCTGTTTGGGGAATTCAGGCCATCCACGAAGATCGAAACGGAAAGCTTTGGTTCGGCTTTTCCGGCGGGCTCTACCGCCTCAAAGGACCGTCTTTTGTCAATATTCAGCAAAATGGGCCCTGGAGATAGTCTGCGCTTAATGCTCCTCTACATTCCTGCTATCAATGTCACGATGAGCGCAAGGATAGCTGGCACCGCCTGAATGTAAAAGATCGATCGCTGTTCCGCCGTTATCGCCCCGAAGGTACCGGCGATGCTCACACAACCCAAGAAAAAGATGGCCACATTGGCCGACCATTCTGGATTGCTGATCAGCAAGGACCAAATGAGCCCCGCCGCAAGGAAGCCGTTGTAGAGGCCCTGGTTGGCCGCCAAAGCTTTGGTCGGCTCGAAAAGATCTCTGGGAATAGAGCGAAAAACTTTGGGGCCGCGAGTCGTCCAGCCAAACATCTCTAACCAGAGGATATAGATATGCTCGACTGCCACCAGCCCGACGAGAATTTTGGCAAGAATGGCCATAGTATTGGTTTTATGCTAAGAAGTCGTTTCTACCGTCTTGAGGGTCTTATTGCGGCGCTGTTTCTTCAGCTCATCAAAGTAACTTTTCAACAAACCTCGAGAAATCAGCAGTTTCATAATTTCATTAGTCCCCGCATATATCCGAGCCACCCGATTGTCGGCCCAGGCCCGCGCAATTTTGTATTCCCAAATGTAGCCATAGCCCCCATGCAGTTGCATGCACTCATCCGAAAGCTGGAAGTGCATATCCGTACAGGACATCTTGGCCATAGAAGCCACCTCTGCCGTCAATGCCCCCTGCACATACAGCTCCACACAACGATCGGTGAAGGTCTGATGAATTTGCAGCTGCGTCGCCATTTCGGCTAGTTTGAATTGGGTATTTTGAAAACCCGCGATGGGTTGCTTAAAGGCTTTGCGTTCCAGGGTGTATTCAATAGTGTCCTCCAATGCCCCCTCGGCTCCACCGACCGCCATGATCCCCACAATCAATCGCTCCCGCGCCAGCTCCCGCATCATGTACTTAAAGCCCATGCCCTCTTTGCCCAGCAAATTGGCCTTCGGCACCCGCACATTATCAAAAAACAGTTCACAGGTATCCTGGGCCTTCATTCCTACCTTCTTGAACGGCTTTCCTTTGGTATAGCCTTCCATATCCGACTCCAAGAGCAATAGCGTAATCCCTTCCCTTTCTGTCCCGGGATGCGTACGCACCGCCACAATGGTCAAGTCACTCATATAACCATTGGTAATGAAGGTCTTTTGGCCATTGACCAGGTAGTGGTCGCCCTCGTCCGTAGCGGTGGTGCGAAGCGCCTGCAAGTCGCTGCCGCAGCCTGGCTCAGTCATCCCAATCGCTGTGATCACTTCGCCCGTAACCATGCGGGGGAGCCATTGTTGCTTTTGCTCTTCCGAGCCGTATTTCATCAGGTAGGGCGAGACGATGTCGGAGTGGAGGAAGAACCCGGGGCCGGTGCAGCCGGTGCGGGCCAGCTCTTCGACAACGAGGGCGCCGAAGGAAAAGTCGAGGCCCATGCCGCCGTAGGCGGTGGGAACGTCGAGGCAAAGCAGTCCCATTTCTCCGGCTTTCCGCCAAACTTCACGGCTGACCATTCCATCTTCTTCCCACTGCTCGTGGTAGGGCAGCACTTCTTTTTCAAAAAAATCACGAGCCGTTTGCTTCAGCATTTGATGCTCTTCAGAACTGAAAATGGCACGGGGTATCTTAATATCTGCAAACATAGGTTAGGGATTTGATTGATTCCTTCAAACTACTTATCAAGGACAAAAATAACTATTCTGCATCCAATCTGTTTAGGATTTGTGTAAAAGCGCTGTAATTTTTGGTATTTCGGAAACTGAGGGGGAAAGGTTATCTTTGGATTTTCGAGATATGAGGGGCTTTGGGGTAGTGGAAGTATTTTGCGATTGGAGGAGAAGTTGGAGGTTTAGGGGCAGAATATTCTTGCGATGGAGCGTTTGGGGAGATTGATAAATAATATTTCGGGGGGTTTGGGGGGAGGTAGAGAGAGGGATAAATGAGGGAGGGCCCACCCAGTCACCACCGCCGCCAATCTGCACTACTTAAATTTTAGGACCGACCACAGAGGGTCGGCTTTCTGCAGTGCAAATTGCAAAAATTCCTCGTAGAATGATGGCATTCCTCTGCTTTCCAGGCCTCTGAAAGAAAAGGAAGGTATGTCGAACTGAAGAGGATTGAAATCCTCTGCCTAACTGAAAAGGGAATAGCCATTGAGATCAATCTGGTTTCGAGCGTACGTTGTCAATGGCGATCATCGAAATGCAACGCAATATAAACAAAAAGTTTCAACAATCAAAATAATACGCTAATATGGCCAATACTTCGATGTGGACGGGCTCCGATCAATACATTTGTGATAATGAGCTGGCGCAAGCTTTTCATATGGCCCGGGTACTGGGGATGCCGCTATTGATTGAGGGGGAGCCGGGTACGGGAAAGACAGAACTGCCGCTGCAATTTGCCCAAGCACTAGGGCTAGACCTTTTTGTTTATCCCGTGGGATCGAAGAGTACGGTGGAGCAGTTTGTCGCGAAGTTCGACCATGTGAAATATTTGCGCGATTCTCAGGTGGAGGTGCTCAATGCGCAGCGCGAGGCGCAGGGGCTGGGGAAGCCGCTGAGTACGGGCGGCCGCAGTACGGAGCAATTGGACGATTATATCATCATGGGGCCGGGGGCGCAAGCCTATTCCTCACCCCATTCGGTTTTGTTGATTGATGAAATTGACAAGGCACCGCGTGAGTTTCCGAATGATTTACTTTATGCACTCAGTCATCGCCGCTTTGTACTGCCGGAGTCGGGTCGGGTAATTGAAGCTTCGGAGGAAGAGATGCCAGCCATTGTGATCACCAGTAATCGGGAGCAGGAGCTGCCGACGGCCTTCAAAGGACGCTGTATCTATCATTTTATTGCTTTTCCGGAGCCGGAGATGATGGCGCAGATCGTGGCCAAACACTTTCCGGACCACGATGCGGAGTTGACGCAGCGAGCACTGGACTTGTTTTACCAACTGCGGCACCTCAAGCTCGAAAGGGCTCCGGCCACTCGCGAATTGCTCAATTGGCTCAAGTATCTTCGGACCTTCCCCAAATCCAATGCGCTTGAGCGGATCAAGCGGCTCGATGGTGCGGGCGTATTGGTCAAGGCCAAAGCTGATTTAGAGAAGATCCTGAGAGTAAGAGACTAAATTTTCCAATCCTCGCTTATGTTCAATCAGCTTCCTCACTACTTTCGCAAGCACCAGCTCAAGGCTGATGTCCGTACCCTGCTGATGCTGCGCAGGGCCTTTGAAAAAGGGCTGGTCAATACCTTGGGGGACCTCTATCTGGTGCTGCGGGGATTGTTGTGCAATAGTCCTAAGGATTTTGGGCCTTTCACGGTGGCGTTTTACGACTATTTTCTGGATGTGAACATTAAAACTGGCGAGAAACTGGAAAATGCAGTAGCTCGATCAGAGGCTTTTCAACAATGGAAGAAGGCCTGGATGGAAGAGGAACAGCCAGAGGAGGAGCCGGATTTGCAGGAATTAATTGATAAATACCTGGACCAAATTCACCTCAGTACTTTTGACATTAAAAAAATCTTGTCGGGAGCAGATATTTTGCAGCATGATAATCCCTCGCGGCCGGACGACAATCCTGATGACGACGCCCGGCCACCGGAAAATATCACCGAGGCGGCGGACTACCGCGACCTATCTTTGGAAGAGTTGATGCAACGGATGAAGGAGATTGCGCGACAGCAGCGGGGGCGCCACGCCGGCGGAGATCATTGGATCGGAACCGGAGGGCGCTCGCCCTACGGACACGGCGGCGCGGCCTTCGGCGGCATCCGTACCGGAGGCGGCGGCGGTGGCAAAATGGCCCGCAAAGTCATCGGCGATCGGCGCTTCTACCCCGTCGATGTCAAAGCCATCCTGCGCGACGATAATATCGATGCGGCCCTCGCTAGCCTAAAGGGCATCGAAGACGAATCGACCGAGCTGCTGTTAGACCTCCCCAAAACCATCAAAGAAGGCGTTCGCCAGGGAGGCCTGTTTTTACCTTACGAAAAAGAAAAGATCAACAATAAAGTCCAGGTCGTTTTGCTCATTGACAACGGGGGCTACTCCATGCTCCCTTTCGTTCGCAATATCACCAAGCTATTCTCCAAAATGAAAACGCGCTTTGCGCATGACCTCAAGACTTACTATTACCACAATACCATCTACGGTGGTGCCTATGAAGAGGCCAGCCGCCGCACCTTCATCCCGCTGGACCGCCTGCTGCTGCTCGATAAAAACTACAGTTTCTTTATCATCGGCGATGCCGATATGGCCCCCTATGAGCTGACTCGCGCCAGCTACGCCGACTGGATGGCCCTCCAGGAACGCTTTGCCCGTATCGCCTGGATGAACCCTATGCAGGAGCGCTTCTGGGTCAGCTCCGATACCGTCCCGGCCCTCCGTCAAATCTTCGAGATGTTCCCGCTGACTCCGGAGGGCATTGAAAAAGCAGTCGGTCATATGAACCGCAAGCGGAGGTACGCAAAGAAAGGATAACGCTGAGAGCACTTGCCTTTTAAAGAAAATGGTGGTATATTTCTATTGAAAATTTACTTTTCAATTTCGCGATTCTTCTCGCCTTGATGCTTCTGCATCCCAACGACTTCCCAGGTAATCAAAAATAGTTGCAAAAAAAATCGCTTAAAACTCACCTTTCTGAGTTTTGAGGGTCTTAACTATTGATTAACGTATAAAGGCACCTTCCAATGTCTGGGAAACCATACTACACCGATCATCAATTGATCTCGAAAATATGTCTGCAAGACACTAGAGCACTAGGCGAAGTATACCGCTACATGAGCCAACATCGCCTATTCTATGGTCAGGTAGAGTATCTCGTTACCGTGAGTTTTCCCTTCAACAGGATGGATGCCGAAGATATTTTTCAACAGAGTTTTTGGGATTTAGTAAAGAGGGTCCGCGAAATGGGGTATCGACTGGAAATCAAACTGTCGACCGTTTTGTATGACATCGCCAATAAGCTTTGCCTCAAAAAGAAGCGCTGGAAAAAGGTTCGGGAGAACCATAGTGAGAAGGTAAAGGACAAATTCTATGGCCAACTCCATACTAATGCATCAGTGATTAACAGTGACCAGGAATACCTCAAGCGACAGTTGGGGCTCCTCGTGGAAAAGACCCTTAATCAACGGGAAAAGACGCTGATCATGGCCGTACATTGTTTCAATCTAAGCCTGAAGGAATATGCGGACATCATGGAGATCAACTACAACACCGTCAAATCCCTCAGTAGAAATGCACTGCGTAAGATGAAAGCTGATCCTGATGCCCAAGCTCTTAAAAACTTATACAATGACTAACGCAACAGATTTTAATAAGGACCGACACGAACTCATTTTGAGCTACCTACAGGGTAAACTCAGTGGTAAAGAGAAGCAGCGCTTCCTCCGTATGGTGGAGACTGATCAGGAGCTGAAAGAGGAATTGACGTTCATGCAGATGTTACGGTTGGGCGGTCAAGAACTGGGCAAAAAATATATTCAAGAGGAACTAGAAAGTATTGATCAGATAAAGCCCTCGCCACAAAAACCCTTGCTCCGGCGCATCCCCTTGAATCGTATTGCGCAGGTCGCTGTATTTATTGGATTCATCATCGCCAACTTTATTATTTACAACAACCTCCAACAGCAGCGCAGCATAGCTTCCTACCTCGTTCAAAGTGATGAGAAAAAAGAACTGCTACAGGCGGCGCTTAAGGAAGTCAATTCGCAAAAGGAAATACTGAATATCAAATTAAGTTTTTTAAATACTTACTGGCCGCTCACAACAGGCTACCCGAAAAACAATCTTTCAAATAACCACAAAAAGAAGCAAAAGGTGAATCCAACCATAGACAACTGGGAGAAAAAATTTCACCAATTTCAAAATGACTACAAGCACCAAAAGCAATTGATCGAACTCTATCAAACCGAATTAGACACTTTGAGAAAAAGTATTCAGATCAAAAACTCAACGATCCAATCCTACCGTAAGGACATTACAGAACAAGAGAAAGAAATTTGTAAAATCAACATTTTACTCAAACACTTTAAAGATCGAGAATCTTATTACTTGAGCGAAATCGACAACATTACTATTCAAAACGACAACTAAAACAAAATCAATAACGATCTCTAAGAACACTTTTGCAAAGTCAACAACGGTCGCTGAAGATGTTCTGATTCCTCGAAAACAACTATAGGCAAATTAGAATCAAAATCAAATTGCATTTGCTGTAATGGCAATAGCAGCTGTCACGTATTGTTTATTGAAAAACCAAATAAAGGAACGATGTTATTACTGGCATTATTAATTTTTGGTGGGCTGTCTACAGTCAGTCTGATACTGTCTTGGCCTTATCTTATGGGAAAGGCGACACTGGACTCCCCATCGGTGAACAGGATAGAGAACACTTCCGACGGTACTCGTAAGCTTCCTCCGAATATCGTTCTCATCATCGCTTTATGCATTGTAGGTCTTATCTGCGCAATCTTTGTGTTCGTCCCTTACAATTACATAAGAGAAGCACTCTACTTGGCGACAGGAGTCATTACCATCATTACCGGCATTATCACGATCTACCGATTTAGGTCTAAGGTAACTTAGGCCAGCTACATATGAAACAGATGCGAAAAGATTAATACACATTTTAAAGTATCGACAAGTAAGATGACTTTTAAATTCTAAATTATTTTAAAAAATGAGAAGATTTATTCTAACTACTCTACTCGCTATCATCCTAATTGGCTCGGGCTCCGCTATCACCTTTTTCATTAAATATGATCAAGAGATCAAGAGTATGCAAAAAAAGTTGGACGTCGAGCAAGGTCGAGTTAGCGACAGTCAAGTCACCATTACCAAACAAATTGAAGACCTCGACAAGCAAAATGCTAAGGAAAAAAAATTGATTAACGACCTGATTGTCCTCAAAGGTAAATTTGATATTCTAAGTCAGGAATTGAGAAATGCCGAGCAACAAATCGGAAATTCTTCTTTCTTGAGCAGCCGCATCATCGGCAATGGAATTAGAGCAGATATTGACAGTTTGCTCTCCAAATCAGGTGCACTGAACAACTCTCATCGGGTAGCACAAACCAGATATATCAAAATCCAAACCGCAGAGCTGCGCAAGCTCCAAAACAGCCTCAATTCTGTGGTGGAGGAAAAAGAACATCTATCAGAAGAATTGGCAAAAATCAGTAAACAGCTGGCGCAATTACAGCAGGAAAATAATCAACTCCGAGGGGAGAACGAAGCGCAAAACGAATTGATCAACTACCTTCGACATAGCCTTGATAGCCTCTCTACAGATTTGAGTAATAAGTCTATGGCCTATGATCGATTGGCTGATGACGCCAAAAAGAAAGATGATGCTCTTGGTGCTTTGAAGACGAAGCTGGGGCAAGCTGAAAAGGAAAAACAACAGCTGCAAGCTCTCGCTGATAGTATTGGCATCGAATTGATCTCTGAAAGAGCCATCGTTTCCCGTCTGGCAGAAAACAGTCTGGAAGCTCGCTATAAAATGAAGCGCGGTCGCAAAGAGTATAATGTAAAGCTAGATCAAGATGGTAAGCATAAGCGCAATAAGGTCAAGCGCATTGACATCCGTTTTCACGTTAGCCATTCGATGATTGATCAACCCAACAATGAGCTGGTCAAGGTTGAAATTCTCGATAATCAGTACAATCCTGTAAGTGCTAGTTTACAAAAGGAAATCGTAATCAACGACTATCGAGGCAGCACTCACTTTGATCTATCTAAGGGTAACCGCTTACGCGGAGGCAACTATTATATTAAAATTAGTCATAATAGTAAAAAACTCTTTTTCTATGCGTTTAGAATTCAATAAATACCCATTGCTGCTGCTTGTCCTGCTCCCGAACTTTTTGCTTTGGGGGCAAGGGCAGGCCTTTAGCCTTGTCCAGCACGAACAGCTCGCCAATGTACGGGTCAATGCGCTGATCCACGATCTTGACGGCATCTGGATCGGTACCAACAAGGGGCTTTATCTGATGCAGGAAGAACATATCCGCAGTATGGAAGCCCTGGCGGGCGAACCCATCTTATCGCTCCATAAAGACCATCAGGGCAACCTCTGGATCGGCACCTACGAGGGTAAGATATTTCGGATGACCTACGGACAGGTGAACTACGAATTGGATATTCCTCGAGAGGCCAGTTTGTACCGCAATACGCCTTTTCTGATTGCCGATGTCCACCTCGATCAAAACAATCGCCTATGGATGGTTTCTAACTCTAGTGAGCTGCTGCTGTTGGATATTCGGGGCCGAATGCTCAACCCGGTTTCGCAATACGGTCCAGTCAACGCCGTTTGGATCGATGAGCGGGATTATAAATGGCTGGCGACACCTAAGGGCTTGGTGGTGTTGGATGAGGAAGATAGGAAGAAAACGGTTCACTTCAAGCATACCCATATCTATCAGCTTATTGAGGAAAAGGATCAAGTCTACGTGTTGGGGGTTAGAAACAAAAGATCCCAAATCCACAGCTACCGCTATTCGGATCATAGCTGGAGTAAGCTCGCTCTTCCGATGGATTTGCGTCGAAGCAAAATCTGCGGGCTGGCCTTTGACAAGGACGATGAGCTATGGCTGGCTGCCGAGGCCTTCCTCCGCCGTGACAAGGAAGGGCGCTGGGGCAGCCTCGTCGCCACCGGAGCCTACCCCGTCACCTGCATCGTCGCCGACGCCACCGAGACGCGCCTCTGGCTCGGTACCGCCGGCGGCGGCCTCTACAGCTACAGTAGGCCCGATCGACCACCGCTGCCCGAAAGCATCGCCTTTCAAGGCAAGCCGCTGGCCATCGGCCAGCCCTTCGAGGTCAAAAACCTGCTCTTCAAACAGGACGACACCATCATCCACCCCGATTCCCGCTCCGTCCTCCAAGAGCTATTTGAACTGTTGAAGGCCTACCCCCACCGCTCTCTGCTCATCGAAGGGCATACCTCTACAGGGGATGATCCCGCTAAGCTCAAAGCCCTATCCGAAGCCCGAGCCAGAAACATCTACCAATACCTCGTCGAAAAGGGCATTGAAGCCCACCGAGTACAAACCCGAGGCTACGGCAATACAAGATTGAAAAACGAAGAGAACCCCTACAGTGACGAAAATAAACGCGTAGAGATTACGCTAAAAGAATGATAGTGGAAGTTTAGAAATAGACCATTAAAAAAGCCCCGGCAGCAGTTGCGACCGGGGCTTTAGTGATCTGGCTGGGGCTCGAACCCAGGACCCTTTGATTAAAAGTCAAATGCTCTACCAACTGAGCTACCAGATCAAAACACTGATAATCAATTATTTACGTTCATTTGAATGTATGCCCTTAAAAATAAATGACATGTATAATTACAAATGAGTGGCAAAAATAGTTCAATACATCGAATTTTCCAAGACTAGCTAATTAATTTTTCACAAATTTTCAAGATCGGAGACTAATCTAATCTACCTATTACTCCTCCTCTACATAATGCACATAAGCCGAATACATCCAGACCAGTTTCTCCTGCGCTCTAATATAATCACTCATCAGGGCATTAGTCCCCTCATCGTTTGAAGCAGCAGCCAGCTCAAGAATTTGCCGCTCAAGCGGTAGAAGAATTTCGTAGCCTTTAAGGATTTCCTGAATCGCTAAATCTCCATACACAATATTTCTCGCCTCTCTAATCTTTGATATTTTCCAGTAATCCGTGTAAGTATGCAAAGGGGTAAAGCCTAATTATCACTTTACACAAAATGCATGGACTCATTTATCATTAATTTTATAAGTTTTGAACCTAGCTCAAAGCTTTGATGACCTTCATCTGTTTTTCACTGTATCCGTAGTACTTCAAATTCGTTTCAATCACCGTTGGCTTATCCAGTACCCCTTTGAAGTGAGAGAAACACTCGAAGCTATACTTACCGTGGTAACGCCCCATCCCGCTGTTGCCCACTCCTCCGAAAGGAATATTAGGGTTCGTCACCTGCATCACACAATCATTGATTGCTCCACTACCAAAGGGGATTTCACTCAAGAACCGCTGCTTAACCGCTGCACTGTCAGAGAACAGATAGGCGGCCAAAGGCTTCTCAATTCCCTTGATGATCTCAAAAGCCTCCTCTATCGTCTCATATTCAATCACTGGCAGGATCGGGCCAAATATCTCTTCTTGCATCACCGCATCATCCAAGGATACATTGTTCAAGATGGTAGGATTGATTCTACGATCTTCCCGATTGTAGGTACCGCCGTAGTAGACCTTTTCGGGGTCAATCAAACCGACTACGCGATCAAAGTTTCTGTGGTTGATGATCTGTACGAAGTTGTTGTTCTCTAAAGAGATATGGGCTTTCTCAATTTCCTGTACGGCCAATTGGAGAAACTCTTCCTTCACCTCTTTGTGTACCAACGCATAGTCGGGCGTAATGCAAAGCTGGCCGGAGTTCACAAATTTTGACCAGATCATCCGTTTTACACCAGTCTTCATCGCCGCATCCTTGTGGAAAATCACCGGATTTTTCCCGCCCAATTCCAGGGTAATATTGGTCAAATGTTCTGCGGCCGCTCGGTTCACAATTTTCCCCACCATCGGGCTTCCTGTAAAGAAAATCTTATCGTAACGCTGCTTCAGTAAAGCCGTCGTTTCCGGGATGGCTCCTTCCACTACACGCAGGTAATTCGGATCAAAATTATCGTTGATGATCTTGGCCATCATCTTGCTGGTCTCCGCCGGTAATTCACTGGGCTTGAGGATCGTCGTATTACCCGCAGCCATAGAACCCACCAGTGGCGTCAAGGACAGGTTGTAGGGAAAGTTCCAGGCACCGATGACCAAGGTCACCCCAAGTGGCTCAGGCACCAGATAGCTCTTCGCCGGAAAGTTGAGCAAGTTGGTTTTCACACTTCTGTGCTGCACCCACTTCTTGAGGTTTTTGATCGCAATGTTGATCTCATCAATGAGGGGAAAAAACTCCGTCAGCTGATTCTCATATTTCGACTTTCCAAAGTCATTGAAAATCGCTTCGTGCATTTCATCCTCATGCTTCAGCAACAGGGACTTCAATTTTTTAAGCTGCTTCAGTCGGAACTCGACGGGGCGAGTCGCATTGCTTTTGAAATAACTTCTTTGGTCGTCTACAAGTTGTTCAACGCCTGCTTCAAACGTCGTCTTTTCTATGATTGCATTCATGATATTTATCTTTTAGAATTTAATTTAGGATTAATGATTATTCTGCCGTTTGCTTTTTCATTCTCTGGATCAATACTTTCTTTGATAGGAAGGGAATAAAAGCTAGCTCCACTCTTTGCTCCCAGGGCAGGCCCGCGATGACTTCAATTTTGCCTTCTTCCATCGCTTCGTATCCGGTCAGGGCCACCTCTTTTGCGCTAGCGGGCTTTTTGTAGATCACCGTCTTGTTCATTCCGGAGTGATCGCCAAAAGCGGTCTTTGTGGCTCCAGGCAACAGTGCGGTCATCGAAACCCCAGTTTCGCTCAACTCACCAGAAAGGGCATTACTAAAGGAGGTGACGTAGGCTTTGGTAGCAAAGTAAACGGCTTGCAGCGGCCCAGGGACCAAGCTCACTGTGGAGGATACATTCAAGATTCTTCCGGAATCACGCTCTACAAAGTCGGGTAAGAACTGGCGGGTCAGCGCAGTTAAGGCTACGATGTTACCGCCTTTTTCCGCATGGATTGTAGAAAACGCTTTGCCAATTCCGCTGGCTGCCCCGGTGATTAATGCTGTCTTTTTCATTGTGATATTTTTTAAGCGTTAATAATTATACCACAAAGCTATGGGCATTGGAGGGCAGAAAATTTACCCTATGGTAAGAAAAGTGGAAGGGGATAAAAAAAGTAAAGCTTAACTCATAAAATCGGACTGAATATCTTGGCGATCCCCTCTTTGACTTTATCCAGAGTAGGACGCTCTAAAAAGAAATATTTTCACCCCGGCCTCTAACAATTCTTGAAAATAGGCCCTGATGCTCCATTTCACCACTACATTGTCGGAATTCATAGGGATCAATAATCGAACATCTACCCCCCCAAGAGCTGCTGTCTGTATTGCGGAAAGAATAGCTTGGCCGGGGATGATGTATGAATTGGCGATGTATACGTATTTCTTCGCTTGATTTATAGTCGTAAAATACTGTTGATGTATGGATGGATAATCCGAATCCGGCCCACTAGCGACAACCTGAACGGTTTTATCACCAACAAAAGGATCATAAATCTAGGTCTCCTTTAATCTTCGAATATCGTCTAGATGTTCTTTAGCCTTTTTATACCCTATTTCAAAGGCGTCTTCCAAATGATTCATACTAAAGGTATTAAACTCGTTGAGCTTTTGAGGAGCAATTACCAAATCACACAAGCTGAATTTTTGAATTGACATATTGGCACTACCAATTTTGAAAGCTCGACTCATGACCTTCTGAGCGGAGGAGAGTTCTTCGGCTTTGATGACCTTTAAAGGATTGGCGTAGACTCCAATGACCTTGTCACAGTGAATCAATAAGGGTTCTACCGGAAAATTATTGGTGATGCCTCCATCTGCATAAATGGTTTCACCAATACTCACTGGGCTTAGTACGATCGGGAATGCAGCAGAAGCAAGGATGGATTTAATTAGAGGGCCTTCATGGAAGAAGCGTGTTTTGCCAACTAAAATATCGGTTGCAGTAACATACAATTTTTTATCAAGAGCGTCGAAGCTGTCCTCAGGAAAATAAGGCAAAAATGCCTGATAATATTTATCCGTATCTAACATACCTGGTTTGCCATAGGCATATTTATTAACCGAGAACAAGGAAGTTTCCTTAAAAAACTTCAGCACATCTTCTGCACCATAGCCCGCAGCGTAAAGCGCCCCGACGATAGCACCAGCACTAGTCCCAGCAATATATTGAGGGTAAATTCCTTCTTCTTCCAGGACTTTAATCACACCGATGTGGGCCAAGCCCCGAATACCTCCTCCGGAGAGTACAATGCCAAACTTAGTTTCAGACATATCTCATAATTTTGAGCTGATATTAAAAAATAAATAGGAGATTACTTAATCGTAT
>JBCDGZ010000039.1:0-51338 GCA_038750655.1 Bacteroidota bacterium | reverse complement strand
TAAATTGCCATATTTTATTTTCCCAGATAACATTTTCTCCCTCATGTCCATTAACGTGTCCATGAATAAATCATATGCGGCATTCCGTTTTACGTCATATTCCTTCATTAAGTAAGCAGTACATAATGCCATATGGTATTCATAGATATGAACAATAAGTTCTTCCTCTCCACTTCTAAGGGCCTGTAAAAGCCGTTCAAATGCCGATTCACTCAGTCCAAAGTTCTGTTGATGAGGGCTAGCAGTCTTTTTTCCAGTATCTTTGAATACCATAATCTATTAATATCGCGCTTATAACTTCATAAATGTTTTTTTGTGACAAAAAGAGGTAATTTTTTTTGAGCTTCTGTATCATCAATAACACCTCAAGAGGATTCCTAATATACAACAGGCATCCTTGAATTTTCATTGTTTTATTTTTGGCCAAAAATTTATCGCAGTCCTATGTCACAACTTTAAGGAGATGCAGTTATTACTACACATTTCCTTAAACCTTAAATATTTGAGACTATGAAAAATTTTCTTTTGTTACTTGCATTGTTTTCTATTCACAATTTGTATGGCCAATACAATAATACCTTTGACACGCCTCCGTACTTGCTTCAGTCTGATTATACCGAAAACACCGATAATGTATGCGACCATAATGAATATTCCATAACGAGCGACTGGAATTTTGGCAACTGCCAAAAGCTCCCGCAAAATCGCACCGGTGATGGAGCCTTTATGATGTTTGAAAACGATCCTTCTGAAGCGGCAACGGGTAAGCTCTTTTTTAGGGACATCGTCACGACTAGCCAGGGGTATCACAAAATGAAGATCGATGTCAATCACCGCAACTTTAGCTGGGGAGGCCATCCCTTGAGAGAGATTCCCCTGAGATTATATGTAGACGGTGTTTTTGTACATCAATTTAAAGTGCCTTTACAGGAGGCATGGGCTACACTGGACATAGATGTATATTTTACTGCGGGAAGTCACACCTTCGATCTGCGGCAGGACTTTGCCGCGGCGGGGCCAGATGATGATTTTGCGATTGATAATATCATCATTACACCAATACCCCCAGTTACCCCCACATTTTGCGACGTGAGAGCCATTGCTAACCCTGATCAACTCTTAAATGGTACTGCTTGTGTATTTGACTTTCTGCAAATCTATGGAAATGATGATGCTGCGTGGATTGCTGTTGAAAGAGATGGCCATACGATTGGAAGTTACCTGACAGATGGCAGTCTAGAATGGATTGACCTGGAGGATATTCTGCACAGTGGAACGGAGCTTTGCATAGGCGACGAGTTAAAAATAACAACCGCATATTATGATGAAAATGGAGTATATCAAGAATGCGAGGAAACAATTGAACTAGTCTGCTGTGCAACCAATTCAACTATAGACTACCATTTGCTTAACAGTACTATCCCCAATTCAGTTTATCTTAAATTATACGGCTATAACGGACTTCCGAGTTATATAGAAACACCCCATCTAGGTAGTCAAAACACTTGTAATGACTTTACAAGTTTATGGTGTTTATTTGAATCTAATACCCCTGATGGTAACTTCAACTTGATCACCTCAAGTACTGATCCGATTGGCTTTAATGTTACCATTAATAAAGATAAATTCTATCATATCCTGAATAGAAGTAGTACCCCATGCAGTAATGAATGCTCGCTTATTACGATTCGGCCAAACCCAGCTAACCCTGACCAACCTCTGGTAAGCATTGACCATGATTTTGCATGTCCTGATGATCTTTCTTGTATTCCTAGCTTGAATGATTTAGCCGATGAAATATGTGACCCCGTATTTAGCCCAAGAATTGAATACAGCTATTTGCAAGACCTAGAGGGCAACATCATTATTATTAAATGCCTCTTTCTGGATATAGTAGAACTCAACTTACCAGGTGTGATCAACTATGATTATGATATTTATGTGGATGGCGTACTTCGTCCTAATAATTTTATTTGCTGCGGAGCTGACTGCGATTTAACTACTCTTTCTACTTTAGAGATCACGGTAAATATTGATGATTGTGATCCCTATGTATTAAGCTTAGACGAAATTAGTGATTTCATCACCGCTTTAACCTTCAACGGGGCTGGCAGTGTCACACGGACAAATGATAGCCCTCCAACAAATATTAAATTTGATAACGCTACGCTCAGCTTTGATGCTGAAACACCACAAACCGCTTCTATATTCATCTACGATTTAACCGGACGGGTACATTTCACCCAGCACAATGTACAAATTCATAAAGGGCAGAATACCATCCCAGTAGCATTGCAGAACCTCTCCTATAATGGGGTATACATCATAAGTATAGTTGGTGAAACGTTCAACCTATCCAGGAAATATGTTAATGTCCGATAACGAGTATACCGTCTAGCTGAACAGCTCTTAAGCTTAAGTATTGGCATAAAAGAAGTCATCTTGAATGCTCCGGTGACAGAGCATTCGAGATGACTCCAACTTATCAATTTACCGTAATCGTCTTCGTCCGTACCGCCGCAAGATTCTCCTTCTCAAAATACTGAATCAAATAGGTGCCGGCTGTGAAGCGAATCCTCAGATCATGACACTCCCCTCCGATAACCGCAGTAAAGTTTTGCTGTATGGTATTAGGATCAATTTGATCAGCAAGCCAGTTGAAGTTTCTCAGGAGGTCGCGCCCCCAGGAGCCACCGCCGCTGATGCGGCGGAGATTGATGCGCAGCTGATTGCAGAGAGGAGGCGTAGCCGCCAGGCTGTACCACTCCCCAGCAGTAAAGGTCGTGGTAGTAGGATCGGTGTCAAGAATATTCAGGTTGAATTTTCCTTCAGCGGGATATTCAAAGATCGACTGGTTGAAGGGGTAAGGGCCCCCCGAAACAAATGCGCTGATGTAGCTCGAAATGTCGGGGACAGTAGCGGATACGTTCAACTCGGCAAAGTAATCGATGAGGTTATTCCTGATCTCGGCGGCATCGAGGAAAAAGGAATGGTCCCGGAGGCTAGAGCCGATGCTGATGTCGTTGAGGACTCCGTCGGTTCGAATGTCAGCGATGATGCGGGCCATGAGTTCGGAGAGTTCCGCTTCGCTGCGATAGCCTTGTAGCAGTGCAGATACGGCCAGTAGGATGGCATTGCCTTCTCCGTTTTGGGTGAAGTTCAATTGATCCGAAGGTGGTAAGGGGTTGGCGGGCGTGATGCCGAAAACCGCTAACACCTCGGCTTGGGCTTGCTCCTTAGCAGGGGTAAATTTAATGTCCTGAGACAGTAAATACTCCACACGCGCTTTTTCCAGATGCGTAAGCACATTGATATGAAAGGGGTTTTCTCCGCGATGATCCACAATCCCGTGGAGGGTAATCTGAGCATCGGAGCGACCACCGCAAACCTCATTGAAGTAAAAGCCATCAACGCGCAGTGTAGCCAGTTGATGGTCGAGTTCTACCCCATCCAATTGAAAAGCCCCAGAATTATCAAAAACTTGGGTACTGAATACTCGCCCAGTAGGCGCATAAAAATCATCTAATTCACTCACCAAGATAGAGGCCCCGTTGATAAAAGGCCCCTTTTGAGCAAAACCGACTAGCCCCTTATCGGGAGCGGTTTCTTCAAGATGATCTTTCGAACAAGCAGTGAGGAATACAAGTAGACATAGAAAGGACACGAATGAGAGGACGTTTCTGTTCATAGTTTTATAGTTTGTTTAAATTAATATAACCCAAGTTGCGATGAACGAGAGTCAATCTGCCTGCCGGCAGGTTGACTCTTGTAAAAGTGAATCGCAACTTGAATTAATATAAGTGATACAAAGATAACTGATTTACGATAGAAAATCCAGCTTGACGGCTCACCTGCTTTCCCAAACACAAATGGGGAGATGTCAAAAATTAACAAAAAAAGTAAATATCAGATTGACGAAATCCCTATCTTTGTAGGGTTGAAAAGATTAACGGCCATATTACTGATGCTCCTCTTCCTCTCTGCGGGATTCAGAGATTTACTCACCTTTGCCCACTATTACCTCTATCAGGACTATATCGCCAATACTTGGTGTGTCAATAAATTTGACCTGGAGGAGATGTGTCGTGGTAAATGTTATCTAGGACAGCAATTAGAAATCAGTAAAGAGCAACAAGGAGCGCATTTCTTCTTTTCTCAATTGATAGATCATCTGGAGCTGAATCTCCTTTGCACAGACGGCCTCGACTCACTAAGTGCCGCAGTAGCACTACTCCACAAAAGCCATCTTGGCACCCATGAGACGCTCTACCTATCCAATCATCTTTTCGAAATCTTCCACCCGCCGCAGGTATCTCTTCCCATATCGGAGCTAGTCTAGGTTTTCGGCTACAAAATGTTATAAAAGTCCTCTATCGCTAAGATCGAGGGTCCTCAAAGTTACATCTGCCTTAACTTTCACAGACTCCGCTTTACAAGCCTTCCTTTTTATTTAAATCCAACAGGTATAGCCTACTATACCTTAAATCTATTCTTAAAATGAAACTATTTAATCAATTTTCAATATTACTTTTTGCTATTACTTTTCTAGCCTTTTCCGCTTGTAATAATGATGACGATAATAATCCCACTGAAACCCCTGGGACGATTTCAGTCTTCCTTGATAATAAACTCGGCGATGAGCGTATTTCGATGAAAGAATCCGGCAGCAAGGATTACCAATTGACCGATCAGGATGGCCAGTCTTATAATATCTCCCTTTTTGCCTACTATGTCAGCGAAATTGAGCTGCTGGGGCCCAACGGCACCCAATACCTCGACCCGCTCAATGTCAGCCCCAACGCAGAGGAGGTCACTGGCTACTACCATGTCATTTCTACAACGCCTAATTCAAATGTGATCAATTTAGAAAACGTGGAGGCAGGGACCTACGATAAAATCCGCTTCACCGTTGGCGTCAATGAGTCTGGTGTACAGCAGGGTGCCGCAGGCGGCGTCCTCGACCCAGCCAATGGGGCGTGGTTCTGGAACTGGAATGCAGGCTACATTGGCTTCGGCGTAGAGGGCAGTGCCTCCAACTCTGGTCAAGAATACGTCGACCGGGGAAATGGCTTCGAGACCCTCGAAGGAACCTATGCCGTTCATGTTGGCGGGTGGAAAGATGTTGAACCGGCCCCCGGTGAAGACAAAAAATTTGTCAATAACATCAAAGTTATAGAACTTGATTTTGACTCTGCGATCAGCATCAAAGAGGGCCTGACTCCCCAGGTGCATATCAATGTCGATTTCGCGGAAATCCTGAAAGGTATCGATTTTTCAACTACCTATTCCGTGCACCGCCCCGACCTGGGCAAGCCCTTCGCTGAAAAGTTGATCAATGTATTTGAACTCGACCATGTCCACCAATAGCAGACAACAACTTCGCTTTCCAACAAGCCCGGTATTTTACTGGGCTTGTTTAGCTATCCTGCTATTCAGCGCCTGCTCAGAGGAGGAGGAGCCTACTCCAACAGTCGATCGCTATGAGTTTCGCGTGCCGGAGAATTTTCCAGCCCCAACCTACACCTTCGAAAATAATCCGATAACTAAGGCGGGTTTTCAGTTGGGAAAGGCCCTATTTTACGATCCTAATCTGTCCAGAGACGGCTCAGTGTCCTGTAATAATTGCCACATACAAGCCACTGCTTTTGCCGACTCGCCTGTGCATCCGCTAAGCGTAGGGGTAGACAACCGACTGGGCATCAGAAATGCCCCTCCGCTGGTCAACATGGCCTTCTTTCCGGAATTCTTCTGGGATGGTGGGGTAACTCACCTGGACTTTGTTCCCATCAACGCCATCGAGTCGGAAGTCGAGATGGACGAAACGGTGGAGAACGTTGTGGCGAAGCTGAATGGCAGCGAAAAATACCGCCAGCTCTTCAAAGAAGCCTTTGACGTAGAGGAGGTTACGCTGCCCTTTGCCTTGCATGCCCTATCGCAGTTCACCAATAGGATGATTTCCGCCAACAGCCGCTACGATCAGTACATTCGGGAGGAGGGCGAAAGCCTCAGCGCATTAGAGCTGGAGGGTTTCAGCGTTTTTAAAGCCAAATGCGGGGCGTGCCACAGCGGAGAGCTGTTCACGGATTTTTCCTATCGCAATAATGGGTTGGACTCTACTTTTGCGGATACGGGGAGAAATAGAATTACGGCTTTGGAATCAGATATTGGAAAATTCAGGGTACCCAGTTTGCGCAATGTGGCCCTCACGTCCCCCTACATGCACAATGCCAGATTTGGGACGCTTGAAGAAGTCCTCGATCACTATAATAATGGAATGGTGTACTACAAAACGCTCGATGAGGGCCTTATTCAACCGGACGGACGACTGGGAATCGACTTGGACGCTTCAGAAAAAGAGGCCATCATCGCTTTTTTGTATACCCTGACAGATACCGAATTTACACGAGATACGTTGTTTTTCAGTAATTGATCCTCCTAAATCGCAGGCGCAGTTTCAGGCAGCGTCTGCGATTTTTCTGTATTCGCCTTATTGACTACTCCCACCTCTTCCCGCTAGCTCCCTAAAATGCTTCGGTTTTCTCCGCTGTACGACCCCAAGGGAAAGCAAATCCTCTTCTTAAAGACTTCTACTATTTGGATTTAATCTAAACAAGAGTACTTTTGTTGTACAATCAACAGTGGGTATACTCCCCTAACCGAACTCCTAAATTCCATTGATATGGACACCATAGCATTTGATCTGTCAGAATCCCGGATCGGTGATCATCTTACCACCAATATCTACATCAACAATACCGATCTGAGGAGCATTATCTCTGCAATTGAATTCCGTCAGCTTGCAGGCACCAAGACTGCGTTCATCAACGGCGCTTACGAAGGCATTTCACCCTTTATCGCTTTTCATTTGCACGATCACTTTTACAAAAAAACAATCAACGAATACCGCTACTTCGATAACCGATTTGCTGTCTACGATTATATGTACTCTGGTATCCCGGGAGATTATACGCTGGCCTGCCGCATCGAAATCAATAAGCATTACGTGAGGTGGTATGATTTCAAAAATTTCTCGGAGCTGTGCCCCCAAAACTTCGATTACGGCGACCTTCATTTTACCTTCGATGCGTTAGATTATCAACAAGCAATCAGTAATTTGAAAAAAACTAAAATCCAAGAGATATACGCATGAACTTCCAACAGCTGAAATACATCCTTGCCGTCGAGAAATTCCAAAATTTTAATCGCGCGGCCATCGCCTGCGACGTTGCCCAGTCTACCCTAAGTAAAGAAATCCAGCGGCTGGAACAAGAATACCAGATCATCATTTTTGATCGGACAAGAAACCCTGTTGTCCCCACCCTTAAAGGCATCGACCTGCTGCGCAAGGCGCGGGAGATTCTCTTTCACCAAAACGAATTTGTGCAGATTGCCAAGAAAAAAAATAATGAGGTAGCCGGCAATATGACCCTCGCCATTACGGAGATTCTAGCTCCCTATCTGGCTCCACTATTCCTCCATCGACTCATCAGAAAATACCCCGACCTGGAACTCAAAGTGCTGGAACTGAGCGACCGCCGTATCGAAGACCTCCTGATCGAAGGCGCTATTGATGCCGCAGTGATGATCTCGCCCGCGCTCTCGCATGACTACTACGAGCATAAACTATTTTGGGAAGAAGTGATGCTCTACGCTACGCAGCCCATCGAAACTGCATATGATAACAAAATCAATCTGAGCGACGTCAACTTTGACACCATACTCATTCACAAGGACTTACAAGTAATCTTACAACGACAAATCAAAGAAATCTCCGAGAAGGTTGCCCCCTATGGGGTGAGTAATATCGAATACCTCAAGGGCAATTTAGAAACCCTCAAGAACATCGTACAGCACAACGGCGGTTCAATGCTCTTGCCTCAGCTGGCTATCCCCTACTTCCCCGCGGAACAGCAAAAGAACATCTACGGCTTCCGAGATATTCAGCCCAAATTGGAGGTCAGCCTGATTGCTTCGCGAGGCTTTGAGAAAAATCGGATCATCAAAAAACTCATCAAAGAGCTGCAACGGACAGTACCGCAGACGGCCCTGATTCGATGATCAATTATTAGGCGGCGCACAGACTAGTATAACTGTTACGATACCCCATAAGTTTAATCGCCACAAGCTATTAGCTTAATCGAATCAGGCGATTACTTTTCCAAGCGGAGGAAGCTAATTTTGTACCATTGTTTTATCAAACTCTAACCTCATTATGACAGAAGTACAAAAGTTAGCTGCATTCGTTACGAGCAGAAAATTCGAGGACCTGTCGCCCTACGCCGTAAGAGAACTGAAAATCCGACTGCTGGATTCCTTGGGCTGCGCCATCGGCGCACAAGAAGGTGCTCCCATCAGAAGGCTCAGGAATCAGATCGATGATTTCGGCGGGGCCCCTCACAGCTCCCTGATCGGAGGCATTAAAACAGCGCCCGATCGAGCAGCCTTCTATAACTCCGCCCTAGTCCGCTACCTCGACTTTAACGATAGCTATCTCGCCAAGGGTGAAACCTGCCACCCCTCCGATAACATCGGCTCCATCCTGGCCGCCGGAGAATACAATGACATCAATGGCAAGACCTTCCTCACCGCACTGGGCATCGCCTATCAAGTGCAGTGCCGATTGAGCGATGTGGCCCCCGTTCGCCACAAAGGCTTCGACCATACCGTCCAAGGTGCCTACGGCTGCGCCGCTGGTACCGCCTACGCCCTCCGACTCAACGCCCAACAAACCGCCAATGCCATCGCCATCGCCGCAACGGCCTACAACGCCCTCCGCGTCACCAGAACCGGCAACCTCTCCAACTGGAAAGGGCTGGCCTTTCCCTCTACCGGCTGGACGGCCAACCATTCTACCTTCCTCGCCATGCGCGGCATCACCGGCCCCGAGGAAGTTTTTGAAGGCAACAAAGGCTTTAAGGAAAGCATCGCTGGCGACTTTGAGATCGATTGGTCCAAGGAAGACCTCGAAAGGGTTCGACAGACCATCATCAAAAAATACAATGCCGAAATCCATTCGCAATCGACCCTCGAAGGCTTAATCGAACTGCGCAAGGAACACCAGTTTGCTCCCGAGGACATCGAAAAAATCGTTCTCCATACTTTTGATGTCGCCTTCCACATTATCGGCGGCGGTGAAGAAGGAGGCAAGAAAAATATCCGGGTCAAGGAAGAAGCTGACCACAGCTTACCCTACATGATGGCCGCGGCTATTCTCGATGGCAACGTACTCCCGGCTCAATACGAGCAGGAGCGTATTCTCAAAGACGATATTCAAACCCTACTCAAAAAAGTAGAGGTGTTTGAGCGAAAAGAATATTCCGATCGCTTTCCGGAGGAAGAGGCCTGCGCCATTACCATCCACTTCAAAGATGGCTCGACCATCACTAAGAAGAAAAAGGACTACGAAGGCTTCCACACCCGCCCAGCTTCCTGGGATTTTATTTGCGAAAAATTTAATAACCTGACTAGGGATTTTGCGGACGAAGCACTCCGCAACAGGATCATCTCCATTGTCCAAAATCTGGAAGACCATACCATTCGCGAGCTGATGGCAGTTCTTCAAAAAGTAAATTCCGTAGCCACAAAACCAATCAACCATGCCTAATCACGCAGTAAAAGACATCATCACCAATCCCATTGCCTTTGAATGGCTGCAAAGAAACCATCGCAGCCCCAAACCCCGCAAAACGGGATTGACCGAAATCAGAGCCGCCTACTATTCTAATTTTGGCCTGAACTACTTCAAAGATATTCTGGAAACTTCCGGGAACTATGTCGATAGCATCAAATTTGCGGGAGGCTCGTTCACCTTTATGAATCCCAAGAAAATTGCCGAGATCAACGACCTGGCCCATCAGTACGGGACCCTGGTTTCTACGGGGGGCTTTATCGAATATGTGCTGACTAAGGGGAAGGATGCGGTCAAAAGGTATATTGAGGAATGTAAAATGCTCGGATTCGACATCATCGAAATCTCAACGGGCTTCATTTCCATCCCTACGGACGACTGGCTTCGAGTCATTGAAGATGTACAGAAAGCCGGCCTTAAGGCCAAGCCCGAAATTGGTATCCAGTTTGGGGCCGGAGGCGACACCAGCAAGGCAGAGCTGGAAAGCGAGGGCGTACAGGATGTCGGCTATGCGGTGAAGCAAGCTAAGCGCTTCATCGATGCCGGGGCGTACATCATTATGATCGAATCGGAGGGCATCACGGAGAATGCCAATCCCTGGCGGGTAGATGTTCCGGCGACTTTTATCAATGAGGTCGGCCTGGAGAATCTGATGTTCGAAGCTGCCGATCCGCAAGTATTCAAATGGTACATCAAAAATTATGGTCCAGAAGTCAACCTGTTCGTCGATCACAGCCAAATCGTACAGCTTGAATGTACGCGGCAAGGGATATGGGGGACGAACGACATCTGGGGTAGAATTGTCACTTATAAATAAGCCATTTAACCCGAGCGATCTACTAATCCATTCCTCGCAATTTAAATCATTTAAATTGATAGCGATGTCATAAGGGGGGCGCTGGCCTCCCTTATTTTCCTTATCTTCTGGGCGATAAATCACCATTTCCTCAAAGCAAACAAGCAATAATGAAACAGATTAAGCACAACACCTTTATCTCCAATGTATTAGTGATTGGTAGCGGTGGCTCGGGCCTTCGAGCGGCTATCGAAGCCAAATCATCGGGCGTCGAAGTGACGGTCATTGGCAAACGGGCTAAAGAGGATGTACATACGGTGCTGGCCGCAGGAGGTATCAACGCTGCCCTAGGTACTGTCGATCCGGAAGATTCCTGGCAGCAGCATTTCGCCGATACGATGATCGAAGGCTATGGCCTGTCGGAACCGCGCATGGTCGAACTGATGGCCAAAGAAGCGCCCGAGCTGGTGCAGGAGATCGATAGTTGGGGCGCGAATTTCGCTCGTCGCGAAGATGGTACCATCGATCAGCGATTCTTCGGAGCGCATACCTACCGCCGGACTTGCTACTCCGGGGACTATACGGGCCGCTCCATCCTGATGGCCCTCCTCAAAAAGGCCAAAACCCTCAAAATTCCCATCCTTGATTCTCAGTACGTCACCGAGTTACTAGTCCATAACAATATCTGTTTCGGCGCTATGTCCTTCGACATCAAAAACGGAGAGCGTACGGTATTTTTGGCCGACTCGGTCATTCTAGCTGCTGGTGGCCATACACGCATCTGGCGCAAAAGCTCCTCACGCCGCAACGAGAATACGGGTGACGGCTTTTACTTGGGCCTCAAAGCAGGCTGCACCCTCACCGATATGGAGCTGGTGCAGTTTCATCCGACCGGCATGGTGATCCCGGAGGCCATCGCAGGTACGCTGGTGACGGAGGCCGTGCGCGGCGAAGGTGGCCGACTGATCAATGGCAAGGGAGAACGGTATATGGAAAAGTACGACCCGGATCGCCTGGAATTGTCGACCCGCGATCGCGTAGCGATGGCCAATTACACCGAAATTATGGAAGGCCGGGCGACCGAAAACGGCGGGGTCTACCTCGACATTAGCCATCGCCCCAAAGAATTTATCATCCAAAAACTCCCCCGGATGTACCGCCAATTCCTGGACACCCTGATGATCGATATTTCCAAGTCACCGATGGAGGTCGCCCCCACCGCACACTACTCGATGGGAGGCATCAGCGTCGATGCAGACACCCACTCAACGGGGATCGAAGGCTTGTTTGCGGCTGGAGAGGTCACGGGCGGGCTGCACGGTGCCAACCGGCTGGGCGGCAATTCCCTCGCCGAAATCCTCATCTTCGGTAAACGCGCCGGCCACTACGCCGCCGAACGTTCTCTTGACCTCAACGTCCAATACCGCTCAAGGGAGGTCATCCAAAAGGCCCACGACAAAATTGACTCCTTCATCCATACGGGCAATCAGGTGGTCCGCCCGCTGCAACGCCAGCTCCGCAATCTCATGTGGGAGTGCTGTGGGGTGGTGAGAGATGAGGAAAAAATAGCGGAAGGCCTTCGGCAGCTGGAGCAACTCAAAGAGACGCTGACCGACCTGGACGTCCGCCCCGATTCGGAGGGCTTTGGCGATCTGATGCTGGCCTTTGATCTAGAGGGATCGTTGATGTCTGCGGAGGCGACCTTACTCGGTGCTCAGGCCCGCAAGGAGAGCCGGGGGGCGCACCAGCGCAGCGATTATCCTAAAACCGATACCAACTACGCCGTTAACTTCATCGCACAGCTCGATGATAATCAACAATTGCAGATCAAACAGAAGAAATTGCATACCCTTCCCAAGGAACTCAAAGAAGTCATCCGCAATACCAAAGCGATCAGTGATTTCAAGGGAATGCTTTTAGAATAAATAAGCCATACTCTCTACCTGCCTACTTACTTACGTAGTCGTTTACGCCC
The DNA here is from genome assembly GCA_038750655.1 of Bacteroidota bacterium. Classification (GTDB taxonomy): domain Bacteria; phylum Bacteroidota; class Bacteroidia; order Chitinophagales; family Saprospiraceae; genus JBCDGZ01. The sequence goes on along the minus strand of JBCDGZ010000039.1, from coordinate 38,939 downwards.
TACCTTGCCATTACCTTGCTGCCCAGCAGGTGATGGCATTTTTTTTACTCAAAATAAAATTATGGAAAAGGATTACTCCGCCGCTACACCATTCGAGTCGCTACCATTGCCGTTGCTCTGAATCCCTAAAATACTCATGGCTTTTTCGGAAGCCGTCTGCTCCGCACTCTTTTTGTTGAAATCATCGGCCGTAGCCAGCTTCTTGCCATTGACGAGCACCGCCACCTTAAATCGGTCGCGCTTTTCGTACTTGTATTTAGAAATCATTTTGTAGGAAACGGTCTGACCATTCTTTTGACACCATTCGAGCAATTGGCTCTTGTAATTGTCATCAAAGGTTTCCAATTCATGAATGTCGAGGTAGCCCCGGAGGATTTTGTTAATCACATAGGAGCGCGTGCCGTTATAGCCGCATTCGAGGTAGATCGCACCGATCAGAGCTTCGAGAGCATTGCCGAGCATGGAGCGGCTCAGGCGGGTGTTGTTGTATTGGGAAAGAAAAACATCCAGCCCCATTTTATCCGCAATCTTGTTTAGAGAATGCCGCTTGACAATTTTTGAGCGCATCTTGGTTAGAAAGCCCTCATTACTGTTGGGGTATTTTTTGAAGAGATATTCCGCGACGATTGTTCCCAGCAAGGCATCTCCGAGATATTCCAACCGTTCGTTGCTTTGAATGGCGTAGAGCTTATCCGTGGAGGTGGATTTGTGGTAAAAGGCCAGCTTAAAAATGTTGAGATTCGCTGGCGTAAACCCGAGGAGGGAGCGCAGCCGCTTCGCAAAATTTTTATCTTTCGAAAAATGGTAATTGTATATCCGCAATATGAGTCTCAAATCACTAATCGAATTTATAAACAGCTAAATTATTACTTATTTCGCACATAGAAAAGTTTTCCTACGGGCCAAAGGGTTATCATCCGTCAAAACGACAGAAAACAAGTAGCACAATTATATTTGATTCCTACTCTAGGCCTTGAAGCGCTTAAAGACAATCGAGGAGTTATGCCCCCCGAATCCAAAAGTGTTGCTCAGTATAGCATTGACGGTGCGCTCCTGTGCAGAATTGAAGGTAAAGTTAAGTTTAGAATCGATGTCGGGATCATCCGTAAAGTGGTTGATCGTAGGGGGCACAAAGTTGTGCAAAATAGAGAGAATGCCAGCAATTGCTTCGATGGCTCCCGCAGCGCCTAAAAGGTGGCCAGTCATGGACTTGGTAGAGCTGATATTCAGCTTGTAGGCATGATCGCCGAACACTTTCAGGATGGCTTTGGTCTCTGCAATATCACCCAGAGGAGTGGAGGTCCCGTGTACGTTTACGTAATCGATCTCCTCAGGATTCATTTTCGCGTCATTTAATGCCATTTTCATCACATTTCTTGCCCCCAGCCCTTCGGGATGCGGTGCTGTGATATGGTGGGCGTCCGCCGTTGCACCAGCGCCGACGATCTCCGCGTAGATGGTCGCACCACGGCGTACCGCGTGCTCGTAGTCCTCCAGAATAATCGCCCCGGCCCCTTCGCCCAGCACAAAGCCATCGCGGTCTTTGTCGAACGGACGGGAAGCCGTCATGGGGTCATCATTGCGCGTAGAGAGGGCCTTCATCGAGTTGAAGCCGCCCATGCCCGCATGGGTCACCGCCGCCTCCGATCCTCCACTGATGATCACATCAGCGCGGCCCAATCGGATATAGTCAAAAGCATTGCTAATGGCGTGAGAAGAAGACGCGCAGGCCGAAACGGTAGCATAATTGACTCCTCGAAAACCGTACTTAATGGAGATGTGCCCCGAGGCAATATCAGAGATCATCTTCGTGATCATAAAAGGATTGTAGCGGGGGATTCCACCGCCGACAGCAAATTCTTCGACCTCTCGTTCCAGAGAGCCCAGCCCTCCGATGCCTGAGCCCCAGATGACGCCCGCGCGATCGAGGTTCAACTGCTCGATGTCGAGACCAGAGTGCTTCATAGCCTCTTCGGCGGCGACTAGTGCGTATTGAGCGAAAGGATCAAGGCGGCGGGCCTCGCGGCGATCGATATAATCGTTGGCGTTGAAATTCTTAACCTCACAGGCAAATTTGGTTTTAAACTTTTCCGGATCAAAGTGGGTAATGGTAGCAGCGCCACTTTGGCCTTCTTGCAGCCCCTTAAGATATTCCGAAACTGATATTCCGATGGGGGTGACAGCCCCGATTCCTGTGATGACAACCCTATTCATATAATTTGGCTAAGATTTAATTAAGGACGGAAAAAAGACTGTCCGTAAGGTACATGGCCACTAGTAATATTATTCCTGAAAAGAATATTTGGCCTTTGCGTAGCTCTTGCGGGCAGTCTTTTGATGGTAATGACTCAACAGCTATGCACAACAAGTATAACTGTTTTCAGTAGTTACAAATCAGCTCAATAATTAGCTGGCAACTTGGTTGGCTAGGTATTCAACGGCCTCACCTACTGTAGTAATATTTTCAGCCTGCTCATCTGGAATTGAGATGTCAAACTCCTTCTCGAACTCCATGATTAATTCGACTGTATCCAGTGAATCAGCACCCAGGTCATTGGTGAAACTGGCCTCAGCAGTCACCTCATTGGCATCAACTCCAAGTTTGTCAATGATGATCTTTGTGACCCTTGCTTGAATAGTATTTGACATAATAAAATACTTTGTGCCCATCAAAATGATGGACAGGTTTGACAAATGCACTGCAAAATAAGTGATTACTGCCTTGATAAACAAGGTTTTTCGAATCTTTTATTCGCCGGCGCTTTTAAAAAATTGAATACGATTTCGTTATAAAGTACAATTAATCATATTATTTTAAAGTTTTTGGCGACTCTCTAGTCCCATTTGTAACTTCCCCTCCCCGCTACAATGCTTCCCCTAAAATCGGCCCGCCGCTCTAACTTTATAATTTTCACTCATACACTTTGGCTTTTACAGTGCGGTAGCGTACTTTTACTCTGATATTATTGTACATTTTACACTAAATAAGCCTCACCTTCACCGCTTTGACGCAAAACGGCCACAAAGGTAACATTAAGTCATTAACTTTCTAAGTCTTATGCAAATCGTTGACCACCAGAATACCAAGATCGTTGCAACTGTCGGCCCTGCGTCCAGTTCTTATTCCAAACTTTTAGAACTGGTCCAGGCTGGCGTAGATGTGTTTCGACTCAATTTCTCGCATGGCACCCATAATGATCACCTAGAAGTGATGAACCACATCTGCTATATTAATGAGAAATACAACCTGCACATCAGCATACTGGCCGATTTGCAAGGTCCTAAACTGCGCGTGGGAAAGATTGAAAACAACGAGCTGAAACTCAAGGCGGGTGATGTACTCACCTTTGTCAACGAGGAATGTATTGGCACGATGGAGCAGATTTATATGAGCTATGAGCAATTTGCGGCGGATGTTGAAATAGGGGAAAAAGTACTCGTTGATGATGGCAAACTGATGTTCGAAGTCATCGAAACCAACAAAACCAATAGGGTACGGCTCAAAGTGCTGTACGGTGGTACCCTGTCGTCCAATAAAGGGGTCAATCTACCCAATACCAATATTTCCCTTCCCTCGCTTACGCCCAAGGATGAAAAAGACCTCGAATTTATCCTCCAACAACCCGCCGTCAACTGGATCGCCCTCTCTTTCGTTCGCAGTGCCCGCGACATCAAAGACCTGAAGCGGCGAGTCGAAGCGGCGGGCCACCAGGCAAAAGTGATGGCCAAAATCGAGAAGCCGGAGGCCATCGACAAGATCGACAAGATCATCAAAGCCTCTAATGCTATTATGGTTGCCCGCGGCGACCTGGGGGTCGAAATGCCCTTGCAACGGCTGCCTTTGCTGCAAAAAGACATCATCCGCCGCTGCATACAGTGGGCCCGCCCTGTGATCGTTGCCACCCACATGATGGACAGTATGATCACCCAGCCCATCCCCACCCGCGCCGAAATCACAGACGTGGCCAATGCCGTCCTCGATGGTGCTGATGCGGTGATGCTCAGCGGCGAAACCTCCGTCGGTAACCATCCAGTCAAAGTGGTTGAAGCAATGAACAAAATCATTGAAGAGGCCGAAAAGCAATATACCGTCAATAAATACAAACCCCGGCTCTCCGCCAAGTCGCGTACCTTTTATTCTGATGCGGTCTGCTCAATGGCGGCCAAGATTTCTGGAGAAATCCACGCCAAAGCCATCATCGGCATGACCAGCTCCGGCTACACTGCTTTCAAAGTCTCCAGCCATCGCCCCAGCGCCGAAATTTACATCTTCTCCGATCGCAATCACATGCTCTCCACCCTCAATCTGGTCTGGGGGGTCAAGTGCTTTTACTACGATAAATTCACGACAACCGACGAAACTATTCACGATGTAACAGAAATTCTGAAAATCAAAGGTATGGTCGACGAAGGAGATGTCATCGTCAACACGGGCAGCATGCCCCTGCACCGACGCCATCGCACCAATATGCTCAAAATAACGCTGGTCGAATAGGGCCGACCCCCAATTCGGGAACATTATCCTTAAAAATCAGTATTTTACCGGCAGATTCTGGGTACTAGCTACCGTTTCGGTACAGAATTGGTGCTATTGCCTAAGTTAGCCTTGTAGACCAATCTGTCACCCGGCGGCTTTGCAATCATACAGCGTTATGAAAATCATCATCCCCATGGCTGGTCGGGGCTCCCGGCTGCGCCCCCACACCTTGACCGTACCTAAGCCGCTGCTCCCCGTAGCTGGCAAACCCATCGTACAACGAATCGTCGAAGACCTCGCCGCCAACTGCCCGGAAGGGATCGAAGAGGTGGCCTTTATCATCGGTGATTTTGGGGAAGCCGTTGAGCAGCAACTGCGGGACATTGCCGGCCTGATCGGTGCCAAAGGCAGCATTTATTATCAGCGCACGCCGCAAGGCCCGGCGCACGCCATTTACTGCGCGGCTCAGAGCCTCTCGGGGCCCTGCGTGGTGGCCTTCGCCGATACGCTCTTCAAAGCCAACTTTTCCTTCGATACGGCGGGGGAAGGCATCATCTGGGTACAAAAGGTAGAAAACCCAGCTTCCTTTGGCGTCGTAAAGATGGACGACAACCATTTTATTACGGACTTTGTTGAAAAGCCAAAGGAATTTGTCTCTGATAAGGCCATCGTTGGTATCTATTATTTTAAGGAGGGAGCTGGATTGAGAAATGAAATTGCCCATATGCTGGAACACAACCTGCGGGATAAGGGAGAATTCCAAATCACTACAGCCCTAGAAAGCATGAAAAATAAGGGCCTACGCTTCGAAGCTGCCACTATCGAAGAATGGTTGGATTGCGGGAATAAAGACAATGTGCTGAATACCAACAGCCGCCTGCTGAACTTAAAACCCCAGGAAGCCACCGTACACGAAAGTGCAGTTATCAACAACTCGGTGATCATCCCTCCCTGCTACATCGGTGCTGCGACCCAAATTAACAACTCGGTGATTGGCCCTTTCGTTTCGATAGGAGACAATTCAACAATAGACCGCTCCGTTATCCTAAATAGCATGATACAAAATGAGACCATCCTCAAACATGTCAACCTCGACCGGGCCATGATTGGCAATCAGGTTGAATATTCAGGATCAAAGGCAACAATAAGCCTCGGAGATTATTCAAAACATACATCATGATCGAATCTGAAATGGTACTTAAACACCTCTTAGGAGCCTTATTACTGACTTTTTTAGGGCTCCCTGGACTGCTGGCACAGCCGGGCAGAACGACAGAAGAGGTGGTCAATACGCAAAAAATCTTCATCGATGCCAATCGCGAAAAGCTGCTGGGCAACTATGAGGATGCTGCGTATCTATACAAAGAGGTACTCAAAAGGGATAAAGAAAATCACGCTGCAGCCTACGAGCTGGCTCGCGTCTACGATGTCTTGGACAGTAATGACAAGGCCCTCAGCTCCATCAAAATGGCCATCCGCCTCGATTCGGAGAATGTCTGGTACCAGATGTTTTTGGGAGATGTTTACGAAAAATCCAAGCAATTCAAGGACGCTGTAAAGGTCTACGAAGAACTGGTGGAAAAGCATCCCAGCGTTGATTATTATTACTCTAAACTCGCCTTTTACCTGATCAATGCCAAAGCGCCCAAAAAGGCCATTGCAGTGTACGATCGGATGGAAAAGCTCATTGGGATTTCGGAGGACATAACGCGCAAAAAGCACAGCCTCTACATCAGCCTGGGCGATAATAAGCGAGCGGCTAATGAGATGGTCAAATTGATCGCAGTCTACCCTAGTCAGCTGCGTTTTCGCCATACGCTGGCTAATTTTTATAAAAAAACGGGAGAGCAGGAGAAAGCCGCTGAAGTTTACCGACAAATTTTAGCAATCAATCCGGAGGATGCCAGGGCTACTATTGCGCTCAATGCAGGAACCAACGGCGGTTCAGCTGATGAAGAGGCGCAGGCCTACCTCAGTTCGCTCCAACCTATTTTCAAGAAAGAGGAGGTGGATATTGACCTCAAAATCAAGGAACTGATTCCTTTTATCAGCCAAGTGGCCAATTCTAATGATAAGCAGCTGGCAGAAAATGTGATTGAACTGGTCAACCTCCTGGAAGAGGTTCATCCCGAAGAAGCTAAAGTCTATTCAGCTCACGGCGATTTGCTCTACCACTCCGGTAGGCCCCAAGCCGCCCTCGATAAATACCTCAAGGCCCTGGAATACGATAAAAAGGTCTATCCCATCTGGGAACAGGTCATGTACATTTATGCGGAAAACAACGATATGTCCAAACTACTGGATATTTCTTCGCAGGCGCTGGACCGTTTTCCTAACAAAGCCAAAGCCTATTATTTCAACGGCATCGCCCTAAGTGAGGCAGACAAAGACTCCGAAGCGGTGGGCATTTTCCAGCAGGCACTGATGATGTCACGTAAAAACCCGCCGTTGCAAGTTGACTTGTTCAAGCGCCTGGGCGTTTCTTATTTTCAGCTTAAAAAATACCCGAGATCAGACAAGGCTTTCGAATCGGCCTTGAAGATTCGGCCTAAGGATGCGATGACGCTCAATGAGTACAGTGCTCGGTTGGCCGCCCGAGGCGAGCAGTTGGAGAAGGCCAAAAGTATGGCGGCGCTGGCCAATGAGTTGATGCCCAACAAAGCCTACCTGCAAGATACCTACGGCTGGGTCCTCTACAAGATGAAAGATTACAGCGGTGCAAAGGAATGGCTGGCCAAGGCCCTGGCCAACGGTGGGCAAGACCTGCCGCAGGTGCTCGAACATTATGGGGATGTGCTTTTCCAGCTCAATGATGTCGAAAATGCCTTGCTGCACTGGCAACAGGCGCAAGAAAAGGGCTCGACTTCTGATTTGTTGGAGAAAAAGATCGCCGATCGCCAGTTGTACGAATAAACCTCCCCTATGCTGTCAATACCACGTCTAAGCCTGCTACTAGGTATCCTGGGGCTCTTGCTCATTGCCCCGGCCTGCAAGTCTTCGAAAAAAGCGGGGACTGCCCTCCAACTGAAGAAACGCTCGGCCCGCTTTCTGGTCAAAAAGCTAGAGGAGCAGAAGGTCGATGTCGACTGGCTAAGCGCCAAGGCTCGGATTGGGTTCCGCGATGAGAATCGCTCCGTGAAGGTCACCGCCAACATCCGCCTGCGTAAAGACAGCATCTTATGGATGAATTTCAAGAAATTGAGCGTAGAAGTCGCCCGCGTACTCATCACCCCAGATTCCATCTACCTCATCGATCGTCACAATAAGCAGTACACCATTCAGGGCTTCGACTTTCTGGAACGGCAGTTCAATATGCCAGCGGCCATCGCCGAGGAGGCCGGAGCGCAAGCCACTGGCTTCAACAGTATGCAACAACTGCTGCTGGGCAATCCACCGCTGCCTCCCAACCGCAAGTACAAAGCCAGCATCGACGATCAAGCATACCAGCTGAACAGACGAGAATCGGGTTTTGACAGCTATTACTGGCTAGAAGGGCTGAATTTGCTGCTCAGCCGAATGCGTTTTCTGGATTTGGGCTTCGACCGCGAGGTAGAAATGGAGCTAGAGGACTACAAAAGCGTCAATGAAGAACAAAATTTTTCGTATTTTCGTAGACTCAATCTCAAAAGCCCGGATACGGGAGACATCTCGATGAGTATTAAATTTTTGAAAGTAGAAATCAATACGCCCAAGCGCATCCGTTTTGACATTCCCTCCAACTATAAAAAAATGGATTAAATCCTTCTCTCTGCTCCTGCTGCTTTGGGCCCTGGCCCTCTCGGTCGCCTCTGCGCAAGGACAAAAAGAGCTGGAAAACAAGCGCAAGCGGCTCATCAAGAAAATCCGTCTCACCACTAAGCGACTCAACGAAACGACCCGCAGCAAAGCCGCTATGCTGGACCGCTACCTCGCCCTGCAACAACAGATCGAGGCGCGGCAGGCGCTGATCCAGACCTTGCAGCAAGAGCTGGACTTTGCCAACCAGAACATTGGGCGCACCGTCGAAGTCGTCGCGGCCCTAGAAACAGACATTAGCCGCCTGGAAAAGGAGTACGCTCAAATGGCCCGTCAGGCCTACCGCCAAAAATTGACCCACAGCAAGCTAATGTTCCTCCTTTCGGCCAGCAGCCTCAACCAGATGCGCCGACGCTGGCGCTACCTGCGGCAGTACGACCGCTACCGCCAGAAGCAGGCCAGTCTGATCCTCAACACCAAGGAGGCCCTCAGCGCCAAGCTGTCCAAATTGGAGGATCAGCGGCTAGAAAAGGAAGAATTGCTGCTCTCGGAGCAGGAGCAGCAGCAGGTGCTCAACGGCGAGTTGGAGGCTAAGACCAAGATTCTGAAATCCTTGAAGAGCAACGAGGAGCGGCTGCGTCGCGAGCTGGCCCAACAGCGTAAGACCCACCAAAAGCTCAACAATGCCATTGAGGCAATGATCAAAGGGGCGATGGCGGACCGCCGCCGTCAGGAGCGCAGCAACAAGCGCCCCAATCCTACCAACAGCAGCCCTCGGGCCCCGGCGGCTGGTAGTGAGCGGCTGACGGGCAGTTTTAGCTCTAACCGTGGGACGCTGCCTTGGCCGGTAAGCAATGGGGTGGTCACTCGCTATTTCGGGAAACAGCAGCATCCTTCCCTCAAAAAAATTACCATCACCAACAATGGCATCGATATTCGGACCGATCCCGATGCCAAGGTCAAGGCGGTCTTTGAGGGGGAAGTCGTCGGCACCCAATTCATCCCCGGATACAATCATATGCTGATTTTAAAACATGGGAGCTATTATACCGTATACTCTAATCTGAAAAACGTGCAAGTTCGCAAAGGAGATCAAGTAAAGATGCGACAGCCCCTGGGTGAGGTAAGTGTGGATTCGAAGACCAACAAATCCGAAGTGCACTTCGAGCTGTGGCGCGATAAGGTTCGCTTGAATCCTTTGGACTGGATTATTCAAAAATAAATGCTTAAATTAGGCGTCCTTTGGCGAATTATTATCGTCAATAATACGTTAAGCAGGTGCACAATCTATTTTTAGCGGCAAAATTGCCCGGACTTTTAACTGACTGAATGAGCAACGACTGGAATTTAGGCGAAAAAAAGCGAAAGGGATTAAAAAAGGCTACTGAAAAGGCCATTCTCGTTGGCCTCGTTTTCCAATCACAAACGGAAGACCAGTTATCGGAATACCTCGATGAATTGGAATTCCTGGCCCTCACTGCTGGAGCTGTTACGGTTAAACGTTTCATTCAAAAGCTCTCTCAACCCGACAAACGCACCTTCATCGGCTCGGGTAAACTCGAAGAAATCCGCCAATACATAGAAGATCACGAAGACATCGGACTGGTTATTTTCGATGATGACCTTAGTGGAAAGCAGATCAATAACATTGAAGAGCTGCTTAAGGTCAAAATCGTTGATCGCAGTAGCCTCATCCTCGACATCTTCGCTAACCGCGCCCAAACGGCCCAATCCAAGACCCAAGTCGAACTGGCCCAAATGCAGTACCTGCTGCCCCGCCTACGGGGACTCTGGACGCACCTGGAACGCCAGCGCGGGGGTATCGGTATGCGTGGTCCAGGGGAAAAGGAAATTGAAACGGATCGCCGTATTGTTCGCGATAAAATTTCTTTGCTGAAAAAGAAGCTGGAAAAGATCGATCAGCAGAATATGACGCGCCGCAAAAACCGGGGAGCGATGATCCGGGTGGCCCTGGTGGGCTACACCAATGTCGGCAAATCAACGATGATGAACATGCTGAGTAAGTCGGAGGTCTTTGCGGAGAATAAGCTCTTTGCCACGCTAGACACGACGGTGCGCAAGGTCGTTTTTGATACCATGCCCTTTTTGCTCTCTGACACCGTAGGATTTATCCGCAAACTGCCGCATCACCTGGTCGAAAGCTTCAAATCTACACTGGACGAGGTGCGAGAAAGCGACTTGCTGGTACACGTTATCGATCTGGCGCATCCACAGTACGAAGACCACATCAAGACGGTCAACTCCACACTCAAAGACCTAGAGGCACTGGATAAACCCTGTTTGATGGTTTTTAATAAAATTGACCTCTATCGAGAGCGGTATTTCGATGATTTTCTGGATCAACAGACCAAGACAGAAATCGAGCGTGAGCTGCAAACTCGCCTCAAACAAGAATTTGAGCACGATAATGTTTTCATTTCTGCGCTCACCAAAGAGAATGTAGCCCAATTACGTGAAAAACTTACTAGTTTAGTACGAGAACTCTACGAGGTGCGTTATCCTTATCAGGTAAAGCATTGGTAGAGAACCGAAGAAAACGCAAAACACCACAAACTCCAAAAGCCAGCTGTATCAATCAATGAATCCAATTTTAGCCAAATACGCCCACCTCTTAGTCAATTATTGCCTCGACATCAAAGCTGGCGATCGCCTGTACGTCAAGAGCACGACCCTGGCCGAGCCGCTGGTCCGCGAAGTCTATCGCCATGCCTTAAAGGTGGGCGCTAATGTGGAGGTCAAAATGGATTTCAGAGAGCAAGGCCGAATTTTTTTCCAAGAAGCACAAGGGGACCAACTGTCCTACGTTTCTCCCTTTCATCAACATGCGATCGAGGAGTTCGATGCCTATCTCTACATCCGCGCCCCTTTCAATCTACGCGAAGACCAAGGCGCTGATCCCGAAAAAGTTAAGCAATTTAAAAAGGCCAATCAGCCGGTTAACAAACTGTACTTTGAACGTACGGCAACCCGAGAGTTGAAGCGTAACCTGTTTCAATATCCGACGATTGCAGCGGCGCAAAATGCTGGAATGTCCCTCGAAGCGTATGAACAATTTGTATTCGGCGCTTGTCATTTATATGAGGAAAATCCAATTCAAAAGTGGTTGGAGGTACGACAATCCCAACAAAAAATTGTCGACCTTTTGAATCAGCGAAAAAAGATTCGCTACAAAGGAGCAGGAATTGACATCAGCTTTTCTACGGAGGGGCGCACCTGGATCAATTCGGATGGACAGACCAATATGCCCTCTGGAGAAGTCTATACTTCACCAGTCGAAGACTCGGTCAATGGCGTAGTTAATTTCTCCTATCCAGCAGTCTACATGGGGCGCGAAGTCGAAGACGTTACACTCTGGGTAAAAGACGGTTATGTAGAGAAATGGGAGGCTCGTCGCGGGAAGGATTTCCTCGACGAAATCTTCGAAATTGAAGGTACCCGCCGCTTTGGAGAGGCGGCAATCGGTACGAATTACAGTATTAATAGATTTACTAAGAATATCTTATTTGACGAAAAAATAGGCGGAACCATGCACATGGCCATTGGCCAATCCTACTTACAAGCCGGCGGTAAAAATCAGTCATCTATCCATTGGGATATGATCGGTAATATGACCAACGGAGGAGAAATTTATGCAGATGATGAGAAGATTTATGATAGCGGAAAATTTTTATTCATATAATCCTTATCTTTGCTGCAACTTTTATTCATCATCTTAATATATATCATTATATTCAAACTAAAAAAGTCCGCCTAAGCTATTTTATTTACTATTTAAACCAAAGTCGTGATCAAAAACATTGCATTTTTAGAACTCAAGTATGGCAATATTTATGGTGGGTACCCAAATTATTATGCCATTAGTGAAGCCGCCTTCCTAGTATTTGAGCCCAAAACAAACAAAATCTTCCTCGAAAGCATGGAAAACACCATCGATGTAGACATCGTCAGTGTTTATTCCAAAGTTAACGAATTGGGAAATACTATCGCAAAGGTCAGAGAAGTTGTCAACCTCAAAACTCGAAGAATCAGCCCCTACGACGAAGAATTCAAACTCAGCGAAAGGGAACTGGATAACGCCTTCTATCGCCTGCGTCCTAGCAAGCATTTCCTGAAAAATTTCCTACTCAAGAAGTGCCTGATGAAATACAGACCTCAGGTCATCCTGACCTTCGACGGTCGCCGGGATGTTTTCCTGTGTACGAAGGCCGGTGTCAACTTCGACAGAGTGCGTATCCACGATATGCAAAAAGACATCACTAAAGAAACCAACTACCTGTTTTCGCTCAATAAACTGGCTAAAGTTATCGGCTTCCAGGCTACAGATACGCACCTCCGTTCTAATGGCCTCGAATACTGGTTGCACCCGATCGCCGCCCGTCAGATTTACCCGAAAACAGCTGCCTACGACGCTGCGCGCCTCTTTATGATCCATCAGGAGTACCGTGAGAACCACGAGGACTTCATCATGAAAGCTGCTCTGCTACTGAATAAAATTGAAATGGATAAGAAAGTGAATGGCTAGTTAAGCTAGCTTATTCCTCCACATAAAACAGCCCCGCTTGGAAGACCAAGTGGGGCTGTTCTGTTTTGGGTGGGACGGACACCTGCGGTGTTTTGGGTCGATGGTGGACGGTGGACGGCGAAAGTAGTGGTTTGTAGTGGTACGCGGCTCCGCACTTTTTTACGCCTCACTACGTTCGCCGTAAGCCGTCTACCGTCCACCGTCCACCCAAGCTGCCAAAGGCAGCCTTACTGCGCCGCCAACAACTTGCCCATATCAATCTGCTCTAACACGATGCGTTGAATCTCTTCAATCGCGATGCGCTCCTGCTTGAGGGTATCGCGCTCGCGGATCGTCACCGTGTTATCTTCTAAAGTCTGGAAATCGATGGTGATGCAGAACGGCGTACCAATCGCGTCCTGCCGCCGGTAGCGACGGCCGATGGCGTCCTTTTCGTCGTACTGGCAGTTAAAGGAATACTTGATGGTATTGAATATCTCGCGGGCCTTCGTCGTCAGCTCTTCCTTATTCTTGAGAAGGGGTAAGACGGCGCATTTTACAGGGGCTAGGGCCGGAGGCAGCTGGAGAACGGTACGGGTAGATTCCTTACCATCCGCGTCCGGGACGGTCTCCTCGACGAGGCGACTACTTAGAATAGCGAGGAACATCCGATCGCAACCGATGGAAGTTTCTACGACGAAGGGAACGTAGTTTTCCTTCAGCTCGGGATCGAAATATTGCAGTTTTTTGCCGGATAATTTCTGGTGCTCACTGAGGTCGAAGTCCGTACGGGAGTGAATACCTTCTAGCTCTTTGAAGCCGAAGGGGAATTCGAACTGAATATCTACGGCGGCGTTGGCATAGTGGGCCAAGTTATCGTGATCATGGTAGCGAAGCTTCGCCTCTGGGGTGCCCAGGGCGAGGTGCCAGCGCATCCGCGCCGCCTTCCAGTACTCGTACCATTCTAGCTCTTTGCCGGGGCGTACGAAAAATTGCATTTCCATTTGCTCAAATTCCCGCATCCGAAAGATGAACTGGCGGGCCACAATCTCGTTGCGGAAGGCCTTGCCGATCTGGGCGATACCGAAGGGGACCTTCTGGCGGGAGGTTTTTTGGACATTGAGGAAGTTGACGAAGATGCCTTGGGCTGTTTCGGGGCGCAGGTAGAGTTTGCCCTCTTCGCCGGCAACGTTGCCCAGCTGGGTGGAGAACATCAGGTTGAACTGACGAACGTCGGTCCAGTTGCGGGTGCCGCTTTCGGGGTCGGCGATGTCCAGCTCTTCGATAATGGCTTTGAGGTCGGCCATATCGCCCTGGCGCATAGCTTCAGCCAACCGAGCGGCGATGGTGCGGTGCTTTTCCAGATAACCCACCACCCGGGGGTTAGTGCTGCGGTATTGCTCCTCGTCGAAAGCCTCGCCGAAGCGCTTGCGCGCCTTGGTAATTTCTTTGTTGACCTTGCCCTCAATTTTATCCATATAATCCTCAATCAGCACATCGGCGCGGTAGCGCTTCTTGGAGTCCTTGTTATCAACCATAGGATCATTGAACGCATCGACGTGGCCGGAGGCCTTCCAGGTTTTGGGATGCATAAAGATGGCAGCGTCGAGACCAACAATATTCTCGTGCATCTGCACCATTGACTTCCACCAGTACTCCTTGATATTATTCTTCAATTCTACACCGTAGGGGCCATAGTCGTAGGTGGCACCCAGGCCATCATATATTTCGCTGGATTGGTAAACGAAGCCATACTCCTTGCAGTGGGCTACGACCTTCTTAAATTGTTCGCCTTGATTTGCCATGTCTTTTTAGTTTTTGGTAGCAGAACTCTTCACTTGTGATTGAATAGGGTTTAAAGGTATTAGGTACCAATACGATGTTCTGATAAAATAGTTCAAAACTCGCTGGTAAAATGAAAGTTGATGTCTGGGAAATTTTCTTGCGCCATCTTCAGCACCCAGGCCGACTCGGCCAGAAAGACGATTTTTCCGTCTTTATCTTTCGCCATATCGCGCTTTCTTCGATCCATAAAGGCCCTTAACTTCGCCGGATCGTCGCAGCTGATCCAGCAAGCCTTGTGAAGATTGACGGGTTCATAGGAACAACTAGCGCCGTATTCATTCTTCAATCGATATTGGATAACATCGAATTGCAGGGCCCCAACCGTTCCGATAATCTTACGGCCATTCAAATCGCGAATAAACAACTGCGCAACCCCCTCGTCCATCAGCTGCTCCAGGCCCTTGGCCAATTGCTTGGCCTTCATCGGGTTGGCATTATTGACATAGCGAAATTGCTCGGGCGAAAAGCTGGGAATACCCTTGAAGTGCAAGACCTCTCCGGCAGTTACCGCATCACCAATTTTAAAATTACCGGAATCATACAAGCCTACAATATCCCCCGGAAAAGCCTCATCGATAATGGATTTTCGGGCGGCCATAAAAGAGGTGGGACTGGCAAATTTTAGTTTCTTTTTCTTCCGAACGTGCAGGTAGTTGGTATTGCGCTCAAATTTCCCTGAGCAAATGCGCAAAAAGGCAATCCGGTCGCGATGACGAGGATCGATGTTAGCGTGAATTTTAAAAACAAAGCCCGAAAACTTGTCTTCCGTAGGGGCGACCATTCGCTCCTCCGTCGTCCGGGGCAGCGGCGTCGGGGCAATGCGTACAAAGCAGTCCAGCAATTCCTTCACCCCAAAATTATTAATCGCACTGCCAAAGAACACCGGAGAAATAACCCCCTCTAAATAGTCTTCCCGCTCAAACTCCGGATAGATTTCATCAATCATCTGGGCTTCTTCCCGCAGCGTCGCTGCCGCCCGCTCTCCCACCATTTGATCCAGCATCGGGTCTTGCAAATCCGTAATTTCAATCACTTCCTCACTACTCTGCTTACCGTGCGGCTTAAACAGCACCAGCTTGCGCTCGTACAGGTTGTATACCCCCTGAAAGTCCTGTCCCATACCAATCGGCCAACTCAGCGGCCGTACCAGTAGTCCCAGCTTTTGCTCCACCTCATCCAGCAGATCGAACCCGTCTTTCCCTTCCCGGTCCAGTTTGTTGATAAAAACAATGATCGGCGTATTCCGCATCCGGCAAACCTTCACCAGCTTCTCCGTCTGCGTCTCCACCCCCTTGGCGACATCAATCACCACAATCACGCTATCCACCGCCGTCAGCGTCCGATAGGTATCCTCGGCAAAATCCTGGTGACCAGGGGTATCCAGAATATTGATCTTCTTACCAGCGTACTCAAAGGCCATCACCGAGGTCGCTACCGAGATGCCCCGCTGCCGCTCGATCTCCATAAAGTCCGAAGTGGCACTCCGTTTGATCTTATTGGACTTCACCGCCCCCGCCGTCTGTATGGCTCCACCAAAGAGCAACAGTTTCTCTGTTAGCGTAGTCTTTCCCGCATCCGGGTGGCTGATGATCCCAAATGTTTTTCTCTTTTCTATTTCTTGTACCAAACTCATGGGGTAATGTTTGAATTATTGTTTTGTGAGAACAAACGCGAAGCGTTTTGACAGCTGTAGCGGATCACACTACCTCATAAGCAAAGATTTGTGTACGCTCAAACGTACTTCTTCATTTTTCCAATCGATGAAAAACGAAGCAAAACCTGCCTGCCTGCCGGCAGGAACCTTGTCTGTGCCCCGTAGGAATCCCTTCGGGATAAACTCGCTCCGCTCAAACACTACACAGACGAGCCGCCCGCTTCTTAGGCGTGAATGTTCTGGGTTGACCTTCGGTATAGTCCAAAAATCACCAGCCGACAGTTTGATCTCAATCGCTCAAAGCAAACAAACCGCAAAGGTAAAGATTTCACGAGACATCCGCCGGAATAATAGCAGAAATTCGCCGCTCGCCTCATTTAAGGTTTGGCGAGGTCAGTAAGGGCTTGAAGAAGGACATCCAGCTCCCGTTTTAGGGTATAAATGTTGGGACTGATGCGGATTCCACTGATGTTTTCCCAATCAATGGCAACAGCGTGGATGCGATAGCCGTGGTACAGTGCTCGGGCCAGCTCTATATTGTTCTTACCGGGAATAGAGAATAGGCCGATGGCTCCGCTGAAGCGGGGATCGAGCGAGGTATGAATATGTACGTTAGGGATGTCGGCAGCGCGGCTGGCCCAGTAGGCCTTGAGATAATGGAGGCGGGCTTGCTTGCGCTGTATGCCGACTGTCTCGTGGAAGATGATGGCGGGGCCGATGGCCTGCTCGATAGGGACAGAGCGGGTACCCAGGTTCTCGAACTTTTGAATTTTATCATCCTCGGGGTCGGGGGCGGAGAGCAGCGGATAGAGACTCTTGATTTTATCTTTTTTGACATACAACAAGCCCGTTCCAAAGGGTGCGCAGAGCCATTTGTGCAAGCTGGTCCCCAGATAGTCACAGTTGAGGTCAGGGATTTTGAAATCGAGCTGTCCAAAGCTATGCGCTGCATCTACCATCACTTCGATGCCCCGGGCCTTGGCCGCCTTAGCAATTTTGGCGACCGGCATGATCTGCCCTACCCAATTGACCATGTGCGTCACTTGCACCAATCGAGTCTTTTCGGTAAAAGCATTAATGAAGGTGTTGGCAATTTGATCCTCGTCTTCAATAGGAAAGTCGAAGCTTAGCCATTTGAGGACAATGCCATCTCGCATTTCGCGCTGCTTCCATGCATTAATCATATTGGGGTAATCCTGACGGCAGACGATGACTTCGTCGCCCCGTTGAAGACGAAGGCCAAAAATGATATTGCCGAGGGCTTCGGTAGTATTGCGAACAATGGCCACTTCCTCGGGGAGGCAGCCGGCTACCATAGCTAGATTGCGGCGAATGCCCATACGCTCACGCCGCATGGTCTGCCACATGTAGAAGGTCGGCCCTTCATTGCCATAGCGATTATAGCGATCCATGGCATCCTGAACGACTTTGGGTTGGGGGCTAACACCACCATTATTCAGATTGATCAGGCTGGGCGATACCGTATAAGCCTGGCGGATTTGGTACCAGAATTCCTCATCGCTGGCCACGGCTTCCGGCGACAGATGCGCAACGCGAGCCATTGCCTGCTCCATATTGCGAGCCATAACCGGGCTCATTAAATTCGTCAGGGCAGTAGCGCCAGCTAGCCCTCCTAGTTTTCGTACAAACTCTCGTCGATTGAACGCCATTTAAATTTAGATTACAATGCTGTTTACGTCAAGTTATTGCTTTTTCGGCACATCCCCTAACGCGCCCTCAGGGCTTTGATCTTTTTGTCATAAAAAATGGCCGTTTCAATATCTCCCTTTTGTCTATAGACACCTACGAGGCTTTGTAGAATTCCCTGATCCGCGGGGCTCAACTCGTGGGCCCGCTTATACGCCTCGATTGCCTTATCGTAGTTATTGAGTTTATGGTAGCAACTGCCAACACCATTGTGATTGGCGGAATTGTTGGGTCCTAATGTTGTAGCTTTTTCAAAATAAGTCAGAGCTTTGCGATACTGCTCGGCCTGATAATACACCACCCCCACATTAGTCCAGATTGGATAATACTCTGGTTCCTGCTGAATCCCTGTGCGGTAAGCCTGCAGCGCCTTACTCGTATCCCCCAGCTCTACATAGGCCAGTCCCATATTTTGGTAGCAAGCCGTAAATCCCGGATGAATTTCCACACTTTTCTGAAAATGCTCTACCGACTCCAGTAAAAGCTCCCGCCGCTGCGGGTCGTTCTTTGGCTTGGTCAACGCCCGGTTGTAAATACTGGTGGCATAGTGATTCTGCACTCTAGAGCTATTGGGAGCCGTATACAAATCCGTAGCAAAAAGCACTGGATCACTCTCCCAGGCTGCATTGCGGGTAACAGTTTTGAAACTGTAGAGTAATAAAATACCCCCTAGAACGCCCAAATAAAGCTGCGGTGGCGGCATTTTCCCTTTGCGCAAAAAGCGATCCGCCAATAATCCTAGAATCATACAAAACCCCAGCGAGGGGATGAACATAAAACGCTCCGCAAAAGTCGCTCCGATTAGGATCAAAATATTGCTGGTGACGACAAAGGTGATGGCCATCCAGAAAATAGCGTAGGCCAGCTTGTCCTTTTTCGGACTGCGCCAACCCGCGTAGCCCAGCATGCCCAACAACAAACCCAAGCCCAACAAAGCTCGGAGGCTTCCCCAGCCTACATTCGAAATCTGACTGTACGAATAGTCATAACTCAAGGGATGAGGCACCAGCAAGAGCCGCATATAATCACTGACCATCCCCAGCGCCGAAGCCAGCTGCTCTCCCCTACTATCCAGAGCCAGCAAGGCATTATCGATGATGCCGAAGTCATTCGGCTCGCCGCTGACAATGGAAGCTCGCAGCAGCAAATACAAACCTGCCAAGGCCCCAAAGGCGACGGTCAGCCCCCCGATTTTTGCCCAGCTCTCTTTGGTGAAAAAATACAAAGTTACCGGTACTAGCCCCAGAAAGGCCAGCGAAGACTCCTTGGACAGAAGGGCGAAGGCGTAGCCAGCTAGTGATAGGGCCAGATGCTTATTCTGCCCCTCCTCGCCGTAGCGCAGCAAGCCGTAAAGCATGCCCAGCAGACCGAGCATAGCGTACAGTTCGTCCCGGCTCTTGATATTGGCCACTACTTCGGTATGGATAGGATGGGCAGCAAAGAGCAAGGTGATACTCAAGGGCAGCCAGAAGGGCTGGTCTTTGAACATCCTACGCAGTACATAGAAGAGGACGAAGAGCAGGAAAGCGTAGGTCAGCACATTCATCAGGTGATAGGTCGAAGCCTGATGTCCGAACAATTGTTTCTCGATGGCGAAGCCGGCCAGCATCATGGGGCGATAGTAGCGGCCTTGCTCGCCGTTGAAGCCCTCGTACCAGGTCCCAGTGAAGATTTTACCCAAACCACCAAAGCCTTCCTGTACATAATCATTTTTCACACAAACCAGCGGATCGTCCAATACGAACCCGTGCTGGATGGTATTGGCGTAGAGGATAAAGCCAAATACAGCTACGGCGAGACCGAGCATCCAGTCCTTTACAGCCGCCTGCTTTTTGGCCTTAATAGGCTTCTTTTTAGTCTTTTTGCGCGATGCTTTGCTCATGTCGTTGGTATTCGTTTACTCCGATAGTTGTAGCATTCGTTGGGTGACGGCCTCCCAGCGCCCCCCTTGAGCGACTTCCAGGCGATAAAAGAGCAGCCCGGTGGCCTGCGGCTTCGCTTGCCAAGGGACGGTGTAGCGGCCTGCGCCTTGCGCCTCGTCGACCAAAAGCCATTGTTGCCCTAGCAGGTTGGTGACGGTGAGCCGCACTTGGGCACTTTGCTCTAGGCGATAGTGCAGTTCGGTTTGCTGGGTAAAGGGGTTGGGAGTGGCGGGCAGCAGTTCGAAGGCGGCAGGGAAGGCCTCTTCAGTCGAGGTCGGGTCGCAGTTGAGGTCGACATCTTCGCAGTAGCAGCGCTCGGGGAGGCTGCAATCCAGTACGAAGGGGTTGGCTTTACCCTGGTATTGGGCGATGCCCATTGTTCGGTTCCACTCTTTGCGATCAACGGGGTCTTGAAAATGCCAATTGCAAAGGGTTTGGCGCTGCTGTCCGAAATAAGTGGGATCGGCGGCATCAGCTTCGGTGCGATAGAGGGTATAGAAATAGAACATGGCGCGGGCCACGTCGCCTTTGTGGTCTTCGCGAGGTTCGAAGCGACCGTTGCGAGCCTCGCTGTACGAATCGATGGCAGAGTTGGGGATGCCGGTTTGTCGACGGTTGAGGTAGAACCATTCTTCGGTAGCTGCATCATTAATTTCTCCAAAAGGATCATTTCCTCTGGCGCTGTTTACCGCTACGCGGGTCGGAAAGAGATGGTGCATGTTCCTGCGCGGAGGGCCGGCCCCTGCGCCGAAATTCTGCGGCCAGGTATGCTCGGTATTGATCCCATCATCCACTCCATTCATAAAAACGCCCTGAGTAGGGTCGACACCCGGTGGCAAGAAGACTTTATGCCCCGAATAAACACAGATCAGGCTATCGTTCTGTACATCTATCCGGGCAAACAGCGTATCGCGGGCATCACCGTAGTCAAAGACCGTATCCGGTTCGAAGTCCATAACCAGCTGATCCAACAAGGGCTGCCCCTGCAAGCCGGGATAGAGGTCTTGCTGTTGGTATTGCCCCCAGCTGATTGCGGGTCTACTCAAGCAGAATAACAGGATGAGAGATAAGTATAGCGTTGATAAATTCATGTCTTCTATTTTGAGTCCAGCGGCTCTCCTACACTTCACAAAAGTATAACATTTTTAGCCTTTGCCCGCTCCAAGACAGCTTTGGGTGAGAATTTGCGATAATTTTGCAGAAAAAAAGAACAGGCTTATGAAAAAATTCAACTTTACTACCCTTTTTGTGTGCAGCTGTCTGGTGTTGTTCGGACAAAGTGAGGCCAAGAAATACGTTTTACTAGAGCATTACACCAATACCCTTTGCACCATTTGCGGCAGCCGAAATCCTGCCTTTTACAATACGGTCGATAATTATCCCGGCCAAACTCATCACATCGCTTATCATCCTCCGGCCCCCTACACAGGCTGCATCTTCTATCGACACAATACCGTCGAAAACTCCGAGCGAACTGCTTTTTACAATGTCTTCGGTACGCCAACGATTGTGATGGACGGAACAATGGTGCCGGGTGGTTCTCAGTTGCTGCCCGCCAGCACCTTGGAAGCCCAACTGGGTCAAACCAGCCCGATTGAGGTGATTGTGGAAGAAACAACAGGCCAGGATCGTCAGGTTGACATCACCGTACGTACGCTGGGCGATGCCCCGACGGGCAACCTCCGCCTCTTTGCCGCTATTGTCGAAAAGGACGTACTTTATAATGCTCCGAATGGGGAGGATGTACACCACGATGTTTTCCGCAGAATGCTCAGTGATATTGACGGTGATGCCTTTACAGCGGCTGCTACCGGCGAAGCTACTACTGCTACCTACAATTATTCTATCGACAACGAATGGCTCGCCGAAGAAATCTATGTTGTGGCCTTTGTACAAGACATCGACAGCAAGGAGGTGCTCAACTCTGGTACCCGTTTTGATGAGCGTACCACCACTTCTGTCCGCCCCGAGGTCTTGAGCGATCAGCTCCGAGTCTTCCCCAATCCTACTGTAGGCATGCTACAGATCAGCATGGGCGACTATCGGAATCAGGAAGTAAAACTAGGGGTTTATGACGCGGCCGGCCGTTTGGTGCTGAGCAAGATTGCCAATGGCGACGGGCTGGAATTAGATGTCAGCGCACTGCCTAAAGGCCTCTACGTTTTAAAAGCCAATGTAGCGGAAGGGATATTGGTGCAACGTTTTGTCAGAGCGTAAGAAGAGTGGTATATTGCTCAAATAAGCTAAAATAGCCTATGAGTAATATGAAAGCACTGCTCGACAGCCTGCCGCAAACAGGACGGGTAGAATGGATTGGTTTACGTCCAGCTAAACGGGCTGATCTTAACGTCGTACCGGAAGTCGAGGTCACTACTAAGGAAGGCTTGGTCGGGGATCGCTACGGCGGTCGCAGTGGCAATCGACAGGTCACCCTGATTCAGGCCGAACACCTCGAAGTGGTTGCTAAGCTCCTCAATATCAAGCGGGCGGAGCCCAGTCTGGCGCGGCGCAATATCATAGTCAGTGGCATCAACCTGCTGGCCTTTAGCAAGCGGCAGTTCCAAATTGGTGAATCAGTCATCTTGGAAATGACCGGCATTTGTCATCCCTGTTCAAGAATGGAAGAAAACTACGGTCCCGGTGGTTACAATGCCATGCGAGGCCATAGTGGTATTAATGCCCGCGTTATCCAAGGCGGCCGCATCCGTGTTGGTGATGCGGTCAACTTATTGCCCCAAACGA
This sequence comes from Bacteroidota bacterium, assembly GCA_038750655.1. Classification (GTDB taxonomy): domain Bacteria; phylum Bacteroidota; class Bacteroidia; order Chitinophagales; family Saprospiraceae; genus JBCDGZ01. Next base: position 16,335 of record JBCDGZ010000039.1, on the reverse strand, counting down.
CCGTTTTAGAAGATTGAAGGATAATTACACCATATGAGAAGCAAAAAAATCACTTTCCAGAATGCCACTGGCTATACCCTGGCCGCCCGACTAGAGCTGCCCGCCAACAGCCATCCCCACGCTTACGCCATCTTTGCCCACGTCTTTACTGGCAGTAAAAACCTGAGCGCCAGTCGCCATATCAGCCGGTCTTTGACGCTGAGCGGCATTGCCGTACTGCGCTTTGACTTTACAGGTTTGGGAGATAGTGAAGGCAACTTTGCCGATACTAATTTTACATCAAATGTCGAAGACCTTCTGGCAGCCGCGCGCTATTTAGAGGAGCACTATCTGGCCCCTAGTATTCTCGTCGGCCACTCGCTGGGAGGGGCTGCGGTGATCTTTGCGGCCAGCCAGCTGTTCAGCGTGCGGGCCGTCGCCACCATCGGTGCGCCTTCGGAGCCGGAGCACGTTAGCCATCTACTGCAAGATAGTATTACCACCATTGAGCAGCGGGGCAAGGCTACCGTCAACATCGGCGGGCGGGTCTTTACCATCAAAAAACAGTTTTTGGACGATTTGAAGAGCAAAAATATGTTCGATCTTCTTCGGGGGCTGCGCAAGGCAATACTGGTGATGCACTCTCCGCAGGATCGGGTGGTAGAGATTGAGAATGCTGCCCAGATTTATCAGGCCGCCTACCATCCTAAGAGCTTCGTCTCCCTCGATGGGGCGGACCATATGCTGACCAATAAGCAAGACGCGATGTATGTCGGAAAGACCGTCTCAAGCTGGGTGAGCCGCTATGTGGAATGGCCAGAGCGGGAGCGCCTCAAGTCAGACAAGCAAGTGGTAGCCAGGCTTGACACCTCCGCCGGCTTTACGACGGAAATCATGGCAGACCGACACAGCTTGATCGCGGACGAGCCAGAATCTGTAGGGGGCAACGACTTTGGGCCCGATCCTTACGAGTTGCTGGCCTCAGCCCTGGCCGCCTGTACCGTGATGACTCTAAAGATGTACGCCCGTCGCAAAAAGTGGGCCCTCAAAGAGGTGAAAGTCCACATCAATCATATGAAGACCTATATACAGGATTGTGTGGATTGTGAAAAATCCAGCAGCAAGATCGATTATTTTGACAATTGTCTGGAATTTGAGGGAGATTTGGATGATACGCAGATTGCTAGATTACTAGAAATCGCCAAACGCTGCCCCGTTCATCGCACCCTGCACAGCGAAGTCCGCATCGAAACCCAGCTGTTGGAAAACCATTGATTAACTTTTACCCCCCGGTCTTTTGTTGATCCGCTTTTCCTCCTCTTCCTGCCCCTGGCCCGAACCAAAAATCAGGCTGGTACTGGAATAGGTGGTACCAAAATTATCGGCCAGGTTGGCCACCTGATGCATGGCGTCAATCAGTTGTTCGGGGGTCAGCTCTTTCAACGGATGGGTGAAGACACTGATGACATACTCCTCGTAAAGGCTGTATTTGGCATCCAGGGCAGAGTGAAAATTGGCTTCTAGCATCGCCTTCAGCTCCTGGGGTCCAATTTCTTTTTCCTCAATCACTGGCGTAAAGATGCGCATTCGATTATTGCTCTCGTCCGTGAGTACCAGTAGCAATCGCCCTTTAAGTTGCAGTTGCCAGCTGCCGGCCTGGCCTTCGAGCACTTCCGACTCGCGCTTAAAAATCTCGCCCATTTTCTCATTATTCATCCCCTCCTCCGTAGCCTGAGCTTGAAGCGAGTTAGTACCGAATAACAGAAAGAGGCTGAAGCAAATCGTAAAGAAGCGTAGTGTATTTTTCATTGAGGAATGGATTTAGGTGATTAGCAGCTCACCAATCACTAAGATAAAATAGCCAATTTGTGGGGATAAGTCAACCTGAAAAAGATAAAGGAGTAGTACCAGAGGACTGGCTACTACTCCCTTACAATTACAGTGATAGTGTACAAGTTACTGTATGTATAACCCCTCTGAGGAGCGATTTATTGCATGGAAGGCAGGAAGGTCTAAAAAATCAACGATTTTTTTTCAACCAGTCCAAGATTGAGGCAACTGGTTGATTTACAAGATTCTCCGGCAGGGCAACCGCCTCTAGATTTTTCATATCAATAGCTGCCCGCTTTGTCTCTGTGCCGACTTTTTCCTGGAGCACCAAAAAGCGATTGTTGCGCACATTTTTATTGATTTGGGGGATAATTGCTCTAGGGGCATCAAAGAGGGGTTTCAGTTCTGGTCTCATTTCCTCCTCATCTACCGTCATCACCACGGCTTGATATTTCCCTGCTTCGGGGAGAAAAAACAGCGGGTAATAGTTTTCGTCTTCACTCAAAAATTCCGCCGCTGGCAAATGGGCCTTCGGCGCCTCCTTGTTGCTGATGTCAAAGGCAAAAACGCCATAGTCTTCCACCATCCCGAAGAGATAGTCCCCACGCAACAACAGCCCCTGAGGCATCCCCGACTGCGCGTCCTCGCTTATCCGCTCGCTGAGGTATTCCGGCGTCATCTGCGGCATCACCCGACGATTTTTAACATCCACACAATACGTAAAATCAAAACCTTGCGCACAAACCAACTGATGATTGGGCTCGTAGAGATCGATGCTGAGATAATAGGGAAAGTCTGGGCTAAAATTCACCGGTAAGGCTTCCCGATAAAGGGTCTGACAGCTATCGGTAGCTATAACTGTCAGGATACGATAGCTATCCCCTAGTTCATCATTATACGTCGTAGAGTCCGCCAGGATACCCACAAAAATGCCTTCTTCTTTCACCCACAGTTCGTTGTCCTCCATTTGCTTTCCAGGAATACTACAATCCATGCTGTTCTTGATGCCCCGAGCGGCCGCAGGCGGCGGGCTGGCCTGCTCTACAGGCGGACTTACCGGCGGGCTGCTGACCCCCGATTGCTGATTAGTGGGTGCTTCCTCGCAGGCCACTAGGCAACAGCACAGTAAAAGACTTAGAAAGAAGAAACGCACATTCATGGTGCAGTTAGATTTGATGATGAATAGGAAAAGTACGCATTTCAGGCCGAATATTCAACCGTCACTGGTGCATTAACCAGGTTGTAGCGTACATCCAATACACTGGCGTTGATAAAACTAGTGCCTTCTGACTCATACTGGCCGTAGCCCTCGTGAATATGCCCAAAGACATGATAGCGAGGCTGAATGCGCCGGACAAATTCCAACAAGTCCTCACATCCTACAATTTCTCCCCGAATCGTCCGATCACCATAGCCCAAAGGCGGTCCATGAGTCAGCAGAATATCAATATCCTCCGGAATCCGCTCCCAATAGCGACGAATAAGATCACCACGATATTCGTTAAAAGCCCAGTCCAAAAACCAGGGCGTAATCGGAGAACCCCAGATTTTAATCCCCTCAATGACGGTCGCTGTATTCTCTAAATAGGTAATTCCCTTCGGAATGAGACTATGAAAGAGCAGGGGCTCCCGCTCCAGCAAAAAGTCGTGATTCCCTCCGATAAACACCTTATGGCGATGTGGCTGCTCCGCCATCCATTTCAGGAACTCCCTCACCTGCCATTTCTCCCCTGCCGACGAAATGTCACCGGTGTGCACCAGCATATCCGCCTCTGGTAATTGCAAGGCATTATGCTGACCGTGTGTATCTGAAATAAAGGTAATTTTCATGGCGATGAAGGTAATAAAAAAAGTGCAACTTCAGCTCATGGCTAAGTTGCACCTTATCTTGCACAGCTTCCGGCGAAAGTAGCTGCGTCAATCCGAAAATGAATCATCTTTTGAAGAGGAGACAAGGCTGTTGAGGCGCTTGTCTATAGGTAGGACGCTGGGGGGTGGGGCTTACCCCTATGCGAAGGGGTGTTTTTCTTGAAGGGAGCGCCTTTGGCGCTGGAGGTGGATGGTCGGCGCCTTTGGCGCTTCGGTAGACGGTAGACGGTTGGGGGGGATCGGTAGTACGGTGATGGACCGTGAACATATGACGTGAGAATATGTAAGAAGGCGTGGCTCCGCACTATTTATTTCGTCTCGCTGTGTTCACCTGTCACCGTCAGGCCGTCAACCGTCCACCCAAAACACCGCAGGTGTCCACCGTCTACCGTCCACCATTTTCTAAAGATTGAGCCAATACGTTAACTTCGCTACGATTGCGCGATTCTTGACATTAAAGTCCGTCGTGTAATTGTCGGTGTAGACCAGGAAGAAGTCGGATACGGGTTGGAAGCGCCATTGGAAGCGGGCGTTGATATTGATGTTGTCAATCTGGTTATTGTATTGAATGAAGGTCGTTAGGAAGAGATTGCGGGTGAAGGTAATGTCGAAGCGGGGGCCGATGAGGAAGAGGGAGGCGGTGGCGTAGGGTTCGGGGAGGGAGATGCGGTTGTAGCTGTAATTGAGGGCAATGGACCCAAAGGGCTGTAGGCGATAGGAGAAATTCCCGGCGAGGTTAATTCGTCGGCCGTTGAAGAACTGCCCGAAATAGGGCCGTAAAGAGAAGGCAAAGGCTTTGCGGCGGTCAGAGTTATAGTCGATACGGACGCCAGTGTAGTTGTATTCGGTGAAGGAGGGTAAGGGGGTGGCGTCGGTGCGCGTGGGGTCGAATTCGTCCAGTAGGCGGGTGAAGCTGTTTTGGAGGCGGAAGGTAAGCCGACTTCGGTTGCGGAAGCTGATAAACCAGTTGAATTCTAGTGCATGATCAATGCGGCCGGAATCGGGGCGAACGGTAATGTCGGTTTCAATGCCTGGGCCGTGCTGGTTGACGGGACCGGTGGTGGGATAAAACTGCAATCGGGCCTGCGGCTGCATGCGGATGATATTGGTACGTCGGACGAAGCCCGCCTCGGCGTTATAGTCATCGGCGACATGGTCATGCCGCCATCGCAGCCGGAAGAGGCGAACATTGTATTCCAGCTGGGTGCCGTAGGCCCAATCCTGTGAACTGATCCCGGGGGTAAAAGATTTGTGAAAAAAGAATTTGCCGGTCCAGCGATTATCACTTGACGCTAGGTTGTAGTCCAGTCCTATGATGCGATTGTAGGGGTTAAAAAGATCGGTTGAATCTTTATCGATGGCCTGCCGATTGACAAAGATTAGCCCCAGGTTAGAGCGACTGAAAAGTTTTCGCTGTAAGGCCGTAACGGTATAGTTAAACCCGGGTAATCCATTCTGTTGGTCTTTAGCCGTCTGCATATTGAGCACACCGAGCCGCCAGTTGTTGTCCAGTTTACCACTCAGTCGAGCACCGTAGAAGATGGTATTTTCAATGTTCCGCTCTGCGGCTGTATCTTCCACAATTCCAATACGACGAGAGAAGAAGGGATTGATATTTCGGGTACCAAAGCTGCCAAACAAATCAGCATTTTCCAGAAAAAATTGCCGACGTTCTGGAAAGAAAATCTCAAAGCGATCCAGATTGGTCACCTGTTGATCGACTTCCACCTGCGAGAAATCCGGGTTAATAGTCAAGTCGAGGTTGAGTCCAGAAGTCACCGCAATTTTAGCATCTCCGCCAATATTAAAATTACCATCCGACTGGGTGGGATTTTCTTCAAAGTCCCGAGTCGTCGCCCCTGTGATAAAGGGAATGAGGGAGACGTTACTGCCCGATTTTTTTAGGGGTTCTTCCCATTCCATCGGCGTCATATAGGCCAGATTAATGATGATCTGATTACGAGGAATATGGGTCAAGGAGCTATTTTCATTATTTTGTGTATCAAAGCGATAAGAATTGAAATACCATTTTTGGCTCCCCTCTTTAAAGCGTAAGGTCGTGAAAGGAATGGCAAATTCGGCCAGCCAGTAGCCTTCGTGAATCTTCGCTGCCCCAAACCACTTACTATCCCAGGACTCGTCCCAATCACGACTATTTTGCGCCCCTCCATTAGAGATCAATGCTTCGCGCAGCACCCCATAGGGATTGAGCCCAAAAACAAAGGCATTGGTCCGATCAGTAAAAGGATCAAAGAGCAGCGTGATATTATCGCTCCCCCCCGCGCTATAATCCCGGCGAAGAGAAGGTACAACATAATCATCGCCGACGGAATAGCACTTGGTGGCCACATAGAGATAGGTATCGTCATAGGCCATATAAATTTCCGTCTGCTGGCCAGCAGGCAGGGTGTCGAAGGGAAAGTTTTGCCAAAAATTTCCAGCAGGCTCGGCCTCCGCCCAAGCGATGTCATTCATGTCCCCATCTATCTTGACCGGCTGGGCCGTCCGTTTCACACTGATGGTTTTTTGATCGTACTCTGATTGTGCCAGTAAAGCTATGCTGCTTACTGTGAATAATATGGTTAGAACAATGCGCATAATGATGATGCAAAAATAGCTTTTTCGGCTAAAAGTGTATTTGATTGACGTCAAGTAGTTCGATGGAATTACTAATAAGCTATGATTTGCTTCCGCCACTTATTTGAAATAAAAACCCTGATGAATTGTTGTGGGGATGATCGTTTTTTTGCTTTTTGGGCCAACCTATTTTAGGACAATGTGGTTCTATTTCAAGACAAGACGGTTGGAAAGTCAATAAAGGGCTTTGAGGGAGGGCCCACCCACTTTACCACCGCCGCCAATCCGTCCATCGCAGACTCCACGCCTATCATAGGGGCGCTAGCCTTGCTGTGGTACGAATCGCAAGACTTCCTTTTTGGAAGTTGGCATCTTTTTCCTCTCAGGCCTTTCAAGAGAAAAAAGGCGTATGTATCGCTAAGGAACTACCAAAGTAACTAACTGGGTATGCATCTTACAAAACTTTGGTAGTTGTCGAAATGCACAGCAAATATAACACAAAATGTTTTCAAAATCAAGCCTGGAGAGAATTTCCGTACAGCAACTCCTTGCGGGACTGCTGTACGGAACAGCAAAGAAGCTAGTAGCCATTACTCCAGCAAGATCATCTTACGAGTCGCCTGCGCAGTCTCGGTTTCCAGGGTGTAGTACAGGACGCCGGCCCCGGCCAGCTCGCTGCGATTGAGCGAAAGCTCGTGATAGCCCTTGGTGTAGTCGCCTTGAAGCTGCTTGAGGACGCGGCCGATAACATCGTAGATGGTCAATGTAGCCGTGCTGGCGTCGGGCAGATGAAAGCGGATTACCGTTTCCTCTTTGAAAGGATTGGGTTGATTTTGAAATAAGACGAAGTCTCCAATAACAGGCTCCTTATCTATAAAATCTAGAGCGACATGCATGCGCTGGCCTTCTTTATTATATGCCTCTGCGGCGGTGTAGTCAGAACTGACAGAAAGTACTTCAGAAAGTAGTACGCTGCGTTTCGCACGGAAATTCAGACTAAAGGCTATCGCATCATCATCTAAATGAGCCGTTTTGCTGCTGTTCCAACTGCTGGTAATTACACCACGATCCAGCAGGCTGAGGCCGAAGTTGTGAGCGGCCAGGCCGTCGAGCTTACCGGGTTGTAAGCTGTTGTAAGCTAGGGTAGTAGGATCAAAATTCAGAGAGAATTGGTAACCTAGAATATCGCGAAAGTCTTTGGCCAGGAAGTCAATCTGATGGGTCTCCCCTGCTTGTAAGGTCTGGTCTTGAACAGCAAAGTGCAGCGTTTGCGGGAAGCGGCGTGCGGTGCTTTGCCGCAAATCCAAGGGATCGACGCTGTTGTTAATGTCCCCTATTTTCACGGCAACAAATGATACGAGGGTGTCGGCTGTAAACGCTGGTACGTGATGCGTCTCAGGGAAAGGGGTCGCAAAAGGATCAGCTGGATCAGGGAAGTCAAAATCGGCGCTGACAAAACGCCAGCTGGTATTTTCTGGGAAGGTCTCGTCAATATGTAAAATCAATTTGCGCAGCGCCACCATATCAAAGGTCGTAATCGAACCAGAGCGATTGATGTCTGCAGCAATCATTTTGTAGGGAGAATTTAAGTACTCTATCCCCAAAATATGCTTACTCATTAAGATCAAATCGAAGGTCGTCACTCCATTTCTGGGCAGGGTATCTTTCTCTGGTCTTACAGTATGATCTTCGTAGAAGTGGAACCCAATGAAATCAAAGAATCCCTGCACATCAGTTGTTAAGGTCATCGGCAGGCTTCCACCGAGGTGGATATTCACTCCACCCACTTCCAGCCCGTCTTCGGTCAGAATATCTCCGCTAATAGAAGCCGTCGTGCTAATCGTTCCGTCGCAATCACTCAGGATCACCCCAACTTGACAGGAGGCATAGTTGCCGGCTTCGTCGAAGACAAAAACGCTGAAGGTCAAGTTCTGTCCAGCATCTGCACAGGTCAGCCTACGGCTTCGATCGTTGGGATCATCAGAGAAGGCGAAGCGCAGCTGAGCAGGAGCGGTACAATTGTCCAGACTGCCTAAGTCGAAATCGCTGGCCCAGAGGTCAACAAAGCCTCCGGCAGTCGGCGGCATCGGAACAGTAGAAATCCCCACCTCGCAATAGGCCGTCGGCGGCTTACAATCCTCGATCGTAAACAGCTGCTCGCAGCCATTGCTGTTGCCGCAGCCATCTTCCGCTACCCAAAGGATGCGGTGGGTGCCGATAGGATAGGTACCATCAGCCTGAGCAGCTTCGGCATCGAAACTCCGAACAGGTAGGAAATTGGGATTGGAGAAAGGATAGACTGAACCGTAATTATTGCTATAACCCAGTAAATCGTACTGCCCATCATTATCGAGGTCAATCTTATAATCAATTCGAATGTCTTCTTCTACCGTACAATCATCACTGATATTGGGACGCAGCTCGATGATGCCCACACATTGATCCGCCAGTGGATTATCAGGATCGCCATAGCCACAGAAAGTCAAATCCTCACAGCCTTCGTCATACTCCGGCCCGATGTCATTAAGCAGCTTAATGACCTGCGACCACTCCCAGTTCCATTCTCCACTGTAAGTACCATTAATAAAATCTTCGTAAAGACACCAGTCGATGAACTTCCAAGTTCGAAAGATTTTTAGGCAGGCGCCTTCGACGAAGGTGAAGACTTCATCGCTGTAAGTGGCTGAGAGCAGGCTACAGTTGTCATCGTCCAATCGAGGGCGACGATCTTGGTCAAATTGTATCTCTAGATTATCGGGCTGAAAGACTTCCAGGCCGCCGTCCTCTTGGCAGGTCGTCAACTCGATGTCGCAGGGCCACTCGATCAGTTTGCTGCGGTAGCGAAGCCCGCCTTGATTGATTAAGTCGCATTCGCCAACATCGCGGGGGGTGAAGCGCCAGCAGGCCGTCGGCACATACCAAGCCTTGCAATCGATGACGGTAATGGTCTGGCTAACAATGTTGCTCCAATTACCGGAAGGGTCGCTGGCGCGCCAGCGCCGGAGAATGCTACCTCGGCCACAGTTCAGATTGGGAATCACCGTTTGCTCCAGCTCATAGCTGCAATTGTCTAGCCCATAGCCATCAAAACCCCAAAAAATATTGTACTGGTCATCGTAACAAGGATCATCAAATATATTCGCCGGAGCAAACTCCGCAAAACGCGGATGCACCTCGCAGACTCGATCGCGAACGATAATAGAGTCCTGCGTGACTCTTCCATTTAATTCCACAATTTCCCCAAAACGCTCGTCCAGCTCTCGGGTATCTGCTTCAGGATTGTCTGGATCAAAAGGAAACCAGTAATCGCAGGTAATCGTCAAATCCGGTGGAGCCACCAAGATTGGCGGCTGCTTATCTTGTACCTCCACAGTAATCATACAGGTGCTTACATTGCGGGCTTGATCTCTCACTTCTAGTTCCACCATAATCCGTTGGCCAATATCTGCACAACAGAATTCAACGTAGGGTAAGAAAAACGAATTGCCACAGCCAAACTCCACCCGTCGGGCACGGAAACTAATATCGCTGCAATTATCGTAGCTGCCATCATCCAGATTGATCGCGTCTACTCTCACTCTTCCTAAGCCGTTGGTGCCGCTGTTCTGGGTCGTACTGATGGAGACAACCGTTTGCTGGTCACAAACTGGTACAGGGGGTACGAGGTCAGTAACACGCAGGCTAATGCTCCGTTCGTTTGTATTCCCACAGCAATCACTAGCGATGTAAATTACCTGATGCGTACCAACAGGGATATTACTAACTTTCCAGCGTCCGTTCTCTTGACTGACCGTTCCTGCACTAGATTCGATACTATAGCTGAGGCCTTCGGTAGAGCAATTATCACTCAGCCAGGGCTCGGTAGCGTACCAGTCAACTTCGCAACGGTGAATATCTGTACTGAGGGTTACATTATCAATATCATTAATGGCGGGGCCGCGATTGTCTTCGACTTTTATGGTTTGGTTATGGAAAATAACCTCGCCGGTGCACCAGTCTAGCAATGTCCATTTGCGAAGAACTTTAAAGCAATTTCCGCTGCTGCCTATGCTGCACAAGTCAATACGGGTATCCTCAAAATTAGCCTGAATATCGCCGCAATTGACTCCTTCAGGAATACCCGTCCCCTGGCACTTCACGGCTCCACAGGGCCACAATTCATCAAAAGGGTTAGGATTTCCGGCGAAGAGGTGGCCATCGGGCAGTACATTCCAGTATAAGCTGTCGGGGCCGCAAAAGCGGGTATCATTGGGATCGCAGCGGTCTTCACAGTTCAAGGCATCCTCATCGTTATTGTCCCAGTCGGGCGGGAAGGTAGCGTCGGCGAGGGTGGCGCGGCTTAGGCTGATGAGTTGCGTACAGGTATCGCGGTTGCCGGAGGCATCGACGATGGTCCAGCGGCGGTTGAGGATTCGGTTGGTATTTTGGCAGGAAAATAAGGCTTCTTCATCGCTAAAGGTCAAGGTGGCCTCGCCGCAGGCGTCGAAGCGATTGACAGTGTAGCTGCCATCGGGATTAGCGGTTATGTCAGCACTGGTGGGGAGAGGAAAGCCTAAGGCTTCTGGGCTGAGGTCGTCAGAACAGAGGACTTGTAAGGGGGTGCAGCTAAGTGCGGGAATAAATTTGTCTTCAACACGAATCGTTCCCCAGCAACTGTTACCGGTCTCGGGATCAATGACGCGAGTCCAGAGGGTCAGACCGATCTCAGCAGCACCCACGATAGGACTGCTCGGCACCGGCTGGCTCAGTGCTGCATCATAAAATAGTTCTACTACATAATCCTCATAACATCCGTAAGGCCCTCCTTCCAGCAATAAGTCAGCGCCCACTTCTGCTTCGCAATCCTCATCGAGTGAAATTTGCACTCCATCGTTACAGGCCAATACCGTAATAGGGTTCGGGAATTCATTTATGGTAATAGTAAAAGAACAGGTCGAAGTATTTCCTTGCTCATCAAGGGCTTCGAAACGATAAGTGGTTGTGGTGTTTTTTTCTAAAAAAGTCCCACTAGTCGGCCCCTCCAACTGATTGATCGTAACCGCGGCCGTACAATTATCGGTAGCCGTGATATTAAAATGAAAAGCCAATTCGCAGTCCCCCGGATCGAGGGTAATGGTTTGATCGGAAGGACAAGTAAGCAGAGGAGCCAAATTGTCTTCCACCATTACATTGGCTGTGCAGCTCGCTGTATTTCCCGCCTCATCACTCACCATCAATTCTACCGCTACTGCTCCTATGTCCGCACAGGTAAAGCTAAGTTGACTGGCCGTAAAAATCAAATCTTGCGCCGCCGTACAATTATCATTGCTTCCTCCATCCAACATACTAGGAATAATAATCGCTTGGCCATTGGCATCCAGCTCAACCGTCATATCCTGACACACTGGACGCGGCGGCAGTACATCCTCTACCCTAACTGTTTTCACCACATCCTGAATACAGCCAGGGAAAAATGGCATCATCCCTCCCGTTGCACCGACATACGCCATCTTGATTTCTCGAACGCCAGGATTTAGCATAATGGGGTTGGAAGGAATGACCGCTTGTTGATCAATGAAAAAGAGAATGGTGTCTGCACCAATACCGTCGGTGTCACTGCCGCCCAACTCAATCACCGCGTTATTGGGACAGTAGGTATCCGCCAGCGCAGGATCAAAGACGGGATTGGGATAGGCACAAGTATTGGAAATGGTAAAGCTGCTATTCAGGGGATCGCCCAGCGCGAAGGGGCCTTCGACGGTCATGCTATAGCCCTGATTATCGATGTGAATGAAAGAAATATCGTAGCGGCCATCGGCAGCATTGTACACCAAGGTCACGCTGCCATTTGTGGCCACCGGCACCTCTATCACCTGCGTACTATCCGGCGGTACGTTAAAAGCATTGAAGGCTCCAGTAGCGGCCGTAACCGTCCAAATCTGCCCAGGAGGCAGCGTACCACCCGCCGTCGCGCTGACGCTCACCAGCTCAGAGAAGTTCCCATCCATTCCGCCTGTTCCGGCATCGGGATCGATGGCTGTAGCATTGTTCAGGCAACCACAAGGATCGCTAGGCTCAAAATTACACTCAAAGACATTGATGATATGCGTGGCTGTGCCTACACATCCGCTGGTATCGGCGACGCTGTATTCGATGCTGATCGCTCCACTGCCTGCGGCAGCGGGGTCAAAACTAAAATCGAGGCCATTGCCGTTGTCGGTGAAGCCGGGGCCGCTGTAGACGCCGCCGGTGGGCAAGCCACCGCCGAAGGTCTGCCCTTGGGTATTGGCATCTAGGCAAAGAAAATCAACGGTGCTGAATTGTGGGTCAATAGCATTGAACACTTCAAAGCCTCGGCTGAGGCTGCAAGAGCCGTTGGCACCGATGAAGGTGTAGTTGACGGAGCGGATGCCTGCTCCGGCGATGAGAGGATCAAAGCGGTAGGTCAAGCCGTTGCCATCGTCGGTGACGCCGAGGCCGCTGTAGACGCCGCCGGTGGGCAGGCCGCCGCCGAGGCCGGTTTGTAGGCCATCACTTAAACAAAGATCGCTGGGTGCTTCGAATTCGCCGACGGTAACCGTAACAGCCAGCTCGTCGGTGCAGCCAGGGCCAGTATCGGCTAGAATGTAATAGGTTGTGGTAGTATCTGGGCTGACCTCGCAGTTATCTGGTGTAAAAACTTGTATCCGAGAATTGCCGTCATCGACCACATAGACATTTCCTGCATCATCTACCGCCACCCCCATTGCACCGTCAAATTCACCATCTCCCATCCCAAGTCCACCAAACTGGCTGAGAAAGGTACCGCTATTGTCAAATATCTGTACAAAAGAATTGACAAGATCCGCTACATAAATTTGACCATCGATGTCTACCGTAATTCCAGTAGGTCCCCAGAATCGACCATTGCCATTGCCTCGACTCCCAAATTTTCTCAAAAAATTACCATCGTTATCAAAAACCTGAACACGGTCGTTACTAAAGTCTGCAACATAAATATTACGAGCCGTATCCAGCGCAATAGATAGGGGGATATTAAATTCGCCATCTCCATTTCCAGTACTTCCAAACTGTCTTAGGAATGTTCCTGCATTATCAAAAACTTGAATGCGATTGTTGTCCCGATCGACGACATACATATTTCCAGCTGCATCAACAGCAATCCCCCTCGGGTTATTAAACTCTCCCGGCCCTGACCCCGGTGTTCCGAACTGCAGTTGCCGGTTTCCCATATTATCATAGACGTCGACGAGGTTATCTATATAGGTGGCATAGATGTTCCCACCGGCATCGACGGCGACGTTAGTCGCCCCTGCGAAATTACCAACAGTTCGCACGAACGTTCCTACATTATCAAATACATTAACCCGTGCGCCACTTGTCACATAAATATTGCCTTGTACATCCAAGGCAATGTCAATGGGGCGTTCGAGCTGCCCATTGACGTTCACGGGGAATTGCCTTTGGTATTGGTAGCTGCCCGAGCAATTAAGCATATTACTGCTGTCGGCTGGTGTAGCGGTATGATAGCTGAGTGACGCCCTGGTGTTATTGGCGTCAGTGATGTTTATATTTCTGAGGTCGAAGGATTCGCCAGGACAAATGGCGGGCATATCGGTAGTGCTGAGGTCCGGTGGTATGCAAGCTAGGCAATTAAGGGTAACGTTGGCCGTGCAAGTCGATATATTTCCTGATGTATCCATAACGGTCAGGGTGACCATTTGAGGCCCACTTACGTTGCAGTCGAGTGTCATTGGACTAACGCTTCGGCTGGCGAAGTTACAGCTTCCGCCGTCAATATCATCGGGGATGATGGTGATGCTGTTTTGGTTAAAAACATTGAGGGTAGTATCTACGCAAACAGCACTGAGGGCGCCGGCTTGGGTGAGGTCAGTGCGTACTACTCCGCTACCGGAGGTGACGTTGACCGTACCTGTATTGAGTTGGTAGATGGTCCCATCATTGATAAAGGTACCACCAATATCTAAAACAGCATCATAAATATAAGTTGCACATTGACGGTTCTCTATTCTCGATAAATTCATGCTGAGGATAGTGCCAGAATTATGTCTTACGATTCCCTCATTTATAAATGGAGAATTATTTATTAGAATATCATTATTATTGAATTCCCCCTGTGGACCGATTCGCATATTAGAAAGATTGAATAGCCCCCCATCTTTCAAATCCAGTAGCCCATGGACCTCAATTGTGCCTTCATTAAGAATAGCATCGCCAGAAATAATAGAAAATTCCGCAGTCCCAATCACCTCAAAAGTTCCTCTATTAAGAAAACTCTGGCCTAATGCAGTTTGTGTGAATCTGTTATAGTTTTTAAAAATTCCAGAGTTATCGGTCCTTCCCATGACCATGATCTCCCCATTATTTTGTAAGTCATCATCATTTGTGAGCTGGCTAGAAAGCTCTATTAGACCATCGTTTTGGAACACGCTTTGATTACCAATGGCCATCATATTTATTGTACCAAAATTTTTGACCCTTGCGGGAGAGTTGTTGTTGATACTTCCTCCGCTAATTAAGCCTGAAGCATTATTTGTTAGTATTCCTTCCCTGTTAATATGAGAGTTGACCTCTATATTACCATCATTGATGATTTCATTAAAATTTTGAGCTGTTCCAAAAATCTTGAAATCTTGATTGTTCTGTATTTCCCCTCGATTAATCAGGCTGGTGATATCAATTAAGCCATCATTCTGGATAAATCCGAAGTTGCCAACTCCGCTAGTCACCTCTCTTAATTCTATAGTCCCAGCATTTTCAATACGCCCCGTAGAGCTGTTATTGATCCCTACACCTTTCATGAATCCCGGCTGCAGATTCTGTAAAACACCAGCTGCATCATTGGCAAAAGACGAGAATTCAAAGTTACCATCATTAATAATATCCTGATTGTTACTTACGGTAGTGAATACAAAGTTACCCGTATTGTCAAGTTCTCCTGTGTTTTGAAATTCATCCCCTTCAACACGCCCAGTCATTGTGTTTGTAAAACGCCCCGAGTTAAATAATGCGGCACATTTAAAGAATCCGTTGTTGGTCAAAAAAGCACCATTGAAATAATTTCCTTGTACATCTACCGTCCCATTATTGATAAAAGGACTTCCCGGCGTAAAAGAATTAATAGTGATATTTCCGCTATTCTGTAAGGAGCCAAAGGGTACAAAAATTTCATTTGCCATAAACTCCCCCTCGTTATTGAAATTCCCTCCTGTAGAGCTGATGCGTATCCCTTCCATCCTTCCCCTGTTGGTCAGTTCTCCTCCTGCAGGATCAATAGAGACAGCAGCTGTCGACTGAAAGATTCCCGTACTCTCTACCGTCAAAATTCCAAAAACACGTAAAGAACCAGCAGTAGTAATGTTAAGCGTTCCCTCAACAATCAGCTCATGATCGATGTTTGGACTTGCAGGCCGATCCACCTCAACTCCTTGTGGAATCGTTGCATTGTTCCCCGTAGTAGGTAGTCCATTACTCCAATTACCCGCTTCAAACCAATCATTATCAATCGCTCCAGTAAAAGTCGTTTGGGCACTAAGAGGTAAGCTTAGTAAGAACAGTAAGAGAAAGGGTAAAACTTTGTTCATAAGTACTAATGCGTTGAACAGGTACGGCCCCCCAGAGCTAAAGTGCTGTACCAGTAAGGTTCTAAAATAGTTATCGGTTGATAGGAGCTAACTAATCCTATTGCCTTAAATCCTTCGAAAGATTGTTGTTATATTATATGCAAAAGAAAGATTGCCGAACGGCAATCTTTCTTTCTATACAGCCACGAATGGGATGATCGCTTATTCAATAAGGATCATCTTCTTCGTAGCGCTTTCTGTTGTTGTTTCTAAAGTATAGTATAGTACTCCGGCGGCGGACAGCTCGCTGCGGTTCAGGCTCACCTCATTGTAACCCTGCGCATACTCGCCATTGTATTGCTTGAGTACTCTTCCTGATACATCGTAGATGGTCAGTGTTGCTGCGCTTGCTTGTGGCAGGTTGAAGCCAATCACCGTCTCATCCTTAAATGGATTCGGTTGATTTTGGAACAAGGCAAATTCATTGGCCACTACAGTACCACTGTTGAATTCAATC
>JBCDGZ010000038.1:0-51664 GCA_038750655.1 Bacteroidota bacterium | reverse complement strand
TGAATTATTTATGTCTCTCTTTTGTATGTCTGCTTTTATCATCCACACTATCAGAAGCACAAAACTACAGTGAATTATTTACGAACACTGATACAGTTGATAAAGAAACTATAGCAACTGTAAAATTTGATCGCTACCCAACTCGGTTAATGGTTATTCCAGACCTTCCAACTTACCGTCAAATTAAAACGGTAGTTGAGAAAGATGCTAATTATAAGTTGGCCATCAATATGATTGCTCAAACTTTGGAGGAAAGAGGTTTTGTGGTCAAAGACTTCTTAGAGGCATTGAGAGTAAGCGAAGAAAAGTATAAATCAGAACCCGAAATTGGTGCTGATCTAATGAAAATTATGTTAGAGAATGCTGCTGCGGATATTTTTATTTACGTTGACTTATGTGCTCATACGGAAGACAATGGAAAATATGTAAGCATAATGCTTAGGGCAGTAGATAAATACACAGCAGATCGATATGTTTCATCGCCCTACTTGCGCTCAACAAAGCGTCATTGGAATAATTTTCAAAGCGCTTTAACAGAGGCTTTAAACATTGATAATGGACTCCATAAATTCCTGTTGAAATTAGAGCGAAAGCTATTTCTAGCAGTTGAATTGGGGCGCAAGATTGATCTACAAATCCAATTTATCAATCCTGAAAAATTATCTTTTGATCATAGTAATATCCAGCTTGGAGCTTTAACCGATAGATTCTGTAGTTGGATTAGGAGAAAATCAAATTTTAGCTATGAGGTTGGGGTTTACGAGCGAATGTTGAGAATGGAAGTAAACATCCCTTTTATGGATAAATATAATCAGGTCTATACCCCTGTTCAGTTTGGGACTGATCTGCAGGATTTTGCACGTAATCTTCTTAAAGGATACAATGTCAATGGTAACTCTATTAAATTAGAAGTGATTGGAAGTAGAATTCTGTTAATGATTCAATAAAACCCTTAATCTATCACCACAAAACGCCTACCGTTCCCGGTAGGCGCTCGCTATGCTTCAATTAGGCTAAGAATATCTCCTTGCTACAGCTCATTTAGCAAGGGCATCAATCATTCCTTCAACACCGTAATTTGCGAACGATCCTTAAATCGCCCCGTAATCAGCCAACCACCAAAATCCTCCGAGACGGCGAAGAGTAGGGTGTTTTTGCCTTTTTTTAAATTGAGGTAAATGGCGTCGAAGAGACCAATGGTGCCGAGGTAGCGGTAATCTCTGGATCGCCATCTGTTGTTGCCTCGATAGATCGGCACGCCGTTGAGGATGGCAACTACCCGGTCGCTGTATCCAAATTCGAAGAGTAGGGTTTGGTCCTTTTCAGACTGTAGGGTCAGCTTGGCGAAGACGGTGTTGCCGGGCTGGCCCCGGAGGCGATGTTGTCGAGAAATATTGGCCGCAGTCCCTTCTTCAACCTGGATTTTTCCTGCCCATTTCCGATTGATGATCACTTTTTCTAGTTGACTTAGATCATCGAGTACCATTTCTTCAAATAGATCGGAAATTTCCCATTCTTCTACCAAGCCTTCGATGGGCTGCGGCGCAATAACTTTGAAATCTTTGAGCTCTGCTTCCTCACTGATTTTGAAATTTGCGTAGTGCATCGGTCCCGCTCCACCACCGCCGATGGCCACCTTTCCGCTTCTGGGCGTATGAACCAGGTTCCAGGAGAGCTGCGGTGTCTCGGCGTGATCCAGATAGACCTGCGCCTTGCGATCCTTCACTACAACTTTTACATGGGTCCAATCGTCAAAATTATACTGGTAGGCAACAGAATAAGAGGGGCCAAAGTACAGCTGGAAAGGCATGATGCCGTTGATGAGTGGAATGGCTTGGTTCGCATCCGGCTTGCCGGACAGGTGCGGGCGTAAATAGAAGACCTCCATGTTCTGCTGGTCAACAGCCCGGAAGCGTACCCCAGGGAAACTCTGGCGCTCAGTGAGGAAAATGTCAAATTCTATAGTACCGTTGAAAAATTCTCGATCTTTTAACATAGCTAGCCCTCTTTGTAGATAGATGGCTTGCTGGCCTTTGTAATTCTCTAAGACGTAAGCTTCTGCCTGAATATCCCAATGATTGGTATCCAAGGGGATGATGTCCTGGGCTTGGAGTCCGCTACTGAAGGCCCAAAGGGCGAGGAGGGTGAGGAGTTGTATTTTCATAGTGCAGAGATACGATACCTCCGAAAAACAAGCCATTCAAGTGCCAAACAACTTGGTTCATTCTCGTTCAATGTTGTTCAGCTGCTGAATTCTGGATAAATTTGTCCCCGAATATGTCGAAGATCAGTTTAGATAATGAAGCCCTGGATCGGCTGAGAAAAAGCCTGGAGCAGCACCTGGATTGGGGGGCAGCGTCGGATTGGCACAGCTCCATGTTTGGAGAGTTGAGTCAGAAGATATTTGATCAATGCCACATCATGCTCAGTCCTACGACCTTGAAGCGATTCTTTGGCGTGGTCAACTATAGTGGTCAACCGAGCATTAAGACGCTGGATGCTTTAGCGCAATTTCTGGGCTACGAAAATTGGCGCGATTTCAAGTTGAGCGGAGAGAAGCCAGAAGAGAATGTAGAGCAGCGGAAGAGGCCCCGACTGTCAATCTCCAAAAAGTCACTCTACATGGCCATCGGCTTTTGTATTGCCCTCTTTACCATCATGCTGATCAGCAGTAAGCAGTCGGAGGCACCGCTGAAGCTGGAGGCCTTGAGCTTTTCGAGCCGTTCCCTTAGCACCTCTTATCCCAATTCTGTCGTCTTTGATTTTGATTTGAAAAATGTCCGCTCAGATAACCTGCGCATCCAGCAATATTGGGATACCAGCAAAACCATTGCCATTGACCATGATCAGCAACAAGCCACCGGTATCTACTACTTTCCAGGGTATTTTCGGGCCAAGCTGATTATCGATGAGCAAGTCGTCAAAGAACATGACCTCTTTCTCAGAAGTAATGGCTGGATGGGGACGATAGCGTATGAGCCTGTCCCAAAATACTTCTGGCCGCTGCCTCTGGATAGCCTTGGCCTCACTTATCCCCCCTCTATCTACACCGAGATACAAGCCTCCAAGGAACCCCTTAATACCACCTATCACTACGTTGATGATCTCGGAAAAGTATCCGGTGACCATTTCAGCCTTCAATCCTCCCTGCGTACGACTTTCAACGAGCGCTGGGCGGTCTGCCAAGCTGCCCGCATTTATATCCTTGGCACCCAAGGAGCGATGGTTCTCCCTTTCTCCAAGCTGGGTTGCAGCTCCGATAATTTCCTAAAACTTAACGATCGCATACTAAACGGAAAGAAGCAGGACCTATCCGCCTTCAGCGCCGATCTCTCCACATTCACCACTATCAATATCACCGTCGAAGACCAGCAAGTGACGGTTATGATCAACGGAAAGTCTGTATACCAGGATCGCTACACCCAAAGCATGGGAAGACTGGTTGGGCTGCGGTATAAGTTTTTGGGAATGGGGGAGGTGGCTTCGTTTACTTTGAAGGATCAGAAGGGGCAGCGGGTGACCTTGCGGTGATTGGAGAAAGGCATCGTCTTATTCAAATAGTTGATCCATCGTAATGCTATTTTGAACCAACGATGCTGAGTGCTCATTCTGGGCCAGCCCGTAGGTGGTAATCATTGTTAAAAAGAGTGCTTTCTTCGTCTTAGTTGAAGACCTAAAGGTGGCTATTTTATTCCTAAGCCGATCCGCGTAAGCCTTAGTGATCGTGTAGGGGTGAATAGAATATTTGATCTCGCAGAGGTTGATGACCTGATCCCTCCGATCAATCACTAAGTCGATTTGCGCGCCTTTCTTCAAAGGCGTACTCCTCCACGAAGAAACCTGGCTGATGATTCCGCTTATTCCTAATGCTTTTTTGATCTGTGCGGTATGCGTCAGGCAGAGCTGTTCGAAGGCGTAGCCCGTCCAGGCCCGTTGGGTAGGGTGGTCGATGGCGTTGGTCCATACGCCTTGATCGTAGTTTCGGTTATTGCGGATAAATTTCAAATAGAATAGGCTATAGAAATCGGATAGGCGATAAATAGCATCGCGAGATTTTTTGTAGAAAGGAACATAACGTTCAATAAAGCCACTCTCTTCCAACTCCTGTAATACCTTTGTCAGTGTACCTCCAGTTGTAATCCCAGTAGCTTTTACCAGCTCCTTGCGTGTCATTCCTTTTTGCTTGCTAGACAGGCTAATAATGATGTTTTCGTGCAGTGCTCCATTTTTAAAAAGGGAATTAAAGAGATGCTGAAATTCGCCACTCAACAATGCTCCTTTACGAAAGCAAAGCTCCTCTATGTTTTGTGCAGCACTGCGTTCTGGTGATACGGCATCTAGATAAAATGGAATACCTCCCATGACCATATAGAGCTGTAAGATTTGGTATCTATCCAACACATTGCGATTAGACTGGAGGAGTAATTCGGCCTCTCGTAGATTAAAAGGATGAATCTTGATGCGCGTAGTAACCCGGTTGTAAAGCCCTCCGTGATTATTGATCAGCTTTTTGATCATCCAGGATGCTGCTGACCCACATGTGATTAAAATGATGTCTCTACGATTGGTCGCCCAGCTGTTCCAGAAATGCTCAAGGGCCATCATGAAGTCCGATCTGGCGGTATCTAGCCAGGGAAGCTCATCTAAGAAGATTACTTTTTTGCGCTGCCCCTCAATATTTTCTAAATGATCTATCAGCCGTTGGAAAGCTATTAACCAGTTTTTAGGAATTGTGTCGGGAGCGGTGATGGATTGTCGCTTTAACGCTGTATGAAAATTAAACAGTTGTTGGCTGGTGTTGGCATTAGCCAAGCCCGTTAGTTGAAAATCAAACTGGTAGTTGAAGTATTCTCTGATCAGAAACGTCTTGCCTACTCTTCGTCTTCCGAAGAGCGCCACAAATTCCGACTTCTTACTTGCGCGGATGGTATCTAGCTGTTTGATTTCTGGTTCTCTGCCAATCAGATTTTTCATGCTTGGTACCTTATTCAGCCATAAGTAATATAAAAATAGCACTTGTGGCTGATTATAGCAATAAATTTAGCCACAAATTAATATGGATGGGTATTTTTGGCTGATTAAGTGGCCGGTCTAAATAATCCCCTTCCCCCCAATTCGATTCATAAAATTCTCCTTAAGCCGTTTACTAACAATCAGGCGGTGCTGGTCCACGCGCAGCTCATTCCCCGCTATTTCGTCGATGTGGTTGATGTTGACGATATGGGAACGGTGGATGCGGATGAAGTCTTCCGTCGGGAGCAGTTGTTCCATGAAAGTGGTGGTTTGCAGGGCGAGGATGACATCGTCTTGGGTGTAGATTTTGACGTACTCGCCATAGCTTTCTACGAAAAGGATGTCGGCGTAGGCGACTTTGACCATCTTACGGTTGGTTTTGACGAAAAAGAAGCTCGATGGCTGCACCGCCTCCGGTTCCGCCTCCGGTTCCGCCTCCGGTTCCGCCTCCGGCGGCGGCTCAACCGACAAGCGCCTATACTGAATCAACTCCAAGGTCTTATCAATCGCCTTACAAAAGCGTTGAAAGGAAATAGGCTTGACCAAATAGTCGGCAATATCCAACTCAAAGCCTTCTAAAGCATACTCGGAATAGGCCGTCGTGAAGATCGTAACCGGCGGCTGCTTCAAGGTTTTCAGTAAATCAATGCCCGTAAGGTCGTCCATCTGGATGTCGGACAGTAGGATGTCAATGGGGCTGCTGTTGATGACCCGGCGGGCCGCTAAGGCATCGCTGAGCACCGCGGCTACTTCCAACTCTTCGATTTTCTGGCAGTAACTGACCAGCAAATCCCGAGCGGGTTCTTCATCATCGACAATCAACACTTGGTATTTCATCAATTGGATGTTTACGGAGTCATCAATGCTGTAAGAATACAAAGAAATCAGCGAAAAGAAAATATTTCCTTACCATTGCCACCGTTCTCCCAATCAGCGGCTGCGCCGCGCCGCTCAACGGTCTTCCCAAGCGAATTATCCACTTATCCGCTACATCCATCCACTGATGTGAAAGTTGCGCCCGCTAAAGGATTAAAAATTTTTCGCCCCCTTTATTGTGCTAATATTGTATGAAACAACTCCGCCATTGAAATGAAGCAAATGAAAAACCTTTTGATCCTCCCCCTCGTACTGCTCTTTGGAGGGCAAGGGTATGCACAGCAAGCGCAACCGCAGTTTCCCCTCTCCATCAGCTATTTCAGCCATACCCTCTACCAACCTGGCGTAAAGCTGGGCACCCAGTGGACGTTCCGCAGCTGGCCGGCCGAAGGCAGCGAGGCGACCAAGCAGCACACCCTCTACCTTAGCCCGCAGATCGCTTACTATACTCATATTGATAATTACAGCAATTATTTAATCAATGCCGAACTGGGCTACCGCCGCCTCAGGCTGAACAATCGGCGCTACATCGCCTTTTCGATCGGCATGGGCTACCTGGCCCGCTCTAATGTTCGCAACCTGAGCGTCAACTTGGGCGATGGTAGCACCTCCAAGCAACGGGAGTGGAACCACTACTTTCTTCCCAACCTAAACTTTGAATTTGGACGAAAGATCAACGATCGAGCCGAGTGGTTCTCCAAATGGACCTACGGTCTGGCTACCAATTTTGGGCAGTCGCCTACTTCGATGGTTTTTGTAGAATTGGGCGCTCGATTTTTCCTCTTCCAATAAACACCATTAATTGACCACTAAAATCCTGAGATAATGACCAGAAAAGAATTTCTCAAAGACTTGGCCGCCCTGGGCCTAGGGGCCTCTTTCTTCGGCACCCTATTCTCCTCCTGCGGTGTCCAAGACGCTACCTTGCCAGATATAGAAGCCAATTTCGACGGTAAAATCCTCATCATCGGAGCTGGGGCAGCCGGCATCACCGCGGGCTATATCCTACAAAGGCAAGGCATTGACTTTCAGATTATCGAAGCGGCGCCTATCTTCGGCGGGCGCGTCAAAAAGCTGAATAAGGGCTTCGCCGATTTTCCTATTGATCTGGGGGGCGAATGGATACATACCGATCCTTCTATTCTGGCCACTCTTATTGATGATCCTACTATCAATGCGAGCATCGATCTGGTCAACTACCGGCCTAAAACCTTCAGGGTTTGGAAAGACAACAAACTCAAAAAACGCAATATCGTTAGCAACTTCTATCGAGAGTACAAGTTCAAAAGTACGACTTGGTACGACTTTTTTGAGCAGTACATGATCCCCAATATTCAGGATCGGATGGTCTACAACAGCCCCGTTGATCTTATCGATTACAGCGGAGATAAGGTCTTGGTGCGCGATACCAATGGCAATAATTATGAGGCCGACAAAGTCCTGGTCACTGTTCCTGTCAAGATCATACAGGATGGACACATCGACTTCCAGCCCGCACTGCCTCCAGCTAAGGTCGATGCTTTCAATAGCATTGATTTTCCCCCCATCCTCAAGGCTTTTATGAAATTTTCTGAGCGCTTCTATCCGGATATGCTCATTATGGATGGGTTGTTCATACAAGACTATCTCTTCTATGATGCGGCCTTCGGCAAAGAAGCCCAATCCAATGTTCTGGGACTTTTTGTGATCGGCGATGCGGCCAGGGATTATACGGATTTAGCAACTAGGGAGGCTATAGCCAATAGGATTATACAACGATTGGATGAGGTTTTTGATGGGAAGGCTTCTCGTTATCTCGAAGACATCGTGGTGCAGGATTGGACGAAAGAGCCATTTGTACAGGGTTCTTACTCCCATTTTGGCGATGATTACGAGTCGACTATAGAGACCCTTACTAGCCCGGTTAGCGATAAGCTCTATTTTGCCGGAGAAGCGATGGATGTAGAAGGAGATACCTCAACGGTTCACGGGGCGAGCCGGTCGGCCTACCAGGCGCTGAGTAAGATGCTGCGAAAAGCCTAGTCACTCAATACCTTGCCCCAGAAGGCTTTGACGCGGTGGTAATGTTTGACCATAATCACCGTCTTATCACTGCCTTTGGCAATGGCTTCGGGGATGCTACCGAATAGAAATTTTGTGTAAATACTCTGCCCGGCTGCACCAATCATAACCGCATCATAATCCTCTGAAGCCTCAACAATGCCTTGGACAACATCGTCATTTTCAATCAACTGCTGACCCAGGTCGATGTGATTTTTGGCGCGAAGGCGCTTGAGGCTTAGAGCCAGGTTATCCCGACTTCGCTGCGTCTCCTCCTCCGTCGCCCCAGTCTTCACCACCTGGCAAGTCGTTAGCTTACCCTCATTGTTCTTCGCCAGCGCATGAGCATACTGCTCTGCACACTGGGCGTGTTCGCCACCTGCTGTAGGCAGCAAAATCCGGCGGATCGGCTCATCGCCGACCAGCTTAACCAGAATAATATCAGTTTGGGCGAGGTTGACAATCGTATCAGTAATATTACCCAAAATGCGCTGTTTACTACTGGTACTGCCCTTCCAGCCCAGCAGGGTCACCCGACAATGGTGCTCCCGCGAGGTTTCTAAAATAGAGCGGGCCACATTGTAACCAATGCGGATCAGTGCATGGGCGGGGACATCCATTTTCTCCGCAAAAAGACGCGCCTCATTCAGAATAATTTGCTCCTTTTCGATCAACGAATCATCATAGCTGGTCAGTGGAATCTGGTCGGGTAGCGCCACGACTTTCAGTAAAAGCAATTCTCCATTCTTTTCTTTGGCAATGGCAGCAGCCATCTGAATCAGGCTGTTGATGGTATTGGGATTGGCGATGGGCACCAGAATTCTGAACTTCTCTTTGTCAAACCGGCTGCGCCCCCGACTGTGGGCAATATGCGATGCTGTCCCGGGGATCACCGTCTCTACAGCCTGGCTGCCTTTCCAGGCAAAAAAGCCCAGCACCCCTATAATCAGTGCTCCCACCGCCAGCAGCAGCGGGATGGGGTGGCTGAAGATTTGGTAGATCAAATAAGCATTGGCCACGATGCCCAGGATAGGAAGTAGCGGCACCAACGGTACTTTGAAAGGGCGCTCAATATCGGGGTATTTGCGGCGGTGGATGATCAGGGCCAGGTTGACCATGATCAGGGCCAGCAATAGGACGGTGTTGGCAAAATAGGAAAGATCTTCGAGCGATAGCATTAGGGTGAAAACCAGAATGGTACCACCGATTAGGAAGACTGAGACAATCGGCGTACGGGTTTTCTTATTAATGATGCCCAACTCTGGGGGGAAATGCCCCAATTGACTCATCGAAAGAACCACCCGCGAACCGGCCATAATGGAGGCGTTGGAAGCCGAAATCATCGAAAAAATAGCCCCACCAATGATGACATAGCCGCCTACAGAGCCCAGAAACTTCTGAGCGGCCTCGCCCATCGAAGCTTCGTCGTATTCTTGCAGGCCGGCAAAAAGCAGCACCAGTACGACCGCAGTGTAGAGCACCGTCACCACACCCATCGAGATGAATATGGCCCGAGGTATATTCTTGACAGGGTTTTTAACCTCTCCAGCGGAGGCGGCGATCGCCGAAAAACCGAAGAAGGTGATGAACACCATCGCCGAGGTCACCCCGATCTGTACCCAATCCGTACTGAAGCGGTCGATGACTTCTTGCGTGTCCACAAAACGCAGCCCTCCGACGACAAACCAGATCAGCAGGGCCACCTTGGCGGCGGTGACGATGACTTGGAATTTACCGCTCTCCTCGGTGCCCTTGATATTGAGTAGGGTCAGGGCCAATAGGAAGATGATGCCGGAAAGAGCCTCGATGGGAGAATGCCAGATGAATTCGTTGAAATAGCTGGACAGGCTGGCGATGTAGAAGGCGCAGGAGGAGGTATAGCCCAGTACTAAGGCCCAGCCGACGAAGTAGGCCAGCGGGCCGGGGTAGGTTTTGCGGGCGTAGAGGTAGCCCTCTCCGGTGCGCGGATAGATGGAGACGAATTCGCAGTAGGTTAAGGCGGTGAAGTTGGCTACGACGGCAGCGAGGAGGAAGGCCACGATGGCGGCCGAGCCTACATTGCGAACCGCTAGGCCAGATAGGGTGAAAATACCGGCGGCAATCATAGTCCCAATGCCAATCGCTAGAGCAGTTGTTAGTCCCAGGTCCCGGTTTAATTCCGTTTCTATGTTTTGATGAGTAGTCTTCTTATTATCCATCAATTCGCATGCTTAATCTTGAGAGTACTTTCGAACTCAATTCTAGGCACCCAAAGTAGTAAATAATTGGATAAAATTAACCCAGCTGATTGATAAACTTGATGGTCTCGTTGTTGAAAACCTCTGGTTGCTCGACATTGACTACGTGGCCGCATTGAGGAATGACGAAAAGTTGGGAGGAAGTATGGCGTTTGACCAACTGAGTAATGGAAGGAAGGAACATATGATCCTCTTCGCCCATAATGTACAGCGTAGGGATACCACTGTCCTTGGTTTGGAAGAAAGAAAGCAGGGGATTGATCTGCGAGGCCAGGGTAAACCAGCGTTTGAACTCTTTCTGCGCCAGTTTTTTAGCCTCATTAACAAAAAGTAGCCGAGACTCTCGATGGGTTTTCCTGGGCATGATGATGAAGGCAAAAAAGCGGTAGAGAAGGAGGTAGGGGATGATGGATTTGAAGATGACGCCGAGGCGCATCAGAATTTGCCCCCTCAGATTGAGCTTCATCACGGCTCCGCCCAGGATCATACTTTTACAGCGATCGGGGAAACGCTCGGTAAGGTCACGGATAATGATGGTCCCCAAAGAGATACCAACGAAGTGGGTCGATTGTATTTTCAAATGGTCAATGACCTCCATGACTTCATCACCGATGATCTTGAAGGTGTAGCGTTTCAGCTTATTGTAA
Organism: Bacteroidota bacterium; assembly: GCA_038750655.1. GTDB lineage: Bacteria > Bacteroidota > Bacteroidia > Chitinophagales > Saprospiraceae > JBCDGZ01. Next base: position 40,851 of record JBCDGZ010000038.1, on the reverse strand, counting down.
AGGTGATTTTTGGATTTTCCGTGCCCGCGCAGATCAATCAGCAGCAAATTGTAGTGCTTACCGAAATCGCGAATCTGCTTAAACCAAATCGAACTACTACCACCTGCTCCGTGGATAAAAGTTACCCATTCGGTGGAGGATGGATGTCGATATGTTTTGAAATGAAGCACGAATTTAGAACGGTAAAATAAGTCTTTTGTTTGGAATGACACAACCATTTGACCATTTAAGGGTTTTGATTGACAATATATTTATTCAAGCTGTTCAACTCTTTTGACTGATGAAAATTACGCTGCAATTAGCCGCCGTTTACAATATTCTTTGGGGAGCCTGGGTCGTACTTTTTCCCAATCAATTTTTTCAACTTGTGGGCATGGAGCCGCTGAATCATCCTATGGTTTGGCAGGGGATGGGAATGGTGATTGGCGTTTACGGACTGGGCTATTGGTGGGCCTCCTACGATCCCCTGCGGCATTGGCCGATTGTGGCGGTTGGTTTTTTGGGAAAAATATTCGGACCGATTGGCTTCTTCTTCAATTACTTTCAGGGCATTGTTCCCTTCGAATTCATCTACACCCTGCTGACCAATGATTTCATCTGGTGGATTCCCTTTTTCATTATTCTCAAAAAAGTCCATACCGAAAGGCAATGGAAGCTCACTGACTAAAGCCCCGATGCGCCATGAACATCGAACTCTTTCGACTCCTCTTCGACGCTGGCCTCTTCGTCCTAATCTGGATGGTGCAACTGATCGTCTACCCTGGCTTCCAGTACTACGCGTCAGAACAGCTCCTGACTTGGCACAACACCTATACCCCCAGAATCACCGTCATCGTCATGCCCCTAATGCTAGGCCAGCTGGCCCTGGCGGCCCTCCAGCTTTGGACCCGCCAAGACTGGTATACCCTCAGTAGCGCCCTGATCATCGCCCTGCTCTGGGGCTCTACCTTCCTCTATTTCATCCCACTTCACGGCCAAATCGCCAATAACCAGTTCAACACCCAAACCCTCCAAGAACTGGTCAGCAAAAACTGGGGACGAACCTTCCTCTGGACGCTTCTCCTGGCCCTGTCCTTACTCCGCAAAGTCAATGGATAATAATTCTTTAATGAACTGTATATTTGCCCAAAATTACGAGGGATGAAATTAATTGTAGCCAAAACACCCGCGGCACTAAGCCAAGCCTTTCGCGTACCTTTCGAAAATGAGGGCTGGCAGGCCGATGTCGACACGCCGCACTTTACCGCCGCGCCCTACCCCCTGATCACCAATCAACGCCCCGTGCGCCTACAGTGCTTCGAATACGGCTTCTTCCTCTACCTCGGTGATGAGCAAACCCTCCTCAAACGCATCCCTACCGCCGGGGTGGAGCAAGTGTTCGAAAAACCAGCTTTTGCTTGTGTGAAAACGCAGCGTTGTTTGATTCCGCTGACGAGCTTCTGCACCATCGATACCCAAACTCGCAAAGAAGTGGAAGTCAGCATCCCAGACTCCTCCTTGCTCTACGCCGCCGGAATTTATGAAACGGTAACAACCAAGGAGGGCGAGCAAGTCAATACGTTTTTACTGCTGACCCAGCCGCTCCTGCATCCCGCCATTAAGCGGATTCCCTATTTACTGGAAAATGGTGCCCATCGCAGTTGGCTACAAGAAGGACCCATTGCAGAGGACTACTTTAGCTCCCTGAAGCCTTTCGATGTCAGCCGCCTTGCGTTGAAGCCGCGCTCCTAATACTTCATCACCCGCTCCCAATTCTTATCCGCCTGCTGGCGAAGTTCGTCGGGGTCCTCCGCCCGCCATTTCTTCAGCGTATTGGTCAGGTAGGCATTGTAGAACAGGTAGAGCTTGCCTTCGTGAATCTCGTAGGTCTTGGGATTGACACTCACCTTAGAGCCCGTTTTGCCCATAGCGTAGGCACACCAGCCTCCGTACTGCGGAATAAATTGTTCAGGATTTTTTTTAAAGCGTTCCAAACGAGTCGGAGTGGCAAATTTATAGACAGTTCCGCCGTGTTCTAACGTATATTTGGCCAAGCCCTTGAGGGGCTTACCATCAAAATAGGTCGTGACATCGTAGCCGCCAGCAACAAAACCACCGTAATCATTAAAATCTGTTTGCTGTGCGGTCAATTGGATGGATGCGATGCAAAGCATCAAAAACAACAGATTTTTCATAATGATGAATTGAATTATCGTTAATACTACAAAAATACGGCCTATTGATCACAGAATGATCACGGAAGGATTACAAACCCCTTGATTTAAGACCCAAAACAGTGGAAAAGTACCAGTAAATTACAGATTAATTTTAATTCTAATGGTATCATTTTTGTCCCTTCCTATCGTAGTTTAACAACCGGTCTTTCCTAGCAATAAGCAATTCCCCCCCACCTGCGCTTATCAAGACCCCTTAATCAGTAAAAGAATTCATTGTTATGTTTATGAAGGAATTGACTACAGCTCTGGTCCTGCTGGTACTTATCCCCTCTGTCGCCCTGGCACAGACATATGAGGTTGGACTATTTATGGGAGTAAGCGGTTATCAAGGCGATCTGGTTTCCAAGGCCTACGAAGCCGAAGATTTGAATCTGGCTTACGGTGCTGTTTTTCGCTATAACCTTTATCAATCCCTATCATTCAAGGCTGGTATTAATAAAGGCCGTATCTCCGGCTCTGATCAGAATGTAGAGGACGATTTCCACGGCCATCGCAGCCGAAACCTCAGCTTTGAATCTGATATTCTGGAATTCCACGTTCAGGCGGAGTACAATCTTTTTGGATATAATGTTTTAGAAAATATTCGGCAGTTTTCGCCCTATGTTTTAGTAGGGGTCTCTGCTTTTGCGTTCAAGCCCCGGGCTTTTTATGAAGGTCGTTGGCACGAACTGCAACCCTTGGGCACCGAAGGCCAGGGGATGGAGGGCTACGAAGCCCCTTACAAACTGCGCCAAATCAGCGTCCCGCTCGGCTGTGGATTCAAAATGTCGATCAGCGATGCCGTAAACCTGGCTTTTGAGCTGGGCTTCCGCAAGACTTTTACCGATTATCTTGATGACGTCAGCGGTCAATATCCTGATCTGAATGCGCTCCAAGAGGCCCGTAACGAAACGGCTGTCGCACTTTCTTATCGCCGCCCAGAGGTCGACCCGGGCGCTCCTATCGATCCAATTGGCGGAGCGCGCGGTAATCCAGATAATAAAGATTGGTATTTCTTTAATGGATTTACCTTAACCTTCAACATCGGTCAGGGAGTTTATAATTCTCGCAATTTCAGAAGCTCGCCGATCCCGAAGGGCCTACCGATCTTCTAGTATAATTACTTAAGTCTAGTTGTGTAGACTTTTGGAAATAGGGAAAATCTTCTGAGGAGGGTTTTCCCTGTTTTGATTTATACCCCAAAACCCACTTAGGTCGTTCTAATGATTAAACTCCAAGTACTTTTGGTATCCTCTTTATGATTAATCTTAAGAAAATAGTCCTCTTCGCCATTCTCTTTTCTGGTCTCCTTTCTTGTAAAAATGAAGGTCGTAATAAGGGCTATATGGTGGAATCGAATGCCGCAATAATCAAGGGGCTCAACCCTGATTCCATCTCATCACCATCTCTTTCATCGTCTTCTCCTCCACAAAAAGCAAGGACACAGCAGTCTAGACCCGCAATGGTTTATGTGACTGCCGAAAGTGGATTGGTCTACCGGGAGCAGCCTGCTGTTGATGCTAAAAAGCTGGGAACCTTGGAGTTTGGCTCCCTATTGCAGGTGCTTAAAAAAACAGGTATCCAACTCGATATTCAAGACGAGGGGAAGACCGTAACTGGAGAATGGATCAAAGTAAGGCTTATCGATCACGATTGGAGAGACCCCGAAAGTACGCCTACGGGCTATGTTTTTAGCGGCTTTACTGTAGATTCGGCCCAGGTCGATCTCAGCAGGTTGCCCCGATATTTTGACCTAACTGGATTGAAGCAGCTGGGCCGGTGCTGATGCGTTTGTTCTCGAAGTCTTTGATCAGACGCAGAGGGATGAGAATGGAATGCAAAAGCCCCTTAACGTTAACTATCTCAAAGCTACAATCGAGTGATTACTTTACTTCTTCCGTTCCAAATCCGAGTACAAGATACTCATTAGCGTTTCTGGCTTGATGAAACCAGTCCCCCAAGTATCATCATAGTCCTTACTCAGATTGCTCGCTTGGATTTCTTCGAAGGTGAGGCCGGAGGCAATGGCCTGCTTGACGCGATCCCGAATGACCATCAGCATATCGCGGTATTGGGTAAGTTCCTGCTTGGTAAGATTCAGTAATTTCATCAGACAATAAAGTTTCATAAAAAAATCCAACTTAAGCCGACTTTTTACGTTCAAAGTTAAAATTCCCTTAAAATCGCTGTTGGCTAGGTCATACGGCTCAGAAATTGCACATTGTTGATCAATGCGAATCTTAATCACTATAACATCACTCCTTTACTTATCTACCCTATTGTCTGCCAATACGCCTTCAAACCAAGAGCGTATGGCCACTGCAATCAGCAAGCTGACCCTCTATTCAGACAGTACTTTTACTCAACCGACCAGCCACTATTACGAAGAAGGCCAACTCTTCGAGGTAATCGGCGAGAGCCAACTGGAGCACGAAGACGATGCCCAGAACCAAAAGTTCAAATGGTATGAGGTGCGCGCTGCCGACGGCCACAGCGGCTGGGTATTCGGCGATGGATTAGCCGTGAGCATGACTGCGGAACAAGTCGCCCCTATTCTACAGGAGTTTCACAAAAAGAAATACAGCTTTAACAATGGCTTCGAATCGGCGACCCTCTGGGTAGCTGCCGTCGAGGGCCGCGATAATTTTCACGCTCAGGACTATATGAACCCCCTGTACCGCGAAGAGTACATCGTCATTACCAATGATCGAGGCCGCTCGGTGCACATCCGCAGCGGAGGGCTGAGTACCCAAGGAGAGTTTCAACTGCTGAGTTTCGTACTGCACGACATCTCCGGCGACCATGTCCCGGAAATTATTCTGGAAACCAACAGCATCGCTCAAGATAATCCGGTGCAAAATCGCAACCTTGGCATCTACTCCTTTCAAGCTGGTACTCTAGAGCAGGTATTAGAAGAACGGCTGACCCTGAACTACGATATAGACATCCCTTCGCCCTGTCTTTACAAGTTTGTCGAGATTGAGCAGCAGGCGGTACGCATTGAGTATGTGGATTACGTGGATTGCAAAACCGCCTACAGCCTCGATTATTCCTACAATATGCTCAGCAAGACCAAAGAGCGTTGCATGGAGTATGTCACCTATACTTATATCTGGGATGATCGGGTCAATAGCTTCCGCTTGTTGTACGATCAAACCCGTACGGCTCCTATTGCTGGGGTTAAGCAGTTTGGCTTAGCGGTGCAGGAAACGCCCAAGCTAAGCTCGCAGCGGGGTTCTATCGTCCAGCTCGAAGAGCCCGTCGAGGTCATCAAGCATTTTGAGAAATATGTACTGGAGAGAGGGCAGAAGAAATTACAGCATTACTTCTATGTGCGCCTACCGTCAGGTGAGCAGGGCTATCTACCCGCCGCCTTCGTCGGCTTTGTCGATATGGAGCATGCGGAGCTGTTGAATCAGTACTATGAACAGCCACCGCTTACCAAAAGCGAATGGAGCAGCCAGGAAAGCTTCTTAAAAATCCCGCTCAGCCAATTGGATTCGGCGACTACGGATCAGTAAAATCAATAGGAATTTAGTGGATAGACTTCTTAGCCGCCTGCATAGGAATGCTGATGCAGCGCTTTTCCATATAACTCATCATACGCTCTAGCAGTTCGCGTGATTCCTCATCGAGCGTATCCAACTCTTTCTTGAAAACCACATTCATTGCGTGAGACTTGATGGCTTTGATCTCGCTGGGCACCTGACGCATGGCTTTTTCGATGCGGCGCTGCTGAAAAGTGTCGTGAAAGGCTCTGATGCGAAGATCGAGCAGCGCCTTGGCCTTGGAGACCTCTTGTTCTCTGAAACCCAGGTTTTCCTTCGCTAAGCAGCGAATACCTTCGATTTCAATATATTCCACTGGGAATTGCTTCACAACCTCTTGATCAATGTTGTAAGGGATGGCCAGGTCAATTAAGACCTTTTTATCTTGCTCACCGTTGAGCAGCTGCTTGTAAAGTTCGGTATTGATCAAGGCCCGAGTAGAACCGGTGCAAATGATGATGCAATCGAAACCTTCTCGGTAGTAAGGAAGTTCTTGTAGGGTATGCCCACGACCGCCAAATTTTTCAGCCAATAAATCGGCTTTCTCTATGCTGCGATTAAAAACTTTGACGTTAGTGAATTCGTTCTTAACCAGAAATTTTGCTACCAGTGTATTGGTTTGGCCAGCTCCGATAAGCAGAATGCGCGATGTACGCGGCAATTTGGTGGCCAATAATTTCTGAATAGCCAACGAGACCACAGATATTGGCTTCTCACCGATCCGGGTTTGGTTGTAAACCTCCTTAGCAGCCTCAACCGTGATGCCCATTGCCAAACGAAGATGATCGGCAGTCAAACCCCAGTCCTTGCTGCGATTGTAAGCTTGACGTACTTGACGAAGAATTTCCCGTTCACCGACTACCAAAGAGTCGATAGAAGCAGAAACCTCGAAAAGATGTCGTACCGCATCTTCTCCAATATGCAGATCGATATAGTCGTGCAAACGCATGAAAGTATCCTGCTTAATTCCAGGATTGACAGCCTTGATAAATCTGGTAACAAAAGAATCTTTGAGTGGGCCTTCCTGATAGAAGAAATACATGATACGATTACAAGTAGAAAGGTACATTAGCTCTCCAAGCTCGAATTGCTGCTTGAGTTCTTCCAGCTTCTGCCGTAGCAGCGCATCATCATTGGCCTGTACCGCAAACTGACCCAGCTCTTTGAGCTGACTGCGTCGATGAGTAATGGTCAATATTTTATAGCCTGCTAACATATCTTACTAAGGGTTCTAATCGTATATGTGTACAGTCACAAAAATACTTTGACACGATCAGTAGTTTGTCATAAAACTGTAAGAGAACGCTTAGAATCATTCTAAATAAGGTGGGTGCAGACTACCCTTTTTGGGGGAATTTGAAGGATTATTTGATCACTTTTTGTTGGGCAGCATTGACGAAAATAGTGTTGCCAATCTCCTCATATCCCTCAAAAACAGTGGTTCCCATCTGCTTGATAGCCTCCCCCCGAAAGCCAACGATGGTCATATCTGCATCCTTAGAGGTTTCCGTGATGATAGACCTCGAATCGACATCAGGCTTGCGTGGTAGTATCTTGATGTTGTTGGGAGAAATGGGCAACTGACCCGCTTCGATGAGTTCAAAAAGCCGGGAGCTTTCTTTTTCCATTCGTTCTTCAGGGAAAATAGCAAAAATCTTGATCACACTTTGCTGCCATTCGGGGTGGCCCAGAATGATGTAGCCGAGCAGAATCATCAAGGCTGCATTGTCATAGTCATTAGAAGTAATCCAAATATGAATGCTCTTTTTAAAGCCAAACCCCCGCTCCGAGCTGCCTAAAACAATGACATCGAAGTCGACGGATTTGATCAACTTGTAGTTGTCGACAATGTTGGCCAGCCCATCGGGATGATGCTTGGAATATTCGAACATCAGCAAATTATTATCCGTACCCGAGATGCCCGGCAGCTGAATAACCTGGGCAATGGCGGAGGTATAGGAAGGACTGATCAAGGTGTCGATATAAATATTGCTCTTACTGGCCTCCGCCATCTTAATCAATCGAGTCTTGCAGGCCCGGGCCTCTTTGTTGGTGTTCTTGGATAAATAGCCCGTGATTTTGTGAATATAAGTGCCAAAGCCATATTTGTGAGAAATCCAGCGCAGGAGGTCAAAAGCGCCCAGACGATCAAAGGAACTCTCGGAAATACAGACAATCGAAGGCCGCCAGCTGGCGTTTTGCTCCTTCTCGGCCTTCTGCAAAAAGACCTGCAACTGACGACTTAACTGGAAAATTGCTCCCTGGAAAATGACTGCCATGTTGTTCTTGTCCGGATTGTAATAACTTACGAAAAGGTAGAAAATCGTTACGCCGAGAAAGGCCAGCAGGGCGTACCCCGCGTTCATAAACAGCATCAAACCAAAGCAAGCCACCGCTCCAAACAAAGAGACATACCAGCGCGACTTAAAGGTCGGCCGATAGGCCGGATCGGCGGCGAAGTGCTGCAAGAAGGAGATCAGACAGAGCGAACCGTAGGTCAGCATGAAAAACATCGAAATGATCTCTGCCACTACGTCCAGACCGCCCATCATCACAAAGATAAAAGCAATGGCAATGGTGACCATCGTCGCATTAAAGGGTTCAGCGTTGGGGCCCCGGCCTCGCGAAAGCCAATGACTAAAGGCCAGCGAAGGCAGCACCCGATCCCGGGCAATGGCCTGCAAGGTGCGCGGAGCAACCATCAAAGAACCCAATGCCGAGGAGATGGTGGCTGCCGCCAGCCCGATCGGAATGATCCACCAGCCCTGCCAGGCAATATCAGCCATCACCAGATGATCGGTATTGGCCAGGTCCGCTGGGCTAGCGGAGACCGCTAGCTTATAAGCAATGAAAACATAGACGACCATGCCAGCCAGCGTACCACCCAGGGTCCCCAACGGAATAGAGCGGCTGGGATTGCGCAGATCGCCCGACAGACCTACCCCCGCCGTCATCCCCGTAAAAGCGGGAAAAATGATGGCAAAGACCACAAAAAAGCTCACAGGCGGCAGCTGTTGTTGATTGTTCGCCGGTGGAGGGACCGCCGCAGGCTCGGCAGCGGGCTGGAGCACTTGAGTGCCGCTGTCCGGGAGGGGCGTATAGGGCGAAGGGAGGGTCGCTGTATTACTGTCTGGGGTGTTGATCAGCGAGCTGCTTTCGCTGTCCCCAACGGTGGCGAAGGGCTGTAGGCTATTGGCCTGACTGTATTCCGTTGAGCCCATAAAAAAGGCGGCCAGCGAGAGGAATAGGGTGACCACTACGACGTAGAGGGCTTTGACGCCCAGGTCGGCGCCTTTGGCCAGTACGATGGCGGTCAGCAGGAAAAGCGCCGGGATACTGACAGTTTGTTTATGGTTGAGGAGCCAGACCGCCAGCGGCGGCAGGTCGTAGCTGCTTTGTAAATAGCTGAACAGAGAGCTGAAGGCCTCGGCGAAGGCGATGATGTAGAATGCCACACTGATGGCTTGCGAAAAGTAGAGCGCGATGCCAATGGAGGAACCGATGACCAGTCCGAAGGAGCGGGAGATAATGTAGTATTCGCCGCCGCCTTCTACCTTCTGGTTGGTTGCAATTTCGGCGATGGCCATAGCCGTAGGGATGGTGACGGCGTGGCCGATCAAGATGATGCCGATGGTGCCGATAAAGCCCACATTTCCGACGGCGTAGCCAAAGCGAAGAAACATGACAGCCCCCAGAATGGTTGAAATGGCCGTGAAAAAAACCGGTGCTGTCCCAAACTTCTGTGCTGCTTTCGAACTACTCATATCCGCAAATTTAGGACAATGACTGAATTATTTAACAATTAATGCGGTTTTCCCTAGAATTCTAAGGTCGGCAGAGGATTCCTCGAGCATTTCGCCAGGAATATATTATAGAGAACCCTTATTTTTGTGGTTCTATTTTTGATATTAAAAATTATACTCACATTACCACGAATTAAAAAATAAAAAATCATGTATCGAACGCACAACTGTGGAGCGCTCAGAATGAGCCATGTTGGACAAGATGTCACCCTGAGTGGCTGGTTGCAGATCAGCCGGGACTTCGGAGGGATGACCTTTATCGACCTGCGTGATCGCTATGGCATCACGCAATTGGTATTCAACATGGATGATGATCCAGATTTGTGTAATCAGGCCCGTAAGCTAGGCCGCGAGTTTGTGCTGCGCGTCAGTGGGAAAGTGCGGGAGAGAAGCAATAAAAATCCTGAGATGCCGACTGGGGACATCGAAATTGAAGCCAAAAGCCTGGAAGTGCTCAACCCCTCTAAGCTGCCACCTTTTATGATCCTCGATGATACCGACGGTGGTGATGACCTGCGGATGAAATACCGCTACCTGGACATTCGTCGCAATACAGTGAAGCAAAACATCATTTTCCGCAGCAATTTGGCCCTGGCTGTACGTAATTACCTGGTCGGACAGGATTTTATAGAAATAGAAACGCCTTTTTTAATTAAAAGTACGCCGGAGGGCGCCCGCGATTTTGTCGTGCCCAGCCGAATGAATCCTGGCCAATTTTACGCCCTACCACAATCCCCACAAACCTTCAAGCAGATTTTGATGGTAGCGGGGATGGACAAGTACTTCCAGATTGTCAAGTGCTTCCGTGATGAGGACCTGCGGGCCGACCGCCAGCCGGAGTTTACCCAAATTGACTGCGAAATGGCCTTCGTCACCCGGGAGGACATCCTCAATACCTTCGAGGGGCTAACGCGCCATCTCTTCAACACCGTGCTAGACCTTGAACTGGGCGACTTCCCTCGCATGTCCTACGACGAGGCTATGGAACGCTACGGCTCTGACAAGCCCGACCTGCGTTTTGGAATGGAATTCAAAAACCTCAACGAGCTGGCCCAGGGCAAAGGCTTTAGCGTCTTTGATAATGCTGAGCTGGTGGTAGGTATTTGTGCCGAAGGCCAGGCCGATAACTATTCCAATAAAGACATCAAGAAATTAACCGAATGGATGCAGCGGCCGCAGATTGGTGCGAAGGGCTTGGTCTACGTGAAATTCAATGCGGATGGCAGCGTCAAATCTTCTGTTGGTAAATTCTTCGACGACGATACCCTCAAAGCCTGGGGGGAAGCTTTGGGCGCTCAGCCCGGCGATATGTTGCTCATCCTCTCTGGCGAAACCGAGAAGACCCGAAAGCAACTCAATGAACTGCGCCTGGAAATGGGACGTCGTATGGGGTTGATGAAAGACGGAGACTTCAAGCCGCTGTGGGTCATTGACTTCCCACTCCTTGAATGGGATGAAGAAACAGAGCGCTTTCACGCCATGCACCACCCTTTCACTGCTCCCAAAACCGCTGACATCCCGCGCATGCTCAACGGTGATCACGAGACTATGAAGAGCCTGCGTGCTGATGCCTATGACCTGGTCATCAACGGTTCCGAAATCGGTGGGGGGTCTATTCGTATCCACGATCGCGACCTGCAATCCCGCAACTTCGATCTCCTGGGCTTCACCAAAGAAGAGGCCGAGGCGCAGTTCGGATTTCTGCTCGGCGCCTTCGAGTACGGCGCACCGCCGCACGGTGGCATCGCCTTTGGCTTCGACCGCCTCTGCGCTGTGATGAGCGGGCAGTCGTCCATCCGCGATTTTATCGCTTTCCCGAAGAACAACCAGGGGCGCGATATGATGATAGACGCTCCGGCTGTGATCGATACGGCACAGTTGGATGAGTTGCGCATTGAATTACAGCAAGAGGAAGTCGGCTAGGCGGCTTCGGCCTAGCCCCAAAAGTAGCCCATAGGGTCTTCGTCGATCACTTTAAAGAACTCATTGAGGTCTTTGACTTCGGGCTGGGGTTTGTAGCTTTCCCATTTGCCATTGCTGCGTTTCCAATAGATTTTCCAAGAATTTTTGGACTTGACGAACTGCGCTTTGGCAACGGAAAGGTATATCTTTTCCTCTTTGTTCATCCAATTGGGGCGAATTTCCTGTATTTCTAGACAGTAATTCTCGTAAGTGTAGCCAAAATCTAGTTGTGGACGGATGTCAACGGGAGGTCTTTTCTTTTTGATGTACTTTTGAATCTGTCGTTCGAATAGATCAAATACGGGCGTGTGGTTCTGTTGCTCCATAGTACGATTTTCACATGGGTTTATTATGTCGTTCAATATCCGAAACCCGCTTAACTCAGCTATTTCGGTCTCTTATACGATTAACTTATAGCGGTAAGATAATGTTGTTTGATGAAAATTACCATATTCTGGGTATGGAAAATTAGACAATTAGCTTCCGTAAGTACCTGGAATTAGCCGTGAGACCAGTTATCCGGATCATCGCTGTCGCTGGGGGAGAGGCCAATGATTTCTCCGGCAATATCCACGCCCAGGCCTAAGACCGTACGGTTGACGTAGCAAAAATAGCTGCAAACCTGATTGACCTCTAGAATTTCCCCATCCGTCAAACCGCTGTTACGCAAGTGCTCGATGTCCGCTTCCTGTACGGTCGCGGGCTGGCGAGTCAGCTGTGCAGCGTATTGTAGCGCCGCCAGCTCGCGGCCTTCAAAATACTGCTCGGGCTGCTCGTCGCGCAGTGCTTTATGTATACCTGCTGCCTTCTCCTCGTCCGCCAACAGGCGGCTGAGGCCTGCGCTGTGGTGGTCTACGCAATAGTCACAGCGGTTTAGCCAGCTGACATAGACGCCAATGGTTTCCAAAAACCACTTGGGCAAAGTATTATTACTGTTATGCAGTACATTTTTGTACAAATACATATGCCCCGTCAAGGTGTGCGGTCGCAAGCTGTGGACTTTCAAGACATTATCCACCTGCCCGCCACCGCTCACCCGATCGTAGAGCTTTTTGAGTCGAGGAGAGGCCTCCTCATACGGGATTTCTTTGATCCAACTCATGGCCTTAGGGCTTACTGCGCTTCACCTCCTCCATTTCCAATTTGCGGTTCTTCACATGCACATCCAGCCAGGTATTCATCTCCCAGAGCATGTGCATGATCGACTCTCTAGCGCGGTAGCCGTGGCTTTCGTGGGGAAGCATCACCAGTCGTACCGGCGCGCCGTGCCCCTTCAAAGCCCCGTAGAAACGCTCACTTTGCATCGGGAAAGTACCGGAGTTGTTGTCCGCTTCTCCGTGGATCAGCAGCAGGGGCTCTTTGATCTTATCGGCGTGCATGAAGGGGGACATTTTGAAATAGGTGTCCGAGGCTTCCCAGAAGGTGCGCTCTTCCGATTGGAAGCCGAAAGGCGTCAAAGTACGGTTATAGGCACCACTACGGGCGATGCCGGCGGCGAAGAGGTCGGAGTGGGCCAGCAAGTTGGCTGTCATAAAGGCGCCGTAGGAGTGGCCGCCGACGGCCAGCCGATCAGTATCAGCTACGCCCATCTCATCCAGCTTATTGATCGCCGCTTCGGCGCCAGAAACCAGCTGTTCGATAAAGGTCTCGTTGGGCTCCTCATCGCCCTCGCCGATGATAGGCATGCCAAAGTCATCGAGGACAGCGTAGCCTTGGTTGACCCAAAAGATGGGCGACCACCAGCCGATGCGGATGAACTCGTAAGGAGAGTCTTTGACCTGACCGGCGGCATCGGCGCTTTTGAATTCGCGGGGATAGGCCCACATGAGCACGGGCAGGCGACCATCGCGCTCTTTGTTGTAGCCAGCGGGCAGGTAGAGCGTACCGGTCAGCTCGATGCCATCGGCCCGCTTGTATTTGATCAGCTCCTTTTGGATGTCTTTGAGCGAAGCGTAAGGATGTTCGAAGTGTGTAATTTGGGTCAAATCTTTTGCCTTCAGATCGCGCAGGAAGTAGTTGGGGGGTTCCTCAGTAGATTCGCGGCGGGTCAGTACAATACCCTTGTTTTCATCTACAATGGAGATGGGATATTCGTAGTAAGGTGCTTCTGAACGCCACAGGCGATTGCTCTCTTTGGTGGCCAGATCAAATTGATCGACGAAGGGACGGTTGCCTTCGGGCGAAGCGCCTCTTCCGGTTAAGTAGAGGGTCGAATGATCGGCGGTGGTGAGCAGCACCTGACGGCCGTATTGATTGCGATGGGTTTCAAATTCTCCGGGATCGTTGTAGCTGTCTTCCCAGGAGCGATCGAAGATAACTTCTTTGGCTTTCTGCGCCTGGTTGGGCCACCAGCGGCTGGTGACGACCTGACGATTTTGCCACCACCACTCGTAGGCGATGGCCAGCTCATCCGTTCCCCAATCGACCCCGCCGTAACGCAATTTGAAGGCCAGGCCTTTTTGCGGAGCGGTAGTAAAAGGAGCTTCCAGCATAAAGAGCTGATCGCGGATGTTCGCCTCTTTCTTCGGGTCCCCTTCGTCCTGTGCCTCCACCCAATATAGGGTTGCAGGCGCATCGGTCCGCCAGCTGAAGGAACGAGGGCCAGTACGAACGGCACCAAATCCTTTAGGAATATTTTCAGCGATAGGAATATCGGCTACTTGCTTGACCAATTTTCCAGTTTTATCATAAATATCTACCGTAAAAGGAAAGCGGCTGTAGGGCACGATGTAAGAGAAGGGCTTCTTCATCCGGGTAACCATAATGTAGCGGCCATCAGGAGAAGGGCTCAGGGCATTGATGATGCTGACATCTCCGAGTTTTTGTTTTTGATTGCTTTCAAGGTCTATTAACATCAGTTGAGAGCTGGTGTAGTACTCGAAGAGGGCTTCGTCGTGGGCATTTTTCAGTAGATCCTGATAGGTACGTACAGGGGCAGATTTGCCCTTGTTTTCCTGGATCGTTGGGCCAGCGGGCACCTGCGATTCTTCGGGGCTACTGCCTCGGCTAGTATTGACGGATTTGTAAACAATGCTCTTATTATCCGAGAACCAGCGGTAGGGCAGGCCCCGCATGGCGTCATTGATAATGGCCTCGGTGAGCTTGCGGGCCTGCGCCGTACGGGTATCGACGGCCCAAAGCTCCATTCCATTGGAAACGGTAATGGTGAAGGCGATATAGTCGCCGTTGGGCGACCAACTGGTATTTTCGATCTGTGGCTGTGCGGGTAATCCTTGGACGGGGATTTCTTTTTGTCCATCCACGGAGCGCATACGCATACCGCTGTAGTAAAAAGAGCGGCTAGAGCCATTGGTTTTGGGGTTGATGCGGATACCCGCTAGCCTCAATTCTTCTTGACTGATGGCCTCGATAGAGGGGAGGTTAGGCCGATCCAGCAGTAGCATCCATTCTTTGGAGGGGCTTAGAGTTGCACCCGGTGTTGGAGGGGCATCGATGAGGTTAGCAATATCCTTGGGAGGCATCTGATAGGGTAAATTATCTTGGGCATCGGTCTGTAAGTTCATAGTCGTAATAGCTAGAATAAAACAAATAGCTCGCAATAGATTGCGATATGGGGAATAGCTGAGTTTCATGATTAAAGAAATTCAGGGTGAAACAATCAAGGACATTTTTACGAATATAGTAGATTTTTTAACAATAAGACAGTGGCAAGGAGGTATTTACGCCTTCTTTTTTAGTGCTAAATAATCCAAAAAGTAGATGAATCTTACCGATACACTGTTGCTTTGTGGCAATTGCCCCAATCGACGTAGGCTATTATTGTAGTGGTACTCAACGGTTTCCTGCTCGTCGGCGCTGCCGATGATAGCCATTTTCCATACGGCGAAGAGGTCGCTACCGGGCGCGAAGCGCCAGCGATAGACCATATCAATGTTGAGGGCATTGAAGCTATTGTCTCGGTATTCCTCGTAGTTGCTTCGGGCCAGTTGGCCATCTTCAGCGAGTTGATGAAAGCTGTTGTAACTCACTCTAGACCAATAGTGGCGCATCCTAAAGTTGAGCGACATGCGGTCATTGAAAATATAGCTCGGTTCCAGGATCAGCTCTACAGTGTTCAGGTCCCGGCGGCCAAAGATGATTTCTCCATCTTCCATATCGTCTACATAGCCGACATTTTGATAGAGATTGTAAATACCGATTTCGGTTTGTAGCGACAATTTATCATTGAAGCGGAAGCGAGGGCTCAGGTTAAGTTCTACGTTGCGTCGACCTTCTTCATTGAAGCCACGGAAAGCCACATTGGCATCGAGGGCAAATCGCTTGCGATAGTCGGTCGAAATCCAGGCGTTGACATTCGTGCTGGTCGGGAAGGCATAGTAACGGCTGAAGTCATCGGTACGAGGTTCGAAATAGTCAAAGGTCGCCACCGGCTCGATGTAGGTAGAGGCACCGAAGGCGAAGAAATTGCGGGTCACGGCAAAGGTCCAGAAATTGATGCCGAAATCGGTGAATTTATCCGGAGCGTACAACCTGGAATACTGTGCATACATTCCCCCTCCGAAGCTGTTGAAGGGCCCTAGTGGCTTATTGCGATTGTAGCGAAGACTACCCCAGAAGTTACGCTCATTATTGTTGAATAAAAAACCCAGATCGTTGGGGTCATACGTATCACTTTCAACGTTATAGCCCAGCGCAAACTGCGTTCGTCCGCTGATCTTTTCTATGCTGGCATTGTACTTGTGGCCCAAATCGGTGTCCCCTTCACCGTAGTACTTTTGAGTCAGTACGGCCCTACCAGATACCGCATAGCTGTTCTTTTTATTTCTCAGAGAAAAAGTCGTTCCCGTCGTATTGGCCTCATAGGCTTCCCCTTCTCGCCAAACATTAGTGTTGATCAGGGTAACGAAAGAATTATTCCTCAGATTCTGATCAAAGACCATCACATTATAATTGGTCAGTGGATTAGTCACAAAACTGCGAGTATCACCACTTTCTTGATGGCGGATAGTTGCCCGAGTCTCTGAGGCGGTCGCGTTAAAAATACCGACCCCCAAACCGCCCTTCGTTCGACCAGATACCTTAGTGGCATTGTACAGCTGTGCCTCCTGGGGGTTGTCCACCACCTCTTCTCCCTTCAACAACTGATCCTCCACCTCCCCAGCGTAAAGTAGCCGACCGCCAACTCGCCGGGAATAAAAGAGCCCTCCCTTGTTAAATAGCTCCGTTCCTTCGGTGAAGAACTGGCGATTTTCATCAAACCGCACTTCAAATGGAGTCAGATTCAGTACCTGATTGTCGGACTGGGTCTGCCCGAAGTCTGGAATCAGGGTCATATCTAGGGTGAAGGCATCGTTGATACCGTATTTGATGTCCATTCCTCCATTGAAGGAGCGCACCCAGTTGTTCTGCGTCTCATCATTGTAATTTTCTATATAATAAGAAATGAATGGTGTAGCAGAAAGGCGGACTGGTGATTGGATGTCCTGAATACCGATCAGTTGGCCGGATTGCACCAAGAGACCTCCACCATTATAATCTACCTCATTCCAGAATAATTCCTCCCGATTGCGGCGGATCATACGGGCATAATTGATGTTCCAGCGTTGTTCTTTTTGGTTGGGAAAGCGTAGGGCAGAATAAGGAATTTTCAGCTCAACAATCCACCCTTCAGTGGTCATTCGTACCTTGCTGTCCCAGACCGCATCCCAGTTGGTATCGCCGCTCAGGGCACTGCTGCCGCCGCCGTTAACCGCCGAATATTTCATATCCACCTGTACGCCCGAAGGCGTGACAAAGAAGCCCAGGCCGTTCTGACCATCCTGATAGGCATCGATGATGATCCCAAACCAATCCGTGATCTTCAGCTCATCTCTAGGTGAAAGCTGCTTGAGGATGCTGTCGGGCTTACTGTCTAGCAGTTCTGCTGCCAGGTAGATGGCTTTATCATCGTATAGCAATCGAACTTTCGCCGCCTGGCTGGCCTTGGCGGAAGGGTCAGGCGCACTTTGCACGAAATCGCTGGCAACTGGGGCTTTTTGCCAGTCCAGCTCCTCCAACTGAGCATCTATCTTTATAGTACTTTGGGTACGGTAAGCGCGGTGTATCTTTTGCATCGGGCCTTCCTGACCATTGACCCATATAAGAGAGCAGACCAGTAGCAGACTGGTAAGGTAAGTGGTTTTCATCAGATCAATAATTTCCGAACAGACTCTTAAATTGTCAGATTTGGATAAACGCCCGAAATTAGCAACAGGCTCGACCAAAGACTACACAAAATATACCAAACGGAATCATTTGTCGACAAAGAGTGAAGGGGAGCGAAAACATTTTGTCAACTCCATCCTTCTTACTAGTATCCGACCAAAATAGGGAAACATATTTACACAAATCCTAAGCTATTGTGACTGGACCTCATTAAAAATTTGTAATTTTCCCTCACTTATAATAGGATTCTTTGTCAAAACAGGCAAAATATTAACAATCGATTGGATACCGGCGAGTGAAAAATCTTATTCCACACTTCGTACAGCTCAAGTACCTGTCTGATGAGCAGAGCGGCCACTTTAAAGCCTACACCATGTTCATCGACCTGTCGGGCTTCACCCCCTTGACGGAAACCCTCATGAAGCAGGGCTCTGCTGGGGCTGAGCAGCTGTCGGTCAGCCTCAACCACATCTTCGCACCGATGGTCGGGCTGGTTTATCAGCGAGGAGGCTTCATTCCTTACTTCGCTGGCGATGCGTTTACTGCCATCTTTCCCGTGGAAGATATGGATCCCGATAAGTTTATCGAGACGGCAAGGATGCTTAGAGACCTCTTCAGCAAGCAGGGCTTGAAGAAAACCCAGTTTGGTGATTTTCAGATCGGCATTAAGATCGGCCTTTCTTTCGGTGAGGTTGATTGGGGCATCGTCGGAGCGGATCACAAGACCTTCTACTTCCGGGGCGATGCTATTGACGACTGTGCCGAGAGCGAACATCGCGCTAAAGGGCAAGAGATCATCTTCGATAAGCACCTTATGGCGCTCTTTGATGAGCAGACGCCGGCTTTCGAGCCGATGCAGATTGGCTACTATCGTCTGCTAGACAATGCGGAAGTCCTTGCGCTGCCGGCTCAACCGGTAGATTTGCCCGCCCTTGACGAGGAGATCGTCTCTCATTTTTTCCCCCGCAGTGTAATTGATTTCAATGAGTTAGGAGAGTTCCGTACGGTAATTTCGGTGTTTATTTCCTTCACCGGGGTAGATAGTCATAGCCTTTTTAATCAGTTTATTACGATTATCGTTGAGCAGATCAATAGCTTCTCAGGCTACTTCAAGGAGGTCGATTTTGGAGATAAGGGAGGGGTAGCCTTGGGCTTTTTTGGTGCGCCAGTTTCTTTTGAAAATAATACCGATCGCGCGCTGGAATTCATCTTTGCGGTGCACGAAGAGCTTAAGCCTTTGCAAAAGCGTAGTGGCCTGAAATTTCGGGCGGGCATTACCTCCGGGCTGGCTTATACAGGCATCGTTGGTGGGCCAGAGCGTTGTCAGTACGCTGCCGTAGGCAATCGGGTCAATTTGGCGGCTCGACTGATGATTAACGCGGATTGGGGGGAAGTATTGGTGGATAGTGAGATCCAGAAGTCGCGGTATTTCAACTTTAACCACAAAGGCGATATTCATTACAAAGGCATCGAAGGCAGCATCCCTACCTACAAACTGCTGGGCCGGAGTATCGCCGATCGAGTGGTCTTCTCCGGACAGTTGATTGGCCGGAAAGAAGAAGTAGCCACCTTGATAGAATTTGCCTCGCCGATTCTCTTTGATGAGTTTGCGGGGATCAAATATGTTTACGGCGAAGCAGGAATTGGCAAGAGCCGCCTCAGCTATGAGCTGCGCCAGCGATTGAAGGAAAGGACGACGGTCAACTGGCTGACCTGCCAGGCCGATCAGATTTTGAAAAAGCCGTTTAATCCTTTTGTTTATTTCCTGAAAAACTATTTCGAACAATCTCCAGAAAATACAGCCATCGATAATCGTAGTAACTTCGAGCGGCGCTTCAACTGGTTGATGGAGGATAGTGAGAAAATTGAGGGCATGGAAGGAGAGGTGCTGCGCAAGGAACTGCTGCGGACCCGGTCTATTCTAGCGGCCCTGATCAGCATTTATTACGAAGATGATCTATGGCAGCAGCTGGACGCCAAAGGACGCTACCAAAATACCTTACAGGCTCTCTCGAACCTCTTTAAGGTCAAAGCTCGAGTCGACCCACTGGTTATCGAATTGGAAGATGGACATTGGTATGATGACAGCTCTAAGGCCTTTTTGGAAGAGTTTATTCGTCAGATCAGCGCCTTCCCTATTTTGCTGCTGGTCACATCTCGATATGATGATGATGGCACCAAGCCTCTATTGATTCCGGAGGAATTACTGGGTAAAAATCAGATTCCCTTCGGCGAAATCGACCTCAATATTCTGAGTGATGAAGCCTTGTTGGACTTTGCAGAAGTGAAGCTGAAGGGCCAGGTGCATCGGGAACTCTATGAGCTGCTGCTGCGCACCACTAATGGCAATCCATTCTACTTGGAGCAGATTCTCGAATACTTCGTCGAAAGTAATTTATTGGAGTTGATTGATGGGGAATGGCACATCAAGGATAAGAGCATCAAGGTATCTAGTTCGATCAATTCGATCTTGATGGCTCGTGTAGATCGCTTGTCTACGCTGGTGAAAGAGACGGTTAAAGCGGCGGCGGTTATCGGCCGGGAGTTTGAAATTCCGGTGCTGAGCGAGGTGATGAAAGGGCACGAGGACTTTGTTAAGCGCAATGGCAATGCCGCCGCAGTACTGAAGGAGCAAATTCGCACTGCAGAGCAGGGGCAGATTTGGCAGGCCATGAACGAACTGCGCTACATCTTCCGGCACTCTCTACTTCGAGAAGCGGTCTACTCTATGCAGCTAGGCACTCGCCTCCGGCGGCTGCACCGCCTCATCGCCGAGGCCATCGAAAAGCTCTACGCGACCAACCTCGACGAACGCTATGTCGACCTGGCCTTCCACTACGAACAGGCCGAAGTCCGCGAAAAAACTGATTTCTACCTCAACCACGCCGCCAACTACGCCCGGCGTAACTTCCAGAACCAACAGGCCCTGGAATTCTATAATAAATTGCTTCGTAACCTCGACGCGGAAGATCGGCCGGAAGATCAGGTGAATATTCTGCTCAAAAAGGGTAGTGTACTGGTGCTAATTGGACAGTGGGACGACTGTGAGCAGGTCTTTGAAGAAGCGAAAGAAATTGCCCGCAAGCTGGACGATCGCCTGCTGATGGGGCAGACCAATAATAACCTGGGGCATCTGCTGATGCTGAAGGGCAACTATGATGAGGCCCGCACTTGCCTAGAACGGGCCGCCGCCCTCTTCGAAGCCATCGGCGATAATGCCGGTACGGCAAAGGTCAACGGCGACTTAGGAAATCTCTATTTCCGCCAAGGCAACTATAATGAAGCGATCGACTTCTTCACCCGAAGTATTGATCAGCGGCGGCGCCATCGGCTGGCTAGCAATCCGCAGATTGTCGCCAACCTGGGCCTGACGCATATGAACCAGGGCAATTACGATGAGGGCATTCGCTGCCAGCGGGCCGAGCTGTCGCTCTGCGAAGCGGCGAACGATAAGCCGGGCATGGCCACCCTTAATACCAACCTGGGGATTGTCTACTTCGAAAAGGGCGACTACGACGCGGCGCTGGCCTGCTATGAGAAGGGGCTGGAGCTGAGCGAGGAGCTGGGGAATAAGCTGCTGACTTCGATTGCCATCGGCTGTATCGGCAGTGTTTATCAACGCAAGGGCGACTACCAGCGGGCGATGGAGCTGTTTATCCGCGACTTGGAGCTTTGTGAGGAGCTGGGGGATAAGCAGGGTATGTCGATTGCCATCGGCCTGATCGGTGAGCTGCGCAGCGTGGAGGGCGAATTTGATATTGCTATCCAGTACCTGGAGCGCAATCTGGAGCTGAGTGAAGAGCTGGGCTACCAGAAAGGCATTGCTAAGGCCGTTAATACCTTGGCCGATATTTACACCTTTCAAGGGCTGTACGACAAGGCAGTGGCCTACTATGACCGAGCGATTCAAATTTCTCGAAAAATTAAGAATAAACTGGTCCTGGGATTCAGTCTGGTAGAAAAAGGCAGTACGCTCATCTTGAAAGGAGATTATAAAGAGGCGCATTCTATTCACCTCGAAGCCCTGGAAATTGCCGAGAATCTGGGCAATCCCGATCTGATTTTTCAGGCTTTAATTTTGGCTGCTAATGTGGAGTATTTTGCTGGCAGAAGAGAAATTGCGGTCAAGATGTTAAAGGATATGCTAAGTAATACGAAGAGCAAAAGTGAGCAGGCCGCAGTACACTACCATCTTTACAAAATGAATGGTAAAGGTAACATCCACCGTGATAAAGCGTTTGAGTTATACCAAGCGCTCTATGAAGTCGAGCCCTGCTACCTTTTCAAAGAGAGATTGATCGAATTAGGTAGCAGTGAAGAAAACACCCCAAAGGCCTAAACCAAAAATATAGTTAGGATGAAGTCTTTATGCATAATGCTGCCCTTCGTCATCATTGGTTTGATGAATTGCTACTCCACTGACCCTCAAGTGGATGCCGACGCCCCCACCACATCAGTGCTCGCAGCCGAGAAATTCAAATTCCGCTACGAATTGAATAAACCTGACCGAACCATGGAACTTCCAGGAAAGCTGGATGAAATCTCTGGCCTCGGAATGTCGACCTACAAAACCCTGCTTTGCGCCATACAAGACGAAAAGGGAATTGTCTTTTTTGTGGATAAAAAATCGGGTAAAATTAGAGAGGAAGTCCAGTTTTGGAAAGATGGAGATTATGAAGGTGTAGAGGTCGTAGGAGATGATGTTTTTGTGGTTAAAAGTACGGGAACGGTTTACGAAATCCGAAAATTGGCGACCAGCCAACAGGAGGTGTTGAAGTACAATTCCTTCCTCGGCCGGGAAAATGATGTAGAAGGATTGTGTTATGATGAGAAGAACCAACGGCTGCTCTTGGCCTGTAAAGGAAAACCCGCCACTGGAGAATCTTTGGAAACCCTTCGTTTTAAAAAAGTGATCTACAGCTTCGATCTCAAAAGCAAAGCCCTGGACCCAGAGCCAGCATATTCCATTACCCTTGATCAGATTCAGGCCTACCTCAAGCGGCATCCCAACATAGAAAAACGGGACAAGTTTATGGAGTACTTTGCGCCAGATAAGAGCAACCTCGATTTTAATCCCTCGGCTATTGCCATCCACCCCAAGACAGGCAACCTTTACCTTACCTCATCTGTTGGTAAAGTGATAATGGTTTT
Source organism: Bacteroidota bacterium (assembly GCA_038750655.1). Classification (GTDB taxonomy): domain Bacteria; phylum Bacteroidota; class Bacteroidia; order Chitinophagales; family Saprospiraceae; genus JBCDGZ01. Next base: position 18,027 of record JBCDGZ010000038.1, on the reverse strand, counting down.
GAGCCCCAAAGGCAAATTACTGTACATTGGAAAGCTGGAAAAAAAGATTCATCCTCAGCCCGAAGGGATTGTCTTCGACGATGATGGTGGCATGTACATTTCTAATGAAGGCAAAAACGGAAAGGCGCGTATTCACTATTTTAAGGCTCAAGCCAATCGGATGAAAGATAATTAATCAGAAATTCCGGCCAAATTGTTGGCTAGATTGAAATAATAATTGATTTTTACAAACAAAACAAAAATTAAACTTCCCCTATCTATGAGTATGGTCGAAATGAGGGTCCCAACGATCGGCGAGTCTATAACCGAAGTTACCCTTTCTCAATGGTTGGTAGAAGACGGAGACATCGTCGCTATCGACGACCCCATCTGCGAATTTGAATCTGATAAGGCCACGTTGGAATTCCCAGCAGAAGCGGCCGGTAAAATAAGCTACGTCGCCAGCGAAGGTGATGATTTGGAGATCGGTGCACTAGTCGCCCGTATCGATACTAGCGTAGCTGCCGCCACCCCAGCTCCTGCCGCTCCGGCTGCACCCGCCGCCGAAGCCGAAACCCCGGCTGTCGAAATACCTGCCGATACCAGCAGCTCTCCCGCCAGTGGCCATCCATCGCCCGCTGCCGCGAAGCTGATGAAAGAAAACGGCTTGACCGCCGGCGATGTTGCAGGTAGCGGAAAGGGAGGACGCATTACTAAGGCTGATGTGCTGGAAAAAATGGACAGCAAGGAGGCCCCCGCTCCGGTGAAGACCGAAAAAGCGGCCCCCAAACCGGCTGTACCCGCTCCTCAGCCCGTCGTCGCCGGTGAGCGCAACGAGCGCCGCAAAAAAATGAGCCGGATGCGCCGCACCATCGCCCGCCGCCTCGTCTCCGCCAAAAATTCTACGGCAATGCTGACGACCTTCAACGAGGTCGATCTGACGGAGATCATGAAATTGCGCAAAAAATACCAAGAAGAGTTTGTCGAAAAATATGGCATCAAGCTGGGCTTTATGTCTCTTTTCGCCAAGGCCTGCGCCAAGGTCTTGATGGAAATGCCCGATGTCAATGCCCGTATTGATGAGAACGATATTGTTTACCACGATTACGTGGACATCTCCATCGCTATCTCGACGCCGAACGGGCTGGTTGTTCCTCCGGTGCACAATGTAGAATCGCTCAATTTTCATGAGATTGAGCTGAAAATCAAAGAGTTGGCGGGGAAAGCCCGGGAGGGCAAGCTGACACTGGACGAGATGAGCGGTGGTACCTTCACCATCACCAACGGAGGGGTTTTTGGCTCGATGATGAGCACGCCCATCATCAACGAGCCGCAGTCGGCCATCCTTGGTATGCATACCATCCAACAACGGCCGATGGCCGTCAACGGAGAGGTGCTGATCCGCCCGATGATGTACCTGGCCCTATCCTACGATCACCGTATCATCGATGGCAGCACTTCGGTCACCTTCTTGGTGAAAGTGAAGAAACTACTAGAAGATCCTGTCAAGCTGTTATTAGGCATTTAATAAGGGCTTTTTAGCCTTATTTTGTCCTGCTAAGCCAGTGGATAAAATCTACTGGCTTGGCTTCATTTTTGTTAAATTTTATAAGTGTAAGAAGTCGTTGTTCTATAACTTAATCGAACATCCATGACCCTCGGAGACTTTTTTTCTATGTTGTCGGATAATCCGCTCATTATTATCGCCTATTTCTCGCTTATCCCTCTGGCGGCCTTCCTTGCCGGTATATTGGGAAAGGGAGAAGGTGAGCAGGCTCCTTGGAATTACCTTTATGCGACTTTGATTTATTTGGTCTGTGTGCCCGGTATTTTTGCCGTGACGCTAAATATTTACCTGTTTTTGTTTGAGAAGCAGAGTATTTTTCAAGCCAATATTTATACCCAAATCTTACCCATCTTATCGATGGTCCTTACCCTTTTCCTTATTCATAACAATGCCGATCTGGATCGAATTCCAGGTTTTGGCAAGCTGTCGGGGCTAGTGATGATGCTGGTCACCATTCTTGGCCTAATGTGGATATTGGATCGAACCCGACTGTTGATGTTCTCCTACCTGCCCTTCCAGTATGTGCTGCTGATTTTTGTTGGCGTCCTGCTGGTTTTCCGACTGGGTTGGTCGCGCCTTTGGGGCTCGGCAAGAAGGAGCTAACCGATCAATAACTTATTAATTACGATACCCCCTCCTTATTTCCACGACTGTAATATGATTCTAAACTTCTTTGTTTAGTCCAGATGCCGGTGCTGCGGAGTATAGTGGGCATTTGCGGAGTAATCTATCTGCTTACCTCTTCGGTGTATAGCCAGGAGCAGTTCCTCTTTGTGCCTAGTACGGAGGAGACGCCGCATTTGGATGGCCAGCTGAACGAGCCTATTTGGCAAAACGCCTGTTCTACCATTGAGTTTGCGATGAATTATCCGACAGATACTTTGATGGCGCGTTCGCAAACAGAAGTTAAGGTCATTAGTAATCGTCAATACCTGTACATCGGCGCAGTCTGCCACCATCCTACTTCGGCTCAATACATCGTACAATCTCTCAAGCGCGATTTTGACTTTGCCACCAACGACGGCTTCGCCGTTTTCATTGATGCTTTTAGCGATGGGACCAGTGGCCTGAGCTTTGCCGTCAACCCCTTCGGGGTGCAGCGGGATGGGATTATTCCGAACGGTGGGGTGAGGGGGGTAGAGGAAAGTTGGGACGGCCTGTGGTATGTGGAGACCTTCCGCAATCCAGGGCAGGGCTATTGGAGTGTAGAAATGGCGATTCCCTATAAATCGCTGCGCTTCAGCGATAACCAGGAGAACTGGCGCATCAACTTTGCTCGCAATGATCAGGGGCGCAATGAACTATCGGTCTGGTCGCCGGTGCCGCTGGGCTTCGATGTTGCCAATATGGCCTTCAGTGGGGGCTTGGTCTGGGAGCGACCGCCTCGCGCGTCGGGCCTCAATATCAACCTGATTCCCTATGTTGCCGCCGGAAAAAGCGTAGATCGCGAAAATAATAATCAGCAGGATCATCTTCTCGAAGCAGGGCTAGATGGCAAAATAGCCCTGAGTTCATCGATGAACTTAGACTTGACTTTCAACCCTGATTTTTCACAGGTGGAGGTCGACCAACAACAGATTGACTGGCAGCGTTTTGAGTTGTTCTTTCCGGAGAAACGGCTGTTCTTTTTGGAAAATAGTGATCTCTTTGCTGAGCTAGGTAATTCGCGGGTACGGCCTTTCTTCTCCCGCCGCATCGGCAGTGCAGGGGATCGCCCCGTACCCATTCATTTCGGTGCTCGACTGAGTGGCAAGGTTGATCAGGACTGGCGGCTGGGGCTGATGAGCATGCAAACCCGTCCCGATCCCTACAGTAGCCAGCCCAGCCAAAACTATACAGTGATGGCCTTGCAGCGCAAGGTTTTACAGCGCTCTGGCCTAACGGCCTTTTTTATCAATCGCCAATCCTTCGAGGAGGGCGAGTTTGACACCCGGGACTTCAACCGCGTTGGGGGCCTGGAGTTTGACTATCGTTCTGCCGATGCTAAGTGGGCGGGCAAGGCCTTTGCGCACTATGCCCTCAATCCCCCCGAGCAGTTTCACAATGGCTTGGCCTACAGCGGTAAACTTCGCTACCGCAATCGTAAGATGAGTGTCTTTTTGGGAATGGACGCCGTTGGAGAAGACTATTTGACAGACGTAGGCTACGTCCCTCGTTTGTACCACAATGCCGTAGATAGCACCTATCAAGTGCCCTATATTGATTTGAGGAGTAATGGCTACTATCGTTTTTTCTTGCCTCAGAACAAGCGGTTAGACTATTTGGAGGCCCAGATTCGTATGGATTACTATCTAGACCATCCCAGCTTTCAATTTCAGGAACATCAGGCCGAGCTGCGCCTGCGCCTGCGGTTATTGAATGCCAGCGAATGGGAGCTTTCCATCCGAGATTTTACCACGAAGGTCTTTTTCCCCCTCTCGCTGAGCGGGCTAGAACAGGTCATTCCCGTCGATAGCTACCGTAATCAGGGCCTTCGACTATCCTATCAGAGTGCTCCACGAGAGCAGCTGTTTGGGAGCCTGCGACTAAGTTATGAAGGAGCCTATAAGGGGCGGCGCTTGCGCGGCGAGGGCGCTTTGAACTTCCGGGCTGGGGCCCGCTTTGTGTTGGGAACAACGGCGGCGATGCAGCAACTGCGGCAGTTCCCGGCCGACTACGGCGGCGCGACTTTCTGGCTCCTGGGCAGCCGCATCGAGCTGTCCTTCACCCGCAATCTATTTTTCACCACCTTCCTGCAATACAATACCCAGCGGCAAAATTTCAACATCAATAGCCGCTTTAATTGGCGTTTCCATCCGCTCTCCGACGTCTTTCTCGTCTACACCGAGAACTACCTGACCGAAGGAATCAGCGTCCGCAATCGGGCTTTGGTACTTAAAGTAAGTTATTGGTTGAATTAATCGACCAGTTCCACATCCGTGATGATGTACATCAGGCGATTGATGTCCTCGGCATTGAGGGCCAGCTTGCCTTTGATGGTAATGGCATCGGCGGTGTACTTGATGGGGTCTTTAGAAGAGACTTCCATAACGGTTTCTGGGCCAGCGCCCCCGCAGAAGAAGCACATGTTGTAAGGAAAAGCAGAGAAAATGAATTCGGTATGGCTTTTATATCCTTCGACTGGAATGATGTAACCTTTGATTGTAATTTCCTGCCCCTCCAGTGCTTGAATTTCTGAGCTGAACACCGGAACATCAATCTTGAAGCCCATAATCTCATCGTATTGCTTCTTGAAGGTGATCTTTGAGAGGGTTTTCCAAATGGTATTGGCACTAGCACTATCACCTTGAGTATGGCCGAATTGGGGCATGGCCAGGAGGAGAAAAAGGGTCGCTAGAGATATGGTCGCGTACTTCATTATTTATCTATTTTCGATAGCACAAAAGTAGTGGTTTCGGCTGCGCAAAGCTACTAAGAATCTGTTAAAGTCGTCGATATGTCGGTGCGGGAAGCCTGGATGGCGGGAAGAATAGCAGCAAGGAAACCGATCCCTAGAGCAGCTACCAACAGCCAAAGTTCCTCTTGCATAAAATTCCAACCGCTGAAGGAATAACGGTAGGCATCTTCCATGTAAACGGCTAGAATTTGCATACCAATATGGCTCAATAAAATACCGATGACATAGCCGATGAGGGCCAGCAGTAGCCCTTCGAGAACGATGAGCAGGAACAGCCGCTCTCGCGTGGCGCCCATCACCCGCATTAGGGCCAACTCATAGCGCCGCTCCTTAAGAGAGCTGAACAGCGAGATAAAAATGCTCAGTCCAGAAACGATGACGATGATAATGGCCAACTGGCGCAGCAGGGCTTCCCCCGTTCCCATCATCGAGGTCAGGCGCGCCATTTCGAAGGCCGGCGTAGCCGCCTGCATATCGGTGTTTTCGTTGATATTACGGGCCAGATTCAAAGAGCGCCAGTTGGATTTGCTGCGGTAACGCACCAGAATAGAAGTAACGTCTTTATCAATTTCATCGATCAAAGCTTTGCGGGGAGGGGCTGGTGCGGCGGCGTCATGATCGTGATGTGCATGATCGTTTTCATGGTCATGGTCATGGTTGTGCTCTTGTGCTCCGGCATTAGCGGGCGGGCCTTTATCATCTTCGTGTTCATGTACCGCCCAGATACTTTGGGTATTGGTGAGGAGCAATTGGTCCAGTACGGTGCCAGTCGGCTCGAAGATGCCCACCACTTTAAATTTATCCCCTTGGTCATGGATATTCATGCCATCGTCGACAAAGCCGTGGGCACTGTGAAAAAGGTCCCCCACTTTCATATTCAGTTTTTCGGCTACTGTCGCACCGACACAAACTTCCATGTCCGCCTGCCAAAGCTGTCCTTCGACGAGGTCAGCGGGGTAGATGGAATCGACAAAAGTATGGGTAGTCCCTACGATTCTATAGCTCTTGTGGTTATCGCCCAGTGAGAGGGGGACGGCCATGCGGATCAGGGGATGCTTGGGGTTGAGGAAGGGACGCGCTGACTTGATGGGGATATTGCCCGTTGGTGAGTCAATGTGGTACATATTGCAGAGGATCAACTGTAGCGGGCTGCCTTTGGCTCCGATGACCAGGTCGATCCCTGCTAGGTTGCTCTCAAATTTCTCCTGAACCTGCTGATTGATCTGCAAAAGCAAGGCGATAAGCCCAACTCCTAGGGCAAAGAGGATCAAACTCAGCAGCATTGCCAGCGGCTTGTAGGTCAGGTTCTTCCAGCTGAGTCGAAATAAATTCATAATCGGGTGATTTTGTCCTCTAGTACAATTTTGTGCTGAAATTTATCTTTTAGACGGCCATCGTGGGTGACAATCAACAGGGTCGCCTCCTCTTCGCGAGCCTGCCCTTCCAGCAGTTGAATGACCTCATCACAATTCTTATCGTCTAGCGCCGAGGTCGGCTCGTCGGCCAAAATCAGGCCGGGGCGATTGATGAGGGCGCGGGCGATGGCCAGCCGCTGCTGCTCTCCCTGACTCAGCGAGTCCGTCATGGCGCTGAGTTTGTGGCTGATGTTGAGGCGGCTCAGGAGCTCTTCGATGCGCGGGCGGGAGGGGATTTGCCCCGCCAATTGCTGTGCCAACATCAAATTCTCTTCGACATTCAAGGCCCGAACGAAGTGAGAGGTCTGGAAGACAATCCCAATGTGCTGCCCCCGAAAGCGATCCAGCTCAGAACTACGCAGTTGCCCCAGGCTGGTTCCCGCCACCTGGACGTCCCCTTGGCGTGGGGTCCGTAGGCCGCCGAGCAGGTGCAGCAAGGTCGTCTTGCCGCTTCCCGACTGCCCCAATAGCAGCCACTGCTCTCCCTTGCGACAATGGATGTCGGGGAATTGGAGGACGGTGTTGCCGTCGTAGGTGAAGGTAAGATTTTGGGTTTGAAGCATGATGTGCAAATATACTAGAAAACTAATACAAGGTCATTTTTTCAAAACGATAATAATACTTCCCCACATTCAAATTAACATCCAAGATCACCTCCTTATGCTCGTTGAACTCCATGATTTTGGGAGAAATTTGGGAGCCTTGCATAAAGCCGATCAGGCGATGGCCATTCTCGGGGTTGAAGTCCACATCGCCGGTAGCGGCGGTGAAGATAGTGGGGGAGTAGGAGTAGGTCCAGACCAGCTCGACGGTTTTTTCGGCGGCGTTGATTTTGTACTCGGCGGCGCGGGTGTAGCTTTCCCAGGGGGAGAAGGGATCGTCGAAGTAGCCTCGGTAGTTGCCGTTGTCGTAGACCCAGAGGTTGCCGTTGGGGAGTATAGAAGGATTGTGCTGGTAGTAGGGGAGGAAGTCCATGGTGTTGAGGTCAATGGGTATGCCCATTGCATCGACGGGTTGGAGCAGGGCTTCCTTTTGGGGGCTTTCCCAGCCCGCCGGATGAGCGAGTATCCAAATCAGCTCACCGGTATCGTAGTCGATTTTGGCGACGACGCATTGGTGTTTCCCGGACAGGAGAATGCTGTTGTCCGTTGCATCATAGAAGAGGCTATTGAGGTGGAGCCAGTCGTCGGTATCCGAGTTGGATCTTGGGTAAGGTCTTTTATTGTCGAGGATTTGATTGAGGTCCCAGCTTTTGGTGATGTCGCCTGTCTGGCGATCGATTTCAATAATCATATCCTCTTCCCGGTTGCCATCATCGCGGTCGCCATTGTAAAAAGTCGAGTTGGTCGCCACTAGGAAATTACCACTAGGTAGTTCGATAATATCGTGGTGTAGAAGATTGGGGACATCGTATTTTTTAATGATCTCTCCCAGCATAGTCACTTCATAGAAATGGGGAGAATGGTAATGGGTGCGGCCTTGATCACCGGAAACGATGAGGTGGCCGTTTTTTGTTTTTCGGTAAACGTAGAAGGCGTCCCCCGTGTAATACCAGCGAACCTCTCCCTGTAAGTCCATACCTGCATTAAGTCCGGTGAGGAAATAGAGGTTTTGATCGCCCGCTGGCAGCTCATTTTTGATGATTGCTACCTCGGAAGGGATCATCACGGGATCGGTGGGCAGCTGGATCAGGGTTGAGGCTCGCTCTTTTCCCGTTGCATTTTTGAAGATCAACTCTACTTCATTTTCGTAATCGGCATACAGGCCCAAGATGGGCAATTCTTGTATTCGTTCCAGTTGCTCAAAATCATGGGTGATGGCCAACCCCTCCGGGCCTTTGCCCCGTACCGTGATGCTAAACTTACCCCTTACAGGCATATCAACGCTGATCAAAGCGGTGAGCGGAGCATTTCCGTAGGGATTAGGCCGGATACTAGCAGAATCGATCTGTAAGATGCCCAAATGCCCAGCTATCTGTTCAGAGCTATCAGAAAAAAAGAACTGAGCGCTCCAATCTTGCTCCACAACGATGATGCTGTCCACAAGCGCTGCTTTGAAGAGTAGGCGGTTTTCCTCCTCCAAGGCAACTTCATAGTACGGAATACTATCTATAAGACGATTGGTAATTCCTGTGATCAGGTTGTCTGAATTATTGGCTGCTGAGAGAGCTGTCTTGGTGCTGCTTATTGCAGTCAGCTCGTTTTCTTGGACAGGAGGGCCGGGAGGGAGTGTATCTTCTTCTTTTTGACAGGCAAAAAATAGCATTAATGCAAAGAGAATGAGATGTTGCGTTTTCATAATTATCCTACTTTATAAAGGGGGTGTCTATATCTTAGGTAACCTCAAAAGTGGATAATCGTTTAAAAAAAGTTTAAAATTAAAGCATAAAACAAGGCCCGGTGGATCGTACCACCAGGCCCATTCATTGTAATTACCTGAATAAATTATTTTCTTGTTAGTCCACCAGAATATCCTGTCGGGGGGTATGGTAGTCCTCGAGCTTGTGCAGGGTTAGACGCAAGACGCCCTCGCTGTACTCCGCATCGATCGACTCCACATTCACGCTTTCATTGAGTTCGAACTGACGTTTGATATTGCCCGGGCGATACTCCTGACGACGCCAGCGAAACTGCTCCTCCCCAGCCTCCGGCTCGACCTCCTCAACAACGATGTTGAGCACATGATCACTAATAAAGACTTGAAAATCGCTCTTTTTTAGCCCGGCCGCGTAGAGGTAAAGCTCATAGCGATCATCGAACTCCTTGATATTGACAGGTGCCTGGGTAGCCCATTGTGCCCACTGGCTCTTCCAATGGCGGCGTTCTCGGCGACGGTGATTTTTTGAACGGTGATGGCCTCGGTAGGCCTCGGCAAATCGATAACACATATGCTTGAAATTTTGATTGTTGAACTTGAATTTAATAATTAGCGTACTTCGACATAATGTACCTTGGGCAGGCGGTCGTATGCCCATTCTTCCTCCTCCTGGAACAAGGGCTGGCGATGCCGGTAGTAGTCGAAGTAGCGATCTTCGTAGCGCGATTGCATCCGGTACTTGAGGCGGCGTAGCCCGCCGAACACCAAGCTCAGTATCGCTGCGGCGATGAAAGCCAGCACTAAAAATTTGGCTACAAAGAAGAAGAGAAGGACTCCTATGGATAGCGCAAAAAACATTCTGAATGTACGCATTTGATTTTCTTTTTAGGTGAATAAATCGGATCAGCGCGGTTCCTTTTCCGTAACCTTGGGCCTTATTGGCTTGCGTTGATCACCGTTTCAATTAGGAAGACGAGGGAGGCGGAGAATTACTTTAAGAAAAGTGTATTTTTTTCAAAAAAAATAATCAGCCAAAATTAATTGACTAATTATCATTGATTTATAGGTCTTTTGGTGAAGTATTATTTTTCTCTGCTTCGGTGACGGCAACGTTCTTTCCAGCGGTTTTTAAACTCCTGACGTTCTTCCTCCGACATATTCATCCACTTTTCCTTCCAGCGGCGCTTTCGAGCGTAGTGCCGCTTGCTACCGAATAAACCATAGCGCAGACCACCCATCAGTAAACGCACCAGCAGAAGCAGCCCCACCGCCTGCCAGAATCGGATCGGCTTGACGCCGACCAGGTCTGGGAGAATGGCATTCCAGAGCCACATGATGGCTCCACCAACCAACAATAGGAAAGCTGCCGCCGCCAGTAAAAAGAACAGCAGCTTTACGGGCCAGGGTTTTCCTCTAAATCTTGCTTTATTGCTGTACATGATTGATACGAATTTTTTAAATCGCTAGAAATCCAGAAATTCACCATATAATGCTTCCAACCGTTTGCGCAAATGCTGCACTGCATAACGCTTTCTGGAAATTAAAGTTTTGATATTTACACCAGTGCGATCCGCAATCTCCTGGAAAGTTTGATCTTCCAGCTCATTCCAGATAAACACCTCTCGTTGCTGCGCTGGTAGCTCCTCAAGGGCATCAAAGAGGGCCTCCCAGAACAATTCCTTGAGGTTTTCCATCTCCGGCGAAGGGTTTTCCGCCATGAGGATTTGCTTGACATTTAATTCTCCTTCTTCCTTCTTGTAGCTAAAATCGTCCAGTAGTGCTGGGCGCTGCTTGCGGTAATTATCGGTCACTTTGTTGCGGGCTACCTGAAAGAGCCAGCCGCTGATCTGTTCGATCGAGCTGATGTCCACAACTTTACTGAGCTGGTACCAGACCTCCTGCAAAATATCCTCTGCATCCGCGTTATTGGGCACCCGGCCCCGGATGAACTGAAACAACCGCCGGTTGTAGGTTTTGATCAGACTGCTGATGGTATTTTCCCGCTTTTGCGTCATTAACCTGTATTGTGCTTTATTGAAGAGGACGAATAAGTAGGCTGTTTACTTTAAATATGAGCATAAATTTTTGAGAAAAAGAGAGTAAAAGTGGATTTATAGTCATATTACCCGTACTTTTATAGTGTATTTGAGTTATTTTACGTGGCATCCAAGGTTTAATGTACGATTTTGATTATTTCTCTTTCCTGCTATCAATTCTTATTGCTGCTGTAATTTTTCTCCTTTTTTTATTTTAAATTTTTTTTTGATGAACATTTTTGTAGCGAAGTTAAATTTCGACACGAACGAAAGTTACCTTCAACAAGTCTTCGAAGAGTTCGGAGCAGTCGATTCTGTAAAGATCATTTACGACAAATTTACCCAGAAGTCAAAGGGCTACGGCTTTGTTGAAATGCCCAATGATGATGAAGGCCTTGCGGCTATCGAAGCCCTGAACGACACTGAAGTAGATGGAAGAACCATTGTTGTGAAGAAAGCAGAACCTAGAGAGAAGCGTCCACCAAGACGTGACAACCGCGGTGGCGGTGGTTATGGCGGCGGTGGCGGCGGCTACGGTGGCGGTGGCTACGGTGGCGGCGGCGGTTACAACCGCAATCGCTACTAGGACTTTGCTCTTTGCATAGCAACTTATACAGGGGATGGCTTTAGCACTAATGTGTTAAGGCCATCTTCCTTTTTGGGCTACCTTGAATGGCTGCAATTACTTGGGTAATACAATAAATTCTACCCTACGGTTATTCGCCTTTCCCAACTCTGTATCATTGGTATCGATGGGCTGACGCTCTCCAAAGCCCTTGTAACTCATTCGCTCCCCCGGAATGCCTTTATCCAGTAGGTAATGGTAGACGGCGCGGGCGCGGGCCGTCGAGAGCTGCATATTGTAGCTGTCATTGGCCTGATTGTCGGTGTGGCCGTGAATGTCTATTTTGATACTGGGATAATCCTGCAGGAGTTGGTGCAGCTTTTCGAGTTCGGTCAAAGAGGCGGGTTCCAGTTCGGAGCGGTCCAGGCGGAAGTGAATATCATCGAGGCGGACGGCCTCATTGATTTGGATAGTGCTGGTGTCGTAGACTAGTGGAGACGAGGGGCGTTCCTGCGGTTCTTCTTCCTCTTCTTTTTGCCAAACCCGAAGATCATCGAGTAAATAGTAGGCATAGGGCGGCGTATACGGCGAGCCGTGGAAGTGCTCGGAGACATAAAGCTCCGTTTTTTGGTTATCGTAGAAATTGCCGATGGTCATAAAGCGCAGGGGCTTATCGGGAATAAAGCTATCTACAATCCTTACCCAGCCGTAGCTATCCAGGTTGATCACAGAGTCGATATTGATCTGAGGTGTCCTTTTGACCACCACTTCGGTATCTTCTTCTACTTTTTTGTCGGAAAAATAAATGCCGATGTTGTTAGAAACCAACTTGGCCTGCCGCTCTTTAACTATCCATAGCTCTACATAGGTTTTGACCCCTGGCCGGAGGGCCTTCCCCAGCTTCGTTTGCACATATTCGCGGTAGGAGTCCGTATAGCTATTGCGCAGATAGGTGATGATACCCACCATCATATCGCCCGTACGGGCTTTATCGCAGATAGGATAGCGGCGGCGGCACTCCGAGTAGTTGTCATCCGTAGTGATGCGTAAATCGGGAGTAGTCTTACTGCCTGCAAACCAAAATTTGGTGTTTTTTTGAAAAGGTTTGTAGCCACTTTTGGGCTCAAATTCGAAGCTGTTGCGAGGATTGGGGCGAACAGGAAGATTGAAAAGGTCTTCAAAAGAAGGGTTAGGGACGAGGTTAATTCGCTTTTGTGCTGGGCATAAGGTCGCCAAAAGGAGACCTAAGAACAGGACCGGAACTAGCTTCATAATCTTTTTAAACATAACGGAAAAAGCTACATAAGTTACGATACTAGGGCCTGGGGAAGAATAAGGAGAAGCCATTCCAGCCCAACGGATTAGGCTGGAATGGCTATTTTTTGACGTTTATGATTTGGCCTTGATCGTACAACCAATAGCTTTGGTGAAATTCGGATCAGGCTTTTTGCCGCTTTCCAAAGCAGCAATCGCATCTTCAACATATTTCACCTTAACGGCCGAAGCATCGCGGGCATTGTCATCAATGGCACCGATGTACTGTACCGTCAAGTCTTTGTCCAGCAGATAAACGTGCGGGGTACGAGTAGCACCGTACTGAGGATAGACTTGCTGACCTTCGTCAAACAAGTAAACAAAAGGAAAAGCCTTTTCTTGGGCTCTAGCCTTCATTTCTTCAAAGCCATCCTGCGGCTGTACAGCTGGATCGTTAGGATTAATCGCAACGACGGGATAACCCTGAGCGGCAAACTTGTTATGCAGATCAATCAGGCGATCTTCATATAGAACAGCATAGGGACAGTGATTGCAAGTGAAGGTAACGATAAACCCTTTGGCTTCCTTGTGGTCTGCCAGGGAAATCATTTTGCCATCTACATTTTTGAGGCTAAAATCGGTTGCTTTGTCGCCAACCTCATAGCCTTCGGCCTCTTCATTGTTGACCACCTTTACCGCTTTGGCATCAGTGTCCGTGTTGGTTGTAGCTTCAGCCGTTGTAGTTTCGGTAGTGGTTTGTCCAGCATCGCCACAGGCTTGAAAAAGACCCGCAAAAGCGAACAGGAGCATAAATAAACCAGCTAAATTTTTCATGATTTGAATTTGAAAGTGAGTTAATCAATAGGAAAATACGTAAAAAAAACGCAATGTAGGTAGGGGATGTTTATGAAGGAGGCCAATTTAACGCCGCGCCTCGACGACTTATTATAATTATTGGCCATATTCTTGTTTTTGGTGAATTTATAAAAAGGAAATACCTTTACTGCTGAATATTACCTAAAAATAACCACGGCAACAAATGTTTCACTACGGTAAGGACCATTTAACTGCCGGAAAAGCCCTGGCCATCCTTCACGGAGCCCTCAATGCCCAAATTGCTGAAGACACCCGAACCAAGATTCAAGGGTGCTATGAGGCAGTCGTCGACATTGCTGGAGACCATCAGGCTGTGTACGGCATCAACACTGGCTTCGGCCCCCTGTGCAATACCAAAATTTCTCCGGACGAAACCCGAGAATTGCAGCGTAAAATCCTCCTGAGTCATAGTGTTGGCGTCGGGGAGCCGGTAACGGCGGACATCGCCAAGCTCATGCTTATCCTTAAGGTGCATGCCTTGGCCAAAGGCTACTCGGGTATCCACACCGAAGTACTGGATCGGATGATTTGGCACATCAGCAATGACGTCACCCCAGTGGTGCCGGCACAAGGCTCGGTTGGGGCTTCGGGCGATCTAGCCCCCCTGGCTCACCTCTTTTTACCCCTGATTGGCGAAGGCCAAGTCCGCTACCAAGGCCAAACCCGGCCTGCCGCTGACATCCTTCAACAGCACGATCTAGCGCCCCTCCAACTCGGCCCCAAAGCCGGGCTAGCCCTGATCAACGGCACTCAGTTCATCGCCGCCCATGCCGTCATGGTCGTCGATCAGCTGCACAACTGCCTGGCCCACGCCGATCTCATCGGAGCACTGATGATCGAAGGCCTGCAAGGCTCCCGCCGGCCTTTTCACGAAGCCCTGCACCAAACCCGTCCCTATCCCGGCAACCGTCACGTCGCCCACCGCATCGATGCCCTCCTCCGTGACTCTGCCATTATGGAGGCTCACGCCGACTGCGATCGCGTGCAAGATCCCTACTCCCTGCGCTGCATCCCTCAAGTACACGGCGCTTCCCGCACCGCCTGGCTCCACCTCAAAGAATTACTAGAAATCGAACTCAACGCCGTTACCGACAACCCCGTTGTCTTCAACCGCGACTTCACCATCAGCGGCGGCAACTTCCACGGCCAGCCGCTGGCCCTCCCGTTGGACTATGCCTGCTTGGCCGCCGCCGAGCTGGGCAATATCTCGGACCGCCGCTCCTACCTTTCCCTGGAAGGCAAACACGGCCTGCCTAAGCTGCTGATGGAGGAAACGGGCGTCAACTCCGGCTTCATGCTCTTGCAATACACCGCTGCTGCACTAGTCAGTGAAAATAAGGGCCTCTGCTTTCCCGCTAGCGCGGATAGCATTCCCACGTCGCTGGGGCAAGAGGATCATGTTAGCATGGGCTCCATCGGCGGGCGGAAGGCCCTGCGGGTCTGTGAAAACCTGCGGCGCATTCTGGCCATCGAGCTGCTGTGCGCTGCTCAGGCCCTTGATTTCCGTCGGCCCCTGCGCTCTAGCGAATCCTTGGAGGCTCTTCACGCCCATATCCGCCAGTACATCACCTTCGCTGAGGAAGATCGGATTTTCGCGGAGGATATTAATCGGGCGGCAGAGTTGATTGGGAGTAAGGAGTTGTTGGGGGTGAGTAAGCGGTATTTGAGAGATGAGGAGGTGGTATTTGAGAGGTTCTAGCCGTTGCCATATCTTTCCCAAAAACATTCCATGTTACTGCTTTGTATCCAAAAATCCAGACAGTGTCTGGAAAATTGTCATGGAGTCACTATGCCGAACTGCTAAGTATTTCGAATGACCTTGAAAGAAATTTTTATGAAAAGCAAACAGTATTAGAATCATGGTCAGTTAGAGAACTGAAGAGACAAAAAAAGACGGCTTTATTTCATCGTCTCGCCTTAAGTAAAGATAAACAAGAAATCCTTGATATGTCCAAAAGAGGGAACCGTATAACAGCCCCCAAGGATTTACCCAAATCTACTTACCAGATAAAGCCTTACTTGAGACACAAGTGAGATCAATTCTAAACCCTTAGAATCAAGGCACAATCACCCGCAGTGCCTTCGGCAGCACCCTAAACTCCACCGGCGTCTCCCCTAAAAACTCTCCATCTGCCTCAACTAGTGTCGGCTGATCCTCCAACGCTTGGACGCGGAGTCGTTCCGTCTGAAAAGTCTGAATCTTAGGATGGCGATCCAGCGTACCAGTGTAGAAACGATAGGTATTGAATAAAATTTCTGGGATGCTGAGCTGGCCGGCGATGGTGAGGGCGAGCAGGCCGTCGTCGGGGATAGCGTGGGGGACCAACTGCATACCGCCGCCCGAATAGCGGCAAATTCCTACATTAATGGTGTAGAATTGATCGATGATTTGTTGATCGTTGACTTGGACGGCGGCCTTACTTAAGGGGTAGCGGAATAGGCATTTCATAGTTTGATAGAGAAAGCCGAGCTGCCCGCCTTTGAAGCTTTTTTGCTGAGCTAGGTGGCGAACTAGGTAGGCGTCGTAGGCCAGTCCGGCAACATTGACGAAGTAGCGCTGTTGTTGTTTTCCCTGTTGATGGTAGTGAACGACACCAACATCTTGCAGGCGGGTGTTGAGCCGGTGGAGGAGTTGAATCCAACGGCGCGGCTGTCGGGGGATGTTGTAGGTCTTACACCAGTCGTTGCCCGTGCCGACGGGGAGGAGGGCATAGTAGAGTTCGTCGGGGGGTACCTGTTGCTGCAGGAGGAGGCCGTTGGCGACTTCGTGGTTAGTGCCATCGCCGCCGAGTGCCACGAAGTGGCGATAGCCTTGGTGGATGGCTTCGTTGACTAGATCGATGGCGTGGCCCTGATGATGGGTGAATACGGGCTGGAATCTAAAACCTTCGGAGCGAAGGAGTTGTTGAATAGCTGGCCATCGACGCTTAGCCTGCCCGCTACCCGCTACAGGATTAATGACGATGTACCATTTAGGAGGTGGATGGCTTGTCATGCTGTATTTTATCGAAAAAAAATCAAAGCCCGTATTAAATTGGCGTATTAAATTACATTTTTGGCTTAAATTCACGCTAATGAGTCACATACTAAAACTAGAAGAGGTCACCAAGAGCTATTCGAATCATTTGGCTTGCGATCGGGTGAGCTTCGAAATGCCAAAAGGCTGTATCTTTGGTCTGCTCGGGCCGAATGGTGCCGGCAAAACTTCCCTCATTCGTATTATTACCACCATCACACGTGCTGATTCTGGAGCCGTATACCTGGACGGTGAAAAGCTCAGTAGTGAGCATCCTTCGATGATTGGATACATGCCCGAAGAAAGGGGTTTGTACAAGAAGATGAAGGTGGGCGATCATCTGCTCTACCTTGCCCAACTCAAGGGCTATTCTAGTGCCAAGGCCAAGACGGAGATTAAGAGCTGGATGGATAAATTTGCGATCAGCGATTGGTGGGACAAAAAAGTAGAAGAATTATCGAAGGGAATGCAGCAGAAAATCCAGTTTATCGCCACCGTTGTGCACCGCCCCAAGTTATTGATCCTCGACGAACCTTTTTCGGGGCTTGATCCCATCAACACTAATCTGATCAAAGACGAGATTGATGAGCTGAATGCCAATGGGACCAGCATTATTTTTTCGACGCATCGCATGGAGCAGGTGGAAGAAATTTGTGAGCGCATCGTATTAATCAATAAGGGGCGCAATGTGCTGGAGGGCGCGGTGAAAGACATCAAAAATCAATTCAAGGAAAACCTGTACCGCATTGAATTTACCGGTCAATTGCCGGGCGATTTGGCAGAGAAAACGAACATTATCAAAACAGATTCTAACGCTATCGTAGTCCAACTAGACTCGGAACAACAGTCGAATGAACTGCTGCAACACTTACTACGTAGTGAAGTACATATTCAGGCCTTCAACGAAATTTTGCCTACACTCAACGAAATTTTTATCAAGCAAGTAGGGGAGCCTGTCGTAGCTGTGTAGTTTATTTCAAAAATCCTATCCTCAACGAAAAATCTGAAATCCATTCATGAATAAGCTGTGGTTAATTTTTAAAAGAGAATACCTAACGAGAGTTAAAAAGCGCTCGTTTATCCTTGCTACCATTCTAACTCCTCTAGCCTTCGCCCTGTTTTTTGTTATCGTGGGCTTCATCTCTGCTTACGAGAGTGATACCTCCTTGACGATCGCTGTGGTTGATGAGGGCAACATTTTGAAAGAACGCAAGTTTCGCGATGAGAAGGGCCTCTACTATCAATATCCGAAAAAGGGGTTGGAAGAACTGCGTAAGAATTTTGAAGAGAATGAGTATAATGGCATCTTGTACATTCCTACTGTCAAAGAAATCGCGACAAAAAAGCATACCATTTATTATTATGCCGAGGATCAGCTCAGTGTAGAAATTGCTTCCCGAGTCCGGCGGCAGGTGCGGCGGCGCATCCGTGACTACAAAATCGAGGAGCTGAATTTGGATAAAATGGAGTTGGACAAACTGGAGACCGACGTCGACCTCGACCCGGAACCGATTATCGAAGGCGAAGAAGATGCCAGCAGTATGAGTGGGGTAATTGGAATGATCATCGGTGGGGTGTTGGGCATCATTATGTATATGGCGCTGTT
>JBCDGZ010000037.1:0-51747 GCA_038750655.1 Bacteroidota bacterium | reverse complement strand
TCCAAACTGATCTTGGCATCTTGCGCCGAGCTGATGAAATTAACCATTTGCTCGATCGGCCCGTTGAGCTGCCCGATGATGTATTGTACGGCCAGCATCATCCCCAGGGTCATCTCTCCCTCAATGACCGCCTTAGCTGCGATGAAGGAGATGAGGATGTTTTTAGATTCGTTGATAAAAGAAGCGCCTGAGCGCTGCCACTGATCGACGGCCAGATAATCCATACTCACGCGGAACAGTCGGGCTTGTATGCGCTCCCACTGCCAGCGCTTCTGCTTTTCAGCATTGTGCAGCTTAATTTCCTTCATCCCCCCAATCAGCTGGATCAAACTGCTCTGGTTGGCCGACATCTGGTCGAAGCGGCGGTAGTCCAGCGCGCGACGGCGACGAAGGAAGTAGATCACCCAGATTAGGTAGATGATGGTGGAGACGACAAAGATGAGGAAGATGGTTGGGTCGTAATAGGCCAGTACGAAGCCGAAGATAAGGAAGTTGATCAGTGTAAAAAGGGTCACCAGAGAGGCGGAGGTCAGAAAGCGTTCCACCCTTTGGTTATCGTAGATGCGTTGTAGCAAGTCGCCCGTCATTTTGGTATCAAAAAAACGAATCGGCAGCTTCATCATCTTGATCAGAAAATCTGAAATCAGGTTGATGTTCACCCTTACCCCGATATGCAGCAGAATCCAGCCTCGAATGAACTCGACCGCCGTTTGCGAAATGAAAAGAATGAGTTGGGCAAAAAGGATAAGCAGGATGAAATTGATGTCCTGGTTGATGATCCCAATATCTACGATGGCCTGCATCAGGAAAGGGAAAACCAATTGCAATATACTCCCGAGCAAGAGGCCCAGGAAGAGCTGAACGAGCAGCTTTTTGTATTTACTGAGGTAGGAAAATAGGTATCGGAAGCCCGATTTATCGACCTTTTCGTCTTCTTTCTCAAAAAAGGCCGGAGTGGTTTCCATCAACAGCAGCACCCCTACCGGCTCCCCTTCATCCGTATCACTAATCCAGCCGTCCATGAACTCCTCCTTGGTGAGCTTAAACTTGCCCGCCGCCGGATCAGCTACCCAAACATGCTTTTTATTGATTTTGTAAACAACGATGAAGTGATTTTGCCGCCAGTGAGCGACGCAAGGGAGAGGAATATCTTGGATGAAACGTTCGTAGTCAATTTTTACCGCCAGGGTATGCATCCCAATAGCTTCGGCTGCATCGCTAATGCCCATCAGAGAGACCCCTTCTCGATCGAGAAAGGTCAATTCGCGGAGGTAATCCAACGAATAGTAGCGACCGTAGTAACGGGCTATCATGCGGAGAGAAGTCGCCCCGCAATCCATCGCGTCTAACTGTTTATAAAAAGGAAAGCTCTTAGGCATTTAACGGTATTTCCACTTGATTATGTTCTTAACCCAAGTTGCGATGAACGAGTATCTTTTAACAGTGAATCGCAGCTTGAATTTCTTAATATTGTCCCGGGTAGTTCAATCATAATGGAGTGTCCGGCCGCGTGTGTGTTAATATATTGCACAAAATCAATAACTGTACCGCATCCACCTTTCGTCATTTAACGGTAGCAATTCACGAGAAAACGGCATGAATCAATTATTTTATGTGTTTTCTGTAATGGCGTACAAAAACGTGATTATCCCGTTAAGTTGATCGCTCCGGGCAAGTCACAAATCTAATTAAATAAGCATATTTAACAAACTTATTTTCAAGAACTCAAAGGGAAATTTTGCTTAGAGAGAAATGTACTTTTTTAGCCAATTTAGGGTGAAATCGAAGACCGCTTTAGGCTCGGCCTCATGGTGGATTTCGTGGTACATTCCCGGCCATTCTTTATAGCTAACTGGCCCGCTGAGCCGTTCTGCCAGCCTGCGGCTGGCCGCCGGGTCGGTGATCAAATCCGCCCCACCGTGCATGATCAACATCGGCATCGGAGCCTCCCCCTGGTGATCGTACAACCACTGCCCCGCTCCGATTACATCGATGCCGGTGGCCGAGCTGATGCGGCTGTGGATGAGTGGATCGGCCACATAGCGTTCTACCTCTGCCGCCACGGTGCTGATGTGGCTGGGGTCGAGCTTGCTGGGTTGGGTGAAGGCAGGGAAAATGCTGCGCATCAGCCGGCCGAAGGCCACCTGGATGGCCGGAGGCTGCTTGGTTAGCTGGATCCAGGCACCGGTGGTGATCGTCGCGGCGAGGGCGGGCCGCCGCCGCAGTACATAGCTCAGCACCACATTGCCCCCCATGCTGTGCCCATAGAGGATTTGCGGGACACCGGGATATAGCTCCTCCCCTTTTTGTAGCAGAAGCTCCACATCGTTGAGCAGACAGTCGTAGTTAGTGACATGCCCTCGCTTGCCGGAGGAGTGGCCGTGGCCACGCTGGTCATAGCTCAGGGTGGCGACACCCGCCTGGGCAAAGTACTCGGCCAAGTGTTGGTAGCGACCACAATGTTCGCCCAGTCCGTGTACAAGGCAAAGCAGCACCTTGGGCTGTTGGAGGGACCAGTGTTTGACGTGGAGTTGTACCTGATCAGGGGTGGTCCAGGTGAGTTCTTTTGCTTGCATGATTACTTTACTTAATAAATTTTATAGTTTGATAACCAATTGTTTAACAGGATATAGCTTTGTGAGCAATTGATTCTTTTAAAAAAAGAATATAATATTGAATTGTTAATGGACGTTTTTGTTCCGTTATTAATATCATCACACCTCTTTTCTACTTATCCATTTACTCTATTAGTCAACAGCGACGTTCGCCGAGTATTCGGCCGCCCTCTTCTCAATAGCTCCTTTCTACATCAAGACATTGATCAACCATCTTGGTCTGCCTTCTAGCCGGGACAGCTTCAGCTGTGCCCCTAAGGTAATAAAGTTTTGTGCGGACCAATAATCTAAATTTTGAAAAGCCATTATGACAAAAAATTATCCATTTCCCCAAACACTACTACTTGGAGCCATTTTACTCTTGATCCCCGCTCAATTTGCCTTGGCACACGGCACCGTCACCTATCCGCCTAGCCGCATTTGGACTTGCTATCAAGAAAGTCCCGAAACCCCCAATTCTCCGGCTTGTATCGCGGCGGTGGCCTCCCACGGCACCCAACCTTTGTACGATTGGAATGAAATCAATCAGCCCAATGCCGCTGGCCAGCATACCTTGTTCATACCCGACGGCATGCTAGCCAGCGGCGGCCGGCCCGAAAAATACGGCGGTATGGACCAGGTTCGTTCCGATTGGGTGGCCACCCCGGTAACGCCCGGCCCCCTTACCGTCACCTGGACCAACAGCGCCCCGCACGCTACCTCCTATTACGAAGTTTACATCACCAAAGAAGGCTGGACGCCTGATCAAGCCCTAAGCTGGGATCAGCTTGAACTGCTCGTGCAAACCGAGCCCAGCTACGCCGCCAGCACCGTCTACATTCCCGTCACCCTGCCGACCCGCACCGGAAAGCACATTCTCTACAGCATCTGGCAGCGCTCCGACAGCCCCGAAGCCTTCTACTCGACCAGCGATATTGATTTTGGTACGACCACCTCGACCGGGCAGTTGGAGCGACCTACGGAGCCTTTTCGTCTACAACAAAGCTATCCCAACCCCAGTACGCAAATCAGCAGAATTGGCTACCAGTTGGAAAAAGGGGCGGTGGTGAGCCTTAAGGTCTATAATATTCATGGACAGGAAGTCGCTACGCTCGTCGAGGAGGCCCTGCCTCCGGGCAGCTACGAGGCCACCTTCGATGCGGCCGATTTGAGCAATGGCATTTATTTGTACGTTCTACAAGCTGATGATTACAGAGCCACCAGAAGGATGGTCTTGCAAAGATAGCCCAACTACGACCGCAGCCGGTTGCCCTTTTTGTAGCGCACTACGCTGGCATTCGGATACTGTGAAAGCATAATCGAGTTGAGGAACTTATTGGCATCTCGCCAGTCCGCAAAGTCGCCCAGCAGGTAAGCATAGCTGCCGTCTTTCTTCATTTCAACGGTGATTTCTCCGTGTTTTTTGAAGATTTCGTGGCTGGGTGGCAGTTCGTAGGACGAGTTGAAAAACTCGATGCGGTAGCCGCTGTAGCCAGGAGGTAGACTGACGACATTGCCGCGCGGAGCGGCGACTTTGACTTCCAGCTCATTGACGATCTTGCTGTCGGCAAAATCTTCGCTACCGTCCGCCGTGGCCTGCTGTGGCTGCACCGGCTGGCTCTTGCTGATCTTGCGGTCAGGCGTCATCGGCTGGCTTTTGCGAATATCGGTCGTTAGGCTGTCCGCCGCTGTAGTAGCTTCGTCCGCCGCCGCCCCTTCGCTGAAAATGCTGGACGGCTGGGCATCGGGCGTTGACGCCGCAGGCGGCGGGCTGCTGGTGATGATGGGGGTGTCGAACTGCGGGGCGTCGTCTTGGGGCGCGGGTGTGGTAGCAACGGGGGCCTCGCTTGGTTGGGTGGAAGGCGGTGGAGCCTCGCCGGGCTTGAGCTGGATGACCTCCGAGTTTTCCACCTCCTTCAGCATTTTTTCAAACTCCTCCTCCTCGATAATTTGCGCCAAACTCTTACTGGCGTAGCTGTCCTCCTCGCTAAATCCGACAATCTTCAACTCCGTACGGCGATTCTCTTGGTGGCGACGCTCTGAGCACTTGACATCATTCTTACAGCGGTTGACCAACTTGGTCTCTCCGTAGCCCTTGCCCTTGATGCGCGCCGGCGCAATGCCACCGACTTCAGTGATGTAGGCGACAGCAGACTTCGCCCTTTTTTGCGATAACCTCATATTGTAGCTATCTCGCCCCCGAGAATCAGTATGAGAGCCGAGTTCGACGATCAGCGAGGGATTATTTTTCAACAAATTCACCAATTTATCCAGCTCCTTGGCCGCATCTGGACGAATATCCGCCTTATTCAGGTCGTAATAAATGTTTTCGATTTTAATGGTTTGATTCAGAGCAAGCGGCTCCAATTCGACATTAGCCAGCAAGGTCCCCATTTGATGCCCCTCAGTCAGTACATCGGAGACTCCAGGCTGTACCGTGCCTACCCCTTCGAAGCACAGAATACAACCTTCAATGTTGACAAAAGCCTCCATACGTTTATTGAAATAGCCTTGCTTGCGGATCATGACCGTATAGTGATTGCCCTGCTCAAAGGTCGTTTTGAAACTAGGATGTGGATAGTCCTTCAAGACCAGCACTTCTTTCTTTTGGGTATTATTGTACACCTCAATCAGAGCGCCAGAGATGGCATCGACCACTTCCTGTCCTTTCTTGCGCTTATTGGCCACCGTTACATCGAAGATATAGCCCGGCTTACGCGTCATTTCGATTTTGGAAAATAGCTTTTCTCCCTCTTGCTTATTCACGGTAGAGAGTTCAAACTCGTATTTGACGAAGAGGTCTTTTTCGATAGTGATTCGGTAATTTTGCCCGATGGCCAGATTCGTGGTGAAGACACCATCGATATTGGTGTAGACCGTTTGCTTAATGGCATTGGTTGCCTGATCGTAGATGGTTGCTTTGGCTTGATTGAGATAACCTCTGTTGTTGGTTTCGTAGACAAAACCTTGGAGTTCGACCATTTGTCCCAGTAGGCAGTGGGAAGAAATCAGCAGAATTCCGATGATTTGAAAAAGTTTTCTCATGCTCGTAATTTTTGATCAACAATATTGGATTTGGGCATCGTATGTACTGTTTGCCTCTCTTTAGACGTCAAATTTATCAAAAAGTTTTAAACCTAGGGATAGCAGCCCTAAGCGCAATTTATAAGCCTTCGAGCGGAATTAGCCATCATTGCTATTACATTACACTCTTACGGCAAAGAACAGGAGTTTAAATCTATTTGAAGCGGCCGGGAACTATTACAATTTCAATGGAGTTTTCTCTACTGTCTGGCGCGGTGGTGTAATGGTAACATCGGAGGCTCATATCCTCTAGGCTTTGAGTTCGAATCTCAACTGCGCAACAAAGGGACTACCAGCATATTAGGTGTATGTTACCCGACTGTCTATCGGGAGATTATCGGTTCGAATCCGTTGTAGTCCGCAAAAAATAGAACTATGTATTTAGCAACAATGACAACCGTAATTAATAAGGGCTGCGAAAGCACCTAACGGGAGTCGTATGTTAATACTGAAAAGCGGTTCTCGTTCATTCGGGAGCCGCTTTTTTATTTCCTGTTGCCCCTACTACGGATAGATAGCTCAATTGGCAGAGCGCGGGCCTGTTAAGCCCGGAGGTGTGGGATCGTGGCCCACTCTGTCCGCTACGGCTTCGAAGCATAATTGGAGATGCACGGGTCTTGTAAACCTGAGAACAGCGTTCGAATCGCTGCGAAGCCTCCACCTTGGCGGTTAACCAGCCTGCCTGATCCGTAGGACTAAGGTAGCGGTTGAAAACGCTGGTTCTGACATAGCCATTTAGCAAAAGGCGGTGTACCCAATATTGGCTTTGGGGCTAGTCTGCAAAACTAGTTGAATGCAAGTTCGATTCTTGTCGCCGCCTCTTGAGATGATATAGCTAAAAGGGAGGCGGGGTGCGCTACTACTCAAGCTCTTTTCCTATCTTTACCCATTTCTTTGCTTGAATTCAATTTATGAGTCTAAAAATAGTATTCATGGGGACGCCTGACTTCGCGGTCCCTTCCCTAGAAATCTTACACCGTAATGGCTATGACATTGTTGGCGTGATCACGGCCACTGATAAACGAGGAGGCCGGGGGAAGAAGAAGCTGATGGAATCGGCGGTGAAGCAGTATGCGGTGGCCAACGGCCTTCGGGTCTTGCAGCCGCGCAACCTTAAGGCACCGGAGTTTGTCGAAGAGCTGCGCAGCTTGCAGGCCGACCTGCAAGTGGTGGTGGCCTTTCGGATGTTGCCGGTGGTAGTTTGGGATATGCCGCCTTTGGGGACGATTAACCTGCACGGTTCTTTGTTGCCCAAGTATCGAGGAGCGGCGCCGATTCATTGGGCGGTGATTAAGGGGGAAAAAGAGACGGGGGTGACTTCCTTTTTTCTTAAACACAAAATTGATACGGGCGACCTGCTGTTTAGCGATCGCTTGTTGATTGATGAGGAGGATACGACGGGGGATGTGCACGATCGTATGATGCATTTGGGGGCAGGAGTGGTACTGAAGAGTGTGAATGCCATTGCTGAGGGAGATTATACGCTACAGCCGCAGGAGGACAGCGAGGCAACTAAAGCACCCAAGCTGTTCCACGAAGATTGCGAAATCGACTTTGCCCGGCCGACCGAAGAGGTCTACAACCTCATTCGTGGCCTCAGCCCCTTTCCGACCGCCTGGATGACCTTGGACGGTGAGGAGTTGAAAATTTACAAGGCAGGGAAAGTCGTTGCCGACCATGAATTTCTTCCCGGCTCTATCCATACGGATCATAAGACCTACCTGAGCTTCGCCACCAACGATGGCTTCATCAATGTGCTCGACCTGAAATTGCAGGGACGTCGGCGTATGGACATCAAAGATTTTCTGAATGGTTACAAGTTTAAAGACTAATGGACTTACAACTGCTCCTTTCCTTTCTGGGCGCTTCGGTACTTCTGGCGCTGATGCCTGGCCCGGATAATATCTTTGTGCTGACCGAGAGCATCACCAAGGGACATCGCAATGGCATTGCCATTGCCCTGGGCCTGTCTTTCGGCTGCCTGGTGCATACGACGGCGGCGGCCACCGGGCTTTCCCTGGTTTTACAAAACTCTGCCCTAGCCTTTCAGATCGTCAAATACCTGGGTGCGGCCTACCTTTTCTATTTGGCTTACCAGGCTTTGCAAGAAAAACCGATGGAGGTTAAGATTGGAGCGAAAGAAAAGGTCAATGTTCCCTTTGGGAAGTTGGTGCGAAAAGGGCTGCTGATGAATGTCCTCAACCCCAAGGTCTCCTTGTTTTTTATCGCCTTTTTACCGCAGTTTATCAGCCCCGGCGGAATTAATATTACCGTACAGCTGTTGATTCTGGGGTTGATCTTTATGTTACAATCCTTTGTCGTTTTCGGTTTGATTGCTCTGCTTTCGGGACGATTGAGTCGTTATTTGAATAGCAGTCGGTTTTGGACCCTGACGAAATGGGGGAAATTCATCGTTTTGGCTACACTTGGCTTATTTTTAGCTATATCAGAAAAATAGACATATTTTCACTACCTTGATCTTTAAATCGCTATAATTAACTCATAAAACCCTTTTCATTATGCAATGGTATATTAAAGTTTTGAAAAACTATGCTGTTTTTGATGGACGTGCCAGAAGAAGCGAATACTGGTATTTCGTCCTCTTCAATTTCATTATCTCTTTTGCCATCGGCTTTGTTGAAGGCGCCCTCGGAATGGTTGACCCAGTGACGGGCGGCGGTGGCATCTTTAGCGCCGTTTACAGCTTTGGAGTACTTATTCCTTCGATTGCAGTAGGCGTTAGAAGAATGCACGACGTCGGCAAGAGTGGATGGTTCCTGCTGATTCCGATTTACAACTTTATCCTGACTGTTACAGAGGGGGAAGTTGGAGAAAACGAATATGGCCGCGATCCCAAAGGGATACATGAAGACGACATCACCGAACACCTCGTTGAATAATTTTCCGCTATAAATAGGTTTGGAGGCCATTTCGATACTCCAAACCTATTTCTTAATGCTCTACCCTATAGTGAATCCTCCTCAAAGACAATTTAGGGTGTGAATCGACGTTCTCGATTCCTAAAAACACTCAAACCGATCCTCCGGTTTATTGCGCGCTCCTTGTTGGTACTGTTCGTCCTACTGGTGCTTCTCCTACTACTTATTCAAATCCCAGCGGTGCAACAGCGCCTTACCACTTCTCTTGAAAACTATTTGGAAAATACACTCCAGACGGAGGTAGCATTGCGTGCTATCCGCCTTCGGCTTCCCGAATCATTGGTATTACAAGGTCTCTACGTGGAAGACCAGCAACAGCAGCCGCTGCTGGAAATTGGAGAATTGGAGTTGAACTTTCGACTCAATAAGCTCCTGAGCAAACAAATTCAATTCGATCATTTGGGACTCTCGGATGGGATGGCTCGGATGTATATGGGCCTGGATAGTACCAACTACGATTTTATTATTGAGGCATTTAGTGGCCCTAAAACTCCGGTTGATTCTACAGCGACTGTAGAACCGCCAGGAGAGCCCTGGGTGCTAACGTTTGCCGAAGCAGGCCTTGCCCTGCAAGGCATTGATTTTCAACTCACCAATATACCCGACAGCCTTTTCGTTGAAGCCAACATTGGTCAACTCGACAGTCGGATCAACCAGCTGGATTATGTACAACATTTGTATCAGGTGGAGCAGCTGGCGCTGGGGCAAAGCCAGGTGAGTATTGCCATTGGGGAAACAAACAATAATACAACCGCCTCCGATACCTCCGCCTCGCCTGCCTATCGAGTGGAAGCGGCTCAGTTGAACCTGGATCAAGTACAGTTGGAACTGACAATGAGAGACTTGGGCTTAGAAACGACCATTGGTAGCCTAGATGCCCAAAATACCCAATTCAACCTTACCGATACCGGAACACTCCTCAAAATGGCGCAGTTGGAATTGAGCCAGGGTGCTCTAAAATACGACCAGCCCACTGCGCCTCCCATCGACGGTTTCGATCCACAGCACCTCGACTTTCAACAGCTCGAAGCCCAGATCGATAGCCTGGAATACCAAGAATCTGCCATCAAGGCCAATATCCTGGCCCTCTCCGGCCAAGCCGCCGGAGGCCTGAATGTTGAACAACTGAAAATGAATTTCGACCTTTCTGAAGAAGGTTTGAAAATGGAAGAACTAGCCCTGAAAACTGACCAAAGCACTTTTAACAGCACCAAAACCCACCTGCTGTATCCTTTTCTGGAGAAACAAGCTCCCCCACTGTCCACCATGCGTATCAATAGTGACCTGGTGGCAGCATTCAAAACTTGGAAGGACCTCCGCTATTTCTATCCAGCACTGGACAGCATCAGCCTCTTTCAGGGAACCCCTACTCCCCTATCGCTCACTGTGGATGCCGTCGGCGATCTGAAAAAATTACAGGTCAATCAGCTGCAACTCAAAGGCTGGCAAAGTCAGCTACAAGCCTCCGGCACCCTGGGCAACCTCAACCAAGCCCAAGCCATCGCATTGGATTTAACAATCAATAAACTACAAACCAAAGCCCAAACCCTCCGGCAACTGCTGCCTCCAGGCAGCTTACCCGCCTACGTACAACTGCCCGATAGCATCCTACTCTCCGGTAGCATCAGCGGTGATCTGCAGGCCTGCCGCTCTTCCATCAACGCCCAAACCCTAAGAAGAGGAAGTCAAGACCTGACCCAAATTCGGGCAAAGGCCCAACTTCGTCACCTCAATCAGCCTGATAGCCTCTACCTTGATGTCCAGCTCGACACCTTTCGGACCTTCAAAAGCGACCTACTGGCCTACCTGCCCCCCAATAGCCTCCCGGCCTACGTCAACCTCCCCGACCGCTTCACCCTAACTGGCGACATCAAGGGCTACCTCTCGGCGTTGCAACCCAACCTACGCCTCCTCAGTTACCGGCAAGAGCTGGCGCAGCAGCTGAACCTAAGCGGCAATATCCTGGGCTTGCTGGGCGAGGAAAGCCCCAGCTTCGATATTCAACTGGACGCCGCAGACATCAGTCGGCAAGAATTGCTCAACTTCCTTCCCGACAGCCTCCTTCCCGCCTACCTCAATCTACCGTTCATCAACAAGCTATCCGGTATCTTTAAAGGCGATTTATCTGACTTTAAAACCCAATTTGCACTGGAATCCAATAGTGGTACCTGGACCATTGATGCCCAGCTACAAAAGGAGGCCTACGCCCTCGACCTGAATATTGCAGACCTCAAAGCCACCACGCTCATTCAGCAGGAGTACCTCGACAGCATTGGCGAGCTGTTGCTCGCTCCCTGGGCCGTTGATCTGCAACTCAGAGGGCAAGGCTTTGATTTCTCCACCCAATCCTTTGCTGATTTTTTATTGACGGTAAAAAATAGTCAAGACAGCTCGATGACGGGATTGATGGTAAAAGGGGAATTGAAAGACCAAAGCCTGCGAGCGACAGCCGTCGCCGAAGAAAAAGAAATCCGATTGCAGGCCAACTTTGACCTGGATTATACCCGTCAACTTCCCAAAACCTCTCTCTTCATGGATATAGCCCACCTCGACCTGCAAGCTCTCCAATTGAGCGATCAGCCCATTCAATTGCAAGGTCGTCTGCGGGGGGAGCTGGAGGGCTACACTTTGGATACTCTATCCAGTCAGCTCCTGCTTTCAGATTGGCGCATCCAGTATGGTGATCGCTCCGAGCGGGTAGATAGCTTGGCGCTGCTTGCTCAACTGGACAATGGCCAGAATAGCCTACGCATTCAGTCTGATTTTTTCAATGCGGAGCTTGAAGGGGTATTTCGCTTCCCTAGTGTACAGTATGCGCTACAGCAGCAGGTCAATCGTATATGGCCGATCAGTTCCGGAGAGCTGCCAGCGCCTTCGGGCCAAGATGCCTTTCAGTACTCTTTTGAATTGCTGCGCCCCGAGCTGCTGACGCTGGGCTATTTGCCGCAGCTGAAGGCCCTTTCGCCCTTGCAATTTGCTGGAGCGTTTGATAGCCGAAAGGAGCAATTGAGTTTTAACGGCCAGTTGGAGGAGGTGCAATGGGAGGCTTTCCACTTTTACGAACTAGCTGTCGATGCGGGTATTCAGGGCGATTCCTTGCGCTATCAAATTCAGGCCGATGAGGCGGTGCTGTCCAGCTTGACAGACCTGTTGAATGTACGGATTGATGGGGGAATGAAGGATCGGCGCACGCAGAACAGCATTCAACTCTTGGATGGACAGCAAAAGCCGCGCTATGCCCTGCATTCGTCTGCTCGCTTTACGGATAGCATGGGCATCTATTTTAGCCTGTTGCCGAGGCAATTATTGAATTATGAGGATTGGGAAATCACATATAACAATCAAATTTCATGGCTGGAAGGCCAGTTGGGGGTAAGCAATTGGCGATTGTCGAAGGCTGGTGAGGCCATCAGCATCCGCGAATTGGCCGACGGAGAGCTGCAGTTGTTCTTCGAGTCTTTTGATCTGAATACCCTTTCCGATATGGTTAAACTCAACAGCAATTACCTCGGTGGGATTGCTAACGGGAGCCTCAGCCTGCGCCAACCCTTTGATCAGCTGGCCTTTAATGCTGATCTTCGGGTAGATAGTCTGCAAGTTTTGCAGGCTCTGTTGGGGCAGATGAACCTGAGTAGCAACAGCGGTAAGGATCAACGCATTGCTGCTGATCTCCGCCTCCTGGGCAATGGGAATGACTTGCGCCTGAACGGGCACTATGATCTAAAAAGTAAGTTGGAACCTATTGATTTCGCGCTGGACCTACAGCACCTCAATCTACCTTCCGTTGAGCCGCTGTTGGCCACTTATCTGGAAAACCTGCAAGGCGACCTGGCCGGCGATCTCCAAATCACAGGAAGCATTGACCAACCGGCCTTGGTCGGCAAAGTTCAGCTCAAAGATGCCGCCTTGGGGATCAAACAGCTCAAAACACAGCTAAGGCTAGGCACCCAGCCCATTGTCTTCGATGCCAATGCCATTGAGTTTAAAGACCTGGAAGTCCTCGACGTCTATGGCAACAAGGGCATTGCTTCTTCTTTTATTCTGACGGAAAATTATCAGGACTTTTTCTTCCAATCTGACATTAGCATCAAAGACTTTCTGGTGCTCAACACAGAGGCGGAGGACAATGAATTGTACTATGGCAAGCTGCTGGTGGATGCTACGGCCAGCCTGCGGGGCAACATCTTTTCTCCAACTATCGAAGTTACGGCTAGTCCCCAAAAGGAGTCTAATCTGACCTACGTTTACAACGATGTGGCCAATCAAATCGAAACGGGCGAGGGCATCGTTGAGTTTGTAGTCCCCGAGGATAAGCAGGAAAATAAGGCTTCCCCCACCCTGTCGCCACTGCCTAATGAATTGCAGATGAAGGTGGCGGTGAAGATGAGTGTAGACGAAAAGCTGAACTTTAAAATCATTACTAACCCCTTGACTGGTGATTATTTTGAGGGGCAGGCCAAGGGCGACCTGTTTTTTGTGATGAATCCAGATGGTAGTATGGAGTTGAATGGGGAGCTGCAGGTAGTCAAGGGGGATTATTTGTTTTCCTACCAGCAGCTGATTCGTCGTCGGTTTGAGGTGAAGCCGGGGGGGACGGTGGTCTGGCGGGGTGATCCCTATAGTCCAGAATTGGCTTTGAATGTATTGTACAATGTGCGGGCCTCTGCCTACCCATTGATTGCGAATCAGTCAGATTCGGAGAATAACAACGGGACTTCGATTAAGCAGCTTTTTGTGGTGAATCTGGGAATTGGGGGGACGCCACTGAAAACGGAGATCAGTACGGCTATCGAATACCCGAGCGCCGAAGGCAACATTGATAATGCGGACATTCGCAGGGCCATCAACAACATCAATAGTGATCCCAGTCAGCAAAATACCCAAGCCTTTTCGCTTATCCTTTTTAATGGGTTCATCGCCCAAACTATGGAGAATACCGACTTTCAGGTGGTTGATTTGTCCGGAAATATCAATAATGTGATTACCCAGCAATTGAATGGGCTGGCCAATAAATACATCAAATTTGTAGAGCTGGACTTTGGGTTAGACAGCTACAAGGATGCCAACGATATTGCTCAGACGGATTTTAAGGTCAGCGTGCGGAAGCGCCTGCTGAATAATCGGCTGACGATCAGTCTGGATGGTAAGACGAGTACAGAAAGAGGAACCGATGATAGTGAATCGCAGACTTACTTGGATAATATTACGGTAGAATATGCCCTTACCCCAGATGGTCGCTTTCGGATTAAGGTCTACAACCAGCGCGAATTTGACGATTTTATCGGGGGGACGGGACTCAAAGTTGGCGGTGCGCTGGTTTTTTCTAAGGACTTCAGTAGTTTTCGGATATTTCAAAAAAAGAATAAGAACTAGGCAATGAGGCGAATCGGGATTATAGTACTGGTGGGGATGCTTTTGGTTGTCGGATCGGGTTGTGGCTTGAAGCGCAGCCTGGCTGATGGGGAATATCTTTATACCGGAGCGAAAGTAAAGATCAAAAAAGCCAATAAAAAGACCGATACTAAAGCGCTGATGACTGCTTATGAGAGCTTGATCAAAAATCCAAGACCTAATCGACGCTTTCTCGGCATCCGCTGGGGACTGCGCATTCACAATTTATTTGCCAGCAAGAAAGAGAAAGGATTGCTGCCCTGGCTGCAAAAACTGGGGCAAGAGCCGGTTATTTACGATGAAAAGTTCAGGACTCAGATGGAGCGCCTGTTGGAAAATAAAGCGATTAATAATGGATTTTTCTTTTCTGAAGTCAGTAGCGAACTCAAGACCAGAGGCCGGAAGGTCAAAGTCAAATACGAGGTGAAGCTGCGTACGCCTTATACTTTGAGTACTTACAGCAATGAGGTGAGTACGCCGGTCATTAAGGCCAAAATTGATAGCCTGCGATCTAAAAGCTTAGTTAAAGTTGGTACGCCTTATCAGCTAGAAGTTTTAAAAAAGGAGCGGCAGCGATTAGCGTCGGTCTTAAAGCAGAGCGGCTATTACTTTTTCACCGAAGATGATCTTAAATTTCGAGCCGATACTACCCAGGTCAAAGGTGAAATTCAGCTGGCCTTACAGTTGAAACAAACCGTAGATGCGAATCATTTGATTCCCCAACGCATCCGAAACATCTGGGTTTATCCTGACATGAACGTAAAAGATAATCAACAGGGTGAACCCGACACGCTGGATTACGAAGGGTTAAAAATCGTTGCTCGTCAATTGCCGCTGCGCCCCACTACCCTGCGGGAGGCCATCACCTTTCAAATCGGACAGTTGTACTCTGCCGAAACTCACCAAAGCACCCTGCAAAAACTGGCCTTTCTGAACAATCATCAGTTTATCGACATCCAGTTTTTTCCCCTTCCTGGGCAAGAAGGACTGTTAAACGTTGTGATCCGATTGACGCCCAGAAAGCGCAATGCCATCGAAGGTTCTCTGGGTTTTGCGCTGAAATCGTCGCTTTATTTCGGCCCAGAAATTACCTTGTCCTATCTGGATCGCAATCTCTTCGGTGGTGCAGAACAACTGCGCATTAGCACGACACTTAACTACAATATCCCGCTGATCGATACCATTGCCTCTAATCAACAGCAGGAATTATCCATTGCACTGACAAAACCGGGGCTGCTTCTCCCCTTTCGCAGTAGGCTGGCGGCTAGCGAGGCGATTTCTTCTACCAAATTTACCCTCACCTTCGAGCGCGATCAGATCAGGATTCCCTTGGTCGGGATAGAGGATTTCTTGGAAGTCGAGGGCTTTAATGAGCTACTCGGAAGATTACAGGTCGATTCGACTTTCGCCCCGGCCTTTGTCCAAAATGATGTTAATTTTAGTCTGAGTTACCAGTGGCGCAAACGAAAATATACCAGCCATGAATTGACTCCGGTAGAACTCAACTGGCTGCGTCCGAATTACGAAGTAGGGGAGCTGAGGGATTTAATCCTTGTGCTCATAAATGTTGACAATACCAATGCAGGGGGGGATGATCAGTTGCTGCTGAATTTGGAAAATATGCTGATCTTCAAACCCAGCTACACCCTGCTCTATGATGGTCGGGCGCAGGCTCGCCGGGCTGGTAATTTCTATTCGCGCAGTAAAATCGGCGTGCTGGGCAATAAGCTACTTTCTAGCGATAATTTGATTCCCAGCGAGCTGATCGAAAGCCAATTCTTGCGTCTGGAGCAGGATGTTCGCCACTTCTGGAAATTTTCTAAAGATCAATCGCTGGGGCTACGCCTCGCCGCCAATGTCTCCATCCCCTTCCGCGATGAGGTGATCCTTCCCTTCTTCGATCTGTACAGCACCGGAGGGCCCAACAGCAACCGGGCCTTTCAACCCCGAGAGGTCGGCCCCGGTAGCACCGAGCCGACAGAGCGCATTTTCTTCTTCACCGGCACAGGAGATATTTTGATCGAAAGTAACCTGGAATGGCGGCCTAAAATCGGTAAATCCTTCGAACTGGGCTTATTTGTCGATGCAGGCAATGTCTGGCTGTTTCAAGGGGGGGTCAATAATAATGAACTGGCCAAATTTCGCTGGAATAATTTTTACAAACAGTTGGCCGTTGGTACTGGCCTGGGATTGCGCTATGATTTTGACATCCTGCTGCTACGTCTCGATCTCGCCTTTCCGCTAACCAAGCCCTGGTTGCCCGAAGGCCAGCGCTGGGTATTGGATCAGTTTGATTTGGGGAGTGCAGCATGGCGGAGCGAAAATCTGCGATTCAACCTTGCCTTTGGGTATCCTTTCTGAGTAGGGGGCAAAAATTTTCTCAGATCTAGTCGATTTTCGGGAAGAGACTTTTGGTTGCTTTTGCATTTCATTGGAAAAATTGTTTATAAAGAAAATTTTATCTGAGTAAAATTTTACATTAAATATCCATCAAATTAATTTTTAGCGAAAAATCGCTACGACTGGTCCATATCTCGTGAATTCTCATTATTTTGGGGCATCTCTTAATCGATGCATGCGGAGAACCCTCTCCTACCCCGTTCTCTGGATGCGCTCATAGCTCAAAAAGAATGGCAGAACAATACGTTAATGTAAGGAACCTCAAATTCATGCTCCACGAAGTCCTGGACGCAGTTCAACTCAATCAATACGATTATTTTAAAGATTACGACAGCGAGGCTTTTGATATGACCTTGGATGCCGCCAAGCAAATTGGCGATCAGCACCTCTTTCCGCTTTATCGAGAAATGGATAAAAAGAAAGCCTACTATAAAGATGGGCAGGTGCATACTCACCCTAAGCTCAAATCTATTATCAAGGCCATTGCCGATGGTGGATGGATTGCCGCACACAGCGACTACGAAGATGGTGGGCAACAAATGCCATTGACGCTGATGAATGCGGGGCTTTTTATCTTTTACGCCGCCAACGCCAACGCTGCTGCCTATGCCTTTTTGACCCAAGGGGCTTCCAATCTCTTAAAAAGCTTTGCCAGCGATGAGCTGAAACAAGCCTATATGCCACAGATGTACAATGGAGACTGGCAGGGGACAATGGCCCTGACGGAGCCGCAGGCGGGCAGTTCGCTCACCGATATTACCTCCACAGCTATACCTTCGGGCAATGGTCACTATAAGATCAAAGGACAAAAGATTTATATCTCCGGTGGTGACCATGAGGCTTGCGATAATGTGGTCCACTTACTGTTGGCCCGTATCCAGGGCGCGCCAGCGGGTACGAAGGGGATTTCACTCTTCGTAGTGCCGAAGTACCGTAACGAGAACGATACATTGGTAAATAATGATGTTACGACGGCGGGCCTGTACGGAAAAATGGGACAGAAAGGCTACGTTGCGGCACATCTCATGCTTGGAGAAAAGGACGATTGCCACGGCTATCTCGTCGGAGCAGAACATCACGGATTGCCCTATATGTTCCAGATGATGAACGAAGCACGGATTGCCACTGGAATGATGGCGGCAGCTACTGCCTCCGGCGCCTACTACGCCGCTTTGCAGTACGCCAATGAGCGCCCCCAGGGTCGCCATCCATCCAGCAAAGATGCTACTCTTCCTCAGGTACAAATCATCGAGCACGCCGATGTACGCCGAATGCTGCTCTTCCAAAAGGCCGTTGTCGAAGGCAGCCTCTCGCTTCTCCTCTATTGCAGCATGCTGGCGGATAAAGAAAATGTATGTGAAGGGGAGGAAAAGGAAGATGCCAAGTTCCTACTCGAGCTGCTGACGCCCATCGCCAAGTCCTACCCCTCTGAATTTGGCAACTTCGCCGTCAGCATTGGGATGCAATGCTTGGGGGGAGCGGGCTACTGTGATGATTTTCCATTAGAACAATACTACCGTGACATCCGCGTTAATTCTATCTATGAAGGCACCACTGGCATCCACGGTATGGATTTACTGGGTCGTAAAGTAATGATGGCCAAAGGCAAAGGGCTAAAGCTTTTCCTAGCTGCTGTTCAAGAAGCCATCGCCGCCGCCAGCGGCATTCCAGCACTGGAGAAGGCATGCGCTCAGCTCACCACCAGTACCAAATCCCTACACGAGCTAACGATGCATCTGATCAACCTGGCGATGAACGATCGCCCCGAAGTCTTTCTCGCGGACGCCACCCTTTACCTCGAATACTTCAGCCACGTCACCATCGCTTGGCAATGGCTGCTGCAAGGCCACAAGGCGCATCTCGCTATCAACGATGGGCTAGCCCCCGACGAGTACAATTTCTATATGGGTAAAATAAAAACCATGGAGTACTTCTTCGAATATGAATTACCCAAGATTAAAGGGCTGCACGAGCGTCTGATGAGCAATCAAAGAACGACACTGGAAACCGAGCCTGCATTTATTAACTAACCCCAGTTGTAATGAAAATCCTCCAAACCCCAGATTCTCAATTTGAGCAATTGCCCGATTATCCCTTTGCTCCGCACTATGCCGAGCTGGCCCCTGGCCTCAAAATGCACTATGTAGACGAAGGACAAAGTGAGGAGATCGTTCTGCTATTACACGGCGAACCCTCCTGGTCCTACCTCTACCGAAAGATGATCCCCATCATCACCCAAGCGGGCTACCGCGCCATCGCACCAGACCTCATCGGCTTTGGGCGCTCCTCAAAGCCTACGGAGCAATCCGACTACAGCTACGCCAGACACCTCGATTGGCTGCGTAGCTTTATCCAACAGCTCGATCTGCGCAACGTCACCCTGTTCTGTCAGGACTGGGGAGGACTGTTGGGACTGCGCCTGCTGGTGGAGGAGTCAGATCGCTTTTCCCGGGCCATCGCCGCCAATACCTATCTGCCAACTGGCGAAACCCCTCTCCCGGATGCCTTTAACCAATGGAAGACCTTCTCTCAGCAAGTTGAAGTCTTCTCTGCTGGTGGAGTCCTCACAATGGGCACAGTCCATCCATTGAGTCCTGAAGTCCGGGCGGCCTACGACGCCCCTTTTCCGACGGAGGAATACAAGGCTGGGGCTCGGATTTTCCCCCTCCTGGTTCCCGCTTCTCCCGATGATCCAGAATCAGCAAACAATAAAAAAGCTTGGCAGCAGTTGATACAGTGGCAGAAGCCCTTCTTGACCCTTTTTAGCGACAGCGATCCTATCATGAACGGTAGGGAGAAGGTTTTTCAAAAGCGGGTGCCGGGTGCAGCCGGGCAGGCGCACCACATTATCAGCCAGGCCGGCCACTTTTTACAAGAAGACAAGGGGGAAGAAATCGCCCAACACATCGTTTCTTTCATGCAAGCCACAAAATAGCTTCCAATGACCCATATTATTGATCTGAATTTTTTGAAAAATGCCGATAGCATTGCTGCTTTTCTACTGCCTACTACGGATGGGCTTGTACTCGTAGAAACGGGTCCCTACTCTACTTTTCCCTCTCTCAAAGCAGGGATTGAGCAATTGGGATTCCAGGTGAGCGATGTACGTCATGTCTTTTTGAGTCATATCCATCTCGATCACGCCGGAGCGGCCTGGGCCTTTGCCGAGCGCGGAGCAACCATTTATGTGCATCCTGCGGGCTACCCCCACCTTCTTGACCCCTCGCGGCTGATGAACTCTGCTCGTCGCATCTACCAAGACCAGATGGATGTACTTTGGGGCGATATGAAGGCCATACCAGCAGATCGACTCCGCGCTGTTAACAATGAGGAACAAATAGAAGTGGGTGATTTAACGTTCCAGGCTTGGCATACCCCTGGGCATGCTGTTCATCACATTGCCTGGCAGTGTGGAGAGGAGCTTTTTGCTGGTGATGTAGCTGGGGTAAGCATTCAAAAGGGGCTGGTAGTTCCGCCCTGCCCGCCTCCAGACATTAATATAGAGGATTGGAAAGCCTCCATTAATTTACTGCGGGAGATGGGAGACATCAAGATTTACCTTACGCATTTCGGTTTGGTGGACAATAATGCCCAGCACCTGTCTGATTTGGAGTGGCAGTTGGACAACTGGGCGCAGTGGATGAAGCCTCACTGGGAAGCCGGTGAAGCCGCCGAGACCGTTATTCCGAAATTTCAGGCTTATGTAGCCGGGCAGTTGAGCGCGACGGGAATTGATGAAGAAGGAATTAAGAAATACGAAGCGGCCAATCCATCGTGGATGAGCGTCGCAGGTTTAATGCGATACTGGCGAAAAAAAGAAGGTTAGAAGTAATCAGGAAGCGGGAAGAATTTGCTTTCCTTTCTGGAGTAATAACTTGACAATTTCTACATCGGGCATAGTGCGCTGTTGCTCTTGCGTTTCTGGCTCTACCTGCTCTATCTGGGGCGTCAGTGTATTCGCTCCCTCCATCTTTACCTCTCCAATCTGTACAGTATTGATGTATACATAGGAGAAAACGCTGGCTAAAACGAGTAAAACAATAAGAGTGGGGCGCAAACTGGGATTTCTCATGAGGAGCTTTGAAGTTAATTTAGTTGAAATAGATTTAATTTTAACAGTTTGAGTAATTACACGGACCCTTATAATTTAACACTTTTTATCAGGGTCTTTAGCATTAAGTCGATCTGCCTTTGCATTTTTTAGACCTAATGGTTATTCTTATAGACAGGCATTTATTAAAAACGTTGCATGTGCTGTCTATTCTCCCAACAAATTTATCCGCAATACCGTTCAAAAGTCACAATTTAACACTCTTTAACGCTTAGTTTAACGTTTTGAGGGCCGTTTAAATGAGGCTTTGGGAATCGCCTGGATCAATTTGCGCGTATACGCCTTCTGCGGCCGTAGATAAATGTCATCCGCATCCCCATACTCCTCAATCTGCCCTCCATTCATCACAATCATCCGATCGGAGATGAACTTGACCACCGACAAGTCATGAGAAATAAAAATGTAGGTCAGCTGAAATTGTTCTCGCAAATCGATCAAGAGGTTCAACACCTGCGCTTGTACAGACACATCCAGTGCCGACACCGATTCATCACAAACCAAAAAGCGAGGGTTGAGGGCCAAAGCCCGAGCAATGCAGATGCGCTGCCGCTGGCCGCCAGAGAACTCATGCGGATAGCGGTAGAAGTGCTTGGCCTCCATGCTGACCGTTTCTAGTAAATCAATCACCTTCTGCTTGCGTTGTTCATCATTATTGTACAATCCATGTACCTGCATAGGCTCCATAATCGCCTGCCCCACCGTCATGCGAGGATTGAGCGAGGAATAGGGATCCTGGAAAATGATTTGCATCTGCGGGCGCAATTGCTTCAAGGCTCGGGGCTTGAGCTGCAATAAGTCCTGCCCATCGTAGATCACTTTTCCGCTACGGGCCTCCGTCAACCGCAGTAGGCTGCGCCCCAGCGTCGTCTTTCCGCAGCCCGACTCCCCCACCAAGCC
This sequence comes from Bacteroidota bacterium, assembly GCA_038750655.1. Classification (GTDB taxonomy): domain Bacteria; phylum Bacteroidota; class Bacteroidia; order Chitinophagales; family Saprospiraceae; genus JBCDGZ01. The sequence goes on along the minus strand of JBCDGZ010000037.1, from coordinate 30,331 downwards.
CAGCGTCTCTCCCGGATAAACATCAAAACTGACCTCATTGACTGCCTTGACCCAAGTGATGGGCTTACCAAAAAAATTGCGTTGGCCGGGAAACCAGGTCGACAATTGCTCAACCTTAATCAAGGGCTCCGCAGCGTAGAGGCGTCGCTGCCGCTCCTCCCGCTCCGATCCCAAAATCTTATTGGCCTCCACCACCTCCTTCACCGACCCCACCTTTTCCTTCAACAGCCACTCCTCCCCCGAGCGCTCGACAGTCATAAAATCAGCAATCACCGGCAGTCGCTTTAACCGATAGTCTAGCGGAGGGCGGCAGGCCAGTAGGCCCTTGGTGTAGGGATGCTGGGGGTTACTGAAAATATCATACACCCGCCCCTCCTCAACGATCTTCCCCTTATACATCACCAGCACCCGATCGGCAATCTCCGCGATCACCCCTAGGTCGTGGGTAATGAACAGCACCGCCGCATTGTATTCAGCCTTGAGTCCTTGCATCAGGTCCAGAATGCTTTTTTGTACCGTAACATCGAGGGCGGTGGTAGGCTCATCGGCGATGAGGAGGCCCGGATTACAGGATAAGGCCATAGCGATCATCACCCGCTGCTTCTGCCCGCCGGAAAGCTGATGAGGGTAGGATTGGAAGATGCGCTCCGGGTCAGGAAGTTGTACTTTGGTGAATAGTTCCAGCGTGCGGGCCTTGGCTTGAGCTTTATTCATCTGCTCGTGCAGCATCAGGGCCTCAGTAACTTGCTCGCCGCAGCGGAAGACTGGATTGAGCGAGGTCATCGGCTCTTGAAAGATCATCGATATTTCGTTGCCTCGATATTTGCGCATTTCCTTCTCCGGCAGGTCGAGGAGGTTGATGGGCTGGCCGTCGGCGGGATGGTACCAGATTTCTCCCCCCACAATTTCACCCGGCGGCTGCGGCACCAGACGCATGATGGAAAGCGAAGTAACTGACTTTCCGGAGCCAGATTCGCCCACAATTCCGATGGTTTCTCCCCGCCGAACCGTAAAATTGACGTCATTAACGGCTTTAACTAGCCCCTCGTCGGTAGAAAAGAAAGTCTTGAGATGCTTTACTTGGAGAAGCGGCCGTTCAGTCATAAATTTAGTGGATTGTGATTGGCAATGTTTTAGCTTCCAAATTACAAAAAAACCATATTGTCCAGTGAAAAATTTGTTCTTCTTAATTGGCCTGCTCATCAGCTCCTCTTTATTTGCTCAACAAGACACTTCATCCCAACTTAGCTTACTCGGTAATTGGGACATCGATAGCCTACCCGCCTCCTCTGGCGTCGTCTATAATGACATCTGGGGCTACGTCGACTGTGAGGGGCGTGAATACGCCATCATCGGCACTACCGAGCGCATTTATTTTTTGGACATCACCGATCCTGCTAACATCAGAGAGATGGGGCATTTTAACGGTGGGCAGCGTACCATCTGGCGAGACATCAAGACCTACCGCGACCGCGCCTACGCCGTCTCTGATGATCTTTCTGAAGGCTTGATGATCTTCGATTTGAGCAATATCCAGGATACCATCATCAAGACCTACCAAAGCAATACCTTTTTCAATGCTGCGCATAATATTTACATCGAAGAGCAACACGGTCGGATGTACGTGGTGGGCACCAATGTAGAGGATATGTTTGTCTACGATATTGCGACCGATCCAGATAATCCAATTGAACTGGCGGGGGTAAGCCTGCCGGGGGGAGAATATGTGCATGATGTCTATGTCCGCGATAATATCGCTTATTGCTCACACGGCTATCAAGGCTATTACGTTTGGGATATGACCGATCCGAGTGACCCCATTCGGATGGCTGCTTTGGTCACTGGCGCCTACAACCACAGTAGTTGGTTGACTGATGATGGAAAGTACGCTTTTTACGCAGAAGAAGTACCCATAGGGCAGCCCTTAGGGATCATTAATCTGGAAAGAAAAGAAGACCGGTTGATTGAGCTGGAAAAAACCTTCAAAGCGCCTTTGCTAGCCCCCGACTTCACTCGAAATCGTCCCCACAATCCATTCATACGCGGCGACTATCTGGTCGTCTCCTACTATCACGATGGCGTCGTCATTTTCGACATCAGCGATCCGCTAAACCCTGTACGCACCGCCTTTTATGACACTACACCTAACACCAACTATCCTGATGATTTTCAAGGAGTTTGGGGTGTTTATCCATTTTTTTCTTCAGGCAAAATTATCGCTTCTGATGTCACCCGAGGTCTGTTTGTACTTTCAGCAGATAGCATCGATTGGCAGCCGGTTACGCCGGTGGTGAATCCAGATGTAAGTATAGAGACCGCAGCGGTTCTGCCGCTGTGTGAGGGCAGTGAGGCAGAGCTTAGCGTCGCACCGGGAGCCGATAGCTATGAGTGGTTTAAAGATGGAGTACCGACTGGGGATAGCCTGTCGATGTTGGTGGTTGAGGCGGCCGGGACTTATACGGTCAAAGCCACTAAAGGGCATTGCAGTGCTCAGTCTGAGCCGTTTGACATTGCCGTCAATCCCCTTCCCGATATTGCTGCACTTTCTGCTGATTCCATCCAGTTTTGCGAGGGTAGTTCCAGTCTCTTGGAGGCTCCAGATAGCTTGGATTTTTATTTATGGATGAAAAATGGAGAAGTCGTTTCCCAAGACGGCAATACCTACGAAGTCGTCGATTCCGGCGCTTATGTTTTGATTGCCTATTTGGACGGTTGCGCTTCAACTTCTGAGCCCATCAGAGTGGACCTATACTCTTTGCCAAGCGCAGAGTTAAACCTCAGCGATACCTCGTTTTGTTCGGGGGAGATAGCGACGATTGCCGTACCCGCCGGGGCTGCCTCCTATGTTTGGACGGCCGATTCGCTGCTGCTTGCGGTGGACAGCAATGCCATTCTTGTGGAACAGAGCGGGACCTATTCCGTCCAGGTTAGCTCTTTGGAGGGCTGTGAAGTACAGTCGGAAATGCTTAACCTTGTTTTTAATACGCCGGTAATTCCACAGATTACGATGGTAGATGATGAGCTGCGGTCTAGTCCGGCGCTAAGCTATCAGTGGTTGTTGAACGGAGCGCCGATTATGGGGGCCGTGGGGCAGTTTTACGTAATAGAGGAAAGTGGTTTGTATCAGGTGGAAACGGTGGATGCCAACGGCTGTACGGGGCTATCTGAGGGAATTGAGGCGGTGTTTACGAGTGTGGTAGATGGCTTTGAGGGGGTGCGGATGTTGCTTGCACCGAATCCGACGGGGGGTTGGTTAAATGTGGAGTTGAAGCTGGTGAAGCCGGCGGCGCTGGAGTTGATGCTCACCGACCTCAGCGGGCGGCAGCTTTATTACGAAAAACTACCTATGAGCACCTTGCACCAAAGTCAATTGAATCTCAATCGCTTCACCAGCGGTCTGTATTTGCTGCATTTGAATAGTGCGGAAGGAAAGATCGTAAAAAAGATCGTCAAACATTAAATATTCGAGGCAACGCCTTAAGGCTATAATATCACCGCTAACGATGGCTATTTAGATTCTTCACCCGACCGAAGTCGAATGATGCATTCTTCTCCATCCATATCAATCTCTAGACGGCTGCGCTCCTTGATCCACTCGATAAAGCCTTCACCGAGGAATTCTTTGCGCCATCCCGTCTCTAACTTGGTATCGAAGTAATCGGGGTGCAATTTCATCTTTTTCATATCGACCCGGTACAGCAGTAGGTCGTGGGCCATACGGTGTTGGTTGCACTTGTATTTGATCAGCAAGTGCAGGATTTCCATAGATTGATCGTCGTTATTGGCTTCAATCTCGGCGGGTTCGGGAATACGCTTGAGGAGTTCGCGCTCATCGGGGCTAATTTTGGTCTGGTACAGCTTGTTAAAAGTCTCCCAATGCTGATTGATAATGCCATCAGGGATGCGGCGGTGGTTCTTTAAGGCGGCTTTGCCCGAGCGGATATTACGGACAATGCCTGCGATGTATTTGCTCTGTAAGATCATGTCCTTGGAGTAATTCTTGCGCTCGGCGGTAGCCCTGCGCCATTCGTAGAGGCGAATCAAAAAGACCTGCTCCTGAACATTAAGATTAAAGATCAAGCTATTGGCAAAGGCTTCCTTGTGGGGGTCGACCTGATAGAAAGCCGGTTTTTCCCAAAGACTGAACTCCTTTTTGGCCCACTCCATCCGCTTATAATTATTCAGCTTCTTGCTTAGTCGAGTCCACAGCTTATGGAGATAAATCACATCATTCAGCGCGTATTGCAGCTGTTTGTTATTGATGGGACGCGATTTCCAATCAGAGACGGTGTAGCCCTTGCTGATATGTACCCCCAGCTCCTTATCCAGCAGTTTTTGAAAGGAAATCGGAAACTTGTAACCGACAAAACCTGCTGCAATCTGGACATCAAACAAATTGACTGGAGTCACCTCAAACTGACTGTTCAGTAGGCGATAATCATTCTCCCCAGCGTGGGTAATTTTGATGATCGAAGGGTCAGTCAGCATATCCAGAAAACCATCAAAGCGATCGACTTTAAGGGTATCGATGAGGTAAATGCCGTTAGCAGTGACAATTTGGATCAGGCAGAGTAAGGTGTAATAGCGTTTTTCGCCGATAAACTCCGTATCAAAACCAAGCCAGGTAATATCGGTGTTTTCGTTATAAAATTTTTCCAGGCCTTCCTGGTTTTCAATAAGGGTATGTTCAGCTAGTCTTCTATTCATGCCTGCGATTAGAAACAATTAAGCATGCAAGTTACTCGTTTTATTGGGAAAGACAAGATTTTAGAACACTTTCAATTATCTTCACCCTTTTGATAGTATGATTTATCAACTTCAATGAAAATAAGGCGTTTACACAGTAGTGGTATTCGTCATTCGAACATTTTCATCATAAGATAGTTTTCACTAAGCATTATATCTGACACTTGTTCAAAACCTTTCAACTATGGGCCGAATCCTCAAACGTTCATTTAAAGTAATTGGAGTCCTTTTACTCCTTCTTATTGTAGCTATCATTGCTATTCCCTATTTATTCAAAGACCAAATCGTAGAGCGCATCAAAGCAGACATCAATCGAACGGTGGATGCCAAAGTCGAGTTCGCCGATGTGAACTTATCATTCATTCGCAGCTTTCCTCGATTCAGCTTCCAGCTGGAAGACTTCAAGATCAGCGGGGTGGATGAATTCGAAGGGCTGACGCTGGCGGCAGCGGATCAGGCGTCCTTTGCCCTCAACCTCAGCTTCTTGTTCAATCAGGATCAACCCATAGATATTTATTCCGTACAATTGGACAAGCCCATTATCAATGTAAAGGTACTGCCCGATGGCAAAGCTAACTACGATATTGCCAAGACCACTACCGATACCACCACCGGTACTGAAACGTACGATTTTACAGTCAAGCTACAACAGTACAGCATTAACGATGCGCAGGTGACCTTCGACGATCGTTTTGGAAACATCTATCTGGAACTCAAAGACTTCAATCATTCGGGCAAGGGGGATTTCACCCAGGAGGTCTTCGACTTTTCCACCCAAACCTCTTCAAGCAGCGTAACGGCGCGCTACGACGGCATCACCTACCTCAATAAGGCAGAAACCACCATCGATGCGGACTTTAAGGCCAATATCAAGGACATGCACTTTGATTTGAAGGAAAATGATATTCGCCTCAATGCGATGCGACTGTTGGCCCAGGGATTCATCGAACTGGGCTGGGATGATACGACGGTTGATCTGAAATTCAACGCTCCCCAGAACCAATTCAAGAACTTATTATCGCTCATCCCGAGTGCCTACTCTAAAGACTTTGCTGATGTAAAGACCACCGGAGAGTTTCAATTTGATGGGATGGTAAAAGGGAAATACAATGGATCCAAAAATCAATATCCAGCTTTCAATTTCAACCTGGATGTTGACAAAGGCTCTTTCCAGTACCCCGATCTACCGCTCGGCATCAGCAATATCAGCACCAAAGCGACCATCAATAGCCCCAGCAGTGACTTTGATCAGGTCAAGGTCGATGTTCCACAATTCCGCATGAAATTGGGCAATAATCCCTTCGAGGCGGTGCTGAAACTGCGCACGCCCATTTCCGACCCGGCGGTCGACGCTAAGATACAGGGGGTCATCAACCTCGAAGAGCTGTCGCAGGCCATGCCGCTGGAAGGCGTACAGGCCCTGCAAGGAGTCATCAACGCGAATATGGAGGCGCACACGCGGATGTCCGCCATCGATGCGCAGGACTATGAGAATGTCGATATGAAGGGGACGATGTCCATCCAGGCGATGAACTATGAAGCGGAAGGCATACCGCCGGTTCGCATCAAAGAGATGGCGATGGCCTTTACCCCCCGAAATGTGAAGCTGGATCGCTTTGATGCGCAGATGGGCAAGAGCGATATCCAAGCTAAAGGATACATTGATAATATTTTGGCCTATTTCTCTCCGGAGAAGACGATGAGTGGGGAATTGGAGGTACGCTCCAATTATTTTGATGCCAATGAATGGATGCCGGAGGCCGAGGAAAGTCCAGCGGCGACCAGTTCTGCTGTTGCGGAAGGCAGTGTCGAGATTTTCGATCGCTTTGATTTCAAGTTTGATGCCCGAGTGAAAAAGATTATGTACGATATTTACGAATTGGAGGGCTGCCAGGTGGCAGGGCATGTGACACCTAGTAAGCTGGCCATTTCGAGTTTCCGTATGGATATTGGCAACAGCGATATTAGCGGCAATGGTTTGCTAACCAACTGGTTTGATTATGTTTTTGAAAATGAAATGCTGGGAGGAAAAATCAAACTCTCCTCCAACTTCCTCGATCTCAACCAGTTTATGACTACCGAAACGGTGGATGGCGCTCCACAGGCCAAAAATACTGCTGACGAGGAACTGGTCCCCTTCGTCGTGCCCGATCGTATGGCCATCGACATCAATGCGGACATCGATCGGCTGCGCTACACCAACATCGACCTGCGCCAATTGCGTGGCAATATGGCCGTCAAGGACCAAAGTGTACAGCTGCAAAACTGTAAGGCCAATGGCCTCGGTGGACGGATGAATGTCAACGGCGGCTATAATTCTCAAAATCCCGATAAGCCCAAATTCGATCTGGAATATAAGCTGGAAAAATTGAATTTCCGCCAGGCCTTCGACAAGCTCAATACCTTCGCGGCCCTGGCCCCCATCGGCAAATTTATCGATGGCAACTTCAATACCTCCCTCAAGATGAGCGGCGAGCTGGGCAAAGACCTCATGCCCGACCTCAATACCCTCTCCGCAGATGGCTTCCTCCACACTCTGGACGGCGTCATCCGCAACTTCAAACCCATCGAACAACTGGCCAACAAACTGGACATTTCGGAGTTGAAGAGCGGCATGAAGATCAAGGACAGCAAAAACTGGTTCGAGGTCAAAGATGGTCGAGTGGAAGTCCAGGAGTTTGACTATAAGCTCAAAGACATTGGCATGAAAATCAAGGGCAGCCACGGCTTTAACCAAAACATGGATTACCGCATCCTAAGCCGTATTCCACGCAAGATGCTGACCAGCAATGCCGTCGGCGCTGCCGCCGACAAGGGCCTGAACTTCCTGAGTAAGGAGGCCAGCAAGCTGGGCTTGAACATCGCTCAGGGCGAATTTATCAATGTTCAGATCAACCTGACCGGCTCGCTCACCGACCCCAAAGTCAATATCCGCCCGCTGGGCGCCGATGGAGAGGCCGTCGATAACCCGGTCAATAATGCGGTGGATCAGGTGAAGGAGGAAATCAACAAGGAGAAAGAGAAAGCCGTCGCCGAGGTGAAAAAAGAGGTTGAAGAAACCAAGACGGTCGTTGTTGATGAGGCCAAGAAAGGAGCCAAAGACGCTGTAGATTCGCTGCTCACCAATCCCAATTCTCTCAAAGATAAACCCGCCGACATCCTGGGGAATATCAAAGATAAGCTGGGCAATAAGGAGAAGAAGGAAGGTGAGGAGACCAAGAAAGAAGAAGAGGAGAAACCGCTGGATGAGGTCAAAAACAAGGCGAATAATCTGCTCAAGAAATTTGGTAAGAAGAAAAAGAAGGATGAAAATGGTTAATCCAATTTGAGGATTTAGAAGAGAGAATTGGTAAGTTTGCAGTGGGAAAACAAACTATAAAAAACCTATGCTTACTGCCATCTCTCCGGTCGACGGTCGTTATCACGAAAAGACAAAAGAATTAGCTGAATATTTCTCAGAGTATGCCCTGATCAAGTATCGGGTATTTGTGGAAATCCAATACTTCATCGCCTTGTGCCAGCACCCGCTGCCGCAGCTGGAATCCTTCGATCTGGACAAGGTGGATCGGCTCAATGATATTTTCGAAAATTTCAACCTCACCGATGCCCTGCACATCAAAAAGATTGAGAAAACCACCAATCACGATGTCAAGGCCGTAGAGTACTACCTCAAGGAAAAATTTGACGAACTCGGCATCAGCGAGTTCAAGGAGTTTATCCACTTCGGGCTGACTTCTCAGGACATCAACAACACTGCGACTCCACTGCTGCTGAAAAATGCGGTCAAAGAAGTCTACCTGCCGATGCTGCGACAAATCCGAGATATGCTCTCCGGCTTCGCCAGCGAATGGTCCAGTATCCCGATGTTGGCCCGTACCCACGGACAACCCGCCTCTCCTACCCTGCTGGGCAAAGAATTCCAGGTCTTCGTAGAGCGATTGGATCAACAACTCAAAATGCTCGAAGAGGTGCCCTTTACCGCCAAGTTCGGCGGCGCTACCGGCAATTTCAATGCCCACTACGTCACCTACCCCTCCATCGAATGGCGCCGCTTCGGCGACCACTTCGTCGGCGAATACCTGGGGCTAAAACGCCTGCAGTTCACCACTCAAATTGCTCACTACGATAACATCGCCGCCCTCTTCCACGCCATGATGCGCATCAATACCCTGCTCATCGATTTCTGCCGCGATGTATGGACTTATATCTCCATGGAATACTTCCGCCAAAAGACCATTAAGGGCGAGATCGGCTCTTCGGCCATGCCGCACAAAGTCAACCCCATCGACTTCGAGAATGCCGAAGGTAACCTAGGCATCGCCAATGCCTTGCTCGGCCACCTGGCCAGTAAGCTCCCCATCTCTCGTCTGCAACGCGACCTGACGGACAGCACGGTGCTGCGCAACATCGGTGTACCGATCGCCCACAGCTTGCTGGCCTGTAAGGCCATGCTCAAGGGAGGGAGCAAGCTGCTGCTCAATGAAGCCAAGCTGCAAGAGGACTTGGCCAACAATTGGATGGTGGTGGCAGAAGCTATTCAGAATATCCTGCGGCGCGAGGGCTACCCGAAGCCTTATGAAGCGCTGCTGGCCTTGACGCGAGGGAAAGCCCATGTAGGACAGGCCGAGATTCACGCCTTCATCGATGGTCTGGACATCAGCGAGGTCATCAAGGAAGAACTGAAGCTCATTCGGCCCGGGAATTATATTGGGGTGTTTTAGGAGTTGTGGGCTGATTAAAACTATACAAGTGGAATTTGCGTAAGAATATCGCCGTGTCCCTTCGCAGGAGACACGGCTCAAACGAAAGTGGAATTTGCGTAAAAAAAAATTTACCAAAGATTTTGCATTTGACCTGAAATATTACCTATCTTACGATTGCACAGAGAAAAAGCACCTCAAACCACGCTCCACTCCCACTCTATCACATCCTTTTATTTATTGCTAAAACAACAATCTTTTTCACTTTGGATATGCCCTCCGTGTATCCCTAGCACCTATTGGAATTTTCTTAACCTTAAAGCTATTATATCATGAAAAAGTTTCTGTTGTTAACTGCGCTAGCAGGGATTTTCACCCTGTTCTCGTTTACCACTGCTGAGGCGCAACAAAGCATTGGTAACCGCACGGCCTGCGTCTTCGAAGTTTCGGTATCCTTCGGTTTCCCAGGTTGTACCCCTGCCGGTGTATTCACAGCCACCGTACCTCCATTTAGCGTCGTTAACGTTCCTATGCCACTAGGGATGGTCATTCAAAGGGCCAAAGGCACCTACGCGTCGACCTTCTGTCCTTTCTACGTAGGCCTCCCCTGCTCTGGATACCCCAATTTTGTCAACGTTCCCTGCCCCGCCGCCTGCGGCCCTTACAAGGCCCTCTTAAACAGCTGGGGCGTCGTCGTCTTCCATTAAACGCGCGCGCTTACGAGCGGTATGTTCATCAATGGCCATACCTCTTGTCATATAGTCGCAGTGTCCTCACCAATGGGGGCACTGCCGAATTTCACTCTCCGCCAGGCCATTACCTTTCTAGTAAGGGCAATCTTGGTATTCCACGCTTAAGGACCAAGCAACAAATCAATTTCTCCAAACCTTTAAAATAGCTATCATGAAAAAATTTCTATTTATGACCTTGCTCGCAGGCTTGTTTACCTTCGCGAGTACCAGCAGTGTCAATGCCCAAGGGCTAATCATAAACAATACCGATTGCGAGTTAAGCATCAAGGTTAGATTCGGCTCGCTAAACTGTGTTAGTCAAGGAACGGTCGGCGTTGTCACTCCTCCGAATGGCCTAACGCCGATCCCCATCCCTGTGGGCACCTCCATCATAGAGGCGAAAGGACTCTACAGCGGCGGTAATTTTATCGGTGGCATTTGCCTATTTAATATTGGTATCGCTTGCTCTGGCCTATCGACCTCTGATGCTGTCAGCTGTCAAGAGGCCTGCCTTGATTATACCGCTGATCTTGTCGGAAACGTGATTATAATCTCCAATTAACTCAGCCATATCTCAGTAGTGCCTCTGATCAGGGGGCACTACATTTTTCTAGAATTTCTTTTCTTTCAAAGTCACACTCTCTACCCCGTCCGCTTCTAGGAATAAATCTAATTCTTTAAACCTTAAAACCTTATATCATGAAAAAATTCCTATTTCTAGCCTTACTGGCAGGCTTGTTTACCCTGATGAGTACCAGCAGTGTTGATGCCCAAAATTTGGGCAATCGTACTCAATGTGATATAGAAATGAAAATTGACTACGGATGGCCAGGCTGTGTCCCGGTGGGCACTTTTAGTATTGACGTTCCTGCTTATTCCGTCATTGCGATTCCCCTTCCTCCAGGAATGATCATCATCCGAGCGGAGGGCGCTTATATCGGAACTACTTGTGTGTTTGAAGTCGGTGTTCCCTGTACCGGACTGCCTAACCCCGACTTTGTCCCCTGCGGAACAGCCTGCGGCGATTATAAAGCCGAACTCATTCCGACCTGGGGCGTTGTGGCCTATCACTAATTAAAGTTAAAGGTCCGTTTATTCGGATACTTTTGATCAATATTGTGTTCAACAGCAATAGTCTCGCAGTGGGGCTATTGCTGTTAATCATCCAATAACTGGTCGATGAGGTCCTCCAGCCGTACCCGGCCAGAATCTTCGTAGGAATTGTAAACGATCCTTCCGGCCTGATCCAAGAGGAAAATAGCAGGAAGGCGATTGACCCGGTAGAGCCGAGCAATCTTGGATTGATAGACACTGCCTGAGCGAGACAGCAGATGAATACCCGAAAGCTGCTGCCCCTGAACGATAGCTCTCCAGGACTTCTCGCTTTTGTCCAAAGAGATGTACACAAAGGCGACTTCCTCCTTCGAAAAGCGTTTTTTCCATTCCCGACTATTCCTCATATAATGCAAACAGGGAGAGCACCAACTGGCCCAAAAATCAAGGTACACTACTTTGCCCGCCAAATCGGCTAGCGACAGCTGCTTGCCCTCAATATCTTGCAATTCAAAAGCGGGGGCCTTCATGCCCTTCACCAAGCCTTTACTTTCATTGTAAATCTGACGCAGTAGGTCATTATACTGCTCGTTGGGACATTCTTCTAAAAAAGCTTGAATCGCCGAGGCATTTTCTTTGGCCTTGCCACGCTTGCAATTGATGACGTAACGCTTGCAAAGGTAGTAGTAAAGCGGATCGCCGCTAAGCTGCTCACGGGCCAGGGCTTCGTGACTTTGCTCATCGCCGGCACGTTCCATCCGGAAATCGAAATATTGGTCCAAAAAGTAGGTATACTGCTGTCCGGGTAATGCTTCCTCAGCCTGAATGGGAATATCCCGCAGAAAATTGTAGAAGGTCTCTTCCATTGGCAGCGGTACAGGTTTTTCGTTGAGAATGGCGTACTCCCAGGGGTAGTTAAAGAGCTGGGTGGCGCACCAATACTCGATGTCTTTTCGAGCCAAGGTCAGAAATTCAGCGGAGAGCGGTTGCTTTTCGTGAAAGTCCAGAAGAAATTTATACTGCTGATCATAGCATTCTCTGATGAAGCGGTGAAATTCGCTGGGGCTGGCCGATCGAAATTGCTGCCGAAGGCTTTTGAGCATCCCCTGGAATTCCAGCTGATGCGCGTGCAAATAGGTATTAGGCCCACTGATGGAGCCAGTATAGTTGAGGCTATTCTCTAGGTCATTGCTGACGAATCGTACCTCGCCTTGCAGGCCTGGTGTAAGGAAGATGGGCATCTCCTTGCCGCCACTTCGGAGATAGCCGAAGTGAGCATCGGCCAGTTCGAGTTGTAGCTCACAGCGGCCGGAGGCGTCCGGGAGGAGGGGGTAGCTGATTTCTTGAAAAAGGATGGGCTCGGCGTAGAGTACCAACTCCGCCTCTTGAGCGGGGCCTTTGATGAAAAAATTCAGGGTGCTCTTGACCAGTTTGCGCTTGCTGGGGCGGCTATCGATTTCCAAGTAGGCTGCGGGGGCATTGGCGACTGTGGTGAGGCTATCTTCTGATGTTGTTGGTGGAGCTATTGATGATGTCAAAGCAACTTCGCTGCTGTTGGTGCTGGGGCTTGGTTCGAGGGGTGCGGGTGCGCTGAGGGAGAGGATCACGGGGTTACGATCGCGTACAGAGCGGGGGCGCAGGTTGTTGTTGCTGACAATGGCTTCGGTAACCGTAGTGGTGTCTTTGCTGAGGAGTAAGGCAGTATAGACCGGTTGGCGATTATTGTGGAGGAAAATATCGATGAGCTGCTGCTGATTGGGACTTTCGTTGAAGAGGCTCTGCCAGTAGAGTTCGCGGGCTAGGCGGTGCAGCCGGGTGCGGCCGTCGAGGAATTGGGTAGAGGGGCGATCTTTGAAATGCTGAAATAGCCAATGGGGCATTTCGGAGGAGGAGGTTCCTATTTCTAAAACCCATCCTTCCAGGCCTTCGGCAGTCCTCACCTTGCGCCAATAACTCTCCTGAATGCTATCCTGGATCATAAATTTAGAACGGAAATTAGAACGACTTTCCAAGTCTTTGAGCGGCGTATCCTTGGCCAACTCCGCCAGCACCGGAGGCTGGTCAGGGCCTTGCAAGAGCAGCATACTGGCCGCTGACACCCGACGATCACCGAGGCGAAAGCGTTTGTCCTTAAGCACCACCGGCGCTTCGGTGCGAAAGGCCAAGTATTGATCCAAAAAATAATGGTATTGAAGACTATTCAGCGCCTCATCATTACTAATGAGTATGGTATTGAGAAAATCGTAGTAGTCAAAAGGCAACTCCATTGGGATTGGGCGATTGTTTGCTACCCCGTGCTCAATGCGGTAGCGCATCAACTGATAGGCCCACCAATAGTCATTCTCCGCCCGGGCAAACTGCCTAAAGGCATCACTGAACCTCACCTTTCGGCTTTGCTCATAATCTCGCAAGAAATCGCGCTTATGCTGGTACAAGCCATCCACTGCCCGCCGATAAATCAAAGGCTTTTTACTCACCAACTCGTACAACATATACTCTTCATCCCAATGTCCAAACCGCTGCTGCACCTCTCGAAGATAGCGATTGTGAACCGCCGCGCTGCCCGCAAAACGGGCCGTCGAGAGAAAGGCCGCACCGTGGAACTGCAATTCCAACTCTTGGCCCGGTTCGATATACAGCGATAACTGTTGATCCGCATGGGTAAACGTAAGGGGAATGGGGCTTTTGAGCTTCAACTCGACAGAGAAAGTAGCATTAGAGTCGAGCACCAACAGAAAATCCTCTTCTTCAAAGCTGATGAAATCTTTGAAGAAACGAAGTTCAAGAGTGTTGTTTTGGGGTGCAGTAATTTGCCCTCTAATAACGGTCGAAACTCCTGCTTCGAGAGCGACTAGCTGAGCAAAACTTTTCTCCGGCAACGCAAACACAATGGTCATCCAAATGATCCATCTCCAATGCATATCCTAATCTAAGTGCCATATTCAAAGCGGCCAAACTCACTATCGATGATCACCTCTTCGCCTTCGTGTGCCTCTACGTGACCGATGATTTGTGCATCAATGTTGAAGGCTTGAGCCACATCGATCACCGCCTGGGCATCTTCAGGGCGCAGATACACTTCCAAGCGATGCCCCATGTTGAAGACTTGGTACATTTCCTTCCAATCACTATTGGATTGCTCCTGAATCAGTCGGAAAAGATGGGGCGTCGGCATCAATTTATTTTTGACCACCCGCTTATTGTTGATAAACTTGATTACTTTGGTTTGCCCGCCGCCGGTGCAATGGATGAGGCCATTGATCTTGTCTCGATGGGTATCAAACAGGCGCTTAAGCACAGGCATATAAGTCCGCGTCGGAGAGAGCAAGAGCTTACCGACATTGGTGACTAAATCTCCAACGTGCACCGTATCGCTGACTTTCAGCAGTCCCACGTAGCGGACCTCCTCTGGCATATTGGGATCGTAGCTTTCGGGGTACTCTTCTGAGTAGTCGTAGTTCAGCACGTCGTGACGGGCCGAGGTCAGGCCATTGCTGCCCATACCGCCATTGTAGCTATCTTCGTAACTGGCTTGGCCGTGGGAAGCCAGGCCGACGATCACATCGCCCTCCTGGATGTCGTTGATAATGAGGTCGGAGCGCCGCATTCGGGCAAAGGCGGTGTAGCCGACGTCGATGGTGCGGACGATGTCACCAACGTCAGCAGTTTCACCGCCGGCCAGGGTAACATGGACACCATATTCCTTTAATTGCTGAAGAAAATCATCGGCACCGTTTATAATTGTGCTTAAAACATCGGCCGGAATCAACATTTTGTTCCGTCCTATTGTTGAAGATAATATAATGTTGTTGATACAGCCGACACAAGCCATATCGTCAAGGTTCATAACGATGGCATCCTGAACGATACCTTTCCACACGCTGAGGTCACCAGTTTCTCGCCAATAGAGGTAAGCAAGACTGGTTTTGGTTCCGGCAGTATCAGCATGCATAATATTGCAAAAGTCAGGATCGCCAGCGGCAATATCCGGAAGAATTTTACAAAATGCGGAAGGATAGAGGCCCTTATCGAGCTTTTTTATGGCTTTGTGTACTTCATCTTTGGTAGCAGATACCCCCCGTTGATCGTATTTGTATTTTGCTGACATTTCGTTGATTTTCGTCCGCAAAGGTACAATCTTTAGATTAGATAGCGGCTAGGGGACTCAATTAATTTTGAAATCATACGATTTGGTTATATCTTGCCCTTCAGGGTAAAATGAATAGGTACTCTTATGTCAAAAATATCCATCATACTTGCAGACGCTCATTACTTAATTCGCATAGGATTACGCTGCTTAATTGAGGAATACAAAGAATTTGACATTGTAGGGGAGGCTATTGATAAAGACGATTTACTGGAGCAGCTTTACGAAGTGCGAACCGATCTCGTACTGGTTGACTATAATCAAAATGGCTATTTTAACGCCGATATAGTTGCTAAAATTAAAGACGTGTCCCCCCATACCGAAGTACTGGTTATCAGTGCTGACAACAATCGAGAAAATATCTATCGCATTCTGGAAAGCGGCGTCAATTGCTTTATCACCAAGACTTGTGATGAAGAAGAAATTATTAGTGCTATCAAAGCGGCTGCCAAAAGAGAGCGTTTCTTCTGCAATAAAGTGCTTAATTATATCATGGAGCGCTCCTTCCCTGGTGATGAGGAAAACTGTACGCCTACCCCGCTCAGCGAGCGAGAGAGTCAAATTGTGCGTCTGGTGGCCAAAGGTAAAGTCGCCAAAGAAATTGCCGGCGAGCTCAATCTGAGTCCACATACCGTCTATACGCATCGTAAAAATATCATGAGAAAATTAGGGCTAGGCTCCACCTCCGAGCTGGTTATCTATGCCATGAAAACGGGCATCATCACTTCTGCGAGCTAGTCGAAGTCGTATCTCTACCCATCTCTGAGTGATTGAAAGGCGCACTACTGAAGGTGAGCACACCAGTTGTTCCATTACTGGGGTCCGCACCAACTGCCAAGTCTGTGCAGAGCACCTCAAATTGATCTCGATATTGATCCAAGAGTACACCGTGACAAGCACCGCGTTCTTCCAGTGAATTTTCATAAATAAAAAAGACTTCCCGTCCGCTAAAACCACCAATCTTGGAGCTGAAGGATATAAGCGACTTCCCTGCGTCAATATCTGCTTCCAACTGCCCAGACAACCCAAAACTCCTAAAGCAGCTATCCTGAACGATGCTAGCCCGCCCATAGACCGTGCCCCCTTCCTCATCCGTCCCCTGCCACTTAATGTACCAAGCTCCGTCTAAGTTAGCCCCTCCGTCATCGCAAATGCCCTGATAATTCATACTAGTAATCCACCACACCAAAAGCCCGGTAACCAGGGCACTGAGCAACCAGGGAATATGCCGACGAATCGCCGATTCGGTTGGTTGCTGGCCAGGAATATTCAATTCGGGAATAGGACTTTTCTTTTCCCCCTTTTTTTCCCTCTTGAGATAACCGATCAGCGTTAAGCATTGAACATTGAGCTTACTCCGGGCCGTTCTGTATTCTTGATCGGATAGTGCACCCTGCAGTTGTTGGTCGCTGATATTTTCCCACCGGCCATGGAGCGCAATAATTTCGAATTCGTAGGTGGTTGAATCTCTCAACTCTAGCAGACGGTCCAGTACTTCTTGGGTTTTACCCTCTGCGATCCATTGATCAAAAGTATCGAGTTGTTCGGTGTTGATGGGCATTTTCGGGGGCTATTCAGTGTAATGACGAGGGACGTTTTGATTTTTGATGATTAAATATAAGCTATTTTAACCATACCCCCTTATTTTTTGGCGATTCCCCCCTACGCATGCTGAACGGACTTCAAGTATTACATGAAGCAAAATGTACTAACCGATGAAGACAGGCACGGCATTTGCCTGATTACTAAGGTATTAGCACCATTATTTCTTTGGCTTATTGGAAGCGTTAGAAATAAAAATCAAGTGTAAATATTTGCAAATGAGCCGGATTTGAACTACTTTGAGGCGTTGGAGAAGGATATACGACAAACTACACACCACACTTCTTCGGCGATATTTGACATTATCGAAACACATAAACAATATTCCAATGAAATTGATAAGACTTATTCTCTTTCTGTTGGCAGTCGGGATGTTCTCTTCTGCTTCAGGAAAAACGATTTTCATAGAGTATGACAATAACTGCATGGATCGCTATGAGTATCGTTACAATGGCGCCGGTTATGGCCACATTGCCTATCACTATCGCATCAGCGAAAGAGAGAAGGTCATCCTGGAAGTCGGCATCGAAAATAAGGTCAATCGTCCTAATCGTCCTTCCAATACCGTCAACTGCCAAGACCTCTCGCTTAATGAACGCATGGTGCGTCAGATCAATGATGGTGATCTCCAGATTTATATTGTTCGCCAGATTCGCAATGGCTACAACATCTCTCCGGTAGGCATTGCCTCCTACACCCAGATTTCGACCACTTTCATCGGTTCAGCTTCCGTAGACCACAAATACATGTATAACTTCAACCAGCCCAGCAATAATCAAAATCTGGCCACTGGTAATTCGGAATCCGAAGTGTATTACAAAGGGACCATCTCCTTTGACTGCCCTCGTAAATTCGAATTCGAAAGAACAAAAAAGCGGGCAGGAAAGAACTACAGCCGCATGGTCTTGATCCCAGAAATTGGAATCATTGAAGAAGCCACTGGATTTAATAAAACGGATGCTGAGAATAATCGACTTATTCTCATCGCTATCAATGAGCAACCCATAGAGCAATACATCAATGGCTTTTGTTCGGATAAAGGAGTCAACTACACCAATTCCGGAATCTTCTACTCTACCAATAACCGCTACACCAATACCTCTCCTTCCAATAATAATAATGATGGAGGATTGTTTGGTATGGAAGGCTCGAACAATAATCAGGGCAACAACAACGGTGGTACAACTAATAACAACGGTAACAATAATAACGGCCAAATGGGATGGAATGATCCCTCAACGGGTGTGAGTGCTTGCAGTGTCTACAAGGACCTGGACCGCAATCTCTACATCGATCGCCTTACCGGGCAGGTGGCTAATGGAGAATGCGGCGGCAATACTTACCGCAACGGTTATATGGTAAATAATTCAACCACGACTCCAACGACAGACCCTAACTCTGGTACGGGCACGGTAGCAACTGATCCTTCTGGTACAGGTACGACTACGCCGCCTAATACGCCAACTCCGGCGGTAGATGTTAGCAACTGCGGAGAGTTCTCCGGAAACGGTTATCATATTGTACAAAATAATGAAACCCTCTACGGTATTGCTCGTCTCTACGGGCTACGTGTCAATGAGCTGAAGGCCTGGAATCAACTTGCGGGTAACCTGATTAAGCCTTGTATGAAGCTCTACACTCGACCTCAAGGTACACTGGCCAGCAACGACGGAATGACGGATAAGGGGGCTGTTCACGTTGTGAAAAAGAATGAGACCATCTACCAACTGGCTAAAAAGTATGGCTATACTGCAGATCGATTCCGCCGGATGAATGCCTTGGGAAATAGCGACGTCCTCTACGTCGGACAGCGCCTACGCATCTCTGATTGCAACTGCCCCGCCCCCGGCGAACGGACCGATATTCCTCAGCCAGCAGAATACGACACTGGCAGTTCCCGCCTGGTTGCCGATCAAGTGGACAACAGCAAGCGCCGTATCCACATCGTCAAAGAAGACGAAACCATCTACAGCATCGCCCGTCAATACAGCTTGACGGTAGAGCGCATTCGCCTCCTAAATAACCTGGAAGAAAACGAAATCATTATTCCTTTCCAGCGTTTGTACGTGAATTAAAGGCTCGTACTCCAACAAAAAAGCCGCATCCAGTCGAGACTGAATGCGGCTTTTTTATTTGCCGGAGCTAATGAAGGCTTACCCCTTCACATACATCACTTCCTTCACGGCCTTAATCACCTTAGCAGCATTCGGCAGGTAAGCCTCTACCAAAGTAGGTGCGTAAGGGAGCGAAGTGTCCGCAGAGTTAACGCGGATCACTGGTGCGTCGAGGTAATCAAAGGCGTACTTCTGGATTTCGTAGGTCACCTCGGCAGAGACGCCAGCAAAAGGCCAGGACTCATCGACGACGACGAGACGATTGGTTTTCTTTACGGATTCAACGATGGTTTCGAAATCAAGGGGGCGGATGGTCCGTAGGTCGATGACCTCAGCAGAGATGCCCTCCTTTTCCAGCTGCTCGGCCGCTTCAAGGGCCACCAGCATCATTTTATTGTAGGAAACCAGGGTTACATCGGTACCTCGGCGGCGAACGGCGGCTACACCGATCGGTACCAGATACTCGCCCTCGGGGACTTCCCCTTCGTAGCCATACAACATCTCCGATTCCATTATACAGATCGGATCGTCGTCGCGAATGGCGGACTTAAGCAAGCCTTTGGAATCGCGAGGATCGATGCAAGAAATCACCTTGAGGCCCGGGCAATTAGCCAGCCAGGCTTCGAAGGTCTGAGAGTGCTGCTGAGCCAGCTGCCCCGCCGACCCAGAGGGGCCGCGGAAAACAATGGGGCACTTGAAATCTCCCGCCGACTGAGACAAAGTTTTGGCAGCATTATTAACAATCTGGTCAAAGGCCAAGACCGCAAAATTCCAGGTCATAAATTCTATGATCGGCCGCAATCCATTCATGGCTGCACCCACACCAATACCCGCAAAGCCAAGCTCGGCAATGGGGGTGTCAATGACCCGCTTAGCACCAAATTCGTCCAACATACCTTTACTGACTTTGTAGGCACCATTGTACTCGGCTACCTCCTCACCCATCAAAAATACGTTTTCATCGCGCCGCATTTCTTCGGACATGGCCTCTCTTAGGGCCTCTCTTAGGGGAATTTTTCTAGACATCTGTATAATTAGGTTTCCAAATTATTGTGAGGCTGCAAAATTACTAAATTTTGCCGGTAATCAATAATTCTATCTAGGCCCAACGCGCCGGATTGATCATGGAGCGTGGATAATCCGCTCCTATTCGAATGTGAATGGCTTGCTGCTCCTCAACGGACAGTTTTTCCAGGCAGTGGATTTTGTCTTGAGGCACTTCCTTAAGCTCTGGTAGCCACTGCTTGACATAGTCGCCCTGCGGATCGTAACGTCGAGCTTGGCTGAGGATGTTGAAGTAGCGATCTTCCCGAGTATCGCTACCAACTCCGGCGATGTAGTTCCAATTGCCCCAGTTGCTGCAAGGGTCATAGTCGATGAGCATTTCTTCGAAATACTCCGCGCCCATCTGCCAATTGACCTTCAAATCATTGACCAGAAAGCTGGCTACATTTTGGCGACCGCGATTAGACATGAAGCCGCTGTATTCTAGCTCTCGCATGTTGGCATCGATGAAGGGGACGCCGGTGCGGCCTTCGATCCAAAGCTGCAACAATCGACGATCTTTCTTTAAATCCTTGCGAGGGCTCCCCTTAATTCCACCAGAAATGAAAATCTTATTGCCATGCTTTTTCCCCATCAAGCGGAAAAAATCTCTCCATAGCAATTCTAAGAACAACCGATGGGTCGACTTATTACTTCCTTGGGCCTCTTCGTGGCGTTTTAGGCTCTGGTAAATCATTTTGGGAGAGAGGCATCCCTGTGCCAGCCAGGTAGAGAATTTCGAGGAATAGTCCCCGCCGACTAGATCATTACGCGTCTCATAATAGTTGCGGATGAGCCCAGAAGTTTCTATGTAGTAGTTCAGTCGCTCCAGACCCGCCGTTTCTCCTCCTTTGAACTGAATGACCGATCGGCTATCGTACTCAAATTCCTCGTGCCCCAAGTCGTTCAGACTGGGAATATCTCCGGGGTCAATGTCTACTGTCCACGGATTAAGCGGCTCGGTTGGTGTTGGAAGAGGCTCTCTAACCTGCACAAATTTCTCCACTTCTTTTCGGAAGGTCGAAAAAACATCGGGGGTGTGGGTTACGGGAAAAGGAAGGTCTTGAGTGTAATAGAGCATTTTGCCCCGGGAGTAGATGATCTCCTGCCCCACTGACCAGAGGTTGCTTTCGAGAGCATCTTGCACGACGATCTCATCACGGGTACGCTCGCGGTTGCAAAACACCCAGCTGGTTTTGACCTCTCGGGCCAGCTCAAAGATTTCTTCTTCGGGGAGGCCTTGGCGAACGATCAGCTCACTGCCAAGGCGGCGGAGGGACTCCCGCAAGTCCTTGACACTTTCGATAATAAATTTTGTCCGGTATTTACCGGTTTTGGTGAAGCCGAAACGGGATTTGCTCTTGAAAACACGGTCATCAAAAACGTAAATAGGAATAACCTCTTCTCCGCTTTTGAGAGCATCCGTCAAAGCCTCATTATCGTGGATTCGAAGGTCCTGGCGGAACCACACTATGACGCGTTGTCTTTTCATTTACTTATGGTGTCAAATCTAGCTCTTTTAATAAAGATTTAACAAAATCTAAGTATTTTGGTTGATACAGGAAATAAATATTTGCAAATAATGAATTTAAAATTACTACTCTCACTGTGCGGTCTACTATCCTCTACCGTTCTTCTACAGGCGCAAAAGCCTTGCGCTACGCCCGAAGGGCGCTCTCTGTGGTTGAAAGAATACCAAAAAAATCCGATTACCTATCGAGGAGGAGGAGATACCCTCATTTGGGTGCCAATAACGATGCATATTGTAGGCAATGACAATGGTGGAGGCTATTATCCTGACCAAGGGGTCTACGATGAATTGTGCCAACTCAACGATGACCTGGCCCCCAGCAATATTCAAGTTTACCTCAACGAAGATTTTCGCTATATCAAAGATGAAGCCTTCAATACGCATTCCTCTTTGCGGGAAGGGGCAGCCATAATGGAGAATTATAACATCGGAAATACCCTCAATTGCTACATCGTAGAAAATGCCGGCGGTGCCTGCGGCTACGGACTAACCTTCATGGGCAGTCTGGTCCTTGCCAAAGGATGTATCGGCGATGGTGGCCGAGTCTTCGCTCATGAAGTAGGCCATGTCCTGTCCCTACCCCATACGTTCCTGGGATGGGAAGGTGGTGTTCTTCACGATAATACAGTCGAGCCGGATTACAATACTCCAGCTCCGGAATATGTCTATTTTAATAATGCCTTTTTTATAGAAGGATTGGGCCTGGATACGGTGGTTATTGACTCCGTAATGGTACAAAAAGTAGATGGCAGCAACTGTGCCGAGGCCAACGATGGCTTTTGCGATACCCCTCCGGATTATTTAAATTTCCGCTGGTTTTGTAATAATGATGGAGAAAGTCAATTTCCGCAGCTCGATCCGGATAGCGTTGAATTTCGCTCCGATGGCAGTTACATCATGTCTTACTCGATAGGCGATTGTCAGACTCGTTTTTCCGAAGAGCAGTCGCAAGCCATGCGAGCCAATATGCTAGGCCCCAAGGCAGATTGGCTAAAAAAGAACGATCCCTTACCTCCGGTGACCGAAACGGCCAACTTGCTCTACCCTGTGAATGGCGAAGAAGTGCAGGCAGACGCTGTAGAGTTGTCCTGGAATGCGGTTCCCAATGCGACCCACTATGAGGTAAGTGCCTATCTTCAGATCGGCATGGCCGCCAACATTTGGGATAAGGTCATCGTCGACGATACCACCGCGCTACTGTCTTTGCCGCCCAACCGCAACTATGTCTGGGAAATAGTGGCCTTGAGCAATACGACTTTTTGTTTGACAACTTCCGAGCGGGGCGCCTTTACGACTTCACAGCTAGTCGGAGTACAGGAAATTCCAGAGCTGGGCCGCTACGAAGTTTTCCCTACCCTTGTACAGCAAAATACAATTAATATCCTGGTCAATGGCCAGCGTACCCTGCCGCTAACCATCGCTATGATGGATTTGACGGGGCGACGGGTGCACCAGCAGCAGCTGAAACAAGTGCCTGGAGAGCAGCGATTGCAGATCACTCCGCCGGCGCTACCCGCCGGCATGTACTTGCTGACGATTGAGGCAGCAGGGCAACAAATTGTCGAGCGATTGCTGATTCAATAAGGTACAAAGGTAATTTTCATCGGAAAGGTCAGCAGGAATTTGCACTTAGGTATTAACTTTGTGCTGCTATTGAATAATGAACACCTTAGTCAATCAACACAACCAATTGCCGATGCACAACAAATTATTATGCTTTATCCTACTTTTCGGCCTCACTGCTTGCAACAGCAGCACTCCTTCGGATCAAAAGGCGCCGGAGGCAGCTACGGAAGAGCCCGTAGCAGCGGAGGAAGGACATATCGGACCTCCGGGCGAAGGCGAGGTCATCGCTGAACCCGATCCCACAGACAAACCAGAATCCGGTGTTGTCATGTCTATTACCAGCGACCCGGCCATTGATCAGGCCAAATTACACAACGAGGTACTACGCAGCCAGGATGAGGCGCTGAGTAAATTATCCGAACTCAACAAAGTCAAGCGAAGTCTTGTTGAGATTATGCGGACTGATCAGCAGAATCCTCTCAACGATGCCACTAAAGACAATGTGAGTTCGTTGATGGCCAAAGTTGACTCCGCGACTACTGCCATCTTCGACTGGCGAAAGAGCTTTAAGAATCCAGCGTCCTCCGTGAGCCATAAAGAAGCTATGGACTATCTGCAAGCCGAAAAGGTCAAGCTCAAGCGCATTCAGGCCCAGATTGTTAAGGCCACCGAAGAAGGCAGAGCATTTACTGAACCATTTGGTCAATAGCCTTTATGCGTCAACTCATTATTGCCCTCCTCTTTCTCAGCGCCTGCGGCCTATCGCAGCGCGAGCTGCCTATTTTGGGACACCAGGAAATCATTGATGGAGAAACAGTCTATCATCAAATTCCTGATTTTAGCTTTATCAACCAAGATAGTCAACGCATTACCAACGCTACATTTAAGGATAAAATCTACATTTCTGAATTTTTCTTTACCTCCTGCCCTACCATTTGCCCAAAAGTCAAACTGCAGATGCTGCGCGTTTACGAGCGCTTTGCGGAGGAGCCCCGCCTGATGATGCTCTCCCACTCCATCGATGTCAAATACGATACGGTGGAGCGACTCAAGCGATACAGCAATAACCTTGAGCTCAATAGTGATCGCTGGCATTTGGTGACTGGAGAGGAGGAAGAAATCTATGACATTGCGGATGATTATTTCAGCATCGCCATCGAAGATTCGACGGTACCGGGCGGCTTTGACCACAGTGGCCGCCTGATTTTGGTGGATGAAAACCGCCACATCCGCTCTTTTTGCAACGGTGTCGATCCCGATGCGGTGGATCGTTTCATGAATGATATTACTTTACTGCTCGATGAAAAGAAATAAGATTGTATACGGCGTTTTCGTCCTAGCTATCCTACTTTGGAGTGTTTCCTGCAACTACGATCCCCATCTTCGGGGCAAAGAATTGTATACTTACTATTGTGCCAATTGTCATATGGAGAAAGGGGAAGGTCTCAGAGGGCTCATCCCGCCGCTAGCCAATTCAGACTATGTGCAAAACAATCGGGAGCTACTGCCTTGTATTATTCGCAATGGAATGGAAGGAGAAATCGTCGTCAATGGTAAGACTTACAACCAGCCGATGGCCGGTATTCCCGAGATTCCCGAAGGGGACATCGCCAATCTCATCAATTTCATCAATATGAACTGGGGGAATAATGGCAAATTTATGAGCCACGAGCAAGTCATCCAGTACCTAGATGCCTGCGACGATTAAGCGGGATAAAACTCGTATTTGTACTGATTCAAATAAACCCCTCTCGGGCTTCGGTGGGCCTCCTCGTGCAGCAAATTGTTCTCATTATAGAGGTAGTCCACCTCACTGGCCAAGTTCTGACCATTAAAGCGCTGTTCCTTCACGAGCCGACCATTCTCGTCATAGGCAGCCCGCTCTTCGGCAATATAACCTTCCAGGTGATTTTCTACTAAATGGCTGATCTCATTGCCGCGCTCATCATAGCCTAGCGTATCGCCGCGCACCAATTCGTCCTCTTCATCAACCACATCAATCCCCGTAATCCGCCCCTGATCATCAATTTCGTATTCGTAGGTATACTTGGTATCGTAGCCATCGCCCGTTTTCGTATGCCGACTTAAGAGGCGGCCGTGATCATCGTAGGAAGATTGGACATGTCGTTGCAATTCTCCATCTTCGTGGATGATTTCCTCTAACACTCGCCCTTCGCTATCCAATCGGCGGTATTCCTTGGCTTCTTCGTCGCCATCTTCATCGACGGTACGCACAGTTAGGCTATTTTCTGCCTCATCGCGCTCGTAATGCTGTACAGAAATCGAACCGTCCAGATAATGGATGCTTACTTTAGCCACCTTTCCACTTTCGTTGTACTGGTATTCAAAGCGTTGATCCGGTTTTTCGTTAGAGCTGTATTGCTCCAGGGTCAGTAGACGGTTGTCATTATCAAACTGCCTCATCGTACGCATCTCAGTACTGCCATCTTCGTAGTACTGTTCATGTAGCAGAATATTGCCTTGTTCATCTCGCTCCTCGTACATCGTTAACAGCCCCTCTTCTGGTGTATGTTCGGCAATGATATAGGTGGAAACAGACTTGATTTTGCTCATAATGCTTTCGGTTATTGGCCATTAAAACTTGAAGATCAGTCCCAAACTTGGCAGAATGGGCAACTGATTGACTCGCTCGTAACGCACGCGGTCGAAGAAAAAGATGTTCTCCCGATCGTAAACATTGGTTACACTGAGCACCGCTTCCAACTTGGTATGGCGACTGAAATTGAAGTAGCGCTTCAAAGAAGCATCAAGGCGGTGGTAGAAAGGTAGTCTTCCAGAGTTGCGATCTTCAGAGAAAATGATACCCAGATCACCATTGTCAGTCAAGACATCGGTGCCAATACCGTTTTGGAAATTGTAGAGCTGGTAGAAGCCCTGTGTGAGGGTAAATGGAAATCCAGACCCCATATTCCAGCGGGCACTGGCCTCCCACTGACGATTGTCGCCAAAGGTATAAGTTGCCAGGATATTGACATTGTGTCGACGATCGAAGATGGTGGGATAGACCTGCTGACCATCGTCGCGGTTGACGTATCCGTGAGAGTAGGTCATCCAGAGGTAGAGTTGGGGAGTCTCGTATTTAAGGGAGAAGTCGATACCGTAGGCATCTCCCGTTTCTGTTTGGAAATCAGGATCGACGCCAGACTGCTTGTTCCGGTTCAGCACGATGAGCTGGGTAAAACGCTTATAATAGGGTTCTACGTTGAACTCCAAGTTGGGGAGAATATCGTATTCGATACCAAATACCCCGTGAATGGACTTTTGTAGTCGGTGATCCGTTGGCTCATCCGTTCCAGGTTTGAAGATGGTTTCTTCTGGCCCAGCCAAAAAGCCAACAAAGAGGTTGACAATATCGTTTTCATTGACCGAGCTGACCAGATTCTGAGAATAAAAACCACCAGCGGCCTTGATCCGCAGCCAATCGGTCACATTATATTTGATCCCTAAGCGCGGCTCAATAGTCAAATCAGGAATGGAAGCATAGAACTGCATTCGCAAACTAGGATCGAGGATCAATTTGTCCAGTTTGAGCTTGTATTTGAAGAAGGCCGCAATTTCTGTGGTAAAGTTCTTCTGTTGAATGGAATTGCCGAGAAAGTTCGTGAATTGGAAATCGGTATTAAAACCATTGACCTCAAATCCGTATTTGATCTCACTGTCCTTACGACCAAAGTAAGTAAAGTCCAGCCCCGCTGTAAACCCGCTAATGCTACTAGAACGCGGATTACCATCCGATTCAATGAGGGAGACATCATAGTTAGAGAAAGAAACATTTCCCCCAATCACCATCGCCGAACTGGCCGGAATCAGAGTAAACTTAGCTCCTCCACCGGCCGCATCCCAGTCCAAGGTTGCTAGTCCTGTGAAATCCACTTGATCGGTGAAGTTAAAGCCGAATAGGTCTAGCTTACTCCCGTTTTCGGCGACAAAGGACAATTTTCCGTAAATATCCGTAAAGCTGTAAGGCAATCCCAGCGAATCGGCAACGTAGTCGTAAAGCCGTTGGGAAGTTTCGTCAATATATGATCTTTTGGCCGTCAGGATAAATGAGGTGCTTCCCCCTCCGTCGTCTTTGAGCTTCACAATGGGGCCTTCCAACAAGAGTTTGGCCTGAAAGGGGTTGACAGACGCGATCCCTGAGAGGCGTTTTTTGTTGCCCTCGCGCGTTTTTATATCCACAATGGCGGAGATTCGACCACCATATTCAGCGTTGAAGCCCCCCGTGAGTACGTCAACCGTTTTGATCGTTTCGGTCTCAAATACGGAGAAAAAACCAATAGAGTGAAAAGGATTATAGATGGTCATCCCGTCGAGCAAAATCTTATTCTGTATGGGCGAGCCTCCACGGATATAGAGCTGCCCTCCCTGATCACCGGTGAAGACCACACCGGGCAGCACGGGCAGGTATTGAGCAATGTCGGCCTCCCCACCCGTCGAGGGCAGTGCCCGAATCTGCTTGGGCGTCACCGTCACCGCTGACACCTTAACCTCCGTACGGGCCTTGGCCTTCTCCGCCGAGATTTGTACCACATCAAGATTGACCCCCGAGGGCTCTATATTCAAACGGCGATAGACAATCGTTCCCGGCTCAACCGTAACATCCAAGGCCACACTATCATACCCCACATAAGTTGCCACCAAGGTATAATCACCCGGATCAAGCTTAGTGAAGCTAAAGAATCCATTTTCATCCGTACTTGTGCCCGTCGTTGTTCCCGCCAATCGAACCGTACCAAAGAGTATAGGCTCTCCTGTCTCCTGATCATAAACATTTCCTCTAATGATGCCCTGCTGCTCCTGCGCGTGGGCAGAAAGGACAAAGAGGAAGCAAATACTAAGGCTGAGAACAAGAGTACTAAAATTTTTCATGCAAAGATATTAGAGTTATTGTAGAGGATTGAAAACGGTCCTCGAGGCGTATACTATACAAGAAGTTGCAAATATACATTTACTTGCGATATTCTTTAGCTCGAATTATGTCATTGTAGTAACAAAATCAAGATTCTTCGAAAAACTTTACTCGGGGCCTAAAGTTCCAGTTCGCCAGCCCCTTCCCTTAGAATATCGATTTCGCTGCTGGTACAATCGACGATGGTAGAGGCGGTATGGCCACTGATGCCCCCATCGACCACCATATCCACCAGTTTGCCATATTCTTCGTGAATATCGATGGGGTCGGTAAGGTATTCCAGTATCTCGTCTTCTATTTTAATGGAGATGGAGAGAATGGGCCTGCCCAGCCTCGCAATAATAGCCTGGGCGATTGAATTATTGGGGATGCGGATACCGGCCGTTTTCCGCTTGTTTTTCAATAGTTTAGGTACACTGTTGTTGGTATTGAAGATGAAGGTGAAGGGACCGGGCAAGTTGCGTTTAAGGAGACGGAAAGTTCGATTATCCAGTGGTTTGGTGTATTGGGAAAGCTGGCTGAGGTTTTCGCAGATGAAGCTGAGGTTGGCTTTGGCGGGATTGAGCTGGCGCAGTCGGCAGATGCGCTCCACCGCCCGGTTGTTGAAAATATCGCAGCCTAGCCCATAGACGGTATCAGTGGGGTAAATAATGACACCGCCGTCCTCAAGCACCTTAATGATTTGTTGAATTTTGCGCTGTTCTGGATTCTCCGTATGGACTTTTAGCAACATAATGATGTCGTCCTGACCGCTCTAAGCTGCCAGGACGACAAATGTAGTAAATAATACCTTGAATTTATAAATCAGGGAGTGCCCGCAGGCTTAGTTGTCTCCTCCGAAATCGTCGAAAAGATCGTCTTCCAACATATTGGCCAGCAAATCGCGGAAAGAAAAACTCGCCGCTAAAATGTCTTTATTGATCATATTAAATTCTGCCAGCCCATGCAAGACCAGCTCCATATAAGTCACCTGGTCCTTCTCCGGAATGTCTTTGCTGCGCACCAACCGGGCCAGCCCCGCGACTTTCTCCAATGCCTTGCGGTAGGCCGAATCGCTGCAATCGTTCACCAGGTCAATGGTGTTGCCGCCATTGAACCAGGCCCGAATGGCGCCGTAGGGGTCTTTCTCTACGCCTTTGCGCAGTTTTTCTGGATCAGGGAAGTAGTTGAGAAACTCCTCTTTAATTGCCCGACTCATCAAGGCCAGAGCTACATTGTAAGGCCCTTCTTGCTCGCCTTCGTAAACCAGCTCCACTTTTCCGGTAATGGCAGGGATAGTTCCCCAAAAATCAGTAATGCGCGCCGTGGTATTCTTTTCCTTGTTGAGCAGCATTCGCCGCTCGGCCGTACTGACCAGATTTTGAAAGCCGGATATACTCAAACGAGCAGAAACACCGCTTTTTTCATCAATAAACTCACTTTCTCTAGCCACAAAAGAGATGCGCTCTAGCAAATCCTTGAGCAGGTCAGGCACGTAAACGCCTTCTTCCTGCGCCGACGGCAGATGGGCTTCTTGATGGGTAATCTTTTTGGCAATATCTAAAGTCTTGGGATAATGCGTGAGAATTTGGCTCTCGATCCGGTCCTTGAGTGGAGTAATAATGCTCCCCCGGTTCGTGTAGTCCTCGGGGTTGGCTGTCGAGACAAACTGAATGTCGAGTGGTAAGCGGAGTTTGAACCCCCGAATCTGGATGTCGCCTTCTTGTAAGATATTAAAGAGGGCGACCTGAATACGGGCTTGCAAGTCCGGCAACTCATTGATAACAAAGATACAGCGATGAGAACGAGGGATCAGCCCAAAGTGAATGACTCGCTCATCAGAGTAAGGCAATTTCAGCGTAGCGGCCTTGATAGGGTCGGCATCGCCAATCAAATCGGCGATACTTACATCCGGAGTCGCCAGCTTTTCAACGTACCGCTGGTCGCGGTGCAGCCATTCGATCGGACAATCATCTCCTTCTTGGGCAACCTTATCGTGGGCGTAGCGGGAAATGGGCGCTAGCGGGTCATCATTAAGCTCACTGCCTGCGACAACAGGAATGTACTCATCCAGTAGCGTAACCATCAGGCGAGCAATTCTGGTCTTGGCTTGGCCACGTAGGCCCAGCAGCAAAATACTGTGCCGGGAAAGCAAAGCCCTCTCTAGGTCCGGCAGAACAGTATCATC
>JBCDGZ010000036.1:0-52394 GCA_038750655.1 Bacteroidota bacterium | reverse complement strand
TAGCTATCACCGTCGCAGATGCTTTCTGTCAACGTCGTCGTCAACGTGGGAAGTACGGTCAAGGTCAAGGTCACCGTGCTGTCGCAACCGTTGGAAGCTGTCAACACATCGGTGTAGGTACCACTGGTCGTATAGGTGCTCGTACCTACTGTATAGCTGTCGCCGTCGCAAATGCTTTCCGTCAAGGTAGTCGTCAACGTGGGAAGTACGGTCAAGGTTAAGGTTATCGTACTGTCGCAACCATTCAAGGCGGTCAACACATCGGTGTAAGTGCCGCTGATTGTATAGGTACTTGTACCGACTGTATAACTATCGCCATCGCAGATGCTTTCCGTCAACGTTGTCGTTGGAGCAGAGCGCACTGTGAGTGTTAGATTTACTGTACTATCGCAGCCATTCGCTGAGGTTAAAACGTCAGTATAGGTACCACCAGTTGTATAAGTGCTTGTGCCTACTGTGTAGCTGTCCCCATCACAGATACTTTCGTTTAAATTAGTGGTTGATGTGGAGAGGACGGTTAGCGTAAGGGTTACTGTACTGTCGCAACCATTGGCGGAGGTCAGTACATCAGTGTAGGTGCCCCCGGTAGTGTAAGTGCTTGTACCTACTGTATAACTATCGCCGTTACAAATACTTTCCGTCAACGTCGTCGTCAAGGTTGATAGTACGGTCAAGGTTAGGTTTACGGTGCTGTCGCAACCGTTGGCCGCAGTCAGCACATCGGTGTAAGTGCCTCCGGTAGTGTATGTACTTGTACCTACTGTGTAACTGCCTCCATCGCAGATACTCTCTGTTAAGGTTGTTGTAGGTTCAGGTAGGACTGTTAAGGTTAGGTTTACGATGCTGTCGCAACCATTGGCCGCAGTCAGTACATCAGTATAGGTACCTCCGGTAGTGTAAGTGCTTGTACCTACCGTATAACTGTCGCCATCACAAATGCTTTCGGTCAAGGTTGTTGTAGGTTCAGACAGGATCGTTAAGGTTAGGGTTACGGTGCTGTCGCAACCATTGGCTGCGGTTAATACATCGGTATAAGTACCTCCAGTAGTGTATGTGCTCGTACCTACCGTATAGCTGTCGCCATCACAAATACTTTCGGTTAAATTAGTTGTTGAGGTAGGCAAAACAGTTAGGTTAAGGACGATAATACTATCACAACCATTGGCTGCGAGTAAGGTATCACGGTAAGTTCCACTGCTGGTGTAGGTGGAGCTTCCTAAGGTATAACTGTTTCCATCACAAATGCTTTCGTCAAGGGTTGTTGTGATATTGCTTCCACAAGACTTAGTGATATTCTGGGTGATGGTCGTATTATTACCACAAGCATCTTCAATCTCCCAACTGCGAGTAATCAAGGAATCGCAACCAGCCAAAACTCTTTGTTCTACAAAACCCAATAAAGTTGCCGTAGAACAATCATCGCCTACGGTCACAGTCGGAGCAGCAGGAATAATGTCCGTACATTGGTAGGTCGTATCATTAAGACTAACATAGGTGGTATCAAAAGTCTGGTTATCCTGCGGATCATCGATTACCAGATAATGTAAATCCATTGCTGAACCTACTGTTCCATTCAAGTAATCCCATTCATCAATCTGTACTTCAAAACTATTCGTTCCTACATTTCTTACCCTCGTAGTCATAAAGCCACTAGCATTCCATCCAATAGGACCAGTTACCACTACAGGATTAGTGTAGGTTCTTGATAAAGTTACGGTTTGCCAGGTTGAAGAGTTGGTCTGATTAATACTGAGTGTACCTTTCTCTCCGACAGCGTCTCCATTATCATTCAGTACATCTCCTGGTGTACCACTAAATGCAATATAGCCGACGGCCTCAGCAGAGTGGCTTAGTTCGTTATCAACAGAACGCTCTTCACGAATGCGAACCTGATTGCCTGTACCAGTCATATTCCGATAGCGTAGTACTGCCGGATCGCTATCGCTATAAGTTTGCATGTGTCCGAGGAAAACGGGATTGGTAAACGTTTGACCGAAGTTAATGGTATACCACCCTTGGTTTACTGAAGTTGGCGTAAGTACGCTTTCGTAGGCAAAATTTGAGGTTTGAGAACCTTGCTCGAAAGCAACCCAATGTACAATCTCTCCAACGTGTACATCATCATTTCCTTCTTCTTCTTGTATTCTCAAATCGAAACCATTTAACGATACATTATCAATTCTGGTGGCTACTGCTTCTCCTCCATTAGTTGTCACCACTTGAGCAATTACGATAGGTGTGGAGTTGAAAGCCTCCGCAAAATTTACCGTCTGCCAGTTGTGAGTAACATTAGTAGCAGCTCCCTTCATTACCCAATCGCTGTTGCTCATCTCATGGTAATTAGCAGCAGGTGTCCCCATCGTATCAATGCGTAAGGCATCAACGATATAAGGGTCAGAAGTGTCGTTTACGGTGATGATTTGTGAATCAGAGCTAGCGTTACCACAGGCATCCGTTGCAGTCCAGGTACGGGTGATCGTATAGGTACAACCACTACCGCTAGTTGATTCGCCCATGCTAATACCAGCTGTACTACAGGCGTCTGTAAAGGTTGGATCAACAGCTGTAGGAATATTATTACAATCGACAGTTATATCTGCTGGAGCAGTGAAACTTGGTGGAGTAGTATCTTCTACTGTAAGCGTCTGGTCTTCGCTGACGGTATTTCCACAATTATCCGTTGTACTCCAAGTCCGCGTGATAGTGTAGGTACAGCCACTACCGTTGATCACCTCATTATAGGTTACGGTCGGATTAGCTACGCAAGAGCTGCTCGCCGTGACAGTAGGTGGAGTTGGAATATTATCACACTCTACTGTCGCATCAGCGGGGACACCATTAAACATCACGTTGCCAGTAGCGGGTAAGGTGAAAACTTGTGTGATGATGGTATCGTTTCCACAAGCATCTTCTATCGTCCAAGTACGGGTCAAGACAGAGTCACAGGCTACGTTACTTCCCGCTTCGGAGAAGCCCGTAATTGAGGCCGTACTACAATCGTCTGTAACCTGTAAAATCGGAGCGCGAGGAATGGTATCACCGCACAATAAGGTAGAATCGTTCAGGCTAACGTAAGTCGTATCGTAGCTTTCTGTAGTAGCAATTGGATCATCAACGACCATAAAAGGAATCGTTTCTGTAGAATGAGAACCGTTTTGATAATCCCATTCATCCAACTGAATCTGGAAGCTATTGGCGCTAACATTGCGAATTCTTACCGTAGTTGGATTGACATCATTATAGCTGGCCGGACCAGTAACGATTACTGGATTGGTATAACTACGTGATAAATTAACCGTCGTCCAGGAACTAGAATTATTCTGTTGGAAAGTCGTACTACCGACCTCCCCAATAATCTGATTTTGGTCATTGTATAAGGTCTCTCCTGCGGCATTGAAGACGGCATAACCTATGACTTCATCATCGTGGTTCGTTCCCGTATCATTGGATTGTTCCTCATCAGTTTGAATTTGTACACTGCCGCTACCGAGATTACGATAACGCAGCGTAAAAGGATCATCATCATTAAAGCTCTGTGAAGTTGCAATAAAAATCGGGCTACTAGAATAGGTCTGAGCAAAGTTGATGGTCTCCCAGTTTTCATCGACTACGTTGCCTGTTGCATCGCACTCATAACGGAAATTCGATACTTGATCGCCTTGCTCCATCGCCACCCAGTGGACGGTCTCTGGACCATGATCGTCAATGCCTTCGTAAGCTTCCTCTTCCTGAATCATCACCTGGAAAGAGGTCGTGGTAATATTACGTACGCGAGCTACGACTGGATAAAAGTCTCCGTAAGTCACACATTGTGCAAATACAACTGGTGTAGTGCTAAAAGTAGCCGGGAAGTTAACCGTTGTCCAGCTTTCTGTAATACCACTCACTGCACCCTTCATCATCTCATCGTTATTACTCAAGGTATGCGCATCAGCTGAGCCACCGGTAGTTGTCGTTGTATCAATATAGAAAGCTGCGGTTACATAAGGATCAGCATTATCCTGAATGGTAATGATCTGATCATCCGAAGCCGAATTGCCACAGCCGTCTGTAGCGGTATAAGTACGGGTGATGGTATAGGTACATCCTGTACCACTTTGTACATCATTATTGGTAAAATTAATGGTTCCACTACAGTTGTCTGTTGCAGATGGATTGGAAGGAGCAGGAATGCCTGCATCGCAAAAGATCGTAATATCTGCGGGAGCGGTAAAACTCGGAGGTGTTGTATCTTCTACCGTAATAGTCTGACTCTCCGAAATGTCGTTGCCACAATTATCTTGAATCGTCCAAGTACGAGTAATCGTATAATTACAGCCACTGCCGTTCACGACCTCAGCATAGGTCACCGTTGGGTTAGTAATACAGGTGCTGTTAGCCGTTACAGTTGGTGGGCTTGGAATATTATCACACTCTACTGTTACATCAGTGGGAACGCCATTAAGGGTTGCTGAACTTGCACCAGGTAGGGTGAAGACTTGTATGATGGTAGCGTCATTTCCGCAGGCATCTTCGATGGTCCAAGTGCGAGTCAATGTCGAATCACAACCAACGTTACTGCCTGTTTCTGTGAAGCTCGTCACGGTGGCCGTACTGCAATCATCGACTCCCGCTACGATCGGTGCACGCGGGATAGTGTCACCACACAGCAAGGTCGAATCGTTCAGACTCACAAAAGTAGTGTCATAACTCTCAGTCGTAGAAATTGGGTCATCGACTACCATGTAAGGAATGGTTTCCGTAGGATGAAAGCCATTTTGATAATCCCATTCATCTATCTGAATCTGGAAGCTATTGGCGCTTACATTACGAATTCTTACCGTTGCCGGTTCCGTATTATTATAGCTAATCGGGCCAGTAACGATTACCGGATTGGTATAACTGCGTGATAGGTTAACGGTTGTCCAAGAACTGGAATTATCCTGTTGGAAAGTCGTACTACCGACCTCACCAATCACTTGGTTCTGATCATTGTATAAAGTCTCGCCCGCTGCATTAAATACGGCATAGCCTATATCCTCTGTTGTGTGATCTGTTTCCGTATCATTGGACTCCTCTTCATCAACACTAATCTCTACGCTGCTTGAGGTCAGATTTTGATAACGTAAAGTAAAAGGGTCTCCACCGTTAAAGGATTGGGATTCAGCAATAACGATGGGGTTACTGCTGTAAGATTGACCGAAGTTGACCGTCGACCAGTTGTGGGTTACAACATTGCCCGTTTCATCACATTCAAAGCGGAAATTAGAGGTCTGGCTACCTTGTTCGACAGCTACCCAGTGGACGGTCTCGGCTCCATGATCATTAGTACCATTGTAAGCTTCTTCTTCCTGAAGTCTTACTTCAAAAGAGGTCGTCGTAATATTACGTACGCGAGCTGTGACTGGATAGAAGTCTCCGTAGGTCACACATTGTGCAAATACAACTGGTGTGGTATTGAAGGTGGCGGGGAAATTAACGGTGGTCCAGCTTTCGGTAATGCCGCTGACCGAACCTTTCATCATCTCATCACTATTACTCAACACGTGCGCATCAGCAGAACCTCCGGTAATGAGCGTCGTATCGATGTAAAAAGCAGAATAAGATGGTGCTGTATTATTAGGCAGTACGCTGAAGGTCCGAGTTATATCTGTACTATTTCCACAATCATCTTCAACTGCCCAGCGATAAGTAATATCATAACCATTACACTCATCAACAGTGTAAGCATCCACTGATGGCGTCACGGTTGCTGTTGTACAATCATCGGTTGCCGTCAACGTTTGCTGGGTCGGAAGTGGATCACCACAGGAGACATCAGCAATAGCAGTAGGTAGTGCATCAAAACTTGGAGCAGTATTATCGGGTAATACGCTAAAGGTTTGAGTCACGTCAGTCGTATTTCCACAATCATCTTCGGCCGTCCAACGATAGGTAACATCGTACCCATTACATTCATCCACAACATAGGGATCGACAGATGGAGTTACAGTCGCAGCAGTACAGTTGCCGGCGATGCCCTTTATCAAAACGTACTGGGCCTGGATAAGCTCATCGCAAGGATCTTCGCAAGAGCCCGATCCTGAGTTGGTTACCCTGTACTCAAATTGTATAGCGATGCTATTGGTTAATGGCGTGATATTCTTGGGGAAAACCAGCACATCTGGTTGAAGATTACCTGTACAATCCGTCCAATTTCCGGTACAATGTGGGGTAAGCATTCCCCAGTCACAGCTACAGCTAGATTCTCCTCCAACTGTTTTGGTAGCATCAAAATTTCCGGTGAGACAATAATCTGGATTGGCATTATCTACGTGATCCGTGAGGCCATCGTAGAGGATATTGATGTCTACCCAATCTGATACTGAACCGCCACCATTGTAATCGAGGTTTCCATCAGAAGCCATCCCTATTTCGAGGAAGATATTCGAGTAACAGCTGATGTCACCGGGTATGGTGATATTAAGTGTTTGTGTACCTGTAGCCAGGTTACAATCTGTTTCGCCCCAAATGTAGTCGGCGTTACCCCCAATCCCAAGGGGGATACTATCCAGGATGGTCATTGTACCGCTATTGACATTACAAGCATCCGTAGCAGTCAGGGCCTCTGGTGTAGGTAATGGATCACCACAGCTGACATCGGCGATCACTGCTGGCAAAGAATCAAAAACAGGCGGTGTATTGTCTGGTAATATATTAAAACTCTGTGAAGTATCAATAGTTGTTCCACAGCCATTAGATACGGACCAGCGATAAGTCACTGAATAGCCATTACAAATATCTACCGTATAAGGATCGATAGATTGAGTAACAATAACGGCACCGCCACAATCCGAGGCCGTCAGGGTCTCTTGTACAGGGAATGGATCGCCACAATTGATGTCCGCAATCGGGGCGGGACCGGCGTCAAAGCTGGACCCAATCGTTAAAATCTGATCGTGAGTCGCTGTATTCCCACAGTTATCACTTACCGTCCAGGTCCGAGTGACGATGTCGTCACAACCATTGTTGGTCGTAACGTCAGTATAGGTAGCGGTAATTGATCCATCACAAAAATCGGTAGCTGTAATCGTTGGAATATTTGTATTAATATCTGAACAAAGCACCGTAATATCGGCAGGTAAACTGTCAAAGACTGGTGCGTCTGAATCTTCTACTGTAATACGACTGGTATCTCTAGCAACATTTCCACAGTTATCTTCTGCCTCATAGTAGAACTCATATACTAATGTACATCCACTACCTGAAACGCCACTGGTCACAGAGATCGTCGGATTGTTATCACAATTATCTACAATAGTGTAACTTGGGGCTGTTGGTGGCGAAGCACCACAGTCGACTGTATTATCTGGTGAAGAACAGTCGTCGCCGATATTAGATAAATTAGCTCCGGGCACGATCGTCCAAGTGCTACTACTCGGCGTCTGCCAATACACGTTGAAGAAATCCCCGCCACCGGCATCAAGGTGGTACATCTCTACGTAGTACTCATTGCCAGCAACCAAAGGAATGCTTACAGAAGTTTGGGAAGCAACAGTAGTATGATCCGTCGGACCAGTATAAGTATCCGCATACGCGATTCGGGTGGCGTTCTCTGCGGTTTCATCGGTACTTAAGTAAAGGTGGATATAGTCATCCGCCGTAACGTTGAACAGGTAATTACCCGTTTCACTCGGTACGATATGTCCACGCACTCGAGTTCCAAAGTTATTGTCTACATTTACAGGTCCTTGGAAACTGTTAATCGTTCCAGTGAAAGAAGGATTTGCGGGATAATTAGGATCATCCAATAGATCAGAAATCTCGCTTGTGCCTGAGATGCTGTAACGTTCGATGGTCAATTCTCCATCCGTTCCTCCTACACAATCTTGATTGCGATAGGTACAGCCAGCATTGTGGCCGAAGAATTCTGTTCCCGGAATAATCGTCCAACTGGTGATGCTCGGCGTTTGCCAGTACACCTGGAAATGGTCGCCACCGCTACCTTCTTTTTGTAATAATTCAATATAATAGTATCTGCCAGCTTCTAAGAAGAAAGTCGCAGAAGTTTGCGTCGTATACTTAGTATGCTCTGTTACATTGGTCCAGCCATCGTAATAAGCAATCAACTCTATTCCGTCAGCATCGCAGCCTTGTGGATTAAAGTAGAGGTAGTTGTCATCATCTCCGGTGAGGTTGAAGGTGTGGTTGCCTGTCTCAGTTGGAGAGATGTATCCTCTTACTCTCGTTCCGTAATCACTTCCAATATTATTAGGACCTTGGAAAGTATTTAGGATAGAGGTACTGGTTGGAGCCAGGGTAAAGTTATTCGTACCATCAATCAGATCATCGATGTCCGTACCGCTGATACCATCCCAGTATTCTCGGTACAATTCTCCAGCGTTGCCCAGGCAAGCGCAGGTATCTGCTGTCGACAAAGTCCCGCCATCATCAATCGTAATCGTCGGTGCAATATCATCCCGGATGATGATGCGCTGCTGAGCAGTAGAAGAATTACCGCAGGTGTCCGAGATGGTCCAGGTTCTGGTCAAGAAGTAGCCCAAACAACGATCGGTAATCCCAAAGATTTGTTCCTGATAATCCAATACATAGTATGGATCACAATCGTATAAAATATCTGGATCCACCCGAGGCGGTAGTGGATTATCGCAGCCAATGATCGTATCAGCTGGAATATTAGTAAAGGAAGGATTACCGCTACAGACGAAGAATTGCAGACAGATGGCCTGCTCGATTCCGTTGTCATTCTCTATTACAATTGTTACTTCATCGAGACCATTAAAGGTGGATGGAGCAACATAGTCAAAACAAAGACTTGAAGTCTGTACGGCGGCCCCTGTTCCTGAAGTTTCGGTGATCGAAGTGATGTAGTGCGCCCCTGCACAACTGAAGGCATCGATACAATGTGAAACGGCATCGCCCTGGCAGAGGGTATCTAAGAAGTAAGCAGTGGTTGGCAAATTATCATCGGGGTCAACGACCAGGATTTGATCCTGGAAGCTGGTCAGGTAACCGAAGGTTCCCGAGGGGGAATTCCCCACCAGCAATGCAGCGTGCATGTATTCGTCGGATTCGATGATGTTCTGATTGGCCAGGTCGGCCTCAAAGAAAATAACCGAAGAGTGCGTCGGCAGTCCAGGAATAGGAACCGCTGTAGTATAAGTAGTGTAAGGATTACCATTTAAGGTCAAAGAAGCCAGGCCGGTGTTAGGAATGATAACATAGGCGGCGTGGTCGTCCCCACCAGCAAACTTAAAGAATTCGACGTAGCGATCTCCCGAACAGTTGCCAATCGGCGCAGCCAGCGCCATCCCCACCTCGGCTTTACCCGAGGCAATACCGGAGACGTGATAAACATAAATTGCCTTGTCCGAACTGATGTAATGCGGATCGCCGTAGGCCCCTGGAATATCATATTCATAATACTCCCCGGCATTCAAAATCGTATCCGGCGTCGTGCTGCCATCGATATAAATCGGGGTATTGTTTTCAATCGCTACAATGATGGCGTAGTTCTGATAGTCTGGCCCATCCCCTCGATTGACAACATAATTAGAACCCATCAAACAGGTGGGCACCAATTGGTCCACCCCACCATCAAGTCCCGAGGAGTTACAAACTCGGGTATGCTGCGAACCACTCAAGACCGCCACCGGTTTATCAGCAAATACCAAAGACCCCGTAATCGTTTCGTTGACATTATCATCACGGACCAAGTAGGTCTCTCCAGCATTCAAAGTAATGATGTGCGGACTGGTCAGCCCGCCCGCCATTTGAGCCGTAAACTCAAAGCGGACCTGGGTATTATCTTCCACAGCCATGACAGAGATGAAGTGATTTTCCCTCACCCCGGTATTGGCATTCCCACAGGTCTTGGTCTGGCTCGCTGTACGGAAAGCACGACCCAAAGCCTGTTCCCCTTTAACAGTAACCAGCAGCTTATTATTCTGCGCATCCAAACGATAGAGTACCTGCACAGGATTGTCGGCTTCGACGATGAAACCACGATCTAATTCAGCGGTATTCTCATTAGGAGTTTGGAGCAGGTTGATATTCAAATTAATAACCGTCGCTGTTCCATTAACTACGGTGTAGTTCTGGTTGAAAGTCGTACCATCTGGCGTGCGGACATTCACATTAGCCGAAGCACTAGAGGTCGAAATCACCAGAGAAGAAGGATTATTAAAAGAGCCTCCGTTGGTCTGCCATACTGGTGGAATATAGTAGAACGACATGGTATCACAAGTCAGCGAAGAACTTCCACTCACACAAGGACATTCCGGGTCATTACCATCGACAAGGCCATCGCCATCATCATCGATACCGTTCTCACAACACTCGCAAGCCAGATAGATGGTTTGTACTTGTACCGTTTCGTTGCCACAATCATCCGTTGCCGTCCAAGTACGTGTTAGTACTTGCGGACAGGCAGCAAAATTTCTGAATTCCTCCAAGGAAATGCTAGGATCAGCCGTACAATTATCCGTAACGGTTGGAGTGACGGCAGCCATCAAATCTGAACAAGCAATAGTCGTATCATTAGGAATGGTGAAGCTCGGACCAGTTACATCGTCAGAGAGGCTAAGCAGTTGACTAGTTGTATTGATTAAACCACAGTCGTCTACTGCCGTCCAGGTACGGGTAACGGTGTAGGAACAGCCAGAACCGGATTGTACATCGTTGACAAATACGATGGCGAAGTTGCCGCAGCCATCGGTTGCCGTGACGATGGGTGGAGTGGGCAGTGAGGCACCGCAGGGCAGTATGGTATCTGCCGGTACGCCGGCGAAGACCGGTAAGGTCGTATTGAATACCGTAATGGTCTGGGTATCTCTGGCTTCATTACCACAGTCATCAATAGACGACCAAATTCTTTCAATACTGTAATTATTGTCGCAACCGTCCGCAATATAATTTTCTGTAAAGGTAACAGGACCAGCGGTAAAACAATTATCGCTTGCCGTTACAGTTGGTGCATTAGGTATATTGCTACAGGCTATAGTTATATCCGCCGGTACACCGTTCAGTACAGGTGGGGTCGTATCTCTCACCACCAATACCTGACTGGTGTCGGTGACGTTATTACAATCATCCTGCGCCGTCCAGGTACGAGTGATCACATATTCACATCCTCCCCCACCTACTTCATTGTAGGTAATGGTAACGGCCGAAGTACAGTTATCTGTGATGACAACACTACTATTCGT
The DNA here is from genome assembly GCA_038750655.1 of Bacteroidota bacterium. Classification (GTDB taxonomy): domain Bacteria; phylum Bacteroidota; class Bacteroidia; order Chitinophagales; family Saprospiraceae; genus JBCDGZ01. The sequence continues at coordinate 41,208 of JBCDGZ010000036.1, read as the reverse complement.
ATCTGGGATAGAATCACAACTTATAATCATGGTATCTGGTGGTACGCCCGTAATCACCGGAGGTTCAAGGTCACCAACCGTCAGTACTTGCGTTTCAACAGTTTGGTTACCACAATCGTCGGTCGCGGTCCAAGAGCGGGTCAGACGGAAGTTTTCCCCACAGGTTCCTTCCTCTCTAGACTCTGACAATTCCAATTCTACAAAAGAATCGCACTCATCCGTTGCAGAAGGAATAAACGGTGGATTGAAAAGCGTAACTACGTTGATCTCATCGATAAGGTTACCGTAGGTAATATTCCCCGGTGCTCCCTGAATCGCTCGGAAAAGGAATACCGTATTGGTTTGCCCAGCTGGTACAACGTAACTTACATTATGTACTGTCCAGCCCGAAGTTCCCGTAGCGGTATAGGTACCCATAGAAGTCAAGGTCCCTAGGTTAGGTCCGATGAAGACCTCCATAATATCATCTGAGGTATTGATGCCTCCCATACGCTTATGGTGGGCAAAGCTGATTTGTAGTGTAGTCGTTGGGATGGTACAGAACTCCTGATAAAGGTCAGAATTTTGCGTACCATTCAACTCGGCGTGTTGATTTCCACCGTAGGAAGCTACACCGTCGATGGCTCCACTGGACTGAAACTCAATGACGTTGTTGGTCGCCGTTGTACTCCATCCAGGAATATCGTTTGCATTAACATAAGCCCAGGCACCGGGGAGGTCTGGCGTTTCCATATCTCCATTGAGGAACGATTGAATACAATCTGTACAATCAATAGAAATATCTGCTGGTACGCCGGTGATGACTGGTGGTGTCGTATCTCGGAAAGCAATGGTCTGTGTAATGGTCGTATCATTACCACATTCATCCAATAGCTCCCAACTTCTTACGATGGTCGAATCACAATAGTTAGTTCCCGTTACCGTTTCGTTATACCCAAAGAGAATAGAGTTGGAGCAGCCATCCCGGACGTCTACATCTGGAACTTTAGGCACTACATCACCACAAGTGAGGATGGTGTCTCTGATGCTAACAAAGGTAGTATCTCCAGGTGCATTGACATGGTAGGCCCTAACAATGAGTGGATCCTGATCATCAAGCACTCTGATATTTTGGGTAACTACTACGGAGTTGCCACAATCATCCACTGCTCGCCAGGTACGTTCTAGGTCATAAGAACAAAGTTGAACATTGGTTTGAACGGTGCTGACCAAGGTAACAGTCGCATTATTTCCGCAACTATCGACGGCCAACGGCGCTACTGCTGCCGTGTCTGTACAACTAATTGTAATATCGGGTAGAGGCTCAAATACAGGTGGTGTATCATCCTGTACGGTAATGATCTGACTCGCACTACTGATATTACCGCAGTTGTCGGTCGCCGTCCAGGTACGCAGAATGTCGTAGTTACAGCCAGAGCCATTTTGTACTTCACTAAAGCTAACATTAACGGTCTCGTCACAATCATCACCAGCCGTAATTCCACCGTTACCTCCGATCACTCGCAATTCGGCGATGCTCAGTGGCCCGTTGTCCTTGAGCTGAATTCTTACATAGCGACCAGTAGCGTTAATAGTAAATGCCGATGGGAAGGCTACGGTATCCAGAATATACTGTGCATTGACATTAGGATCGTATAGCAGCACATCCGGATCGTTGGAGGTGAAGGGAGCATCTGAGATGAAGATAAAGAAGTTCCTAAAATTATTCTCGCAACAATCTGCACGATTGTAAATCTCTAGGTTGGTGATATAGTTCAGCGCACCCAGATCAACCTGCCACCAAGGATTGGTTCCGGCATTGGCAAAAGTAGTAGAACCGTTGAAAAAATCTCCGTCGGTATTCCCGTCAATAGCTCTGCTGGCAACACCTCCAAAACCAGTACTGGACTGGGTGGCTGTTCCATTCAAAGCCAGGTTCTGTATAGAGTCCGTAGGTACACCAATCTCTGGTGGTTCTGGAATGTTGGTACAAGAAACTGTTACATCTGCGGGCACTCCTGAGAAGGTTGGTGCCTCCACATCGTTCAATCGAATGGTCTGAATATAGGAGGTGGTGTTGCCGCAATTATCGGTCGCAGTCCACTCTCTTCTGACAAACTTACTACAGACAGAATTAATCGTATCCAGAGAAATTGTAGTAGTCAAATTCAGGTCACAATTGTCCGTCATAGTTGGCCCAGTGATGTCTACCACTGTCCCACAATTAACCGTCAGATTAGGTGGTAAATCGGTAAAGACCGGAGCGATAGAATCATTGGATAACATACAGGTATCCAGGGCGATGTCATCAATATTATTGGTGTAATCACATTCGATTAATGTCGTATTTGGAAAATCTGTCGACAAATCAAATGGTATCGCGGTTGTTCCGTTGTCGCTACCGACGACATACAAGTCGAATGGCAGATAGCCGAAAGGCACGGCCACTGTAATGGTTTGATTGAGGGAATCGTTAACGGTGATACTAGAATTGAGGGAATAGACACCCAGAACCAATGCCCCAGTGTTTTGAGGATCACCTAGATAGACGGTGAACTCATTGCCACTCGGAATGGTTCCGTTTCCTACATTTCTAAACTTAATGGTCACGTCGATCTGATCTAGGTTCTGGCAGTTCGGTGCCAGCGCCGTCAGGATCTCTGCTTCTAAATCTGCAGCAGGATAGAAGGGGTCGCCATTATTATCAAACGGCCCTACTTGTCGGAGGTAGCTATTGAGGCGACCGGAGGTTCCGGCGGCCGGGCTGCCGACCAAGTGATGTGACTGCTGCTCAAAAGGAACGGTCAGGTCATCATTGATATTGGTGATGAAATAGGGATATTGGTTCCAAAGCTGACGAGTCGGGACCCAGGGGAAGTTGTTAGAGCCGAAGGCGGTGAGGTTACCGTTGCGGCCGTAGGTAGTTGGGGAGCAGGAACAAACGATCTCCGCCTGGTCATCGTTATCGACATCAATAACGATGGGATATTCGGAGGCGGTTGTTGAACCGCAGGCGAAGGTGCCGAGGTCGGCCCCCGTAGGGCCAGAGATGATCCGAACGTTGGACTCATCGCGGTAGATGACTTCTACGACACCATCGGCGTTGAAGTCGAAGGCCGTCGCACCTGTCATTCCCGAGCGGTCTGTTGTACTGATGCTCCAAAGCACCCCTCCAACACCGCTTATATCTACCGTATAATCATCTACAACTTGAAAGACGTAGTTACCACAAACACCAATTTCCGGACGGCCATCACCATCGAAGTCAGCAATGGTCGCATTACTCGCCGAGCGATAATCCCAGCTCGTCGTCGTAATGGTGTGGGTATTCCCGATCTGGGTTGCCGTCTGCAAGTCCCAGATATAAAGATATGAGTTGGTACTATTAATGGAGGTTACAACAGCATCGAGGTCCCCATCCAAATCATAATCCACCAAGGAGGTCATCCCATCGCCCAAACCAGAAGGAGCGGTACGAACAACCGTCATCGTCCCAGAAACAATATTCACTGCATAAACCTGATTACCAGCGATCAATTCCAGCCCACTACAATCCGTACAAGCCGCATCCGGCAAGACATCAGCAGCAACGCTGTAGGCGTGTGGATGTGCGTGGACACTATAATCGTCTACTAAGCTACCAATAGAATTGGCCCCACCAGTAGCGATGCGGCGGCCGTTGGTGGCATTGTAGATTTCATTCCCTACCACAACCTCTGGAATACCGTCATAGTTGAAGTCGGTTACGCTCACCGAGAAGGCATCGACATTATCGACCTCCCCGCTGCCCAAGCCACAGGTAACCTGATTGTCTGATGTCCATACTAACGCAAAAGAGCCGGTACCTGTACCAGCTGGATTCGTTAATGAAGGATTGTATTCATAGCAGGCTATTCGTCGTCGAAGGGTGGCTCCAGCCTCGTAGGCAATGAGATAGTAAATCTCCCCTCGCCCATCTCGGTCGGCATCCGCAATGGCCATCCCTTTGTTCTTGTACAATATATTGAGGGTGTTCGGTCGGTACTTCAAAGCGCCTGTCGCCCCATCAAAAATCATAATATTATTGGCCTGCGACCAAGTTCCAGCCGGAGTAGCTTTTACGGCTACAATCTCCGTCATTCCATCACCATCTAAATCACCTGCTACCATTGGAGCCAAGGTAATGACAGCGCTATCACTCTGCCACTCTTGAGCGATGTCAAAAGTTGGTGGAGTGGTAGGAGTATATTGACAATCTGGATCACATTGTCCGAAAAATTCTTCTTCATCACAAGGACAGTCTGGGTCAAAGCTATCAATTAAGCCATCACCATCATCATCTGTTTCATTATTACAGTCTTCTACACAATTCGCAAAGTAAGCATCGATATTGAACAGCTGTCTTGTACAAGCTCCATAAATCGCATCCTCTATAATCACAGAATAAGTACCAACGCCCAATGGAGTATAAGTGCTTGACGTGCTCACAATAGCACCCGTGGCATTAGGGCCGCTGTACCAAGTATAGTTATAGGTGTAGGTCGGTTCGGAGGTCAGTACAGAAATCGTCGGTAAGGTCGTCGCTCCTGAATTGATACAAGCAATTGCGGGACTTGGACTGACCGAGGCGACGAAAGCCGGAGTAACGGTAACCGTCAAGGTATCGCAGAGTGTGGGAGATGTTCCGGTGCAGAACAGCGGATCAACGTCTCCACACACCTGGTACTCAATAACAGTAGGACCACCAGCGGGAACGTTGATGGTCGGATCATCGCAAGCTGAGGTACAGCTCAGATAACTGTTGTAGGCACCAGTGCCAGAGGTGATATCATTCCATACGATGGTGGTGGGATCCACCCCCGTGACGTTGAGTTGCTGATCACAACCTTCACGCACAGTAGCATCTGCGGTTAGAATCGTAGATGCAATGGATTGAATGAAATAGGTGTTAAAGCCTCCTGTGGTGTTACAGAAGGTTACCGTATGAGGTCCGGTTCCGTTGAGGCAGATCTGATCCCCGAGGGGAGTCGGAGTGCCGCAATTGACCTCATAATTGCCAGAAGCGGAAGTCCCCGACAAAATGTCGAATTGAATTCCGATGGCATTTGGGTGAAGAGTAAGTTCAAATTCTACGCATCCAGAAGTAGAGCCACCACAACAGGTACCCGAACGCATCACATTGCTGGAAATCCAGCTCGATGATGGATCAGAAGATAAGTCCGCCTGCTCGAAAGGCGTACTTGGGTCACATATACCCGATTGGGCACTCCCCCATTGCTGAACGATGCACACAATTATCACTAACCGAAATAAAGTGTAAAACTGGTTTACCATACGTTTCCAGGTAGCACGTTTTAAATAAGGTTCGACTAAACGGCCTTTCGGGGAATCCAGCCGAGGGGTACTAGTTCAATTTTGATTTGTGTGTATGTCATTCGTGTTTCGCCTGCTTCCTATACCAAAGTTCGTTCGCAGGCCTACGGGGACACTATTGAAAGGGGTGATGCAATCATTATGCCTAAAAAAATTTATATACGTAATTTTTTTATGGCTTTAACTGAACCTTTTTAATACCAAAAGGTGCCATCCTTAAAAACTTAATTATCAAATAGTTATAATTTCAATAAAAAACGATGAGATCAACGGAAGGAAATATTTTTTAGCTCAAATCCAGGGATTCTGTGACGAGTAAAAAGGGCTTTTTCTCGCACAAATGCAGCAATGATAAGGGCTTCAGATTTTTTTGTATGTAGAGATTCCGGTCTAAAAATCGACCAAATTTGGAGAAAATAGACTTGAGATTTTATATATAAAAATAATTAAAATGCATGTGACATATTAAACTTCCCGCACAAGCGATAAACAGGTAAATATGGCCCTATCTTAGGCGTACTGCCCGCCTCATGAAATGGTGCTTTTCGTTGTATAATTTCACAAAATAAACACCTGCCCCATAGCCCGATAAGTTAATGTTTTGAAGGTCATTATCCCCACTCAAATACACCTCCGTCTGCTGAATCAAGGTGCCATCTAAAGCAACGATTTGCAGCTCAAACTCCCCGTGTAGCCCTTGTGTTGAGAGGGTAAACTGCCCTTTGGATGGATTGGGGAACAGTTTCAGATGAACATTTAGGTTAATATCATCTGTCGCAACCATACAGTTATCCATCGAAATATTGATCGCATTAGAGGCCACTGAATCCTCAACGACACACGACAAAGAGGAGCTAAGCAGGCATTGAATACGATCCCCTTCTTCCAAAGTATCTGTGATAAAAATCCCGGAGCTGTCTCCGACCACTTGACCATTGAGTTGCCACTGAAAGACAGGGAAATCGCCACCATTGGCAGCGATCGCGGTGAAGGTAATGGTATCACCCGGACAGATCATGGTATCGGGGATTTCAATCTGAACGCTTACTTCGAGCAGCGAATCGATCGAAAAAGTAAGGGTATCAGAAGTCACAGTAGACTCCAAAACGCAGCTCTCTGAAGAAAGCATTTCGCAGTACAACTCCTCTCCATCGACCAATTGATCACTAGTAAATATTGCCCGATCAAAGCTCGCCAGCGCCCCATTTAAGTACCAACGATAGTAGGGATTTGTCCCCCCGTTGGTAGGTAGGGCCTCCACCGCAGCCGCTTCACCAGCACAAAGCTGGGTAGTATCCGCCACGATGTCTACCGTCGCCATAACAAAGGTATCCACCTCCATCACTATCCGATTAGAGGGTACCTGATTGACATTGAGACACTCTAGCGAAGAGTTGAGCACACACCATACTTCATCGCCATCCTGCAATTGATCTGTGCTAAAACTAGGGGTATTCCCCCCAGTCTGATTAAGGCCAATCAACCAGGTATAAATAGGATCACTCCCACCATCCGTAGCAGTGGCATTAAATGTAACCAGCTCTCCATCACAAATCCTAGCCTCTGTAGTAGTGATACTAATGGTCGGTGCCGCATAATCTTGTACACTTACCGTAATCGCCTCCGCCTGCACCATTGCCTGCTCCGGACAAGGAATAGAAGATTGTAATATACAGGTCAGTTCATCGCCATTCTTCAGACTATCAATACTTAAGCTATCCTGATTGCTCCCAATCACTTGCCCGTTGAGCTGCCACTGATAAATGGGGCTACTCCCAGCATTGGTCACATGGGCTCGAAAGGTGACCATCTGCCCACGACAAATCGAAGTATCCGTTGCTTCAATGCTCAAGGCAACTTCCAGAAAGGCATCCACCTCCAGGGCTGCACCCGCACTGAAAACCACCTCCTGCTGCGCCCCCGTCACCCGACAGCGATACGCCCCAACATCTGCAACCACTGCACTACTAATCACCCAAATACTATCCGTCGCTCCCGGAATATCAACATTATCTTTTTGCCACTGATAGCTCAAAGGGCGACTCCCCTCCACCATCACCTCAAACTGAAGCGCCGTCCCTTCGCAAACCCGCTGGGCCTGCGGCTGCCCACTAATCACCGGAGCCACGTACGCGACCTGCGCATACTCATAAGCCCCCAGATCAACCTGCCCATTACTAATGCGCAGCAGGCTGTCTAGATCAACCGTCAGCCCAGTCGCATTGATGGCCATATTGTCGCCTTGGTCAATACCCGGCGAGCTGAGGCTCAGGTGGAAATCATTATTCGCCGGATCGACCAGCATCGGATCGTCATTGAAAATCATATTGCTGCCGCATTGGACGCTGCCGTTGAGGCCGGTGTTTAGCTCGGTACAATTATCGACCTGCACCAGCGAATAGCTGATCGTCGGCTCGCCGTAGACATTCTGGAAGACATAGCCGAATCCGCTATTAGCGATATTGCCCCAAAAGATAGAATTGGTGACAATAGGATTGGCGTTGCCCGTGGAGTCTACCGCCTGGTTGTACACACAGACGCCAACGTCGGCCTGATTACCATAGAACGTACAATTGGTAATCACGGGGCTGCTGTTGCCCTGATCGGAGCCAATGTTGTAGATGCAGGCGGCCGCCAGGGCTTGATTGCTGAAGAAGGTGCAGTTGGTTAGCCAGGGACTACAGTTGCCTTCGTTGCCTAGATTGTAAATGCCAGCGCCATAGAGGTCCACTCGGTTTTCGCTGAAAGTGGAATTGTTGATAATCGGTCCACTATTACCGCTGAGGCCATTATTAAAAAGGCCACCGCCGGAATTTTGGGAAAAGTTATCTTGAAAATTGCAGTTGACATAAGTCGGACTACAATCGCCGTCGAAGCTGCCATTGTTGTACATTCCGCCGCCGCCCTCGTTGGCCTGGTTCTGCCAGAAGGTGCAGTTGACGAGAAGGGGATTGCCTTCGCCGGTGAAGCAGCCATCGTTGTACATGCCACCGCCGAAGCCGACGGCGTGATTCCAGCGGAAGGTGCAGTTGCGGATGGTGGGGTTGGAAATATTGGTAGCCTGGGAACCATCATTGTACCAGCCGCCGCCGGTGTTGGGCGGAGCGCCGTAGGGCGCGCTGAGATCGACTGCGTTGCCATGTTGGATGGTGAAGCCGTCGAGGAGGGTTGTAGGGCTTACATCGTGGGTATAGAGGATGGTAAAGGCATTATTGCTGAGGGTACCGTCTTGGTCGATGTCGCCGCTGAGGATGCAGCGATTGGCGGTCCAATCGCGTTGATTGCGCTGCGTTTCGGTGCCGGTGAAGCCACCGTAGATGGCTACTTGATCGGGTATTTCGAAGTAGATTCTTTGGTCGCTATTGGAGCAGGGGGAGCAGGTGGTAGGGTAATAGGTGCCAGCGGCGACCCAAATTTCGGTACCTGGGATGGCGGTCGCCAGGGCGCTGCTTAAATCTCCGGAGGCTTGGGCCCAGGAGCTACCATTGCCGGTTCCGCCCGAGCGGACATAGATGCGCTGAGCGTTGAGTTGAAAGGTGCAGAGGCAGAGCAGAAGAGTGGCTGCCAGTGTATAAATACGATTCATGGGATTGCAGTTATCTCATACAATAACGCGATAATTCACTTTATCAAAGGTACATATTTTCCGTATGATCAAAAAAAGGATGGTCAGTCGTTTTAGTCTTACAATAGAAAAGGCATTCAAATTGAATGCCTTTTTACCTAAATTCTTGAAAATACGTTAGATTAGTAAAGCCCAAAGATTAACTTTCCGCTTTTATTCAGCATAATTAATTATTTAAGCGATACTTATTTATCTCAATAAACTAACATTGCCTTGTTTGGTGAAGCGTTCTCCGCCAGTACAAAGAGCCTCTAGGTAGTAACCAAAAACATCGGAGCTTAGGTTCTTACCATTGAAGGTACCATCCCAACCCACAGATTTGTCTTTCGTTTCAAAGACCTTTTCGCCCCAGCGATTGTAAATCACAAAATACAATTCGTCAATATTGAAGCCTTCGACTTTCAGCACATCGTTCCGGTCGTCCCCGTTCGGAGTAAAGGCATTCGGCACAAAAATGAAGGGCTCATCGCAAAGCAAGTTGGTCACCGTAATTGTGATTCCCTGATTCACAAAACAACCCAATTCTGGCTCTTCAACTGTTACGATGTATTCCGTATCTTCTTCTGGACGCACAATCGGATCAGCAACGGCGTCTACATTTTCTCCGCTAGAGGCTGACCAAGTGTAGGAATAACCACTAACCTCTGGTGTAGCGATGAGTTGAATCTCTGATCCTGCCTCACAAGAAGAATCTGGATCAGCAGAGAGGGTGACGGCTTCTACTTCCAGCACTCTCAACTCTACCTCCGTCGTATCTCTACAGCCAAAGCGATTAAGGGCACTTACCGTCAGCATGGTCGTTTCTGTCGGCGCGACCTCCGGCGCATTTGGAATCGTAAAGTCAGTAATAATATTTTCTGGCGTCCAGCTGTAAACCACAGAATCGTTGACGCTTGGTGCAAGTCCTCCCGAGTTGACAACTACCTGAGTCATGTCTCCAACACAGAAGAGATACTCTGGTGCATCAAAACCTAGATCAAGATCGTAATTGGTCACCATCATACTATCTGTAGCCGAACAACCAAATGCATCAGTCGCTCTGACATAGTACGTCAAGGGCTGGAAGCGATCACCAGGCTCCACCATCTGTCTATCACCGTTATCCCCAAACAGATCATTAAAGTTCGGATCTGTAGCCCAATCAAAAGTTACGGCATTACCACTGACAGCGATCAGCTCTACATCATCCGTACTACAAGCGATGGAATCGCCCGTCAGGCGCAGGTCCATTAAGCTCGAACGCACGATCAGCTGTACCGAGTCTTCAATACTACAAACGCCCGCACTATCGGCAATGACTACATTGTAGAGTTGATTGGCACTGGCCATCATCACCGTTGGATTTGGCGAAGTCCGATCATCTAAATCAGTATCTGGCGTCCAGAAATAAGTGTAAGTGGTATTTGGATTGGGGTTCAACGAAGCATCACTACCTACACAGGCAAACACCGTATCCGGTAGATCAACTTCAAGTAAATTAATGTCGATGATTTGCGTGATAGAATCGGTACAACCCGTTGCCGTCTTCACCACTAGCTTGACTTCCAGCTGCTGGCTTTCCGTCACCGTGATGGTCGGATTCTGATCCGTAGAACTGGTATCATTACTAAAGGTCCAAGACCAGCTGTCAACCGTCGATAACTGATGTGTTGTACTATCAATAAAGTTAATGATCGCTACATCGCTGCACTCCTCGTATTCAAAACCAAAGTCGAGATCGAATAGCGGCTCTTGAGCGACAAAAACATCTTTGCGGATCGTATCAAAAGGACACGCGGCATCAACAGGTACCGTTAAGATAACGGTGTAGGTGCCCGAGTCCGGATAGGTATAGGTAACTGGCGAACCAGTTGCTGTTGCATTAGGATCAGTAGGATCGCCGAAGTTCCACTGGTAGAAGTCCAGGTTGACTCCGGGTACAGAGAATTCAACTAGTAAAGGATCGCATTGCTGGGTAACAATCAGGTCGGCATTAACGGTGGTATCGATGATGGAGACCGTGAAAGAATCCTGCGCAACACAGCCAAACTGATTAGTCGTTTCAACAAAAACAGTCGTCGTACCAGGGGTAGAAGAATTGATGGTCACACTGTCTGTACCCGCGCCAGATGCGATGATACTGGATGGCGTCCAGACATAGTCCAAAGTATCTCCAGCAGTGTTGTTGATAGCAACCAGTTGCTCATCTACACCTTGACAGATGAACGAGGGTCCTTCAATATTGATTGTAGGATTGCTGAATCGCAGGACAACGCGTTCCTCCTCTTGGCAATTGCCACTGCTGGCAACGACGAAGTAAACTCCGGCGGAATCGGTAGTCAATTGATCGGTCTGCGAAAGGGTATCCCCTGTAAGATCTAGCCAGACATAAGTAGTATTGGTTTGATTACTACTGGCCGTGAGGGTCGCTGTAGAATCGCAGCTGACGACCTCGCCGGGGCCAGTCAATTCAAGGTCAGGCCCTTGGTCGATAATGATGGCCGCTGATACGGTACAACCTTTACTATCGGTCACAGTAAGTCCATAGTTGCCTGCGTCGAGAGCGGGGCGGTCCTGCGGATCATCGCTGCCTCCCAGGTCGGACCAATCGAAGGTGTAGCCGCCATTGCCACCAACCAAGTCGGTGACGAGGATACTGCCTTGCACGCCACATTCAGCGCGGCGGACCGCAAGGTCCAAATCAATCTGGCTCGGCGCCAAGACGCGGAAGCAATCTCCACCAGCAATACAGCCGTTGGCATCGCGGATGATCACACAGTAGTTGCCCGGGGCTAAGGAACCATTGACAAAATTAGTACCGTCGGCATTTTCTATACGAATACTAGCGGGTCCGACAAAGCCCGGAGAAAGCATAAAGTCAAAGTCTATTCTACCATCGTTACTATCTACACAGGTCGTTGATACTGGATTGACCGCAATATTAATCGTAGCCTCCGCAACGCTGTTGATGAGTAAAAATTCTACCAAAGTTTCACAATCGTTATTGCCATGATCCACCACTCTAACCTGATATATTCCAGAACTCAAATCATCCCGAGTAGCAGCATTAGTATTATCATGCAACCAGATAAACTCATAAGGCCCCACCCCGTTGGGCGTGATCGTCACCTCTCCGTTCGACTGGTTACAATCGGGACGGCGATCGATAGTGGCTGTAGCCTCTAAGTCATTACTTTCTTCTACTTCTACGGTGACCACCCCAAAACAAGTAGTATCAGCAGGATCGGTAATGGTCACAAAGTAGGTACCCGCAGCCAAGTCGCTACGTGGGTTGCCCATCATCATATCACTCCATTCGTAGACATAGCTGGTGGAGTCAAAGCTCACGCTACCGTCAGCAGCGCCGCAATTCGCAGGAGTCATTGAGAAAGGCGAATCAGGACCGTCGGCATTATCGACGGTGAAAGTTTCTGTCAAGTAGCATTCCTCATCGTTCAGGTCAACAACTCGCACAGAGTAGGTTCCAGCAGCGAGGCTGAAGGCCTGGAAGGAAGCACTCACGTCGGGGGTCCATTCGTAGGAATAATCATTAGGATTCCCCGAAACGAGTACGGTTGCCCGGCCGTTGGACATGCCACATTCCGACTCAATCACCACAACGCTTTCCAAAACCGGAGGCGTACAGTTACAGCTGTCGGCAACAATCAGTCCGCTGGCGAAGGCGGTACAGCCGTTGGCATCGGTGACCGTGAAAGCATAGGTGCCCGACAGTAGGCCCGTACGATTTTGCATATTGATCGGTCCGGCAATATCGGCCCAATCGTAAGTGTAAGGACCTGTTCCGCCAGTAGTTACCAGGGTAATTGATCCTTTGTCTACACATTCTTCTTCAATAATGGCCACATCAACATCGATCTGCTCGGGATAGCGAACCTCGAAGCAGGCTTCTCCCGCCAGGCAGTCATTAGCATCGCGGATTTCGATGCAATAAGTACCGGGGCTGAGGCTACCGTTGGCTTGAACAGCGCCGGTCATGTCTCTAATGACTACCGTCTCTGGGGTGGCAAAGCCGGGAGAGAGGGTGTAGGTGAAATTCACCATGCCATCGTTGATGCCGGCACAGCTGGTGATCACAATAGAATCTACGGTCACATCCGCACCGGGGACGTCATCGGTGAGCACAAAAGTATGGACTCTGGTGCAGCCCGTAGGGCCTCTATCGGTTACCGTCACCGTGTAGGTTCCGGCGGGAAGATCAGTTCTTCTAGCAGTCGTATCTCCATCATTCCACAGATAGCCGTAGTCAAAACTGCCGTTGCTAACCAGGATGCTGACAATGCCATTGGCTTGTCCACAATCGGGGTGTTGCTCAATCGAATCTCTGACGACTAGTGGATTGACCGTTTCAATAAATACTTCCTCGACGGTAGAGCAATTGGCTACCGTGTCGGTGATGGTAACTTGATTATTTCCCGCGGGCAGCATAGTGGCGTTATTGCCAGTCTCTCCGTTACTCCAAGAATAGACGTAATTGAGGGGAGAGAAGGTAGCTGTTCCGTTAGATTCGTTACAGGTGGCAGGCGTCTTTTGTACTAAGGTCGCCTCTGGTCCGTCGGCAGTCCCAACAGTAACCGTATCTCTGATGGTACAATTCGGATCATTACCGCCATCGCTGCTGATAGCAACGAAGTAGGTACCTGCTCCGAGTCCAGTAGCTACGGAAGAGGTGCTGACGTTGGGCTCCCAGGTGAAGGTAAGGCCCGCCAGTCCACCAACCATATTGAAAGTAATGCTGCCATCGTCGACCTCACAATGAGCTTCGATGACCACTACATTATCGATAATAGGTGGGTTGCAATCGGTACAATCATCGGCGATTGGCAGATCATTGGCAAAGGCGGTGCAGCCGTTGGCATCGGTGACGGTAACGCTGTAAGTGCCTACGTCTAATCCGGTGCGATCCCGTGGGTTATCTGTTCCGGGGAGGTCGGCCCAATCGTAGGTGTAGCCTCCGGCTCCGCCGATGGTTGTCAAGATAATGCTGCCGCCTTCGGTACAAGTTTTATTGACTAGCGCGACATCAAGATCAATCTGAGTAGCGTCGATGACTTCGAAGCAGGCTTGTGCAGCTACACAGTTGTTGGCATCTCGAATTTCTACGCAGTAGTTGCCAGGGGCCAGGCTGCCGTTGGTACTCACGGAGCCGTTGGTATTTCTGATAATGACCGTCTCTGGAGTGGCGAAGCCGGGAGAGAGGGTGTAGGAAATATTGACGGTGGCATCTGCCGCGCCGGGGCAGCTGGTCTGCACTACAGCATCTACGGTAAGGTCAGCGCCGGGGACATCATCTAGCAGCACAAAGGTATGCTCGCGAACGCAGCCCGTTGGGCCTCTATCGGTTACAGTGACCGTCCAGGTCCCGCCACTCAGGTCGGTCCTCCTAGCGTTGGTATCTCCATCATTCCACAGGTAATCGTAGTTGGTGCTTCCGCCACTAACGAGAATGCTGACAATACCGTTGGCCTGTCCGCAGTCGGGTTGTTGTTCTATAGAATCTCTAACCATCAGCGGATTAATCGTACCGATGATGACTTCTCTGACAGTTGCGCAGTTGGTAACCGGGTCGGTAATGGTGACCTGATTAGACCCTGCCATCAACATCGTCGCATTATTTCCAACTTCTCCACTGCTCCATACATAAGTTAGGGTGGCAGGAGAGAAGGTTGCTGTTCCATTCTTTTCGTTACAAGTGGCTGGCGTCGTTTGCACCAGCGTAGCCATCGGGCCACCGACTGTACCAACAGTGATGGTATCTGAGATGGAGCAATTCACATCATTGATATCAATAGCCGTTACGATATAAGTCCCAGCCGCCAGATTACTGGCCATATTGGTGGTGCTGACATTGGGCACCCAGTTGTAGTTATAGCTGCTATTGCCGCCAACCATATTCACCGTGATCGAACCATCGGTAGCATTACAATTGGCTTCGATGACGACAACGTTGGCAATCACGGCATCCTGACAACCCAGTGGGCAGTCGTCCATCACCAAAATTCCGTTACGCTCTAAAGTACAATTATTCGCATCGGTAACGGTTACTCCGTAAATACCGGCAGTTAGTCCACTGATGGATTGGGTCATCTCGCCATTGCTCCACAAGAAGCTGTAAGGGGCTACCCCTCCGCTGACACTGGTGATCGTAATGGCTCCATTGCCCATACCACATTCCTCTGGTTGCACCATTAGATTAATAGCAATATCTGATGCGCCAGTGATCTCGACAGGGCGTACGGCAGTACAATCGTTGGCATCGGTAACAGTGAGGGTGTAAGATCCTGCGGCCAGCCCGCTGATGGAAGCAGTTGTTTCGCCGTTGCTCCACAGATAGGTGTAGCCAGGCGTTCCACCAAAGACATTATTTACCGTAACACTCCCATTATTCTGACCGCAATCTGCGCCCTGAGCAACCAGGTCAATACCGATGGCCGGAGGCTCCGTAACCGCAACCGAATCAACGGCCGAACAGCCGTTGGCATCTGTCACCGTCACGGTATAAGTACCAGCAGTCAAACCGCCAGGGTTATTCGTCGTATCGCCATTGCTCCAAATAATATCATACGGTGCAGTACCCGTCATAGGATTGACATAGGCCGTACCATCGCTGCCTCCATTACAAGTCACCGGCGTCGAGCTGACCATAATCCAAACCCCTTCGGGCGATATTTCTACTTCTATTGAACCAACAGCTGAACAACCGTTGGCATCGGTAACAGTTACCGTGTAAGTACCAGCAGAAAGGTTGACGGCCGTGAAGGTTGTCTGTCCATCACTCCAAAGGTAGGTATAAGGAAAAGTACCCCCCGTTGTTTCTACAACCGCCTGCGCGTCATTACTTCCAATACAAGTTTCAAAGTTAGCGGTAAGGACAAGGTTCAAAGGCGTTCCATTGGCCTGCGTCACCTCAATAGAATCAGCAGCCGTACAGCCGTTGAGATCCGTCACGGTTACCGTATAAGTACCGGCAGTTAACCCACCAGGATTATTTGTCGTATCGCCATTACTCCACAAATACATATAAGGCGGCGTCCCCGTCATGGGGCCAACGTAGGCCGTTCCGTCGCTTCCTCCAGGACAACTCACCGGCGTCATACTCAGCATAATCCAGACGCCTTCGGGCGACAGCTCTACCTCGACCGTCCCCACATCGCTACAACCTTGGGCATCGGTCACCGTGACGGTGTAGATGCCCGCAGAGAGATTGGTGGCGGTGAAGTCCGTTTGTCCATCACTCCATAAATAACTGTAGGGAAAAGTTCCACCGGTGGTTTGTACCGTAGCGGTTGCATCACTGCTTCCGACACAGGTTTCAAAGTTGGCGTTCATGAAAAGGTCCAGGGCTGGAGGCTCCGTGACAATACCACTAGCTGCAACCGTCGTGCCCAATTGGTCCGTGACGGTAACGGTATAGGTCCCCGCTGTCAGCCCGGCCAGTATCTGATCTGTCTGTCCGGTATTCCACAAATAGGTATAAGGAGGCGATCCTCCATCAGGCTGAGCTGCGATACCACCGTTATTGCCCCCATTACAGGTGACAGTACCAGCGTCGATCACCACGGAGAGATTGTCCGTTTGCGCCTGTAAAGAAGTACAAGCCAGCAGTATCATTACTGGCAAGAGCAGGAGGCCGATTTTGCGGTTGATTGTTTGGTGTTTGTACATGATTAGAGTCTGGTTTGACAATTTGGATCGTAGCTTATCCATAGCTATGGATGTCTGATTTATATTCTGATTGACCATTGGATTTAATTGACATTTCTAATGGTAAATCCTTTTATTTCTACACGCCGCTCCTTAGAAGCGGCCTCATTGTATTTGGATTTCTTGGCGTCCCTACGATTTTCGCTACCACCTTCGGCGCGCGATTCTCCGAAGCCAATCAACTTGATGTTCAACTCTTTTTTATCGATGGCTTCGTTGAGAACAGGGTGATAGTTGCGGAAATAATTTTCCACACTTTTTACGCGTCTTTCGGTGAGTGCCTGGTTGTAGACCGGGTTGGCCAATGGACTGGCAAAGCCTTCTAGTAGGACATCGACCGCCGCTCCTCTTTCCATATATTCCAGCAGAATGACAGCGAATTGCCCTAGTCTTTCCATCCCGGCTCTAACCTGTCCTTCAAAAAACTGTTCCAAACGCTCCTTTTCTTCGGGATCATTATCAAATTGACTGATAAAGAAGTCTTTATTGGCGTAATATTGATCGTAAAGTCGGTTGTAGGAAGAGTCGGTACTGGTAGCGTAGACGCGACGGCCGTTGCGATTTTCGTAGCGAGGACCGGGACTATCGTTGCTGAAGTAGACCTTCATCAGCTTGAATTCATCAATGTCGCGAGTCAGGTAGAGTTTGCGAATCAGGGTATCTGGTTCTGTGATCCCTACAGTATTCGCCAGGGCCACTGCTTTGGTGTAGCCTTCCTTGGTCGCGGTGATGCGATAGCGGTGGCCAATTTCCAACTCACAAAAATATTTATGACTATTGGCGATAATGGGCGTCATATTCTCAAATACCGCCTTCTCTGCAGTGATGTCATAAAGTTCCACGGTACAGCCCGTCAGCTCCATCGTATCGTACCGAATGTAGGTATAAGTTGAAGCGTCCAAGAAGACCCGAGGCGGCAGGTAAAGCGGTCTTTCGATAGAAGTAGTTTTGAAAATACCGTAGGTGTCAAAGCTGACGGTATCAGGTCCGTACTGATCTTTGGTAGCGATCAACATATATTCCCGCTCGGCCTTCAGCCCCCGGAAATCAAAATCATTACCGTCGAAGTTGGACTTTGAAGCGACGAGCTCTCCTGATGTTTTATCAATCAGCTGTACGGTGCAGCCTTTGAGGTAGATCGTAGTATCTATTTCGTTATAAGTCAGGGCGCGA
Source organism: Bacteroidota bacterium (assembly GCA_038750655.1). Taxonomy (GTDB): domain Bacteria; phylum Bacteroidota; class Bacteroidia; order Chitinophagales; family Saprospiraceae; genus JBCDGZ01. The sequence goes on along the minus strand of JBCDGZ010000036.1, from coordinate 23,378 downwards.
AGATCGATTCTGATGTCGTAATTAAAAATATCGTTACAGACATATTTGTAAGAAGAATCGGCGTACATGGTGCCCGGACGATTAGAGGACAAGTAGCCCTTGGGCTGATCCAGTCCTGAGCTCAGGGAGAAGAACACATCGTCAAAGCTGGTGCTGACCGGATGCTCCAAATGCTGGATTTCTTCCCAATTTTCACTTATACCTTTGGCGTAGTAAATATCATAGCCTCCCAGGCTTTGCCGCCCTTTGGAGCTAAAAAACAGGTGCCCCGAAGGAGAATGATAGTAAGGAGTAATATCATTCTCCGGAGTATTCAAAGCCTTCACATTGACGGGATGGGAAAAGTTACCATCGCTGCCCATCACGCTGCACCAGATGTCCATCTTCCCCTCCCCGTTTGGACGGTCGCTAGAAAAGAATAGGTAAGTCTTACCATTTTCTTTATTTATCCCAATGGTTGGTTGAGTGGTGGTATAGCCGACCTGGTTGATGTGGTCGGGCAATTTTACTGGCGTACTCCACTTATTCTCGTCTTCCATCGTCCGATAGTAGATGGCGCAGCGTACATCGGTAGCATTGATCGATTCACAGACATTGTAGTAGAAGCGCTTGGATTCAGGATGATAATGACCATTGATGGTGTGGCGTTCAACATCGTTGATGTCTCCTCCAAAAAGTTGGCCATTGAGTTGCTCTTTGGCAGCCATCAGCTGTCCGATCTTAATGGCCGTGCTGGGTTCTTTATCATCAAAGCGTAGAGAAGAGTAGTAGAATTGATCACCGATGCGCAGCCCTGCGACATCGGAGTACACAGAATTGACGCTGCTGTCCAGTGCCACTACGGTAGAGTCTAGCGCCACAGTATCCAGGTTTTCGACATTGAGCCCTAGCCCGATGGCCCACTGGCAATCTTGGATTTCTTTCTGGGCCTTTTCAGCGTAGAGGCCATCCGGCGTGCTGTTGGTGGTGAGGTAGTTGTTAAAAGCCTCGACGGCCTTATTGTACTTCCCCATGCTCTTTCTGACGGTGCCCAACCAGAAATAGGCCAGGGGGTACTCCGCCTGGCGCTCGCTGGCCGCAACGCGGCTATAATAATCTTCGGCCTGAACGTAGGCGCGATAGGAACGGGCCACTTCGGCGGCCTCGTAGATGGTCGGGATGTCCGAGATTTCGGCATCCTCGACGATGATTTTGTAGTAGAAAAGGGCCGAGCCGTAGTCTTTGATGGTGGCGGCATTCCGGGCGGCTTTGATATACGCCTTTTTGGACTGCGCGCTGGCGAAGCCTATCGAGAGGAGGAGACTGAAAAAAATCAGGGTTATTTTTCTAGTCATGGTCAATTGTAAATTTTAGCTATTGTATTTGGTTTTCGTTTCCTTATAAAAAATTACAAGTAGGTCGGACAAGTCGGACAGTATTCCGGTGTCGGTACCCGCTTGAGGATGTAGACGACAGACAGTTCAGGACCTCCCAAATTGGCGGTGGCGACTTCGAAATCAGAAATATTAATATCGTAGCTCAGGCCAAAAATCCAGGAGTTGACATGGAACTGTGCAGCAGGGATCAGGGCATCGCTCACTCCAAAGCCATCGTTGAAGCGATAGGAGAAAGCCAGTTGTATGGCTCTTTGGTGCGTCGGGCGGGTGTCGAGGTGGAAGCGACCCGCGGCGGTCAGCAGGTTTTGCGTATAGGCATCCTGGTACCAACCCATTGCCGACAGAACGACGTCGAACTTACTGGTCAGCTCCATGATTCCAATGCCGTAGAAGCTCCATCTAGCCGGCAGCACCACATCCTCCTCATCCCAAAAACTCTTATTGGGCTGATTGATGTGGTAGAGGGCACCCCCCACGTTGAGCGCGGTGCGTTTTCCCTTTTTGCGGTAGTTCCAATTGGCGCCTACCGAGAAATCAGCATAGAAGGCAGTTTTATCATTGAAAGGCTCCGGCCCCAGCGAAGAATCGAATTGCTTACCGTTGTACTGTTCGCCAAAGGTCAGCTTTTCGGTATCGAAGGAGCGTTGGTTACCGCTGACCTGAACCCCTGCGGTGAGGTAGTTGGTTTCGGTCAGTTTATGGGTATAAGAGCCATTGAGGCCAATTTGTATGGTTCCCATTCTGGAGTCTCCAGCGTGGTCAAAGTTCATGAGCAGACCACCGCTGAAGTAGCCATTTTCGGGCAGGCCTTTTTTGGCGTTTCTGCTTTTGAACTTGGTTTCGAAGGAGCCGTAGGCGGTGCGGTAAGTGATGGGTACATTACGCCATTGCTCACGGAAATTACCAACAAATCGCATATCACCATCAAAAACACCGGTTAGTGCCGGATTGAGATTCATGGGAACGTTGTAGTACTGCGAAAAATGGATATCCTGCGCACCGAGGCTACAAATAACCATTAAGAAAATAGAAAGCAATACAACTCTAGGGTGAAGTAGTGTTTTCAAAATATTCATAGTTTTAATGTAAGTTCAATATGTGTTTATGCTTCCTGCCTTGCAGAAGTGTGTTTTGCCAGTTTTCAGGGGGTGTTGCTTGAGAAGGTCAATTAAGACTTATCAGCTTAGATTGAGTGCTGAGTGCACGCAATTATACATAGTGCTTCATTCAAGCGGGGGCTAGGAAATTATTGGAGGATCTAGTTTAGAGACAAAGAGGGGTAAGTAACTGATGACTTCTAATCTCTATATGGAGGATCTGAATCTTGGTCCAGAAGCTACGTATTCACTTAATAAAAGTTACATACCGTTGTACAATATTCTTCTTTTTTGCTTTAAAATCCAAACTTTGGCGCTATTAATTTTAAATAAGAGTATATAAATATGCCCGATAGGTTAGTCGTTTAAATATAAAAGTGAGCCATAAGCACTATTTTTTGCCGAATACTTGTACCCAACTATCGGGCATCTCTCCGACATCTCCAATCTTGTAACAAGCAACATAATTCCATGCAGGATCGAGTAAGGTCCGACGGTGCCCTCGGTCAGGAATACCGGAATCGACAAGTAGCATGATGACGGACTCCCGTACGCTGGTCCCTCCTCCGACTAAGTTCTCGTTGCCATCAGAAAGATTAGTATTACGCTGCACACGGTCCCAAGGATTAGAGCCATCGCTGCCCTTGTGCTTCAATACGCCCATCCGTCGGATATCTTCGCCGTGGTTGCGAGCGACATTGTGCAGCTGGGCATCAGGCTTGAGTTGGGAGAGGGGCAAGCGCCGCTGCAATTCCTTGATCAGCTCCTCGGCAGAGGTGATCTCTTCGCGCGTCTCCGCAGCGCCCCAGCCCGCATTGCGAAAATCATTCATATACTGACGTACATAGCGAACATAATCTCGGGGATTGCTCCGCACCAGATTGATTTCATCGATCATAGCGCGTTCCTCATTACTCATAAAAGAAAATTCGCCGGTAGAATTGGTGCGGTTGTTACTGAAACCAGAAGGAGTATTGCGGTTATTATTCCAATTACTATTGTTCTGACTGTTGTTACTATTGTTATTATTGTTTCTGTTACTATTACTGTTATTATTTCGATTGTTGTTATTCCAGCGAGTGCTATTCTCCGAATAGCTTCGTGGAATGCTAGGGTCATTTCTGTAAGTAATATTTCCGGGGTTGGTATTATTTCCAGCATAATTATCTGCTCCTGAATTCGTGCTGCCATCTGTACCAAAAACCTGTATCCAGCTATTTTCGATTCCCCCAACATTACCCAATTGATGACAGGCAACGTAGCGCCAACTAGGGTCCAGCAGAGACAGTCGGTGTCCACGTCCAGAAACCCCAGAATCGACCAGCAAAATAATCACCGATTCTCTTATTGTACTGCCGCCTCCGACCAGATTTTCATTTCCCTCGCGTAGCCCCGCAATGGAGTTAATGCGATCCCAGGGTAGCGAGCCATCCGTCCCCAGATGATCCAAATCGCCCTGCTGTTTAACATCTTCGCCGTGCTTCATTGCTGCGCGGTACAAACCGGCGTGAGCAACCAAGGGGCGCAAGGGCCGCATGCGAATCATCTCAGAAACCAGCTCTCTAGCTGCCGCAATCTCCTCATCCTTGAAAGACTGACTCAAGGTCTCGTCGGCTCTCACTGCCCGCATATACTCTTTGACATAAGGAATATACCCCTGTGGGTCAGTACGAACCAGGTTGATTTCTGTAATCATATTCTGCTCCTCGGGGAGCATCGCTACAGGGGCATTATTATTAGCCGTGCCAGCGCCCGGCCGGGTTGTTGAATTATTATTGCTGTTATTGTTATTGTTATTCCCCTGATTACCGTAATTAGGGGCATTAGTAGAAGTGTTGGTTCGGGGTTTTCCCTGCGCAGTACTCTCCGATTTATCGGTAGGACTAAATAGTTTACAAGAAGAGATAACAAGGCAAAGTATAAGGGCGTAGAAGCAGATACCGGCTCTCATATTACAATTGTTTGTTGGACTTTGGTCTGAGAATATTACAAATTAATTGGATAAATATAGTAATATATAAGTAATTGTAACGGTCAGAGCCATAAATATTACATTTACTACTATAAAAGCCTAACTACAACGCATGAACCGCAGATACTTCAAGCGATCCTTACTCACGGCGATGGGGCTGGCCACGCTGGCCCCTCTACAATCCCTGGCCGCCAAGCGCCCTCGGTTTGACCGCAAAAGAAGCCCCCGCCTCCTCAAACCCAAGGCATTAAAACCCGGCGATACCGTCGGACTGGTCGCGCCCGGTAGCGCCGCCACCGAGGAGCAATTCCAAAAGTCACTGAGCCAACTGCAATCGCTGGGCCTTCAAGTGCGCTACACCGATAATATCCTCGCCCGCCGGGGCTACCTGGCAGGGGAAGACCAACAGCGGCTGGACGACTTGCATCAGTTTTTCGCCGATTCTAGCATCCAAGGCATCTGGTGCATGCGCGGCGGCTACGGCTCGGCCCGCCTCCTGGACCGTATTGACTACAAGCTTATCAGAAAAAATCCCAAGGTGCTCATCGGATACAGCGATATTACGGCGCTGCTGCAAGCCATTCATATCAAGACGGGGCTGGTGGGCTTCCACGGGCCGGTGGCCGTCTCTGATTTTAATGAGTATACGGTGCAGCAGCTCAACGCTTTATTGATGAGCCCCCAGCGGCCCTACCGCCTCCCCTACCCCGAAGATCAAGGCCGCGAGGAGGTCTACACCATTCGCTCGGGGAAGGCCCGGGGGCGGCTGATCGGCGGCAACCTTTCTCTGCTCACGGCCTTGGTGGGCACGCCCTACCAATGGAAAGTCAAAGGCAAGATCCTATTTATCGAGGATGTCGGCGAGAAGCCCTACCGTATTGACAGGATGCTGACGCAGCTGTTGCAATCGGCTCCGCTGGAAAAGGCGGCGGGCATTGCCCTCGGCGTTTTTGCCAACTGCGAGGCCAAGCCGGGGGACAGCTCCCTCCGCCTCTCGGAAACCCTTCAGGATCGACTGGCGCAGTTGGGCATTCCGGTGGTCTATGGCCTGCCCTTTGGGCATATTTCCCAGCAGTGTACGCTGCCGCTGGGTATTGAAGCCGAACTGGATGCCGATACCGGCCAGCTTACCCTTTTGGAAACTGCGGTCAAATAATCTGCCGATGAAACTCATCATCCACACTTTCGACCTGGAGTTAAAGCATCAGTTTGCCATCTCTCGCCGCTCCTTCGACCGTCAAAAAACGTTGATCGTAGAGTTGCAGCTGAACGGGCAGTCGGGCTACGGAGAGGCCACCACCAATCCTTACTATCATACGACGATTCCTAATATGGTCGCGGCCTTGGAGCGGATTCGTCCTTTGATTGAGGGCTATTCTTTCGACGAGCCGGAGGCTTTTTGGGCTAATTTTCACCCTCACCTGCAAGATCAGCCTTTCGTTCTCTGTGCGCTGGATGTTGCCGCCTGGGATCTTTACGGTCGGCAGCGGGGCCAGCCCCTGCATCGACTCTGGGGCCTTGATAGCAGTCGCTTGATTAAAACCTGTTATACGCTAGGCATTGCTGATCTGGCGACTAGTGTTGCTCGAATGCAGGCGATGCCCTGGCCCATTTACAAGCTCAAATTGGGAACAGCAAATGACCTGCAGCTGGTAGAGAGATTGCGGCAGCACAGCGATGCTCGCTTTCGAGTAGATGTCAACTGCGCATGGACGGCAGCGCAGACCCTGGCCTACGCTCCTCGGCTGAAAGCGCTGGGGGTTGAATTCATCGAACAACCGCTGCCCGATGATCAATGGGAAGCAATGGAGCAGCTTTACCAACAAAGTCCCTTGCCCATAATTGCGGATGAAAGCTGTAAAACTTTTGAGGATATTGAGCACTGCGTGGGGAGGTTTCACGGCATCAATATTAAACTGATGAAATGCGGAGGACTGACGCCAGCCCGAAAAATGATTAAAAAGGCGAAGGCTCTAGGTCTAAAAGTTATGCTGGGTTGTATGACCGAATCTAGCGTTGGGATTTCTGCTATCGCACAGCTGTTGCCGCTACTGGATTATGTGGATATGGATGGCCCCTTATTTTTGAAGAAAGATATTGCAAGTGGGGTACAAATTAAGGCCTCCGGAATTGTACTCTCTGAACTGCCCGGGACGGGCGTGCAGTTACACATTTCGTCAAAAGATCACCTTTCTTAGGCTTTTTTATAATGATGAGCTTGACGAATGAGCAGAGTATGGTATCTTAAACAATCGTTTACCGCTCAATTACTGTTTATGAACTATCCAAAAATTAGTCTCTTTGGTTTATTGCTCCTTCTATGCTATTCGGTCGAAGCACAGCAGCATCCACTGCAAACGATATTGAAGGAAAACCCGAACCTGTTTGAAGTCGTGATCAGTCAGCCAGAGCGCTACGAGACGCAAATCATCTACACCCAAATCAATCGGGATGCACAGAACCGCCCTCACTTCACCAGCTATACCTACGGCGTAGACAGCAGCCGCTACTTCTACCCCGCCAGTACCATCAAAATGCCGGTAGCCTTCGCCGCCCTCGAAAAACTGCGCCTCCTACAAATCGAAGGCTTGGATCGCAACAGCCCCATGCACACCGGCGTGGGCCGCCCCCCGCAAACTGCCGCCCAGATCGACTCTACTGCCCCTACCGGCTCCCCCTCGCTCGGCCATTATATCCGTAAAATCTTTGCCGTCAGTGATAACGATGCCAGCAATCGGCTCTATGAATTTCTCGGGCAAGAGTACCTCAATCGCTCCCTCCGGGCTAAAGGCTTCGATCAACTACGCATCGTCCATCGCCTCGGTCCAAGTGGCGCAGCCTTCGGCCCCGAAGACAACCAATACACCAATCCCATCAGCTTCTACAATGACCAACAGCTGCTCTACCACCAAGGTCCTGTTCACAGCAAAATCCCCTTCCAGCTCCAACTGCAAGGCACCCAGAAAGGCCAAGCCTACTACGCTCAGGGCGAAAAAGTCAACCAGCCCTTCGACTTTAGTCCCAAAAATTTCATCTCCCTACAAAATTTACACGACCTACTCAAAACGGTACTCTTCCCAGAAAGTGTCCCGGAACAACAACGCTTTGCCTTTACCAAAGAGGATTACCAATTTCTCTACCACTGCCTATCCATCCGCCCCCGAGAATGCAAAGCCCCTGTCTACGACAAGCCCGATGGCTACGTCAAGTTTTTCCTCTACGGCGGTGCAACCGACAGCATTCCCGACCATATCCGCATCTATAATAAAGTCGGCTGGGCCTACGGCTACCTCACCGATGTTGCCTACATCGTAGACTTTAAGCAGCAGACCGAATTCCTCCTCGCCGCAACCATCCACGTCAATGCCAATCAGACCTACAATGATAATACCTACGAATATGAAACCATCGGCCTGCCCTTCCTACAAAACTTAGGACAGGTCATCTACGATTACGAAGTGCGCCGAAAGAAAGGCTATTTACCCGACTTGAGTTATCTAAAAAAATAAAATGACCACCTTCCAATCCACCCAAGCCATCCGCCAGCTCGAAAAGCGCAAAGGCGGCTACTACTACATCAAAATCGATGCAAGTACCGTTGATCGATTTTCCCGAAAACGAGCTACTCGATTAATTTGCGAAATCGACGATAAGGTATCCTATCGCTGCGGCCTAAACCACTTCGGTGACGGCAACTTTTTCCTCATCATCGCCACCAAGCACCTCAAAACGCTGCAAAAAGAACTGGGTGACGAAATCAGCTTCACCATCAGCGAAGACCCCAATCCGCTCGGCGTAGACGTCCCCGAAGTACTCGAGGCCCTACTCGCGCAAGACGAGGATGCCAAGCACATTTATGATAGCTTGACGGATGGCAAAAAACGGGGACTGATCCATACGATCAATCGCATTAAGAATATTGATAAGCAGGTGGATGCGGCGCTGCGGTTTTTAGAGGAGGAGCAATTGAAAAAAGAGGAGAAAGAGCGGAAGAAGAGAAGATAAAAGATTAATATCATATGAAAACTCAGAACCCTCCAAGGTTAAACCTTCAAGAGTACCTTCAGCTAGAGGTAGATACTCAGGTGAAGTATGAGTTTCATCCATCGGCATCGAAATACCGATGAAAGAATTGTACTACAGAACTGAAATTAGGCCCGAAGAATAAATCAGTACGCAAAAATCATCCGCTTCGAAGCATACACCTCTCCATCAATCACCAAACTATATACATGAGTTCCTATCTGCCCGTATCCATGTCGGTACGTAATCTCATTGACCCCTAAGTTGAGTTGAATAGGCAGGCGCATCAATTCCTTGCCGCTGAGGTCGCTGATCTGGATGTGGGCCTCGCGATAGTCAACAGACTCATTGACTAGACAGGAGATATAGGTGATTTCATCGAAAGGGTTGGGACGGTTTTGTAGCAGTTCAATCGCCTTAGCTTGGAACGCTATCTCTTCTAGCTCTAGGGTGAAGATGGAGAAAATTTCTTCGTCGGAGAAACAGCTTTCGATGCCGTGTTCATCCACCGAAGCTACACTGACAGAGTATTGTCCGCGAATCTCTGGAATGATGTCAAATTCTCTACCACCGATCAAGGTGTAAACCGTATCAAAATCATTTTCGACCGAGCGCAGGCCGATTCGGTAATGGTCGTAGTCGAGAGGGTCTTGAATGGTAATTTTGATAATACCATCCACCGCTTCGGCCTCAAAACCGGGAGTTTCTGGACTCACTGCGATCAAGCCTCCGGATACCCCGTTGATGACGGTATTGCGGGCCAAATAGTTGAAATCTACAAAAAAGCTATCGATCACATTATCACCATCTGTATCAACACCTAGAATATCGCGCGTGGAGTGCTGGCGGTCGGTGTAATCCGGCCCTATCACTGCATTGCCGTGCTCATTAGCGGTGGTAAATCGAATAGCAGAAATCCCTCGATCCGAAAAGGGGATATGGTCTCCTCCTCGCCCTAAGCGATCCTCGAAGGACATAATTGAGATTTGCATAGGCACACTGACAATAGCCAATAATTCTTCTTCATACTGCAATTTCGTGTAGCGAGCCAGGGCTTTATGCGGCGAATTCTGCGAGCCGGACGAAAATAGCCGCACCTGCGTACTGTCGATATGATTGAGGCCCGGGCAGGAAGGCTCCGAAGAAGTCGCTCCGCAGATAATCCCGCCAACAGTGTCATTATTGAGGACCGCCTTCACTTTGATATTCTTATCTACCGTGTATTGCGCAAAAGCCCTAGCTCCAAACAGGCCCTGCTCCTCGCCGGTGGTGGCCATAAAGACGATGGTGCGCTCAAAGGTATACTTGCTCATTACACGAGCCAACTCCATCACCAGTGCCGTCCCGCTGGCATTATCCTCCGAGCCTTGTGCCACACAGTCGATGTCGCAAGGATCTTCACAGCGACTATCAATATGCCCCTGGATCAAGACCATCGATGGATCATCGACATTGGTACCGGGCAGCACACAGAAGATATTGCGGTGCTGCGTCATCCCACAGACCTCTTGATCGAATTGCAGGTAAGAAGGGATCAAGCGATTATCCCGGGCGCTGGAGAACTCCTCGAACTTCTGGAAGACCCAGCGGCGGGCCGCCCCCATCCCTCGTACATCAGAGACCGTGTCGGCACCAGTATTGCGGTTCTCAAATCCGCTGAGGCGCGTAATGTAGGCCTGCAAAGAATCGGGCGACACTTCGGCATGGATGCCTTCGATGATCTGCGAAGGCTGGTCCAGGGTAGAGGAAGCCTGGTAGGTAGCAGGGTCATAATTGCCCAGCATGATCTGTTCGGTCAGTGGGTTGGTATTGAGGACATTAGTTTGGGAAAATGCGGCGGTGCAGCCCAGCAGGCTGACCAGAAAGAGTAAGGCTGTTCTCATCTTAGAAATCGTTTTTTGTGAAAATACAAAATCTGATGGAAAAACAAGGGAAAGCATTTTGACAGAACGCCTACTTCTCTATCGCATCGTACAAAATCTGATGAATACGAGGGCGAATGTTCAACTGATAAATCTTTCGACGATCTCGAGAAGGGTGGACCCGGTTGGAAAGAAAAATATAAATCAGCTCCTCCTCCGGGTCGACCCAAACAAAAGTGCCCGTAAAACCCGAATGCCCATAGCTGCGCCCACTCGCTGCACGAGCCGTCGAACTCCTCTGCGGATGATACTCTACCAGCGGCTTATCAAAGCCCAAGCCCCGCCGATTGCCCTGATCGCAAAACTGACAGCGCGTAAACTCCTCCACCGCCTCCGGTGCCATATATACCTCTCCGCCATAGCTGCCCCCATTCAAATACAGCTGCATCAACTTCGCCAGATCATTAGCTGTGGTAAAAAGCCCAGCATTGCAAGACAGCCCATCCATCATCGCCGCCCCCTCATCGTGCACACTCCCCTGAATCAGCTGCTTTCGAAACAAACTATCGTACTCCGTCGGCACCATTCGCTCCCTCGGAAAATAGCGATAGGGCCGAAAGCAAAGGGTCGCTGCCCCCAGCCGATCATAAAACTGCGTCCGCAGATAACGCTCCATTGGCTGCCCGGTCAGGCGCTCCGTAATCTCAGGCAGCAGATAAAAAAGCAGTCCCGAATAGCGATAGCCGGCCTCTTTGTTGAGCTTGGAGCGGCGGATGGCCTTGTAGATTTTCTTTTTGTACTGATGATGCAGGTAGAGCTGATCGGTGATCCGAATGGGATAATGGGCGGAGGAGTCGCGCTTGAAGGTTCGCCATTTGAAGCGCCCATTTTTCTTTAGCGTATGCTGCCAGTAGGGAATCCAGGGGCGGAGGCGGGCCTGGTGGGCCAGCATGTCTCTAAAGCGGAGGCGGGCCTTGTTGCTCCGGCGGAAAGCAGGGAGGTATTGCTGCAGCGGCGCATCTAGGTCGAAGCGCCCCTGGCCGTAGAGCTGCATGAGGATGGGCAGGCCAGTGGTGATTTTGCTGACGGAGGCCAGGTCATAGAGGTCGTCGGGGCGCAGGGGGCGCTGTCGAGCGTAGGTATGGTGGCCGTAGGCTTGATGGAAAATGACTTTACCCGCTTTAGCGACCAGCACTTGCGCACCGGGGAAAGCCCCACTGTCGATGCCCATTTGGAGGAGGGCGGCGATGCTGTCTTGGAGGAGCTGGGCGTTCATGCCGACTAGGGCTGGGGGCCCGTAGGCCAGGCGTTGGCCGCTCTTTGCACCGATGCCGCCAAAGAGTAACTGGGCGGCCAGGGCCTGGTGCAGCGGCGTAGCGGCGGGAGCGTGAATATGGGCGGAGTACGATTGGGGAGCGCGGGAGGTGTCGGGTGCTTCCTCGAAGGTGAGGTAGAGAAGTTGCTGGCGGGCATTCCAGGCTAGCAGCTGGGGCTGGTCGGAGGCGGGGGCGGCTGAGGTGGTACTGAGGTAGAGGAGCAGGTTGAAAGTGTTGGGGGGGACCTCGGAGAGGGTTGGGAAGAATTGAGCGGGAGCGTAGGCAGCCAGTTGGTGGTTGAAGGCGGTGAAGCCGGGGCTGACGACGGCGATCCGTAGGGTGTCGAGCCGCCGCAGGGGAACGCGCTGCTGGTCGTTGTGCAGCAAAACTAGCGACTGGGCTGCGGAGTCGTATTCGGCCTTACTGACGGTTAGCCAGTTGACCTGAGCATCCGCAGTGAAAGAAAGTAGTAGCAGTAAGCCTGTAGCAATTGTCGCAATCCATTTCATTGAATAAACATAGGGATATTTTCACATAATCAGCGCGCCTATTTTTCAAAGAATATGCTTGGAAAAGAAGAATAGCTTAATTTTTTTTAAAATATTGTGTAAGATCATGTTTAGACTTTCATGATCTAAGTATTAAACGGAATCACCCACAAAAGGAGAAACATGAACAAAGCATTGTATTTAATCCTGCCCCTACTCGTCTTGCTATCCTGTCAACAACAAAATACGGTTAAGCCGCTTTATCAGTCCGAAGCATTTACCGTCTACAAGGACAAGGTTGTACAAGGCCAGAATGCGGCCGAAGTCCTTTCCCCAACTCATCTGAAATCGAACTACAAAAGCCCGCAAAGTGCCACATTTTCCCGACTGGTAAAGTTTAAATTTTCCATCAATGAAAAGGACAATGAGCTGCCACCGGGCGCTGATCATTGGGTCATTATTAAGGAAGAACAAACTTCGCCGGTCATTACCTTCGGAGAAAAACCAGCTCCTTTTCCCGAACAACCCTCCACCTACCTGCCCGTCAATTACGAGTATACTTTTAAAGTCGATGTCTCGCCCGTTTTGCAACAGTTTGAAGACAAAGGCTTCTACGAGGCCCACGATGGGACCAAGGTCGCCAAGGCAGATTTTAGAGGCTTCTACATCGCCGGAGGTTCGGAGCCCTTGACCTGGGACTTCGTTAACCTGGACAACAAAGGCTTACAGCTGACGGCAACGGATGATCCGAATATTTACAGTATCACCGTCAAATTGAATCCTTATAATGAAGAAGATTATCAAGACAAGGAATGGCAACTTTCGGAGGACATTGCCGGACGACCCCGCTACCAGTCAGCGCAACCTCTGGTGGATGCCCTGTTTAATTTATCGTTGGAAGAAGCCATCAAAAATATTGAGCCAGACAGTACGCTGCGGACGGGAGCGAAGTGGGGCGGCGTTTGGACCCGCGATGTAAGTTATTCGACCTTGTTGGCCTTTGCTTATCACGAACCGGAGGTGGCCAAGATCAGTCTGCGTAAGAAGGTGAAGCGGGGGCGCATTATTCAGGATACCGGCTCCGGAGGGGCCTGGCCCGTCTCTTCGGATCGGACCACCTGGTGTCTGGCCGCCTGGGAGATTTACAAGGTAACGGGCGATGCGGCCTGGTTGGAAGAAGTTTATCCCATTATCAAAAATACCTTAGAAGACGATTTCAAAACCATTTACGATGCTTCCAATGGGATGTACTCCGGCGAGTCTTCCTTTCTAGACTGGCGGGAGCAAACCTATCCCAAGTGGATGGATAACCGCGACATCTACGTCTCGCAAAATCTCGGCACCAATGTCGTTCACTATCAGGCGCACCGTATTTTGGCAAAAATGGCCGAGCTAAAAGGCGAGCCCTACGAGGTCTATAATGCTCGTGCCGAAAAGATTAAGCAAGGCATCAATCAGTACCTGTGGCTAAAAGAGCAGGGATACTACGCTCAATATTTATACGGTCGGGACGAGTTGATCGTATCGCCCCGCTTTGAAGCCTTGGGGGAGGCACTGGCTATTTTGTTTGATGTAGCAGATGAGCAAAAAGCCGCTTCCATCATTTCCCAATCACCAGTAACGGAATTCGGCGTCACTTGCATTTACCCACAAATCCCCGGCATCCCACCTTACCACAATAACGGCATCTGGCCCTTTGTTCAGTCCTACTGGAACTGGGCGGCCGCCAAAACGGGCAACGAGGAAGTGCTCAACCACGGCCTGGCCAGCGTCTACCGCGCTGCTGCGCTCTTTCTGACCAACTACGAAAATATGGTAGCTGAAACAGGCGACTTTTTGGGCACAGAGATCAATTCCCATCGGATGCTGTGGAGCATGGCGGGCAATCTGGCGATGGTACACCGAGTCTTTATCGGTATGGATTTTCGGATCGACGGACTGCATTTCAACCCCGTTGTTCCCAAGGTGTATGGAGGAGAAAAGACCTTGTCTAATTTCAAGTACCGCAATGCTGTTTTGACTATTACCGTTAAGGGTTCTGGAAATGTTATTCAATCGGTGCAAATCAATGGCAAGGCCGCCGAGCAAGCCTTCATCCCCAGCACCGCCACTGGCCAGCAAGACATCGTTATTGAATTGGCGAATAATGATTTTCCTCATCAAGGTATTCATCAGGTAGCCAATCACTTTTCGCCGCCGACAATAATAGCCGACAAAGTGGGAGCTACTTTAAAATGGCAGGCTGTCGAAGGTGCGGAGCGATACCAGGTTTATAAAAATGGCCAGCTGCTTGAAAGTACCCAACAAACCCAGCTGGAAACCACCGGCGATGCCTATGCGACTTACCGGGTTAGTGCGGTTGATGTCGAAGGCTATGAGGGCTTCACCAGCGAACCCCTCGTTTTTGCGCCCGCTCAACAAATCGTCGAAATCGAAGACTTCGCCACAGCCTCCCAACTTCCCTACACCAATTTCTCGGGTAAAGGCTTTGTCGAACTCAGCCGAGATAAAAACAAAACCCTCGATCTTACGCTCAACGTCGACGAGGCTGGCCCCTATGTGCTGGACTTCAAATACTCCAATGGCAGCGGCCGCTGGAACACCAATAACAAGTGCGCGATCCGCAGCCTGAGCGTCAACGACGCTTATAAAGGCGTCATCGTCCTGCCCCAGCGCGGTACGGACGAGTGGTCAGACTGGGGCTTCTCCAATGGCATTCAAGCCGAGCTTCAGGCGGGACGCAATACCGTTAAGGTTCACTTTGAAGACTGGAATAATAATATGAATGTGGAGGTCAATACAGCGATGTTGGATTTTTTGCGTGTGATCAAGCGTTAATATTTTTCACACTACGATGACGCCATTACTCAAAACACTAGCTCGGTCTTTACAGCAGTTTAGCCTGGCGGGGGGACTACTTTTGTCTGCCTTATTGCTACTCAGTAGCTGCCACAGCAGTCGCCGCCTCGAACGGAAGGCCCATAAAGAGCTGCGACAACTGATGACCGAATCCGAGGTCTTCGCCCAAGGCTTCACCGGCCTGGCCCTCTACGATCCACAGCAGCAAAAATGGCTCTACCAGCAAAACAGCGACAAGTACTTCACCCCCGCCTCCAATACCAAAATCCTCACCCTCTACACCGCCCTCGAACTACTGGGCGACCGCCTGCCCGCACTGCGCTACAGCCACCTTGGCGACACTCTCCTCTTCTGGGGAACGGGCGACCCTACGCTCTGGCATCCGCAGCTGCCCGCCGACAGCACGGTGGAGCAGCTGCTGAAAAACCACCCTGGCCCTCTCTACTACTCCGCCAGTAATGTCCAGGAGGCGCACTTCGGTCCGGGCTGGGCCTGGGACGATTACTACTTCGCCTTTCAGACGGAGCGCTCGGCGATGCCGCTGTACAGCAATAGGGTCCGCTTTGTCTGGGAGGCGGGGCAAAAGGAGCCGAGGGTCGAGCCGCCTTATTTTGCGAAGCATCTGAAATATGAGGAGCGGGGTGAGGAGCGGGTGCGCGTTTGGCGGCACTTGGATCGGAATGCTTTTACTTGGGTGGGGAGGCCGGAGGGCGGCGAAGTGCGGCGGGGCTTGCCTTTTCGGTATTCGGATAGCTTGCTGGTGCGCCTGTTGGGCGAGCGCTTGGAGCGCGAGGTGGGCCTCTGGGAAAAGCCCATTGACAGCAGTTGGGTTAAAAAAACGCTGTACAGCTTGCCGGTGGATACCGTCTACCGTCGGGTGATGCACCAGAGCGATAACTTTCTGGCCGAGCAGGTCTTGATGATGTGCAGTGAGGCTTTGTTCGATACCATTGATGTGAGTCGGCTCATTGATACGGTGCAAAATCAGCGGATGCCGGGCTTGCCCGATCGCTTAAGGTGGGTGGATGGCTCGGGGCTGTCGCGCTATAATTTGTTTACTCCGCGCGCTATTGTCCACGTTCTTGACCTTCTGCGGCAGAAGCATTCGCAAGAGCGATTGTTTGATCTCTTTGCAGCCGGAGGGCAGTCGGGCACCATCAGAAAGTGGTACGCCGGTCCGGAGGGGCCCATTGTTTATGCCAAAACCGGAACCATGAGTAATAAGCATTGCCTGAGTGGCTACTTGATTGGTCGCAGCGGTAGGGTATTGATCTTCAGCTTCATGCATAATAATTATCCTAAATATTCGCGTCCTTACAAAGAGGAGATGCAAGGCATTTTACTCAAGATTCATGCGTGGTATTAGAATATATCACCTTCATCACTTATTAGATAAATCCATCACTTATTAGTTGGATTTAATCACTTATTAGTTCCTACTTGTGTTCCCTTTTTTGATCGCTTATCTTACGTTTTATTAGACTAATCAAATATTCCATCCTTGAGGTGCTAAAGTCTTACACTTTAGAGGACCTACAGGTAAGTACTAGTTTTCAATAATCATATTTCAAAAAGATATGTACTGAGGCCCTGTCGGCTCAGTACAGTATCAACTGTTACTGCAGCGCTGCACTGTCAAGGCTGCGGCTGTCCTCTATTTCTTAATATTAAAACTATTCTGCTGTGAAAAATGTAATGCTTTTTTTGCTAGTCAGCTTACTGGCTAGTCATTTAGCCTGGGGCCAGGGAGGCCCAATAAGTGGCACTACAGTTATCGACCCTCTGGAAGGTGTTACTCCACCGGGGCCTACTTCTGCCTCATTAGGGAAATACGGGGAGATGCCCGTTGATAATCATACCGGAAACCCACAAGTAAATATTCCTCTCTACACAGTGACCGACGGGAAATTAACCGTTCCTATTTCTCTTAGCTACCATACTGGAGGTATCCGAGTAGAAGAAATCGCCAGCTGGGTGGGATTAGGTTGGAACTTGAATGCTGGAGGGGTGATCACTCGTACAGTAAGAGGGAATCCTGACGAGGAGATAGATAGGGGATTTATCGATTCTCCTGACATACCAGACAATTTTGATAATCCTGATAATTGCCCTTACATTATTGGCTTATTGGATTCTAAAACCTACGATTCTGAACCTGATCAATTTCATTTTAATGTTAATGGCATGGCTGGATCGTTCTTCTTTGATCAGGGGGGGAATATACACCTCTCCAATTTTGAGAATATCAAAATAGAATTCATTAATCGTGATCACTTTAAACTAACCACACCACAAGGGATTCAATATTATTTTGGGCTACCCGATAAACATGGGAATTCTACCAAGGAAACAAGTTTAAGAACCTTCTACTGCGAGGGACCCAGTGGAGTTGGGCCAGGGAATGAATTTCAAACTTATGTAACCGCCTGGTACTTGACTAAGATCGAGGATGAAAACAATAATGATTTGATTGAATTCACCTACGTTAATAATGCGCTGCACTACAAAATCAACACCTCTGAGACTGAATATATCTTTACAGATGGCACTCAGGGCTTATGCCCAAGCAGAGCACCAGGTACTTGTTATAATCTGATTGACCTGGATGTCCCTCGATTGACGAGTATCGAATCTGCACAATCAAAAGTCGACTTTATCCACCAAAGTAATCGCCTTGATTTGGATGATGGAATTCGCCTGAGTGAGATCAGAATTTTCGGAGCCAATAAAACCACACGGCTTAAGAAGTACCTCTTCAATCATGGATATTTTGGTCCTACAAGTGGTGGAACATTTGAAGATTATCGCCTGCAATTGAAAACTGTTCGAGAAGTCTCTAGTGGCGTACCAGTTGCCCAGCCCTACACCTTCACCTACCACAACCCAAATACTATCCCTAGTCGCGACTCCAAAAATCAGGATCACTGGGGCTTCTACAATGGTGCTGGTAATCAGACTTTGATTCCATTTCACACCTTTGGTACTCAATCGGTTGGCGGTGCTAATAGAGAACCCAATCTCGACTTCGCCAGAATAGGAAGCCTGAGTAAGATTACTTACCCCACAGGCGGGCATAAGGAGTTTGAGTATGAGTTGCATTCTTATAGTAATTTTGCGCCGGTTACGACGACGATAGAAAATCGAGTATTTAGATCAGAAAGTTTGGAAATTAATGGAGCTCCTTATAACAACACCACTCCTATTTATATCCTGGAAAATGGAACCGAGGTACAGTTTACAGCATATTTTGTGGGGGAAGGAGAATTCCTGGATCATTACGCGAAGATATTGGATGCTAACAATAACGTGATTCACTCTTTTCTTCCCAGTAATGATGGAGCCACACAATTAGTAATAGATATCAATTTAGATGCAGGCGATTATTATTTAGAGACTTCGGTACTTAATAATACTGAAGATGGTGTAGATATGGTAGCTACCCTAACCGCCCGCTGGCAAGAAGAAGTCCCCCTAGCAGATCCGATCTGTGAAAAACCAGCAGGAGGACTGAGAATAGCCCGCATCACAGACCATGATGGAATCAGTACAGATAATGACCTCATCCGTGAATTTAACTATAACTACCTTTCAGAAGATTCTCTTATCTGTGACTCCATTTCTAGTGGTTATCTGAGCTATCCAATTGCTTATGTCAGCGAAAATGTTATTGGTATACCGGGGCCACAAGGAGCACAATGCAGCCAAAAAATAATCTGTACCTATAATGCCTACTCTTCAAGTTCCAACTCTGCATTATTGTACAAAGGAGGGAGTCCTGTCGGGTATCGGCAGGTGGAAGTGAAGGTATCCGGCAACGGTCGCTCCATCTTTAAATATTCCGTTTTTAGCGATTATGCTAATTTTTATCCCCCATTTCCTCCGGTGATCAGCAGGAGTCACAGGAAGGGATTGCTCCTAGAGCAAATAGATGAAAACGAAGCAGGGCAGGTCATCCGAACAATTGAAAATGACTATGATATAAGAGTATTGGCTTCGGTCACTGGACTATCAGCAGCGTATCGTTACAAGGTTTTAGACAACTGCGTGCTTACGGGCTGTATGGATTTTTATTATGATTACTATGACCTAACATCCGAATCGGTTTTATTAACCCAAACTACCGAAACCATTGATGACGTAATCAAGACGACCAATTACGAATACGATAGTCAAGACCGCCACATCTTCCCTACTGCTGTAGAATACGAAAATAGCGATGGCACCCAATATCGTCAGGAAACAAGCTATGCTTTTGAGAAAAATTATAACAGCCTGATCAGTCGAAATATGGTAGGCATACCATTAGAAGTTGTCAATTTAGAAGGGTCTTCAATTACGGGTGGTCAAAGTACGGAATACGGGCTGTTCGGAGTGGAGATTTATCCTGATGTTCTGAATCAGGTGATGAGTGTTAGTGGCAATGTAGTACTGGAACGACCAATCTACAATATGTTGAGCTACAATGCCGATGGCAAGCCAACAGCATTTAAAAGAGTAGATGATCAAATCCAGAGTTTAATCTGGGGACATCAGAATGAAGTGTTAACGGCGACGGTTCGGAATGCGGAGCAGAATGAGGTTGCCTTCACCAGCTTTGAAGCCAGCACCGCGAAGGGAGGATGGGTATATGACAATTCAAATGCCATCAAATCGACTGAGGCCTGGGGCGGAAATCGCTACTTTCGGATGAGTAGTAACATCGGAAAATTTGATCTTGCGCCGGGGGACTATGTCCTTGGATTTTGGGCCAAAGGCAATGGGGTCTTTTCAGCCGCTGGACAGAGTGCTACGGTGACTAATGACTGGAGCTATTATGAATTAGAACTGGATAACCTTAATGGTATTCTGTATCTGGTGGGTAATAGCAACATCTATCTTGATGAGTTGAGGATTCATCCCAAGGATGCTTTAATGAGCACCTATACCTATGATGAAGTTAGCTTGCTGCAATTAGCGGTAGGTGATGAAAGCGGAATGCTGACTCATTATCAGTATGATGAATTCCAGCGTTTACAACTCATTTTGGACAACAACAAAGATGTTGTTAAAAGCATCGAATACGAGTACCACAGCGGCGATGCCATCAACCATATCAAAACACAAAATGTGCTGGTGTCCGGGGCCAAGAATCTGACAGCGGTCAATGCCCTCCTCACTAGCCAGGCTAACCGCAATTTCCAATACCTCGACGGTCTGGGCCGCCCTATTCAATCGGTGCAAGTGGAACAGTCACCAGCGGGGAATGACATCATCGTCCCTCAAGTGTATGATCCCGTAGGGCGTGAGCACATCACTTATCTGCACTATACCGCCCCTACAAATGGAGGGGCATTCCGCAGCGATGCCATCACCGAGCAATCAACTGCAAGAGGCCCTTATGCTTACAATCAAGTAGAATTTGAAGCCTCCCCCCTGAACAGACCCAGTATCCAGTGGGGCGCTGGTGAAGACTGGCGGACAGCCGTTCGGAATAATAGTACCGTCTATCGCTCTAATAATGCCAATGAAGTCCGCAACATCGCTACTCCTGGGGGCAGCTTTTATCCTGCTAATAAACTCTATGTCACGGAGGTAACTAATGAAAATAACCAAGTTACGCGCACCTATACTGACATGCGAGGGCTTATTGTGATGGTAGACGAATCGGGTGATCAAACCTACACCCTTTATGATGGAGCAGGTAATATTACTGGAGTAATCCCTCCACTAGGGGTGGAAAGAATGGAAAACAGCAACAACAACTGGAATATTAATAGCGCAGCATACGATCCCTATGTCTATCGCTACACCTATGACATGATGCAAAGGATGACCAGCAAGCATATTCCAGGAGCTGGACAGACCCTTTTCCTCTACGATCGACTGGACAGAGAAGTGATGAGCATCGATGCGAACGGCACAAAACTGTGTACGAAGTATGATATACTAGGGCGGCCAATTATAACCGGAGAGTACATTGGAACGGATACCCCCGATAACAATGATGGTTTATTCGAAAATATCACAACAGGTAGTTTCGGATACACAACCAATCAATCATTCCCCTCAGCAAATGTCTATATCCATACGGTTAACTACTATGATGATTATGATATTAATCGCAATGGTATCGTTGAGACTGATGAAGACTATCATATCACCTTTAATGGCATCCCCTACCCCAGTTCCAACTACCCCTATGTACGAGGCAAGCAAGTGGCCTCCCGCACCGGTGTACTGCCCGCTGATGCTAACTTACCCCCGAATCAATGGCTGATCACACAAACCTACTTTGACGAGCTAGGCCGCGAAATTCAGATTCGTGAAGATCATCCTTTCCAGGATGAAGATGTCACCTTTATGAAATACGATTTTGCTGGCCGTTTGACCAACTCGCTGCGCAGGCACTTCGCAAAATTTCAGAACAATACCATAACAAGAGGAGAATTGATTGCCAAGGAATACACCTATGATCCTGCCGGACGCCTGTTGAATACGTCCATAGAGACCTATAATGGCCATAATGTTTTGCTCTCTACTCAGGAGTATAATGAGGAGAATTTATTAGAGAAAAAATCACTGCACAATACCTCCGGAAGTAACTACTTGCAGCATCTGGATTACACCTATAATATCCGGGATTGGTTGACGGGGGTGAATACCTTTGACTGCACTAATGATAATGACCTATTCAGCATGTCATTGACCTATATTTCTAGCCCTATCGGCGGACCAGTTAACTACAATGGCAATATCACCACCTGGACCTGGAAGGTAGGCTGCCGAGATCGCCAACGCTACAGGTACAGATACGATGATCGAAATCGACTACTGCTGGCAGCTTACGATGAGCTGGATGCTAGTGGCGCATCAATCAATGCCGGTCATTATACGACCAGTGGTATTACTTATGATAAAAATGGAAATATTCTGACGCTGAGACGCTTCGGCCCAGTCAACACTGCCAACACTAATTTTGATCTTATTGATCGACTGATCTACCGTTACGACGGCAATCGCTTAAGTAAAATACGCGATCAGGACTTTGCCAGAAACAGAGGCTTCCAGGCTTCAGTGACCAACTTCAGAAATTACGGCTACGACAACAAGGGCAATATGATTCGCGATGATCATAAGGAAATGGATGTCGCCTACAATCACTTGAACCTCCCCTACCAAATCACTTTCGACAATGGCAACTGGATTCGCTTCACCTACGATGCCCTGGGCCGCAAGTGGCAAAAAGAAACCAGTGATAATAGCATCAAACGCTACATCAATGGTATTGAGTACGATGGCGATTGCTGGGAGGCCATCTACCACGAAGAGGGCCGGCTGACGCCACTGAGCGAACCTTGTAGCATCTATGTTACTACCTGGCAGTATGAGTATACCATCAAAGATCATCTGGGCAACGCCCGAGTCAGCTTCACCGACCTCAATGGAGACGGCACGGTGACGGAGGCGGAGATTATTCAGGAGAATAATTACTACGCCTTTGGTATGGCGATGGACGGGAATTGGAATGCGACTGTGGGTACGGAGAATCAGTATCAGTATAATGGGAAGGAGTTGAATGAGGATTTTGGGTTGAATTGGAGTGATTATGGGGCGCGGTGGTATGATGCGGCGATTGGGCGCTTTACTGGTGTTGACCCGATAGCAGAAGAGTTTGCCCATTTATCTGTCTATAATTATGCAGATAATAGTCCTATATCAAATATTGATTTACATGGATTACAAGCATTATT
This sequence comes from Bacteroidota bacterium, assembly GCA_038750655.1. GTDB lineage: Bacteria > Bacteroidota > Bacteroidia > Chitinophagales > Saprospiraceae > JBCDGZ01. The sequence goes on along the minus strand of JBCDGZ010000036.1, from coordinate 655 downwards.
TGCAGCCGATGGTAAATTAATAGGATACAGTGTTCAAGAAGGACAAGGTCCCACTCAAATTGCTCAAGATCTAAATGAAAACTATTCCTGTGAATTGAGCTGTGCTGCTGACTGGCTTCAAATAGTTTATGATAATGCAGAACAATTCCAAAACGTTTTTGACGGAGAAGGAAAGGTTGACGATAAATATAATGGAGATTATAAAAAAGGGAATATACAACCTGGGGATATACTTGTTATAACCAATGGTCAAGACGTTGAACCAGAAAGTACCACAAATCCATCAACTCCATTAGTTGATCAGCTAGTGGATTCTCTTGAAAATTTACTACAAGGAAAACGTAGACAAATAGAGGGGATCATTGGATTAAGAGATATGGGACCAGACCTGAACGATAACATGAACCCTTTAGTCTGGGAATATGCACATGGAAAAATCATACAAATGTTGACAGATGATAGTATGAGACTCCATAATCAGAAGTACGAACTTATCTATAAAGGAGATTCATCAGAATCAACTGTTAATCCCAATAAAAATTTTAAAGATTAATTAGAATCGACCAGCGGTTAATCTACCATAAATATGCTTCCAAAGTTACTTCAAATGAAGGACTTTGGAAGTCATCTATAAAGAATAATAAGTTGAAAGTGG
>JBCDGZ010000035.1:0-53573 GCA_038750655.1 Bacteroidota bacterium | reverse complement strand
TATCCAGCCCCCGACTTCACTTCCGGCAATTCACCGATCAAGACCTCGACTCGGTCTTTTACGGCCTGTCGCATCCGGATATTATTCGTTATTACGGCATCAGCTACGACAGTCTAGAGGCAACGAAGGGGCAGTTGGGCTGGTATGCTGGGTTGGAGCGCAGCGGCACTGGACGCTGGTGGGCTATATGCGATGCGGAAAGCGGCGAGTTCATCGGGGCCGGAGGCTTTAGCGAGTGGAGTACGGTGCATCGCAAGGCGGAGATTGGATTTTGGCTGCTGCCGGAGTATTGGGGGAAGGGCTATATGCAGGAGGCGATGCCGGTGATTTGCCAGCATGGATTTGAGGAAATGGGCTTACACCGGATTGAGGGGTTTGTGGAGCCAGCAAATACCAATTGTAAGAAGGCCATAAGCAGACTGCAATTTGTTCACGAAGGAACGATGCGGGATTGTGAGGTGAAAGATGGAGCTTTTATTAGCCTGGATATTTACGCGAAATTTAAACCCTAAATACTTGATGAAACAACAGCTTGCGCAGATTGCCCTGGTGGTCGACGATTATGATAAAGCCATTGCTTTTTATACGGAAAAATTGAATTTTCAACTGATCGAAGATACGCCGCTCAGTCCTACCAAGCGCTGGGTCATCGTTGCGCCTCCCGGCAGTAGAGGCTGTCGACTGTTGCTGGCCCGGGCCGCCAACGAAGAGCAAAAAAGCCGTATCGGTAACCAAACCGGCGGGCGGGTCTTCCTCTTCTTGTATACCGACGACTTTGATCGAGACTACCAACATCTTCTTACTCAAGACATCGAAATTGTCCGACCGCCATCGACAGAAAGCTACGGCAAGGTCGCGGTATTCGCCGACTGCTACGGCAACCTCTGGGATTTGATCGAACCTGCTCAACAAGCCTAAGCTCCGCCAGTGGATCACTCTAACGACAACTCCATTAGCCTCAACAAGTACATCAGCAGTACGGGGCGTTGCTCTCGCAGAGAGGCTGATGCACTGATTGAAGCGGGGCGGGTGACCATCAACGGGGAGCCGACGCGTAAGGGCAATCGGGTCTTCGCAGGCGACGTGGTTCACATTGATGGCAAGCCCATCGACGAGCGGCCGAAGGCCCTTTACATCGCCTTCAACAAACCCATCGGCATCGTCTGTACTACCGATCCCAAGGAGCGCAAGAACATCATCAGCTACATCGACCATCCAGAACGCCTCTTCCCTATCGGCCGCCTGGATAAGCCCTCTCAAGGACTCATCTTTCTCACCAATGATGGCGATATTGTCAACAAAATCCTTCGCGCCGGCAACCAGCATGAGAAGGAATATATCGTAACGGTAAAGCCTGCTATTACGGATCCGTTTATCAAAAAAATGAGCGGTGGCATCCCTATCCTAGGTACTGTCACTAAGCCCTGCCCCGTCTTTGCGATCAACAAGCATACCTTTCGGATTATTCTTACTCAGGGCCTCAACCGGCAAATCCGCAGGATGTGCGAGTTTTTGGGTTATGAGGTGACCAAGCTCAAGCGTGTGCGGATCATGAATGTACAGCTAGGTAAGTTAGAGGTGGGGCAATGGCGAGAATTGACGCAGCAAGAAATTGGGCAAATCAACAAACTGATTGCTAATTCCTCTAAAACCGAAGAGGCTTCCCGTGATCCTCGCAAGCGGAAGTCAAAGCCTAAACGGCCTTCTCATTTTGCGAAAAAAAGAAAGAAAAGACCCTGATCCGCTGTAGATGACGACAAACTTTTACCTTTACTAATCGTTACTTTTAGATAGCACCTAAACCTCTGCCTAATGTTCAGAAATTACCTCAAAATTGCCTTTCGCAATATCTGGAAGCACAAAGCCTTTGCTGCCATTAATGTTTTTGGGCTGGCCCTTGGTATGGCCTGCTGCTTCTTGATTATCCACTATGTTTGGCATGAGAGCAACTACGATAATTTCTACGACAATCAGGATCGTCTTTTTGTGTTGAAATACGACATTAGTTTGACGAGCAATGAAATCAGTTCGCAGCAAACACCCCCACCAATGGGACCGACGATGGTCAATGACTTTCCGGAGGTAGAAGCGGCTGCACGTATTTTTGTACGCGACATTAGCGTAACGGTCAGTGGTACGGATAAACAGATGGAGGTTAAAGAGGTCTTCTTCGCCGATTCTTCGACGACCGATATTTTTCCGCTAGAATTCCTCCAGGGGCAAGCCTCCACGGTATTGGATCGTCCCTTCTCTGTGATTCTCAATGAAACAACCGCTCAAACCTTATTTGGCAGCACCGATGTCGTCGGCCGGAGCCTCAAGCTGGGGGAAGCCGATAATTTCAATGTCACTGGCGTCTTTAAAGATTGGCCAAAACAATCCCATATCCCATTCAAAATGCTGGTGCACTACGATAATATGATCGATGTGGAGCCGCCCCATGCACACGAAAACGTCAAACGTATTTTGGAGAAAAACTGGATCGCTACCCATTCCAATACCTACATCTTGCTCAGTGATGCCAGTCATGTGGAGACCGTCAATGCCAAAATGCCTGCCTTTATCAAGCGTTATGGTTTTGAAGAATACTCCGACAAACAACACTTCAGCCTGTTTCCCATCAAAGATATTCACCTCGAAGGGCCAGAGGCCACCACCAGCACTTACTGGCTTTACCTCTTCATCGGGATCGGCCTGATCACCCTACTCATTGCCTGCATCAACTTTGTTAACCTCTCCACCGCCAGTTCGCTGAACCGCGCCAAGGAGGTCGGCGTTCGCAAGGTGCTTGGTGCCGGCCGGGGCCTTCTGATTGGACAGTTTATCGGCGAATCTATGGTACTCAGCTTCCTAGCCTTTATCCTTTCGCTGGTCATCAGTCAGCTGACCATGCCCTACCTAAACGGCCTTACCGGCCTTGAGATGAGCTTCGCCCCCTGGCAGAATCCGTTGATGTTTTTACTTTTCATCGGTATCTTTATCACTGCGGGTTTACTAGCGGGCAGCTATCCAGCATTTTTCGTCAGTAAATTCCAAGCCATCACGGCCCTCAAAAATGAGACGGGTAATATTGGCAACAAGCCCGGCGGAGTCACGATCCGAAAGGCCCTGATCACCCTACAGTTCGTGGCGGCGATCTCCTTCATCAGCGGTGCGGCCATCATCTTCCTCCAATTGAACTACATGCGCAACCGCCCGATGGGTTTTCAGAAAGAACTGGCCCTCACCATTCCCATTGATAATGCCATGAATATGAATGCGCTGTTTCGCCCTGGCGACGCCAGCGTCCGCAAACGCATGAATACCTTTGATGAGCTGCTGCTCAGCAATCCCAATATCAAGGCCGTTACCCAATGTGGTCAACTGCCGGGGCAAGGTGCCGTAGGACGTAATGTATGGACAGATGAGATTAAGGCAGAAGATGGCTTTTTCCCTCGAATAGCCGCCGTAGATTATGACTATGTAGAAACCTTTGGCATAGAGGTCATCGCCGGCCGGGAGTTCGATGTATCTTATGGAACCGATCACCTCAGCAGTTTTGTCCTCAACGAAACAGCCGTCGAAAGTATGAACTGGGACAGCCCCGAAGAGGCTATTGGTCAAAATATGGTGCTGGAAGGCAAAGAGGGAAAGGTGATTGGGGTGGTGAAAGATTATAACTTCCAAAGCCTGCATACGGCCATCGAACCGCTCATCCTAGAGGTGCGCCCCGGCGCTTTCGGATTTTTTGGGGTCCGTTTGGAAAACAGCAATATCCCCGAAACGCTGGCCTTCATCGAAAGCCAATGGCGAGATTTCTTTCCCGGCAAAACCTTCGAGTACAGCTTTCTGGATGAAACCCTCAGCGATGCCTATCAACGCGAAGAACAACTGTCTAGCATCATCATCTATTTTGCCTTCATCGCCATCTTGATTTCGTGCTTTGGCCTACTGGGCCTCGCTGCTCTGGTTACCAAACACCGCTTCAAAGAAATCGGCGTCCGCAAAATCCTCGGTGCCACCACGCCCATGCTGCTGGCCACCCTAGCCAAGGACTTCCTCCGATTCATCGCCATCGGCATGATCCTGGCCGTCCCGCTGACCTGGTATTTCATACAAGAGTGGATGAACGAATTCGCCTACCGCATCGATTTCCCCTGGTGGGTCCCCTTCTTGACGGGCCTGCTCGTGATCGCCATCGCTTTTGTTACGATTAGCACGCAAACGGTACGGGCGGCGCTGGCGAATCCGGTGCGGGCTTTGCGGTACGAGTAGGGATGCCTGTGGCATCTTGGGTGGACGGTGGACGGTGGACGGTGGACGGTAGTACGGAGCTACGAACCACTACGTTCGCCGTCAACCGTCAACCAAAGCGCCAAAGGCGCTCAACCGTCAACCAAAAACGCCAAAGGCGTAAAACCATGACTCATTTAACCCCCCAACAACTAGAACAAGGCCTCCCCCACATCCTACAATCCCCGAAAGCCGAAGGGATATTGGAACTCATCGTCTGTCGGCCGGCCGAAGGCGAGCGGAGGGTCTTAGAACAGGGCCAGCTGAGCTTGGCCGAAGGCCTGGAAGGCGACAACTGGCACAGCCGGGGCAGCCGCCATACTCCCGATGGCTCCGCCCATCCGGAGAAACAGCTCAACATTATGAATGCCCGAGCCATCGCGCTGATTGCTCAGTCGAAGGAGCGCTGGCCCCTGGCGGGCGACCAGCTCTACATCGATATGGACCTGAGTGATGCCAACCTGCCTCCGGGCAGCCGCCTGCAGATGGGGTCGGCCATCATAGAAATTACGCCGCCGCCGCACAATGGATGCAAGAAATTTGTCGAGCGCTTTGGGCGGGATGCGGTAAAATTTGTCAACTCCGCTGTTGGCAAGGAACTGCATCTCAGAGGACTGAATGCCAAGGTGGTGCAAGAAGGAACCATCCAGACGGGTGATGTGGTCAGAAAGCTGGGCTAAATAGGTCGCTAGGACTTGAGCTGGCGATCCAGCTGGCTGTACAGTCGCTTTCCAGAGCTAGGGCGCGGAGCGCGCTTAGAGGCTACCTTTCCTGTTTTATCGACGATGATGAAGGTCGGTAAAGAAAGGGTTTTGCGGCCTTTATTGATTTTGCGGTAGAATTGACCGACCAAATCGCCGCGCAGCTGATCATTGGCGAGTGCATGGTGGCCGGTGATTTTATTTTGCTCTACAAATTGACGCCAGTTGTTGGCCTTGGAATCCAGCGAGACGTAGAGAAAGACGATGTCTTTGCCTTCTGCATAATCGTGCAATTGCTTTTTGTATTGAAATTCGCGGCGGCAGGGGCCACACCAGGTAGCCCAGAGGTCGACGTAGATGACTTTGCCGGCGTAGGGTTTGATGAGTTCATCGAAGGAGTTGATGGACTCGAAGTTGTCGATGAAGACGATTTCTTCGCTGCCGGAGGCGGTGGGGATACGATCAGCGGCGGGTTGTGCCAGCACAGTGAGGCTCAAGAATAGCAAAAGACAGGTGAAAAGCGATTGGAATTTCATAAGACGATTTTTGATGATGACTCTCTAACGATTAGAATTTGCCGGTATTTTTAGATCTACATCTTTTTGTACAGCATTCTATTCTTCAAATAGCATAAACTGCTCCAATTCCAGCTCTAGTACTTGCGCCGTCTTTTGCTTTTGGATTTTCAGACGGAGTTTTCCTTCTTCTGGGAAAAAACGTCTTTCAAACATCGTATCACAGTAATCACGATGCGCCATTTGGCGAGTATCGATCCCATTGATTTCCAGGACCAAATCTTCTGCTTCTACCCCCTTCTGCATCGCCTCCGAGCCGATAACTACCGTACCAATGATTGGCTGTTGCTCCCCGTAGCGTATGTAGATACCATGACTGGTGCGAGGACTGGCCTCAAAAGTCGGATTAGGCACCAGAAACATTTTATTATTTACCCAATCAAGCGTCATTTGATAGGCTTCAAAAAAACGATTACCCAGGGTATTGGAGCGAGAGCGGTTGCAGCGAATGGGGGCCTTCGTAAAAGGCTGTCCGCCGATCCAAAGGCTGTCCGCCAAAAATAAGACCGTTGTATCTTTTCCAGCACCATAAATGCCAGAGCTAGAGTAGCCGACTGCCTTTTGGAGCTTGTATTTTTGCTCTGCTTTCTTCGTATGACGACGGTTGATCCCCATATATCCAGAAGACCCCGTATCTAGCTTGAGGGTTTTGACCTTTTGATTGGCTAGGCTCAGCTCCAAATGCGGTGTCCCTTGGGTTTTGGGTTTGAAAGGAATAGTGATGGCATCCTTCGGTAAGTTTAATCGCTCGTACTGGTCGGTAATGGTGATTTGCTGTTGTTGATAATCAAACTGCCAGTACGCCTTACGCATCAGATTGGCCCCAATTAAACCGTCCAATTGGTAGCAGGCAATCTCCTTGCTCCGTTGTAAATCGATGATGACCGCCCCTATATCTCGAAATTTCAAATCCCCAACTTCTACCACATCCAATCGAGTGAACTCTTCTTTGTTTTCCCTAAGTTGAGAGTCTCCCACCTTCCTTTTCAGCAGCGCTTCCAGCCCTAGTTTTTCTCTAAAGGATTTGGAGATCACATTGGGTGCACCAGTATCGACCATAAATCGGCCCTCTACCCCATTCACCTTAGCGCGAATGATGATTTCTTTGCCTTTAAACTCGAAGGGTACTTGTGTGAAAAATTGCTGATCTTCAACGCTCCCCCCCAACAGTAAACCATTCAAACTGGTTCTATTACAAGCCGAGAGGGTCAACAAAAGGGTCAATAACAACAGGTAGCTTCTCATATGATTTTGATATTTTTTAGGCATTGGTGCGGCGGAGCGTTCCCCGGACGACCCCCTGGGGTTCACTGCTTACAATGAATACATCCCGCTCGTCGCTCAGATCGAAGGGGCTGAAGTCGAAGGCCAGGTTGGATAGATTAGGCATTTCTAATTGGACATGCTGAATAGCAGCGACGGCCTTCATCGCGGCCTGGCCCATGGCGTAGAGGGTATGTTGGACCGAGAGGCTATCGTGGGTAGCAAAGGTTTCCAGCAGACGGCGAAGCACTTCCTGGCGGGTTTGCACAAAATCCTCCACCATATCGCCGTAAGTCCACCAGGCAGTCAGTACCGTTTCTAGCATCCGATCATTGGTATCTTTGAGCGTAGTGTAAGCATCGCGTTTGAAATTAGCAAAGCCCGAATGGGTAGTTTTGAGAATTTGAAGCTGCTGGACGCCCGAGCGGAGCACCAGCCCATCGCGATTGCGCTCCACGCGGCAGCACCACTCTTCGCTCCCGGCCCGTTGGCAGGCGAAGGGGTAGGCCTGACCACCAACCGGGATGGCTTGCCACAGCGGCTGATCCACCTCTACCGTCACCCGGCTTATCTGGGCATTTTCCTCCAGAAAATGAGCGCTCAGCGCCAAGGCGAAAGATTCAATACTGTTCAGCGGATGGGTCTTAGCAAAGATATAAATCATGTTTTTCTGTGTATCCGCAGGTAGGATAGCTCGGTTGTCACCGGATTCGTAAGTCGCCTGAAAGTCCCCTTCACAAAGGACCGTAACCTTCATTTCCACAATCTCGTGATGATGATCCTTGCGAATTAATTTCTTAACTCTTACACTTGATTTGCCGTAGCTGCAATCCGAGAGTTGTATTGACATCGTTAAAGCTTTGGTTGAAGTGAAGGTACAAAGTTTTACAGGAATTTAGCGCAATTCCTGTAGCCAATCCTCCAAGCGGCCTACGGCAGCCAAAGGCAGCCGCCCCTGCTCCACCCAAATGTGCGCATCGCCCAGCCAAGGCATCCGAAGATAGCCCGCCGATTCCCGAAAAGGCACCTCAAAACCCGCAATCCGATCATCTGACTCGCTAGAACTCAGCATGCCCATCGCCACCTTTTCCAGCGCATAGCGCAGATCGCGGCGGGTTTTCAACACCTCCGTAATCCGATCGAAGAAGGTCTTCATCACCGCACTCATCGAGTACCAGTACACCGGTGTCACAAACACCACCCGTTTATACTCCACCAGCTGCTCCATTAGAGGAATGAAGTCATCACCAGCATTGCGGTACTCATAATCGTAATAGCCGATTTGCTTATCATTCAAATCTACGAAGTCCCATCCCGTTCGTTCCCGAAGGGCATCTACGACCTTGCGAGTATTGCCCTGGCTTCTGGAGCTGCCTAAAATAATCAGTCCTTCCTTCATTGTTTAGTATATTGTTAAGTGCAATGACTCAATCGATCGATAAGTGCTTTTTCAAGAATGAAATAGTAAGGTTCCGCTTTAGCAAAGCATTCTTGTACTTATTAAACCCATGCCCTTCATCCCCATCTTGATCTTCCTGGCACAAAAAATACCGGTGGTTGGGCGACAGATAAGTCCCCAGGTACTGATCAAATTCCTTATAAGTTTTGACCTCAGATTTAGGTTTTTCATCGAGTAGATGACCTTTCCACCATTGAAGAGCACCTTTTTCCCATTCAAGCTTCAAGCGATGAAGAGCGGAAAATTAATCTGGCTTCTGTATTGGCCCACTTCAGGATAGGAAGTTTTGAGAAGGAGGGTATCCTCGATGCCTTTTACCACAATATTTTCTTGTGTTGAAGAAAAGTTGAGCACAGCAACCATACAATTAGTACGATGTATAGTCTCCTGTTAATGCCTTAATCAATTCCTCCTCTTTCGCTCTACTAATGCCGTAGTGCGGCTCTGGCCAGCCCAGCTTTTCGTAATACTCAATACACCCCTGAATCGTTTTCTCTAGGCTACTGAATCGGATGGCGAAGTCGCGCACCAGCAGTTCGTTATCAAAGTCAAAGTAATCGCCGCCCACCCAGAGCGGTAGATCTGCCCAGGGGCGTACCCCCTCCGCTTGCAAAAATTCGGTGCTGGCGGCGATGCGTCGAGGGGTCCGCCCCAGTTGGGCACAAGCCTCCTTTAAGACCTGATCAATCGTTACCCTGGCCAAGGTCGGCACATGGTAGGCATTTTCCAGGTCTGTACGGCCAATACTGCGCACCACCAATTCCGCAAAGTCATATACATCGGTCCAGCCGCCCATATGGTGCTGGCCCTGCTCCGGCAGCAGGATTTCATCGTATTTCTTCGCCCGGTAGAGCCAGTAATAAAGCCGATCGGAAGGGTCGTAGGGGCCGACCACCAGCATAGGGCGGAGGATGAGGAAATTCAGGTCAGCCATCGTACGCAGGGCCCGCTCGCAGGCGGCCTTACGCGCACCGTAGGTTGTCACATCATTAGCCTTTCGATCTTCCTGCTTGCAAGCCAGTAAGGGATGACTTTCTTTGACCACCCCTTCATAATCCTCTAAATCGTAAACACTCATCGTCGAAATCAAAATATATTGCTTGACCCGATCTTTGACCGCACTCAAGGTCCGCAGCAGAGCATCGGGGTGATAGGCCGTTACATCAATAATCACATCCCAATGCTCCTCCTCAATCTGATAGATGTCATCGGTATAGCGATCGCCCTTAAATTTTTTAACCTGTGGAAATATATCTGGATTGGTCTTTCCTCTATTGAACAGGTGCAGCTCAAAGCGGCCATCCCGGACCAGCTTTTCGGTGATGGCCCGCCCAACAAACTGCGTACCCCCAATAATCAATATCTTTTTCATATCCCAATAATAAGCAGTTTGACGGAATTATTGTAGAATCATTTTTACATAAAAGCAAGGGGGGAGAGAATCTGAGTCCAATTGATGAGGAGAAAAGGGAGGAGGGGACAAACAGAAGGGCCTAAAAAATAGGAAGTCGCGATTTCCTCTCTGGAAACGCGACTCACTACAACAAATTATAATCCCATGAACATATCCGAGTTTGGTTTGCTAGCTCTTTGGCCAGCGGGTCAAGCTGTTAAACAGCGACCGAAAGTTTCTTCCTCAATTCTTACTGCATCTTGGGGAAAGTTTGAATAGTAAGTCGTACCTTTAGAGGTACGACTCACTATCAACAAATTATAATCCCATGAACATATCCGAAACTTGGTAGCCAGCTCTTTTAGCTAGCTTGTTTATCTCTCGTCCTCGTTATCTATCAATCACATTACAATGATCAGAATTATTTAGCCTAAGCCCAAAGACAAAAATCATATAATGTGGCATTTATTTTTACTACAAATGAATACGTCAAAAATCGCAATACATTATAAATCAATGTATTGCGATTTTAAATTAATACTAAGATGTAAATATTGTGAAATAAAACTAATCCAAAAGAATTTGAAAAGGCATTATTTTTCTATAAAAAAAGTGCCTCAAAGCTTGAAATACAAAAAATCGGCCATTTTTGGATCGTCCAAAAAATTAGTCGCTCCTATAATCCCTGCTTAATCACCGGAATCGTTTTCCGGTGCAATCCGTTGCTGACTTGAATAAAATAAGTCCCGTTGGGCAGGGTCTCTCCTAATCGTACGGTGAAACGCTCTCCTTTCTGACTCTCTTCAATAAACTGCTGCAACACTTTCCCTTGTGCATCCATCAGCACGATCCGAGTTACCTCCTCTGTAGGAGGGGTGTAGCTGAACTGAAATTTGTCTTGGAAGGGATTGGGAAAAACTTTCATCCTGGTATCCGATTCTTGGAAAGCAATCACCCGAATAGGGGAATGTTCAAACTTTCCGTCTTTATCCACCTGCTTGAGGCGATAATAACGATTACCGGATTTGGCCGGTTCTTCATCGATGAATTGATAGGTCCAGCTTCCTGCGCCATCGCCCACGGCCTCTACTCGACCGATCGGCTCGAACTGCTGATTACTAAAGGCCGCTTCGCTATCTGCCAGCTGCACCTCAAAGTAATCGCTGTTCTCCTCGTGACCAGTTTTCCATTGGAGCAGGACATTATCTTCTAGCTTCACCACCTTGAATTCCTGATAGTCTACCGGCAACACCAGAGCTTGGTACACGGAGATGCCTCCGAGCGTATAGCCATAGATGTCCTGCTGGGTAAACTTTATTTGGAGGCTAGAAGACAAATCCTGTCCATTGGCCATCAGGGCATTGTTGATACTGAGCAAATCCTGCTCCTCCCAATCCCCGGTTACCACATCCATTTTCAGCAGCTCGATCCAATTGTCGGTGTCTGATCCTCTGACCCAAACTTTGTTTTCGCTAGTTGTACTGCTGGACAGGGGCTCTACCCCGGATTGGTTGTAAGCATATTTAAATTTCAAGTAAAAATATTGACTATTAATATCGTAGTTCGATAAGTTCAAGGTCATGATGACCTCATTATCCACCCCACTCCCATCCGTTGGATCGACTGGGGAAAGATAAAATTCGCCATTATTGACCTCCAAAATTCCATTGCCGGTGGTCTCAAAGTCCCAGCTGTAGATGCCTTCCAGGCCGTGATAGGACTCCACATAAGTCTTTGGTACTGCATCTTCGACCCCAGTCTGCATCGGGAAGGTCACCGGATCATTCTCCAGCTGCACCGCCTGGGCTCCTGCCATCAGGGTATCATTACCTGTATGCCCATCTTCTTCCATAGCCACCCAGGCATTGATGGTGTGTCTCCCCGCTGAGGATAAATCGGCCCCCTGCTGAAATCGATACAGCAAGGAATCGCCAGAGGTAACGGTCGCTGTTACCTGCTCGGTTACCGGAGGATTGTCGTTGATCTGATAAGAGACAAAGAAATTATTAATGTCATTGGCCCCCGTGTTCTTCACTTTGACCTGCATCGACTCATTGTCACCCAGTGCGGAGACGGTTTCGTAACGTCCTCGCTGCGTATCGATCTTAATACCGGCCAGCTTTGGATCATTGTTCCAGGGGCAGGTACTGTCATTCTCGGGGATGGCCGAGATCGCAATGGTTCGGCATCCTTTGAAGCCAGCATTGGCCTTAGCCTGCAAAGCAAACCAGTATTGCTCCCCCACCACTAAGTTGTTGTCCACCAAATATTGAGTATCGGAAACGGTAGCCAAGACCTCCATCGTCGAGCCATTGTACATCATCACATCGTACTCGCTGGCGCCATCAAGGGCATTCCAGCGAAGCTGCACCAGGCCTTCGCACTTGGGCTCGGCCAGCACGCCATCGGGCGTGGGCATGATGATGAAAGGATCGGTATTGGTAGCCGTCAGACCGCCGCTCTTGCGCACCCGGATTTTTCCGTTGCCCGTAAAGGCATCGGGAACGGTCCAAGCTTGCAGACGCTGATCGGCGGGCAGATTCTGAGCAATGGTAGTCCAGCTGGCACCATTGTTTATCGAATACTCTAAGGTAAAAGTCTCGGTATTGGTAGGATCGGCATCCCACTGGATGAGTTCCTGGTTGCCAGGAATCAGTTGCTCCGCCCCAAAAGGATGGGTCAGGACCACTTCCTCCTGGATAAATTCGTAGGTGATGTAATACTTTTGAGGGCCAAAGGGAACGAGGCTTCCACTGATGTCCAACCGATAAGTTCCAGCGGCGGGTTGATCGATGGTGACCTGTTCTATGTTATTCAGGGTATCTACCTGTCGGGTAGCTAAGTCGGCTACTGCCGCCGGGTCATGGTTGAGCACCCAGGGCAAGTAGGTGGTATTATTGGGGCTAGAGACCTTCAGGTCCAGGTCATTTACCAGTGCTTTGGTAGGAAAAGGCTCCGCCTCTTTATCCAGCCAGTACAGCATGATCTTAACCTGCTGGGTTCCGCTGGGTACCGTAATCTCGTGGCTATTGCTTTCACCGGTGCTGAGCTGACCAGAAGCGTAGCGTTGCTCCTCGATGGTCTTCACCGCCCGACGACCATTAATGATCCCAAAACCGTAGGCATAATCAGGGCCCTTATTCCCCAGGTCATCCGCCGTATTGCAAGCAATGGCTTTGATCAGAGCACCTTCAGGATTGGCGTCGCTGTGAAGCTGACGATAGCGTTGGTACAAAAGCGCCAGCGTCCCCGTTACCGAAGGGGCTGACATGCTGGTACCGTTGGCCGACCAGTAGTTGTAATCTCTTCCGGTAGAAAGCACTGTGGCCCCTACCCCGCAGATTTCTGGCTTCAAGCGTCCATCTTCCACCGGCCCTCGACTAGAGCTGACCCAAAGACTCAGGTCTTCGGTGACACTTCCGACCGTTAGGACATTTTTAGAACTTTGGTAATAACGCAGTACCGTGCGGTAGCCCTGCGGGTAAGCATCACAGCTGCCACCACCGCTGTTGCCAGCGGCAAAGACGTGCAGGATTTCCGGAAATTCGTTCAACTGCCAATCCAGATTCGAGCTGGTGTAATTATAGGTTCCGTTGGTAGTGCAAGAGGCGCTGGTTCCGTAGGAATTATTGGTCAGCACCATACCGTGGTCAGTAAAGTAATCCTCGGTGTAGAAGGTAACTAGGCTGGTTTTTTGGGTAATGATGGTGCTGTTGCCTGCCATACCACGGTTGCGCGGATCGAGGTTACCGCCACCGGCGATAATTCCGCTGACGTGGTCACCGTGCGCCCCGAAGGAGCTGTAGGTGCCATTGGCCGCGTTGATGACGCGATCGCCAAAGTCGATATGGTTACCCAGCTGGCCGCCGTCGCCGACGCCGATGACGACGCCGTCGCCATTGAGTTGACGGCCGCCAGTAGCAGAAGAGTTCAATACATTGACACGCTGGTGCGTGCCGGTTTCATGGTTAAGTCGCTGTGCCGGTTCTTGAATTATATCCATATGGTCAACTAGTGGTGACTCGGCCAGAGTGCTGATGTGCTGCTCGGTTAGGCGGGCTTCAACCACGTGGCCATTGCGAAAGCGGTTGTTGAGGACCTTCGCATTATAAGCATTGAGCAGTTGCTCAATCTTTTGCAGGGAGGCCTTTGCGGAGAAGACGATGGCGACGTCAATTTTTCCGTCGCCGGCCTCGGCCCATTCGGGATAGTCTTTATGCTTCAGTTCCTCCGTCATCTTATCTGCGGCCTGAGGCACAGAAACGGCAATGATCCCCAGTTGCTTAGCTGCGGTGGCGCTGAGCGACTGCGGAATAACCGCCCGGTAGCTGCGATCCGACACATAGGATACCAGCTGGATGTTTTGACGGTTCAACTGCTGACGAACTTGCTTGGATGGAATCTTATCGAAGTGGAGTAAAACGTGGTAGTTTTCATCAGATCGAGCCGACTCAAATTGCGGTCGATTCTCAAAGAAGGAATTAAAATCTTGGTGATCAATCTTGTTCTGGGAAGGGATCTCGCTCGATTGCCCCAGAGCCACACTCACCATTGCCAGCCATTGCCACAGTGCAATGAACGCAATGAGCTTTCTCATAGGTTCTTAAGTTGAAATTAAAGAATAACTTTCTAAGCAATAAGGGGGAATCTTGAACAGCGGGGAGCTTCAAATAATTGACGTGGGGGATTGATCAAGATTTGATTTTTGTAACGCGAATTTATACCTAAGCTTTAGACAATTAGTATGCCGAAATCGCGCCGCTCCTCAATATTTATGGCAATGACTTTCAAGGTTATTTTGGTCAGCAGGTTACGTATTATGGTAGGAAAACATTTGAGATTTTCCGTCGGGGAGGGTGGAATGGGATGGAAATCTCTTTTTCTGGAAAAGCAAATTGTGTTCCATTTCAGCAAGCTATTCCCCAAGAATCAAGTGTCAAACCGCTGAGATTGTATCAAATGCGACAAAATTCAAACTCTTTTCTTATCAATGCAGCTTACCGCTGACTTTCTGCATTCTATATATGTTACAAGTATGGCTCAAAAATTAATTGCCGTTTTTCCATTCGGCGAATTAATTCTCTGAGCTATACGAGGTAAACAACTGGATAAATCTTATCGTGGGGGGCATGCCCCTGAAAGTACTTTATACTGATTTGATGCGCTATTTTCTGTTTTTCCTTTGCTGCTGTGCACAGCCCCTCCTGGGGTATCCTGACTTCAATAATCGGGACGATCTGAGAGCGGAAATTAGTAGGGCGGAAAATGTTTTAGTAGACTCTCCGGCGGTGAGCCTGAAGTACGCCAAAAAGACGCTGGCCTATTCAACAGATCGGGGCTTCGACAAGGAAGAAATTCAATCTCTGATCATTCTCGGCCACGCTCATTATTACTTATTTGAGATCGAGCAGGCGCTGGATTATTTGTACCGCGCCTTGGATAAATCGGAGGGACAGTACCCCAACCTGAGGGTCCGGACCTGCAATCTGATTGGGTTGTCGCACAATTTTATCAAAAACTATGAGGAGGCAGAAAGTGTTTTGCGAAAAGGGATCAAGCAGCCCGCCTTAACCGACTCCCTCTTACTGGCAGACCTGTATCGAACCTTATCCAAAAATTTTTATTTCAAGCTACAAGCCGATTCTGCGATTCACTATGCGAAGAAAGGTCTGGACATCTATCTTCAGCATAATGACCTGCGGCGCACAATATATCTCTATAACAATATTGGCATTCTCTACAAGGAGGAGCAGGAGTGGGAGGAGGCGCTGCAAAATTACCAGCAAGCTCATCAATTGAACGAACAATTCCAGGACTCTCAGGCGGAGGCCGCCCTGCTGATTAACCTGGGGGAGGTGTACTTTAAAATGGGGGATTCTGAAAAGGCCAAGTCATTTCTGGACCGAGGAATAAAAGTCGCCCTGGCCTATAAGCGCCTGCATTTTGTAGCCAATGCCTTCGGGCTAAAGTCGGAACTGTACGAAACCCTCCAACAGCCCGACTCCTCCCTGAATTATATACGGCTCGCCGACTCTATCCAACAAACCATCAAAGGCAACCAGGCCTCCATCAAGGCGCTGAATTCTAAAAATCAATACGACCTCAGAAATCAGGAGTCTAAACTCAAAGCCCTTTATTCGACAAAAATTAAGTACCTCATCCTGTTCATCGTCTTGCTTATCTTTGGCCTGGGGTGGATCGTTATCCAAAGAAAAAGCCACCATCTGCTGCTCTCCGCACAGGCCGCCCCTTCTACTTCGCCACCAGCAGCGGATGCCGCACCGAGTGCGGAATATAGAGCAGAGCGGGTGAAGGTCTTGCTGGAAAGCATGTCCAGCAAAGGCATCGACTGGCCGCAGTTTTTGATTGAGTACGAAAAATTATTTCCCTCCTTTATTAAAAAGTACCGCCAGCTCGACATCAATCACACCTCTAACAACCTCAAACACTGCATTTGTCTAAGGCAGGGCCTATCCCTGAAGGAAACCGCCAACATGCTGGACGTCAGTGTGAATGCGGTCAAGAGTGCCCGCAACCGCATCAAAAAGCAGCTCAACTTACGACCCGGTGATAGCATCCAGGAGTTTATCAATGCGCTGTAAAAAGCGAAACCTCCCCGCCAAAGTTTCCTTCGGAAGAAAGGTCTCGGAATTCTGGATAAACCTCTTTTATGTTGATGTTCTTGTTAAATCGAGGGTGCTTACTTAATCACTATAAATTTTTGACTCCTGTTAAAAGTTTGATCCTTGTAAAAGAATACGAAGTAACTGCCCGCAGGCAAATCGCCCACAAAAACAGTCGTTGCAGGCGCGCCGGTATTTATTGCTTTCGAGAACAGCAGTTGTCCCTTGAGGTCAAAGACCTTGAGTGCGTTTTCGCCCGCCAGCAGCTCCGCCGTCATCCGATCTCGGGCGGGGTTGGGATAGATATTGGGAGCTGGAGGGCCTTCGGCAGCAACCGCGGTTCTATCGCCGGATACGATTTCACTAAGCTGCAGTTCCCAGCAGCCGCGCCCCCAGACGGAGAAACGGAAGGTGTTGAGTTCTTCGATATAATCAATGTCTTGGTAGCTGCCTGCCGGAGCGTGAGCACCGGAGATGTCAAACCAGGCTCCCGTGGCCCGAACATAGCCAAAGACGCCGTTTTCGGCAACGACGATCAAAATAGACTCGTCCTGGTTCCATTCCATATCTCTAACCTTCACCTCTGGTCCCGTTCCTACATCATCTATTTTTGTAAAACTCTGACCGCCGTCTTCTGAGAGGAAAACCACACCAGCCCCTCCGGCCTCTCCACCAACCACAACCAAGTCGACATCCGCCTTCGAAATTTCCATGGACCGCAGTTTAATCTTCTTTCCATTGTCCATAATCTGTTGCCCGCTTCTGGTCCAACTGCTGCCGCCATCACTGGAGTAAAAAAAGGAACCGTCATCCGTACCAACATACATGCGCATGGTATCTACGCATTGGGCGATCGACCAAATCTGGCTCTTTCCGTTGAAGGAATTGGTCTTGAAATCGTAGTCGTACTGATAGAAGTTCATATCGTAACGCTTTCCGCCCTCCGGGGTCGTACTGAGGATGGTGTTGGTATCTGGGGTCAGCCTGATGAGGTAGCCGCCGCCGTAGGCATTGAGGTTACCGCCACCGAAATACCAGTAGTTGCTGCTGTCGTTGTGATTGACCACCTTGGGAGGTATCCAGCCTTTGAAGGATTGGCCATCGCCGTCTGAACTTTTGGGCAGAATAGTGGCCATCTTTACTTGAGCGAGGTCCCGGGCCTTCTGATCATCAATCCCCGAAAAGGCACTAAAATCACAGGTAAACTCCCCACCGGGTGCCATGCGCCAAAGCACTGAGCGATTGGCCATCGCCTCGGCTCCCGTTTGATCGCCCCCCGAGAATTTCAGTGATTTCATCGCGATGATCCCATCTTGGGGGATATTCACCCCATCTTCAAAGTGGCAGGCCCGATCCTGACAGACCCCATGAAAGGTACCATCAAACATCGTTTGGGTAGCATAGTAGGTGCTGATTCTCAAACTATCTTTACCCAGAAACTGTGTACTTTGCAGCTGATCGTAGGAAACATCAATACCGCCGTGGTTGGTACTTAGGACAAAGTAACTTCCATCGCTCTTTTGATAAGCCTTTAGGCTCTCGCAATCATAGTGGATAATACTGTCGCTTTCATAGTAAATGGTCCCCTGATCATCGTAGGCTGACGTGATGCTATGCCATTCAACTTGACCATTCTGGAGATTTTGCGTACTGCAATTGGACTCGTCAGTACATAAAAAAGACAGCTTAATCGTTCCTTCCTCGCCCCCAGCTAACTTCCGGATGGTAAAGGATGTACCAGGATTCGAAATCAATTGATCATTATGTACACCTCCTGAAGTAATAGCAATAACGGTCTTCGTTCCCAAAGCACTGATGACACCAAATCCCGCAGCATCTCCGCTTTCCTCCACCTCAAACAAACTGCCTTTGATCTCATAGCGATCTGAAGGATCATTAGTCCCCCCTGAAACAGAGGAGTAAGAAATAGCCAATCTTACGGTATCCTCCATGAGGATTCGAATAAAGTCGCCTTCGTTGATGGTAATATTGCCGTTGGCATCTCCTACTAAATTGAGAGGGGTCTCAATCGCTGGGGCGACTTGGATCGATCCCTCCGTACAAGCAGTGGTGACGTTTACACTAGGAGAGGTAAAGAATGGACAACCGGCCCCTTCTATAAACTCCTCCGGAATATCGAGCCCTAAGTCCGTTACTGATGAGACCGTATCTCCCGTACTATCTAATTTAACTTTCAGATAAAGGCTCCCTTTTTTATTAAAATAGAGGGTCCCTTCACTATCTACCCAGCCAGCGAAGGTCTGTAGGGTATTCGTCACCCCCCAATTGGTCATCAGATCATCAACAGCGACCAACTGCACTGGATTGGTATTCAGATCAAAATAGGAAAGTACATTGGTAGCGTTTACTAAAGTGTACAGCCGATTGGTAGGCGGGTGATAAACCATATCAGAGCCTACGCCAGCACCGTTGCCCATATTTTGGGTATTCCATTCGATATAATTTTCGTTCGCCACATCAATCTGGAACAGTTTGTTACTATGATATATCCATAGATTACCACTTTGATCCATATCTCCTAAGTTACCCTGCCAGTTTTTACTCAGCATATTCCCTCCTTCGAGATATTCCTGTTCAAGCGGGTTGAATTTTACCCGAAAAATTTTACCAATATTGCGACGAACACCGTAAAAATGGCCATCCAGCACATTGTAGCCCATACCTTCCCCATCAACCCCATAGTCGCCCAGGTTTTCGTAGGCGCCACTGACTAAATTGACTTTAAAAATCTCGCCACTGCCTTTGATTCCGTAGGCGGTAGAGCCGCAGGCTAAGGTACGATCGCAGGCGGTGTCGGCGGTACAGTCTACATCGGCACAATCGACTAAGCCATCGGCATCATCGTCGAGTCCGTTATCACAAATTTCGTTAACGGCCGGTAGCGGTGGGGCAAAGAGCGGGCAGCCCGCTCCATCTATAAATTCTACTGGAATATTAAGCCCTAAGTCTGTTACTGCGGAAACTGCATTACCGGTACTATCCAATTCTACCTTTAAGTAGAGCCCTCCCTGTTTATTAAAATAGAGTATCCCCTCACTATCTACCCAATTAGCGAAAGTCTGTAGCGTATTCGTCACCCCCCAGTTGCTCGTCAGATCATCAACGGCGACCAATTGCACCGGATTGGTATTCAGATCAAAATAAGAGAGTACATTAGTCTTATTTCTCAAGGTGTACAGTCGATTGGTAGGAGCGTGATAAACCATATCAGAGCCAGGGCCAGCACCGTTGCCCATTTTCTGAACCGTAAACTCGGTGTAACTTTCGTTGGCCACATCAATCTTAGATAATTTGTTGTTGTGAAATACCCACAGGTTACCACTTTGATCCATATCTCCTGTGTTACCTTTCCAGACTTTATTCAGCATATTCCCCCCTTCAAGGTATTCCTGTTCCAAAGGGTTGAACTTGACGCGAAAAATTTTACCCACATTACGATGGATACCATAAAAATGTCCATCCTGAATATTATAGCCCATGCCTTCTCCATCGAATCCATAGTCTCCCAAGTTTTCGTAGGCTCCAGTGGACAAATCAATCTTATAAATCTCCCCACTACCTCTAGTTCCATAAGCGATGGAGCCGCAAGCTAGTGCACGGTCGCAGTCTGTATTACCAAGGCAGTCCGTATCTGCACAATCTATCAAGCCATCGGCATCATCGTCGAGTCCGTTATTGCAGATTTCCGTACCCACCGGAAAACCCAGACCAGTTAAGTTAGGTACAGTGGTGCTGGTGACTGAATAGTTATCACAAACAATTACAGGTTCTGTCAAAAGATCCGATCTATAGGTATGAGCAGAACCATAGTACAGCTGACCATCAACTTCGGGATCTGCAACGAAAGAATCCCAATAGCCAAATAATCCCCCATCAGGATTATTGGCAAATTCAATCCAATTTGCTCCTAAATCATTACTGCGGTAGATGATCTTGTAGCGGTCCAAGGCATAGAGGGTGACCTCGTCCGTTAGCTCATCCTTTCTACCGATTAGGCGCTGCCTATCATCTTGCGGAAAGTCAGCTGCGGTAAATTGAGAAAGGGTATCGACAATTGTATTTTGTATCTTCAAAATTTGCTGGGCTGCATTATCTAGTACATAAATTTCCTCTTCTCCGGGCGGATGCCACATATCAAGGAACCAACGCAGGGTGTTACTTCCTCCATCATTATTCTGATAGACCTCCGTAAAATTTTCTCCATGATCACTAGAATAAAAAACTTGCTCATAATCTACATTTGCGGCTTTAGAATGGAGGTGCACGTAGAGTGCTCCACTGCCTCCCCTACTGGTTCGCATAATCGCGAGGTCACCTGTTCCTACCGTACTCAGCCCCGCACAGGCCGTCCAGGTTTGGCCTTCATCGTCAGAATAATGTAGTTGATAGGTCAATCCATAGGGGACGGCAAAGACTCTCCTTTTGTTGTTCGGCATAGCAAGCACCTCCAAGGCATCATTCGCTTCTCTATCCATAAAGCGCATTTTATCGTTGAGCGAAATAAATTCACTCCCATCCAGTTTGCCTCGCCAAAGTTGTCCTCCCGCACTCACGCAGTAGAGGTATTCCGAAGTCGCATCAAAGGTACTGCTGACGATGCTGCCGTATTGGAGCCCCCCCAATTCTCGCCACTTGCCTTCTAGCAAATTGGGGATCAGGACTTCATTAGCACTCATGCCCCGCAGGCCCTCGGCGGCCCTGGCTTGCCACTCCTGATTGGTTTTCATCATCTGAATGTAATCGTTGAGGCCTGGATCAGCGTGCTCGGAGAGCGGAGCGGGCGCATATTCCGTACTTTTCCAAGCCTCGCGAACAGCCTTCTGGGCCGCACTTTCGTATTCATCTGTATCCATGGTAGCGGTGTGATCGATGTGTGCAAAATCCTTGCTTAAGGAGAAGTTGCGCTGCGGAGATTCCTGGCAGGACGCCAGTAGTAGCACGACAAGTAGAAGGAAAAAAATTCTGTTCATAAGTCAATGATTTTATTGTGATTTTAGAAAATATTTCTCGCTCAAAAAACCATGACAGGGACAGCCCACGCTGGTCCGTAAAGGCTGCACAAGAGATAGAAAACAAGGCACAGGGATACTATCCTGTCACTCAGATTGGTTTGTCTTGACGTCTATTGAAAAGAGGTGAGGTATGAGTACCTTTATCCAAAAAACAAGTAATTGAGTGGCGATTTGTTGTCCTTCAATGTATGATAAAAATCTGTTCTATGGGGTTGGCATTTGGTTGGCTTACGCGTTTTGGACAATATTTGACAAATCCAAGACATCGTTAAGTCCGCTTTCCAACCCACTGCACACTAAATGCCAACCCCAAGGAAAAACAGCCTTACCATTTACCAAATAACCAGTTTTTCAACCCCGTAGATTTTTTCTCCAGAAACGCTCAGGAAGTAAATCCCCGGAGCCATCTCACCGAAATTCAAGTCCATCTGACCCGATGGAATATCTTTTTCCCGCCGCCAAACTACTCGCCCCATCGCATCACTCAATGTTATGGCGCTTGGGGTGGCTTGAGTATATTGCAAGGTAAGCTGGTCGTGCAGCGGGTTGGGAAAAATGGTGATTCCCTGCTGAAGCAAAGTCAGCTCTTCGGTCTGGGTAAGGAAATCTTCAAAATGAAATTCAGCGGAGTTGATCACAAAATGGCGGTCTTCCGGAGCCTCGGCCTCGTGCTTGGTGAGCAACAGAACGACATTCATGTTGGTGACATCGAATTGAGCGGGAACGGTGTAGGTGAAGGTGTGGGAAAAACGATCGCCGGCATCGACCTGATCGGGAATAATGCCTGGCAGGCCGTAGGTTCCGCCGAGCATGGCCCGCAGGACATCCTGATGGACGTAATCTACGATGGGGTCGCCGGCTTGGTAGAGCGAGGGGTAAGTAGTCGGATCCTCGTTGTAGTTGTTCCGCTGAGGGTAGCCGGTAACATCATTTTCAGTAATCAAACAGTTGAGCCTTATATCGCCAATATCGTCGGCGACAAAGCTGGCTTCGGAGGAGATGCTCAGCAAGCGAAGTTCAGGATCGTAACTCACCGTCGCCTGCAACTCCGCTGAAGTTAGGTGATTCAATCGCTGTGCGGTGTAGCTCTCCCACAAATCGGTATCCACCCCGATGATGGCAGTCGAAGGATCGACCCGATAGCGATCAGTGGTTCCGCTGGGAAAGCCCAACAGCAAATTGTCCATTTCGACGATCAAATTCGCCGAAGTCTCAATTTCCATTGGATCATCATTGTGATGAGCAACCACAATCAGGTCTTCTCCAAAGGTACTTTTCAATTCCTCCAAGACGATCGGGCCTCTCGGGCACCACACGCACCAAGTTCCTGTGAATTCCTCTAGCAGGACCTTTTTGGGCGCTCCCTGGGTCAGCACTACCACATCCAGGTTTTGAGCATTGTCCGCCGGGTTGGCATCGGCGATGCCGTTGGGATTGGAGAGCCAAACCTCTAGGCGGTAGGCCCCGACGGCATTGAGGTCTATAAAGTCAGCGAGGTTGAGGTTATCAACTTCCAGTACTGCAACATCCAGATTCTCTACCGTCTGCACCACCACAGTGGTATCTCCAACAAAAGAATAATTGACATCAAGGCGGTTGATGGGGACGGTACTGTTGTTTTGAAAAGAGAGAAACAGATCGTAGTTGCCGGGCAATAGATAGTTGTTTTCGAGGGCAATCCCTTGATGATCCACATCGAAGATTTCATTGGAAGCAGAAATAATGTTGATGTTATTCAATCCGATATGTGCCCCAGCCTCGGCTTTGCCCACAAAGGCGATATGAATACTTTGGTTGGCGTAGGCCGAAAGATCAACAGTATGGGCAGTCCAGCCGCCAGTGGTCAGGATAGTGCTGATGTTTTCGGTGAAGTCGGCGGGGTCGGTGCCCGCCTTCGACACCCAGACTTCGACATATTCAGGAGCGAGGTTATTGATGCCGACCTTGCGGGTGTCGAAGAAGAGGGTGGTTTGGGGTAAGATGGAGAGATCAGGGATGACCATCCAGTTGTCCACAGGTCGGTAGTCGCCGCCATCGGACAGCCCAGAAGCCCAGGCAAAAAAGTCGGCAGGGTCTCTGGGATGAGCGTAGATATACCAGTTGGCAGGATCAATAGAGGAATCAAGTGCCAGCAGGCCGGTGGCGCTGTCCAGGTCGAAGAAGAGGGCCTGGGGCGGCATGGTCTGGTCATCAAAATCTTCGCTAAAAAGCACTTGGGCCTGCGAAGCAATGCTGAACAGCAGCAGTACGGATAAAACTAACCTTTTCATAATGCGAGTCGTTTAGTGGTTAAAAGATCGCTTTATGGCTCTTTAAAAAAGATTGTTTATCCAGAGTAATGCTAGCTACAAGTCTACTTAAAAGGACTTTGAAACGCCGGATTTTCCAAATAAGAAGTATCCGTTAACGTATGTAAAAAGGCAATCACCTGCTTTTTCTGCTCCTCAGTTAAGCCCAAGGGAACGATCAGCGGATGAAGGTTGTCGGCCAAGTGGCCGCCAGAATTATAGTGGTCCACTACCTCTTCGAGAGTTTGGAAGCGGCCATCATGCATGTACGGGGCGGTCAGGGCGATATTGCGTAGGCTAGGTGTACGGAATTTTCCGTTATCGACGAGCCTGCCAGAAAAGGCGCCCAAACCTTTATCGTCAAATTCTTCGAGAGAGCCGACGCTATCAATGCCATTATTAAAATACTCATTGGTAGTGAACAGCGGTGCATTGTGACAGTGGCCGCACTCGGCATCGGGGAGGCTCGGTACGATGTCAAAAAACATATCGAAGCCATTTTGCTCATCATTGGAGAAAAATTCCTCGCGACGCAGCACACGATCGTACTTAGAATTACTACCGAGAATCAGCGTGCGCTGGAATTGCGCCAGGGCCTTGACGGCTAAGTCTTTGGAGATGTCACTTCGATCTTCGATGCCGAAGGCCTCGCGGAACATTCGGGGATATTGGTCATGCTGACGTAGCTTTTCTTCCACATTGGGCCAGGTATCGTGCAATTCGATGGGATCTTCCACAGGAATCCCTGCTTGCTCTTCGAGCGTAGCTACTCGGCCATCCCAAAGTAAGCCTTTATTAAAAAAGCCTACATTGAACAAACTCATGCTGCTTCGAGTCCCCGCAATACCATCAACGCCAACGCTAACAGGCTGGCCATCTGTAAATCCCGCATTAGGCAGGTGACAACTGCTACAGGACATGGATAGGTTCACCGAAAGCAGTGGATCGAAAAATAGGTGTCTACCCAGCTCTACAGCCTCTACTACCATAGGATTGTCTTCCGGAATTTCCATCATCGGAAAGCCATCGGGGATCACTAAATCGTAAGCAGTTGGGTCAAAGGGGATATCGATCAAATCCCCGACATTGGGAGTAACGCCACCGCCGCCACCACTACCGCCACCAGTGTTGTCATCATCTTCTTTCTGACAAGCACCAAGTACTAGGAGTAGAGCGACCAAGCCGATCCAGCGTTTATTCATAGCTGTGATTATTTAGACTGATGTTTATTCTATCATTTGAATAGCCGTACGGAAGTTCCCCATAATGGCTTTTGCCAGCTCTAATTCCCCATCCGTGTGGGTCCCATCGCAGTTGCCCAGATGCAGGTCAATATATCCGTCACCATCCTCATCACAAATCGGATCGGTAATTTTGAACAATTCTTTTATATCCAAGTCAAAAACAAGGGTCGAAGTATTCTCCTTTTCCAGGGTCAGCGACTGGCTGATGTCTTTGAAGGTGTAAGTATCGTCCGTTCCTGTGTGGAAAACAAAGCCTTTCTCAAAAGAACCATCGCCATCGGCATCGAAGCGCCCTTCGACGCGGGCAAAGATAAAGCTATTCCAGCCCGACCAGTAGTGCGCAGCACTGTTGAGCGGGTGACTAGAAGGGTAGTCGACAAAACTGGTGCGATTAAGATCGGCAGTTACTCCAATGCCTAACTTAATCCCAGCGTAATCCCCCACTTCAACATTGTTAATGCTGATGGTACGGCCACTTTCTGCTACATCAGGCTCCGTTTGTTGGAAGCTCAAATCTACCAGATCAATTTCGATAAGTTCCGATTCTTCAATAGAAGAGCCGTTGTTTTGCACCATCGCTACATCAGAGAGGTAGAAATCAAAAAGTGAGAAGCGGACCGAGCGGCCATTGTAATCGTATGTTTTGCCCATTAGCAGGCGCTCTCCATTGAAATTGGCCTTGAAATTCAGATCCACACTGGTGACTTCAGAGAGGATAGGATCATCATTATCACAGGAACTAGCAATAAACAGAATGGAGAGAGCGAGAATAAAAGATAGCTTTTTCATAAATGATTTTTTAAAGATCAAATATTTAAGGGAAATGAACGGGTACACAGGCTATTCATGCTAACCAAAAATAACTTTTTTTGTTCATCCATACGAATTATTCCAATATTGAAAAGGCTTCTGCTGTATTTCCGACAATTTTGGTTTTCATGACTTCTTCTGTGTCTGCCACAAAATCTATGCCCTTCAACCACATAAAGTAGTCAATATCAATCGGTATGCTCACTGTGAACCCCGAGGCTACGTTCAGAGAATAGGGCAATTCAATACTAATCAATTGCGGATCGGCAACAATCTGTAGTTCGAGGGTATCTTCGAGATTGAGGGTATCGCGGATGAGGCGGATGCGCTGGAAGAGGTAGCCATCGGTCTCGTTCCAGTTGTTCTCCTCGGTGTTGAGGCCCAGCGGGTGGCTGGCGCTGAGGGAATCGGCCTGCCCGCGATTGGCCTGAGCGTTCACCCCGATGTTGAAGCGGATGCTATCGAATTGGCCGCTGGTGCGGACAGTGCCCATGTTGAGGGTGAAGTCAGTACGGGAGACGTAGGCGAAGTTGTCTTCGATGGTTTCGAAGAACAGATCGCCATTTTCGCGGATGGGCAGGGCCAGGGTGTCGAGGACACTGATTTTCTCGCCGCTGCGGCAGAGCTGTAGGTCAGAGAAGTAGAACTCCCAGCTGACGATCCGAAAGAATTGGCTGCCATCGATGGTGAAGTTCTCTCCGAAGGGCAAGGAGGTATCGCCAACGCTGTGTTTGAGCCGCACTTCCAGGTTGGGATAGGTGCAGCAATCGGCGCAGGGATTATCGGCGGTGAAGTCGAAATTGGTGGCTTCAATATCCAAACAGCCATCTTGCGGTTCGTAGCAGGACGGTAAAGACAGGAGGATGATTAGCGTATATCCGACTATAAATTTAAGCCTGTCGCTGCTGCTTCTCATGGTCCTTCATCAGCTTTTTGATAATCTGCTTAACTTGAGAGGAAAATTCTTTGTTGAGCATCCAATTATAGTACTGCTTATCGCGGAGGAAGGTCTCTACGACGGGTTTGCCCGTGTATTTTCCAAAATTAAACACCACCACCCCATCGGTATTGTAGCGAAGTCGCTGGGTTGCATCGATGGTTTTGAGGTCATTAGTAAAGTCGTGCAGTATCTGCATATCGTTTTTAATAGGAGCCGGGACGGCCTCCCCCTCCTCATTGATCAAATCCACTCCTTCATAATGCTTGAGCTGGCCTTTGAAAACGGCAATGGTAGCTTTGACATCCGCCATCGCATCGTGGGCATTTTCTATCTCCTCCTTGCAGTAGTAGCGCAAAGCCGCCCGCAAGGTTCGAGGCTCCATTTTGTAAAAAATGCGCTGTACATCAATCGTACGACGCTTTTCCATGCTAAATTCAATCCCTACGCGGGCGAATTCTTCCATCAAAATCGGCACATCAAAGCGATTAGAGTTGTAGCCCGCCAGGTCTGCTTTGCCAATAAATTTAAAGAGCTTATCGGCCACCTGTTGGAAAGTGGGCTTGTTGGCGAGGTCCTTCGGTAAGATACCGTGTACGCTCATAGCCTCTTCGGAGATGGGGATACCGGGATTGATCATCTGGGTCATCTCCGCCGGCGGCGAGCCGTCCGCATGATATTTCACCATTGCAATCTGGATGATCCGATCGCGGATGACATTCAATCCCGTCGATTCTACATCAAAAAATACAATATCCCGATCAAGATTTAATTCCATGATTTAAAGTTTTAGTTGTTTTATTTAAGTTGCGGTTCACTATAAGAAAGGCTTCCTAATTGGCTGGTCGGATAATACTTTTCATACCCTCTGTTAGCATAACGCTCATTCCACTATTTTCATTTCCATAAATGAAACAAGCTTCAATTTCTTCGGTCTGGCTGGCCAGCTCAAAAGCCTTTTCCAGGCCCAGTACCATAAAAGCCGTTGCGAAGGCATCGGCCGTGATGCAATCCTCGGCGATCACCGTCGCACTGAGTAACTTGCTGATCTCAGGATAACCCGTTTTCGGATTAATCGTATGCCCATACTTTTCGCCTTCTACCTCGTAATAATTTTCATAATTACCCGAAGTCGCCATCCCCTTATTTTGCAAACGCACCAGCTGCTCAATATCTCGTACCGAGGCATCCGTGGTTGGCGTACGGATACCCAGCTGCCACCAGTCGCCCTTGCGGTTCTTCCCTCGGGCCACCAATTCTCCACCAATATCAATCAAGTAATCCTTGATCCCCTCTTTTTCCAGCAGTCGCCCCACCTCATCTACTGCATAGCCTTTGGCAATCGCCGAAAAGTCCAGCTGCACCCCAGGCCGAGGTTTTTTCAACAACACCTTTTCTCCTTCCTCTCGGCTGCTCAAACGATCAAAGCCCACCAATTCTAGCAGTCCCGCCACCTTCTGGCTATCCACCTCCATCACCGGCTGCTTGGCCGTCGTCCCGAAGCCCCAATAGTTGATCAGCGGCATCACCGTTGGGTCGAAGGCACCGCCGGTTTGAGCGTAGATGGCCCTGGCGCTGCGGATATTAGCGGAAAAGTGCCCCTCTCCTGCTACCTCGAAGGGTGCGTCATTATTATTGAACTGTGTAATCAGCGAGTTGGGTTCGTAGGTCGATACCTCAGCATTGATGTCCAACAGCAACTGATCGATGGCGGCTTTGAAATCGCGCTTTTGCGCATCAGCGTAGGTCACCCGATAGTAGGTGCCCATCGTACGGCCCTCGATCAGGCCATAAGGCAGCGCCGCCGCTTCCTGCTTCACCGGCGCTTCATTCTGGCAGCTTGCCAGCACCAACAGCATCATAAAAATCCATAATCTATACATACCGATTGTTTTAACGATTTTGTAGGACCGAATCAACAGAATAGCGGCCGGGACCTAAGAAAAAAATGGCCAGATAGGCAAAGAGATACACCAATGCCAGTTCCTTTTGCGGAAGCGGATCGTAGCCATGAATGACAAAGGCGGCCACCAGCATGGCGAAGATCAGCGGTAGGGTGGCCAGCCGGGTGCCCAGGCCGATCAGAATCAAGAGGGCGCAGCCCAGCTCGATGAACACCGACAGCGACAAGGCAGCAGTAGCGCCCAAGCCAATGGGATCGGGAAAGTTGATGGGCTCGGCTCCGAAGAGCAGCTGCGCTTTGTCCCAACCGTGACTCAGGGCCATCAGGCCGCCGAAGGCCAGGCGCAGCAGCAACGCAGCAATATCGTGATGAAAATCTCGATAGTCAATCCCAAACGGTTGCAGTACGCTCATATGATCAAATGGTTTGTGGAACGATTAGCCAAACATGCCTTCTTTCTCTGCCGTCTCTTTGATGTCGTGCAG
The DNA here is from genome assembly GCA_038750655.1 of Bacteroidota bacterium. Taxonomy (GTDB): domain Bacteria; phylum Bacteroidota; class Bacteroidia; order Chitinophagales; family Saprospiraceae; genus JBCDGZ01. The sequence goes on along the minus strand of JBCDGZ010000035.1, from coordinate 24,587 downwards.
TTGCACCGTTTTTTTGGTTTTCTTGCGCAAACGCATATTGAGAAACTCTACAGTCAGCGAGAAGGCAATGGCAAAGTAAAGGTAGCCTTTAGGCACTGCGCCAACGTGGGCGCCGGCGACTGCAAAATGCGCCATGTGCGCTCCTTCCGCAATCAACATAAATCCAATCAGAATCAAAAAGGCTAGGCCCAGCATTTGAATGGTCGGATTGCGATTGACAAAACGCCCTACCGGAGTGGCAAAGAGCATCATAATCACTACGGAAAGGACCACCGCGACGATCATAATAAACAAGGCCCCGTCCAACCCATTGGTCATCCCTACTGCCGTAAGAATAGAGTCAAAAGAAAAGACGATGTTAATGAGGGTAATCTGAAAAATAGCATTGCCCAGGCTGGCCTTCGCCTTACCGGCCCCTGCTCCTTCTTCGTGTTCATCTCCTTCCAACTTATGGCGAATCTCGGTGGTACTCTTATAAAGTAAGAACAAGCCTCCGGCGATCAAAATGAGGCTTTGCCCCGTAAAGGCACCTTCCATAAAGTCATTTTTAAACGCCCAAATCACCCCACTCATGGCGATGAGCGCCGAGATACCAAACAGCAGGAGGATGCGGATGGCCATAGCCATAATCAAGCCAATGTTAGTCGCTTTAGGTTGGTCCTCTTTCTTGAGTTTATTGGCGGCAATGGCGATAAAAATGATGTTATCAATACCCAGAACGATTTCGAGGAAAGTCAGGGTCAGCAGGCTGATCCACACTTCCGCATTAGCGAAATCAGGCATTGTAATGAGGCCAATCCATTCCATAGTTTATTCTTATTTTGTGCTGCAATGTTACGAAAAAACGGGCAATCGCCCAATCTCCCCGCTGCTCATTTGCGGCCAAAAGTGTATCTTCGCGCATCTTTAGAAAAGCAACAATCTCCCGACTATGAAATACCGCCGATTGAACCAAGAAGAGCTGCAATCCCTGGAAGCTGAATTCATCCGTTTCCTCTCTGCCAACACCGTCACCGGGCCGGATTGGGAGCAGCTGAAAGCCCAAGCCCCCGAAAAGGCGGAGCGGCTGATTAGCCTCTTCAGCGACATCGTCTTTGACAAGGTACTCCAGGAGGTAAAATTCCTGACTTTCAAAACCCCCAAGGACATCAAGGTCTTCCAGTGCCTAGCGGATAAAATTGTCCTCATGGGCATGCAGATCGAAGGCGAAAGCCCCATCAACTTCACCCAGGACCAACCGCCGCAGGAGCTGATGGCTCGTCTGATGCAGTCTAATGCCCGCCTCTCGGTCTACACCGCCGAGAAGCCCTACACGAAGGAGCGGGAGATGGAGTTGTTTGAGATGATGGAGGGGGGCTGTTTGATTTCGGATGGGACTTTGTTTGCGGCGTTGCAGGCGGTGAAGAAGTAGTCAATCATTTCCAATTTCCTGAATCTTCCTATTCAACCAACTCAAATTGTAAATCGGATCGGTAATGGCGACGCTCTCCTGTAGTTGCTTGAGGGCCAGCTGAGTCTTGGCGGCGGTGACCATGCTTCGCTCATTTTTGATGCGGAAGGCCTGTTTGGCGAACTTGAGGAGGTTGTAGTAGCCCTGGCGCTGGAAGTCAGAGATCAGCTTGTTGCGCTGCACGTACTGGCGGAAGGAATCGACCAGGGAGAGGAAAGCCTCGTACTCGTCGAGGTCGTAGTAGGTGCGCAGGAGGAGGGCCTTGGCGTCGAGGTTGTAGCGGATGTCGGTGTATTCCAGGCGGAGGAGGAGCTGGAGCACTTTTTCGTATTCTTTGACGGCGTAGTAGTAGGCCGCCAGGTTGAAGCTGTAGGCATTGTCGCGGGCGGCGGGCCCGAGCCGCTCAACGTACTCCTCTATGAACTGCCGGGTCCATTCCATGTCGCGCAGGCGGATACCGACGGTGACGATGTTCTTGTAATGCCATTCGGAGAGGTAGCCATTTTCGTCCAGCAACAGGCCCTGAACCAGTTGATCTTTGTAGAGCTGTAGTGACTCTTCGAGGAAGCGGATATTGCCCTTGTTGATTTGTTCGATACAGTAATTTTGTAGGTAATTGTAGATGTTTTGCCGCTCGCCGGAGGGGAAGGTCGCCTTATTTTGGTTGAGCACTTCGAGGACTTTGTAAAAGTAGGTCTCTTCGCCTTCGACGATCATTTCGTAGATGTGGTAGTAAATGACGATGGCGGGCACCTCGCGGTATTGCTCCAATTGCTTACCCACCTCGTGGATGACGACGTCCAGCAGGCCGGTAGAATAGTCGATTTTCAGGATTTTGCTGCGCAGCTTCATCTCGCAGGCATCGCGGATTTTAACGGTGAGGTAGTAGTGATCGAGGTTATTTTGTTTGAGTTGGATGCTGTGGTCGCGCTTATGCTGGGCCAGCCCAGTGTAGTAGTTGTCGGCCTCTTCGGCGGTGAGGAAGCGGAGGTTGAAGTGCTCGCTGTCGCGGAAGCCGGCATCGGTCAGTCGCTTTTCTTGCTGCCGCATGACTCGCTCGTAGTACTTATGTTGCTTGCGCTGGCGGAGGTTGCGCAGCAGAAAGACAGCGTTGAGCCCCAGGTGGCCGGACAGCTCCTCTTGGGTGAGGAATCGCTCTAGCAGCCGTAGGCTGTAGGTAAAGAGGAGGGCCAGCTTGGCCTGATCGTGCAGCTGCTCCGGAAAGAGGCGCTGAAAGAGCACTTCCCTTTGGCAGCTAGAATCCGTATATTTAGGGTACAGGTCACTCAGATAGCGGATCAATGCCCGTACTTCTTCGTGCTTATTGAAGTAAGGAGAATGCACAAAATCGCAAAAGCGGGTCATTTCTTTGCGGGAAAAGGACCTCAGAATTTGGATCAGATTATTATTCAGCATAAAAAAATCAAATTTCATTGAAAACCAAAACACGCTAGACATTTGTTTATCAGCAGCTTACCCAAAAATTTATTCTCAATTTAGCCGAAAAAAATCCAAAAAACAAGCAAAAAAGTACTTTCTAAGGAGCAGTATAAAAGGCATTTTTGTAGCGTAAGGAAAATACAAAACGCCTTAAACCTTATTCTGATGAATGTTAAAGTGAAGACTATACTCTTTCTCGCCCTCCTCTGCAGCAGCTTCAATGCCCTGAATGCCCAAACCTGCATCAACTTTATGGACTATCTCAATGGTGCCAGCAGCATCACGCTTGGTAGCCAGCAAGGCAATATCCCCGGCCAGGTCATTCGCGATTCGGCGGGCATAAAAACGACCCTAGAAGAGACCTTCCTGCTGGGCCTACCTCCTTTTGGCGAAATCCAAATCAGGCAAGACGAACTCCGACTCGATGGCGTCAGTCTTCAATTCGATTTTGACCTTCCCAACGAAGAAGTGACCAGCATTCAATTCCTCCATGCCCTTGGCGGCTTTCTGAACATTAGCATCAACGGTAGCCTCCCCTACACCAACCTGGACCCCAATTCGGCCATCACCGGACCCAATAACCTGCCCGGCGATGTCACGATGGAGGTCTCCGTCACCAATATTGGTCAAATTGTTACGTTCAGCGCCCCAAAAATTGAAAGTTTCCTGATTGGCGGGCAAAATGCCTTTGTCCGCAACCTTTGCTATGAAACCCAGCCACTAATCAACAATAGCACCAACTGCCTCAATTGGCAAACCTTGAGCAACGGCGCGGGCGCCTTCTACGGCGAAACGACCGGCTACTTCTCCGGCGATACCATCCCTGAGATTAACGATGATGTGGTCATCACTCTGGAACGCTACCCTTCCATCACCGGCTCATCCATCTACTATGGCCTGGACATTCTAGACTTAGCCCTCTACCCTGCTCAGCTCGACTCCGCTGCCCTCAACTTGAATTTTAAAACCTTAAATCCAGTCACCCAACTCCAATTTACCATCTACGAAGGAGACGGCCCCGTCGTAGCCGCAATCAACGGACAAACCGCTGTCTTTACAGACTTTAGCAACAACCTGGCGGCGCTGCAATTTCCGGGTTATGATGTGGCGGTCGTCGTGGAGGATTATTTCAACACCCAATCCTACACCATTACCATCAGCGGGCCGAATATCGAATCCTTCCTACTTGGTGGAGTCCACTTACCACTAGGAGAATTTTGCTATTCTTTTGCCTCCACCTGCGCCATCGGCCCGATCAGCATCGAGCAGGCCCCTTGTTTCAATAATGCCAATTTGCTATTTTTTGATATAGATTTTGATCATTTCAATACCAGCGGTTCTTTCTCCATTGTTGGCGATGGCAACAACTACGGCACCTTTAATTACAATGACCTCCCGGTTACTATCAGCATGATTCCGCCGACCAATTTGACCGTTTTAACATTTGAAGTAATAGATTCGGAAGATGCCAACTGTAACAATATCAATGAGATAGAATTCGATGATTGTTCTTTTCAAAACTGTTCAATTAGTAATGTGGTTGCCGAGGCCGGTGCTTGTGACGCCAATGATCAAGTCATGGTACAAGTTGATTTTGAATTTAGCAACCCGGGTGTACTCGGTTTCATGGTCGTGGGGGACGGCAATTTTTATGGTACCTTCGATTATAGCGAATTGCCGCTTACCCTCGGCCCTTTTGATGCCAACGGCCAGACGCCGGAGTTCAACGTCTTCGACCTGGCAACCCCGAGTTGTATTGGGTATATAGAAATGGAACCGCTGAGCTGCGACAGCTGTAGCCTCAACAATCTGACGGTCGAAGCCAATCCTTGTACGCCCAATGGCATCTTCTACGCTGATCTGGATTTCGACTACAGCCAGGCCAGTGATTCCTTTTGGGTCAATGTCGATAATCGACGCTTTGGCCCCTTCCTCTACGATGAGCTGCCCATCAATCTCGGGCCGTTTGCCGGAAATGGGCAGACAGTATACGAATTTAAAGTCTCTGATGTCGAAGACCGCGACTGTCACATCACCCAAAGCCTCGGACCGATCGATTGTGGAGCCTGTAGTATTGAAAATTTGGAAGTTGTCGTCATCGGATGTACCAGCAATAGCAACAGCGACCGCACTTATGCGATTGAAGTAGACTTCGAGGCCAGCAATCCCAATAACGATGTCTTTGTCCTCTACGCCAATAACCCTCCGCTTCCCATCAGAAGTTACCGCATCAGCGACTTGCCGCTGACGATCAATGACTTTCCTTATCAGGGGGGAACGATGGATGCTCTTCAGGTCTGCATTGCCGATTCGTCCAATATTCTCCCTCCCAGCAGTTGCTGCGCAGACATCAGCTTTCCAGTACCCGATTGTATTCTCGATACTTGTACCCTCTCCAACCTTACACTAATACCGGGTAATTGCGATGCCAACGGGCAGTTTAGAGTAACGGTAGACTTCGATTACAATAGCTTTGCCTCTGATCAGTTCATGGTGGAGATCGACGGCAGTCCCTTTGGTCCTCTGGCCTATGATCAGCTACCCGTCAGCATAGGACGTTTTGATGGAGATGGATTCTCCGTTCATCGATTTTTCATCTATGACCTCGCGGATCAAAACTGTACCATTAGAGGGGATGTCGAGGCGCCCAAGTGCAGCGACTGTGAGATCAATGACCTAGCAGTCTACGCCCTGGATTGTACCAGTGATTCTACTTATAATATCAGGATCGACTTTGCGGTATCCAATACCATTAGCGATTCTTTTACCGTCTACACTGGTGGCAACAGCTTACAGAATATGGGCACCTATGCACTGAGCGACCTGCCCCTCACCTTACCCAACTTTATCAATCAAGGCCTGCAAGATATGATAAACATCAGAATTGGTGATAGCAACCTTTGCCAGGATCGCCTCCTTTTTGATGCCCCGGACTGCATCACCAATGATAGCTGCCAACTGAGTAACCTCATTCTGGAACCACAACCTTGTAATCCTAACGGACTTTACGCTGTCGATCTCGACTTTGAATATGAAAACACAAGTGATTCTTTTGAAATTCGAGTGAATGGCATCCCAGCTTTTGGTCCATTTGCCTACCGGGAGTTGCCATTAAACATTGGGCTTTTCCTGGGGAATGGCATAACCCAATATGATCTGGAGATTGTTGATGAGGAGCTATCCAATTGCATACTCACTGGAACGCTATTCCCTAGAGACTGTGGTACCTGTCAAATCATCAATGTCGTAACTGATCCGCAGGAGTGTACCTCAGATACTACCTATAATTTTGTACTTGATTTTGATGTTCTAGATAACCTCAGCGATTCCTTCCAAGTCTTTGATTCCTACACGGCCTCGGTAATCGGGAACTACTCGATCAACGATCTTCCGATCACCATCAACGGTTTCATTAATCGGGACACACAAGATGATATTCTGGTTTGTGTCGATGGCAGCCCCAACTGCTGCGAAGAAATCAAGATTGATGCCCCAGACTGTGTGCTGCTCGATACTTGCAGGCTCTTCAACCTTGAGCTAGAAGCCCTGCCTTGCAATGCCGATGGAGAATTTTTCGTCAAAGTAGATTTTGACCGTAATGACTTTGCCAGTGATTCCTTTGCTATTGAAGTCAACAATGATTTCTTCGGGCCATTTGGCTATAATGAATTGCAGCTGGAACTAGGGCCCCTCGCAGGCAATGGACAAGGAGACTACGAATTTTTGGTCTACGACTATGCCGACCAAAACTGCACCATCACCGGTAGTATTGACACCGTTAGCTGTGGTAATGTCTGCGAGCTCGCCAATCTCGGAGTAGAACTTTTGGACTGCACCAGCGACACCACCTATAACATCCTTATCGACTTTGAAGTCAGTAATCCCGGCAACGACTTTTTCGATCTCTTTGATACCTGGGGCGTCCTCATTGGCTCCTATTCCATTAATGATTTGCCCATCACCATTACTAACTTCGTCACCAGTAATAATGGACGGGATGAGGTCAAAGTCTGCATCAAAGACAATCCAAATTGCTGTATCTCTGAGGTCTTCGACGCCCCCGACTGTCTGGACACCTGTAGCTTGAGCAACCTCGATGTCTACCCCATTGATTGTAATCCTGACGGTACCTTCAGCCTGGCGATCAATTTCGACCCCGACCCCAGTAGCACGGAGGTTGATGTCTACAATGGTAACTTCTACCTTGGCACCTTCAGCACCGCCAATTTACCGCTATTCCTCCCTTCCTTTCCGAGCAGCAGCAATGCCATTGAAGAAATCAAGGTTTGTAATGCTAATGCCCCCAACTGTTGCCTTACTACAACCTTTAACCCGCTAGATTGTGAGAACTGTGAGATCAGCGATCTAGTAGTTACCATCGGCAACTGCGATTTTAATGGCGAGTACTTTGTCGAGCTGGATTTCCAATACCAGAACATTGGTAATATCGGCTTCCAGGTGCTGGGCAATGGCGACGACTACGGCAACTTTGAATACGACGATTTGCCCGTACAGCTCGGTCCCTTTGGTCCCAATTCACCAGAGGAACTGGAATTCATCGTCTTCGATCTGATCAACTTCAATTGCACCGCTTCTACCAGCATCGATGCCCCGGATTGTATGGTAGTAGAGTGTATTGACTTCGAAGATCAGCCGACAAACATTTACACGAGCGTCAATACCCAACCCGGTGATACCATCCTTGATAGGACCGACGGCATCTTCGCTACCTTCGAAACCTTCACCTCTTCAAATGGTAACGTTATTTCCGATAGCATCGAGATCAAAGACGAAATCAGTCGGATCATGGCCTTCAATGAGGCAACTGCGAAGTTCGACTTTTCTATGCTAGCCAATCCAAGCAATCGTGTTGCTATCAGTGTTTTGAATCGCGGCGGCGAATTGAATCTTGCGGTGAACGATGCGCCACTATGGGTGGGCAATGACTTTAATCAACTACCCAACGAAGTCGCTCCCGGCGTATTTCAGACCTTTTTCAACCTGGGCAGCCTCTACAGTTTACTGGTGCTCGAAGGGCCGATACAAAGTGTGCAAATTGGTGGAGTGAATGTACAAATCGACAATGTCTGCTACGAGTTCATGCCCCCAGCTATCACGGAGTGCATCCAATTCGAGACCCTCCCCTGCTGTATGATGATCACCCCGAATATCGTACCGGTTGGCAGCGTGATTTCTGTGGAAAATAATATAGAGCTGAGCTATCGCGGTGGAACCATTCGGATTACCGATAATCCCACCGACAATGCTTGCGGAACGTTCACTACTTCGCAGGGGCAATACCTGGTGCTTAGTGGTGAAATTGGCATTGATTTAGACGGACTAGGAGCACTTCCCCAAAGCATTGAATTCGATTTTCTCAGTTGCGGTATGGGCAGTGAAATCTCCGTCAACGGAGTTCCTTTTATCCCACTATTCCTGGCGGATACCGCTTACAGCGTTACGCCAAACGTCCGGCTCAGCATCCAACTGAATCCTAATAATCCCGCCGAGGGCTTCGCCACCCTGGCTGGAGAAATTGAAAGCCTCCTCCTCAACGGCCAAGAACTGGGCATTGACCATATCTGCTTCGATATTGCCGACAACTTTACGACTGTTTGGCCGGGGGATACGAATGATGACAATCAAGCTAATCACCTCGACCTCCTCAACGTCGGCCTGGCCTTTGGAGCTACTGGCCCCGCCCGATCTAATATTGACACCGACTGGCAGGGCCTGCAAGCCAACAACTGGCCACAGTATTTTGCCAATCGAGAAATCAATTTCAAGCATGCAGACACCAACGGTGACGGTAAAATCGACGCCAATGACCGCGAGGCCATCCTGAACAACTACGGCGCCGTAAACGGCCCAACGCCCCACTTCCTCGAAGTGCGCGGCACCTCCGACGATCCTCCGCTGCGCGTCGCCCTGGAGCAGGCAGCCCCCCTAGTCGTCGGCCAGCCCTTCAACGCCCCAATCATTCTGGGCGATACTGACCATCAGCTGGATGGCGTCTACGGACTCGCCTTCACCATCCGCTTCAACCCCAGCGTCATCGATCCCAACAGCGTCCGGCTAGACGTCCCCGACCAAAGCTGGCTAGGCTCCACCGGCAGCGACCTCATTGAAATCAACCGCAGCTTCGCCGCCAACGGCCTGATCGAAGTGGCCATCACCCGCACCGACCAAGAGGATCGCAGCGGCCACGGCCCGATCGCTGGCTTCATCGGCATCATTGATAACATCGGCGGGAAAGTCGAGGCCGAAGTAATCGTCGAAAACGTCCGGGCCATCAACAGCGATGAAATCATCATCCCGCTGTACACCCCGATCTCCAAGCTGCAGCTCACCACCAGCACCGGAAGGCAACCGCTAGAGCAAAGCCTGCGCATTTACCCCAATCCAGCCAGGCATACACTCAATGTCCTGAACCTCTCCGAAGAAAGGATTCAGCAGATCATCGTTCACAACGTGATCGGACAGCAGATGCTCCGCATCGACCTGCCGAACGCCTTTGAAACCATCGACGTTAGCCGCTGGACTCCTGGCGTCTACCTGCTAGAAATCAGAACGGCAGATAAGGTGATCAGTAAAAAAGTGGAAGTTTTCCATCGATAGCAATTAGAAACATGCAGTTGAATACTGCTTTGCAAATAGGTATATGGATATGCATCGGCTCCTTGGGAGCCGATGTTTTTTTATATCTTATGCCCTAAAAAAATGCTGCTGTACTGGATTGTCGGTATTCCCATTGCCTATGCCCTCCTCTACTTCCTGGTGCCCAGAGGCAATCTGTTGCAAGAGGTTCTTTCCCTGCCCATCTACCTCCTCAAAGTCCTCCGCGTCCCTACTGACAATATGCTAATCGAGAAACACCGCTTCGGGCCGCACCGACGGCAATACTTTCTACTCTGCAAGCCCAAAGACGGCCAAATCCGCAAAAAGCAAGTGATCCTTTTCCATCACGGTGGCGGCTGGGGTAGTGGCAGCCCCGAACTCTTCCGCATCAATGCCAAGCAATTTGTCGAGCGCGGCCATTGGGTGATCCTCCCCACTTACCGCCAGATTCCGTTTTATGGCTATGAGGCCATTCGCGAGGATATTTCACTGGGGCTGAAAAAGGGAGTGGAGATTCTGCGGGAGCAAGGCATGGAAGACTTTCGCATTGTGCTCGGCGGAATGTCGGCGGGGGGCAACCTCGTCGCCTTGCTGCTCTACGATCGGCAGCGCCTAGCGCAGCTCGGCTTCGACCAACAACTATTTTCAGGCATCATGCTCTTCGGTGCTCCACTGGATTTGAAGACGATGTACTGGACGCCGCCGCTGTGGTTGTTCGCCGGCTCCAAAGGCAGCCCCCAATTCCAGCAGGCCAGCCCCATCAACTACCTCCAGGAAGACGAACAAACGCCCGTTCTTTGTTACCACGGTACCCGCGATGGCATGGTCGCCATCGCCGGCTCCTACAACTTCATCCAAAAGCTCCCCCCAGCAATTGTCACCTTCTATCCCATCGAAGGAGCCTCCCACCTCGACCTGGGCAGTTGGAATTTTGGGAATGAGGAGATGTTGAAAGAGATTTTTAGGTTTCTAGAAAAAGTGGAAACACAGCGGCGATAGCATCAATTCGCCCACCTGTAAAAAAATAAAAGTAATTTTTTCAAAAAAACCTCAAACTATCTAAATAGTTGATAACAAGTATTTTAAGAAGCAAAACATCTATCAAAAACAAATAAATAGCATATAATAAATTCAAATTATTATGGAATTTTCAAAGTTCCGCCGTCTATGTATCGATCGTACTCCGAAAAAGGATCCAAAGGGAGGGCGATCTTGGCGACTTTGCGGCATCCCCGATACAAAGGGTAACGGCGGAGCTATGGGATAGCTTTGCGAAAGGAAGAGGATGCCGGCGCCTGCCTGCCGGCAGAGGCAGGGTGGCGGCTGTGGGTTGGGCCCTCCCACAAAGCCCCAAACTGCACCTACTGTATTTCCACACAGAAATTCAAATTTCTTCCCAAAAAAGTTTATGATATTAGGAATTATTTACCTATCTTTAATATGCATCTTAATTCTTGAGGGAAGATCATCATTGCCATTACCCCAATCCTCCTCTCTTGTCTTCGACTCCTCCAGAAGACAGAACGGCAACGATCATCTTCCCTTTCTCTTTGTCCATTCCTCTCGCTTTCCCTGTTCTACATTGTGCTGACTGAGCTTTTGCAGTCATCCAAAAAAAATTCCGGAGCAAGGTGCTCAGCAGCGTTCTGCCTTTGACCCGCCCCGGACGAAAACGACTATAGGGAATCAAAAATAGCTTCTATCTAACCTTGGGAATCTTGATAACCGTCCCCAATTGAATATTCTCTGGATCGACGTCTGGATTCGCTCTTCTCATCTCTTCATCAGATACCCGATAGTATCTCCGGACGCTGTACCAGGTCTCATTGGTTTGCATAGTATGAGGGAGGTAGTCTCCCTCTTTGCGCTGCTTCTTGGTCTGCGGAGGCAGCACGGGCAGGCGGTCTTCGCGGTACGTCTCGCGCACTGGCGTTGGAGGAGTTGGAGTGGGCTCCCAGCGTGGCTGCTCCTCGTACTTTGGATAAGCAATCGGCGTCGGTGCCGGTGCTCTGGTAATCATCATTTCCGGATAAAAATCCTCGTGATAGCCTTTGAGGCGATCAATGGTTTGGATGATTTTGTTGTAAAGTGTCATCCCCTTTGGCAACTGGCTGGCGTTGGTTTTGAGGACAATGTTGGAAGAAGGTGCGGCAATGTAAACCGTTGGCCACTCAGAGAGACGTTCGACTTGCCGCCAATCGTAGTAGGCGGGAGTATTTTTCAGCTCTGCATAGGAAGCGCCGCTCGACATATTCACGTAGTAAATATCTACCCCTGACAAATCATAGTCCGCATTCATCAAGTCCTGTTTGAGTTGGCGGCAGGGCTGACACCAGCTGGTGGAGATGATGAAAATCGATACCTTGCCAATGCGAGCTATCTTCGAAAAGGCCAGCATTTTATTATAGGCGTTGACTTCGAACCACTCGGCGCTACAGCTTTGGTCAGGCTGTGCCTGCGTTGTGGATGATGTCAGCAAAAGAGCAATCAAGAGAAGAAATAGGTTGATATTTTTCATTAGAAATTGGTTTTTAAAGTCATTAGAATGAGAAGAATCTGGCTAGTCCCTAATCCCAACCTGATCCAATATTAATATTGTCGTCGCAACTACAGGGAGCAACAATGTTGACGTACTGGTTACTGTGATAGCCACTTTGGCTTACTTCGCAATCCGTTGAAGAGTGGTAAAAAGTGGTGGTGTACTGCCCTTTTTTGCAAAAATTCTGTAGGTAGTAAGTCTTCCCGCAGGAGGGAATATTGCAGCGCATTTTCCGCGGCCGCTCGGAAGGTTGGCCGTAGCAGCTGTACTTGGGGTTGCTCAGAATGTTGGCAAATTTGTGATAGGGATCATACACCTGGCAACCGTCATTTACTACTCTTTTGACAAAGCTGGTGCAGAGTACGCTCAGGCCAGCAAGAAGAATATAAAAGGGAATTAATCTCATAATTTTTGGTTTTAGTTTCGCTAAATTACCGGGGGAATGGTGATGTTCTCCGCCTATAGGGCAGTCCATCACAGCCTCCCCCGGTTAGAATAGCGGTGGATTTTGAATACGGTTTAGAATCGCACGCCCAGCTCTACATTATCCATCACTCCGCAGGGCTCTACCTGCTCGATTTGTAAGTCATCATGCGCACCGCCAGTGACCTTACACTGCCACCAACTGTAGAGCTGATGGCGGCGGCCACCGGGTTCGAGTTGAAAATCCTGCTTGATATAGGTTTCTTTGCAATGACGACAAACCTTGACTTCGTAGGAGTCTGCCGGCAAGCCGTAGCACTGGTACTTGGCGCTGAAGACCGGCTCGAAGTTCGGATACACGCAGTGGTACCGGCCGTCAAAGCCTCGGATGATGCCTACCCGCCCAATGACTTTGTTGACAAATTGTCCGTAGACCTCATGCTTGCTTCCTTGGAGTAAGGTCACGGGAGTGAAGCCATCTCTGCTCTTGTTGATTCTGCAATTGGCCCGTCGGTAGAAGGTGGTATCTTTGAGGTTGTTACGCCCTTCGCCGATGAACCAAGCCTGCTTCCCTTCGCCGAGATCGAAGACCATATCGCGCAGAGAGGGGGCCAAAGGTTTGCGCTCCAGTTTCTGTCGCAAGCGGCGATCGCTGAGATCAAAGACGTAGGGAATGTCCCCTGCTTCGGTCAATAGCTCTTCTAGATGACGGCTGTGGGCGGCTAAAGGCACCAGCGTCATAAGCCCTGTTGTTACCCCTAGCTTAAAAAGGTTTTCTATAAATTGGCGTCTGTCAATGTTTTTCATTTTAGTTTATTTGTAGTGCTGCTCAACAATTAATGGCCCTTGCTTCATTCAGCGAATTAATTATTGGAGCGATGTTTAAATAGAGGTTCTTTAATAGCAAATTGATTTTTCGTTGTACAATTGTGGTGGCCTACCAGTTGTAGCCAATCTCGCGGCAGCGACTCAGAACGACTTTCTTATCTCGGAGTACTTGGTAGCAAAACTCTCCGACCCCATTGCCGTTGCTTTGGTAGTCTATCCGTACCTTGCCTCGATTGCTGAGGTAAATTTCCTTGCGGCTAAAGCCATATTTCGTACTGCCTACGGCCCCCTGGATGGGCTCCTCCGGGATCAATAAGCCCGCGATTGCCTCACTGCGGTATCCCTCTTTCTCCATATAATCCGCCGCGTCGATCAGCGCCATAATGCAGGGCAGCTTGAGGACCGCCACCAACTTGTCTCCATGAAGTGAGCGGTTGAAAAATGGCATCAGCAGATCGCCGTTGCGGCGAGAATGGTGAGCGGGATAGAAGACCTTATCGCCCTTACCGACCACTGGTGAGTCCTCAAGATCTCCGTAGCCTCGGTCGCTTAGGCCCTGATTGGTATCGATCACTTCTTGGCGAAAGAAAGTATCGTCAATCCATTCCTTGACATACTCCCCTACTACGCTGACGATGACGGAGTAGCCCACTTTGCGGACGAACTCCCAGACCGCCGGCCAGATCGCTTCGGCGTGCATCATGGAGTTGGAGGTGGTGGTAGGTATACGGTTTTCTGGGGTGGCCTCGGCCGAGAGTGGTGCCCGGCTAGCGATGGTCCCAATCAAGAGGAGGACCAGCATTAAAGCACTACTTAACTTTAAAGTTTTCTGTTTCATACGATCCTATTTTGTTTGGTTATCTAATGGTTATCTCATATTCATTGCGGTAGTGGGTTTGACCTCTAATAAAAGTACCCGGGCGGCAGTCCCCAGCCTCAAGCTGGGCTTCACCTTCGCTGTAACAATCACAGTATCCCCCTTCTCCGGGGTAAATTCGCTGGTGAGCACGAGTATCGTGGCCTGCGTCTTCTGATCTTTTACAGTGTAGCCACCGGCAAAAAAGAAGTAAAAGGACTTGACGACCTCCCCTTCTATTTTCACCAATTGGTTCTCATAGATTTCAGGAGTAGTGTAAATATCGGAGATGGATGTTGACGGTAGGTGCTGAAGATCAGCAGCATTGACCACCACATTGAAGTAGTTGTGGTAGATCAGTAGGAACGACACTGTCAGAATAATCATAAACAGCATCGACTTAGAGTGTTGTGTGCGATTGTCATTCATAATAAGCCTGGTTTTCAAAAGTGATTGATGACCTTTGGCTTTTAGCTAATGGTTTGTTCGGTTTGAGATGGCCCCTACTTGGAGCCGAAGCGCCTGCGCATCAACGCTTAATTTGAGTACACTAGCAAAATGACAATTAAAAATTTATCTTTTTCGGTCCAGTCCACATTTAGATTAAACAACAATGCGCATACAAATTAAGATAAAAAAAGATACAAACGGAGAGGAGGAGACTAGAGGTCACGGTGAACCATCTCGCGCAGTGAAATGAGAAGCGCGTGCTGCTCGGCATGAGCATCGGCGGGTAGCTCGGAAAGCTGACGAAGGGTTTTCTGGACAGCGGGATGATGAGCGTAAGTTGACGGAAAAGGGAGTTGGGGGTCGCTCCCTCCGTTCAGCCGGAGTAGGCTTCGAATATTATCAATAGACATGCAGTACTGAAGAAACTGAGATTTTGTGGCTTGCACCTCCGCCTCCTTCAAGGTAAGCAGTAATTCTTCGATTTGGTTCAGCCCATCCGTATAGCGCTGCTCTTGCCGTTGCTGATGAGCGTTAGCCAATTCGAGGAGTAGATCATACAGCTCGCCATGGTGATGGTGAAATTCAGGAACGAACGGTTCCAAATTTTTATCCAACAACTCCGTAATAGCCCTTTTGTTGCCCCGCTTAATGTGGGCCTCATTCTTGCGCCCTTTATGCAAGAAGAGATAGCATTGATCTTTCTGCTTGAGCAACTGTTTGATCTTGCGCTTGGTGGGTAGGTTAAAGTCTTGACGGATGTCGATCAACAGCACATCCCAATGTTCATTTGCTTTTGCATGGTCAATGCGATCGTAGGTCTGATGGAAAGCCAATAGCTTGGGCCAGTCAGCGCTCATCGTCAGGCCTAAAGGGTTTAAGTACTTTCTAGTCAGATCATCGAATACTGTAAAGATGATGAATCCCTTGTTCCGCATTTACTTGGGTATGTTTCTAGCCGCAAAAAGAATCTTACAGAGGTGGAATTTACTCTTTTCTTCCAAAATATACTGCGCAATGTTGGAATAATGTACGAATAAAACTGTTTTTGGCACATAACGCGGCGTTCCACGGCCAGAAATCAGGACGATTTCGGGTCGGATGTTGATGTCCCTCATGTTGCTGTCGATGAATTTTTCGATGTCCTCATCTTTGGTCCCTACAATCTTTTCGATAATACCCAGGTGGATAATGAAGAAGTCCGTATCCGGGTTTTTGATTTCCCTTCTGATCCATTCCACAATATTTTGCTTGTCGGCTTCACTGTAGATGTTCTTATGCAAATCGATTTGCTCCGGGCGCGGTACATTGATCTTCATCCACCGCAGTTCGTCGATGTAATCGGCTTGCTGGCCAGGCAGATAAGCGGCTTGCTGGGCCGCCTCCTGCTGGATGCGCTCGTCTAAAACAACAATCCGCGTACAAGCGGCCTCCATGTATTGGATGTCCAGATATTTTCCCATCATCTCCGTCTCCCCATCCCGATGCAGGAGCATTAGGCCAGTTGGGGAGGTAGAACCGTAGCCCTCATAGAACCCACATTGCTCTGGATCAAAGCTGGGGTCCTCAGCCAGCGAAGCGTGATGATTATAGATCAACCACTCTGCAAGGGGGCGCTGCTTTATCTGCTCATCGTACTCGGGACTATCATAGTGCAACAGCAATTCGTAATTTTTATGGTCGTCCTCTTTGTTGTGCATGTACCGCTCAAACCACAGCTCCCAATAATGCAATAGTAGCTTTTCCATATCTCCGTCCAGCAGTTCGCTCAACTTTTGCTGTTGCTCTTTGCTGTCCAGATGAATCCAGCGGAGCGGAAAAATGCGGGTTTTCTCAATCTCTTTTCGGGGGATCTTACTCAGAAAAAGGACCAGCTCGCTGGGGTAGGACGTCTGATTAGATTGCAGCGTCTTGCTGTTGGCAATGCTGATGCCTGCCAGTTCCAGTTTTTCCAGCTGCTGCTCTTTTCGCAGTATATTATCCGGGTCGACGATCACCACAGAACGGGGTTTTTCCAGATACAACTCATAGCCCAGGCAGTACTGATTTTTCCCCGGCCCATTCTTGCGAAAGGCCCGCAGCAGCAGCGGGTCGTACGTTTCATTGATATTGGACATCGGGACTTTCCGCAGGTAGGCCGCCGCAATTTTCATCTCCGTCACCCCAGCGCCTTTGATTCGCCCGGGATCATCTTTCTCCAAAATTTGATCGATATGGTTATTTTGAATTTCATTAGCAATATCAACATCCTTGATGGCACTGTAGAGTTGTAAAAGCTTTTCTTTGGGTTTGAACCCCAGGGCATGTACAAATTTAAAGAGGTTAAGCATTTTTAGCTTACCATTCGGCTCAATAAGATTCTCCAATCGGAGTTGTTCCAAGTATTTGATGATCCGCCTAACCCTGGCGTAACGCTTTTTGTTAAAATACCCCTCGTATTTCTCCATGCTTTCAGGATGAACAAGGGTACGCAGGTATTCATTTTCCTTTTGATCTGTTACAAATCGCTCCTTAACTTTTTCCAACTCTTCCCGTTCCAACAAATCTTTGAGGTCAATCAGTTTTTTGTACTTAATCAGATCAATCAGACTGGTCAGGTTAGCAGGGTGGAGCAAAAATTCGATTTTGTACAACTTGTCCGCCGGACGATTGAGGCGATGGATATTCAGTAGGCGCTCTAGCTTAGGCTGCTCATCGTACTTGAGTGGCTTTCGCAAAAAGAAAGGCAAAGTCCGCTGGATGTTATCGTGTATGGTCACTTTGAAATAGGCGGGATAGCGTTTAGAAGGCTGGCAAGAAATGTGGAGTTCTAGGTAATCTTCTTCCAGCTCTTCCGGCTTATCGACCGGATCGCGATCGCGCACCCCGTGCTTGGCACAATTGCGAATGATATTTTCCAACACCATAAAAAAGGCATGATTTCCCAAATTACCGTTGGGGATTTGCACCCAGTAATCCGGTCCTTCATAGCTGATTACAATGTTATCCTTTTGCCAACTGGTGCCACTAATGTAATTGAGGACGATCTTTTCTTTATTGAATTTACTCACCAGTTCTTCCTTCAACTTGCGACTCACCGTAGTTGCTGGAGTAACGTACATCAAATCAGCCAGCAGGTTCATTCGCGTACGCAGGTAGGCATTGAAAATAGCGACCTCCTGAGCGCCGTACAACTCCGCATTTTCGTTGATAAACTGCGATAGGGTCTGTAAAGAAGAAACCCTCGATAAAACGTGGGAGCCAATATTGTGCGACATATTGCGCATGATGATGTGCCCTACCCTGGACCGGGTAACGTAGCTTTTCTGAATACGATCTTTGAGTTTCAGAATGATGTTGGACAAGTTTTTCGTAAACGCATTAGAAATGGTGTAGGCCAACTCATCGATGATATTCATGTCGCGGTCGGCCGTAGCCTTGTCCACTACAAAACTAAACAGCACACCCTTGAGGCCATCGGCAAAAGAAATAGGGATAATGGCGTGGCACCAATACCATTCTTTCTCCCGAGATTTTACGCTAATATCTGTCCGATGAAGGTGCTCGTAGAGTCGAAATAGCTTGGACCAATGTTCCTCATCAATGTAACTTTCTTTTTTAATATTAAAATACTTACCACTCTTTCGCACCGAATCTATGCTGATCACCTCGGGGCTGGCAAAGCTGGCAAAGCCATCAAATTCAGCATCCAGTAGAAACAAGTTAGAGCTGTATTTTTCTAGCTGCCGAATGACCGAACTAAAGCTGTAGCCGTCGCTGCTTTCCCGATAATCGTGCAGGTGATTCATGGTTTTTACCACCATATCAAACTGCTCCCTCGGAGATTCCAAGAGGGTATCATAATAGCCAATGAACAGCCGGTCCATTCCAAAAAACTTAATCAAGTTCTGATCAAACTGAAAAAAGGAGGACCACAGAATCTTGGCATTCAAGCGCCCGATGAGCTTGTTGATGTTGCGCGAAGCGGAGTTCAGCTGGATAGGGATGATGGTTTTGAAAGTCTGGGGCAATAGGTCGGAATTGATCCTTTTGTAGAACGTAGAAGCGTCCATGACCTTGACCACGCGGTACCAAAGCGTCGAAACCGGCGGCTCGTCCGAGCCTTCGGCATCAAAACCCGATCGATAAAAATCGATAAAAGCAAACTCCTTCCCCTTCAGCAACATCAAGGTCGGATAATTCTTTTCGTGAACCACCGAGCCGATAATCACCGCCTTCGAACCGATGGTGCGGTTCTTGACGCCATTCTGGCTGCGCTCCTTCATCTTTCTGAAGGTGTAGTACTGTTCCATTTCGGCCAACAAGTACTTGGCGAGCCCCTTTTTCCGGTAATCACTGTGGATGATGAGCTGGTTGATAAAAGCAAACTTACCAATGATGGCCATTTCCTGAATAAAGGAAGCCTCGTGTTCCAGGTACTTACCCAGCTGCTCCTGATGGAACCCCTTCTTTTTAAAATTGACATTGTCAAAAACCAACAGGAAGCCTACATACTCCTCATTGCGTTCATCTTTTACAAAAAAGACGCGACCGAGATTGCCCGTAAGCACTTTGGAATACTCTAGCTTAGGATAGTACAGTTTATCGTAGTAAGACTTGAGTTCGGTATTCGGCCCAACGGTATTGTAAATATCATCAAGGGCATTAAAGTGCTCATCTTTAAGGCTGTAAAAGGCCACATTGACAATGCGAAAGTTCTCCATGTTTAAGTTTTCAATTCACAACTAGGCAGTTACCCTACAAAGGCTTTAAACAGCGCCTCCCAGTCTCGCTGCAACCAGCGCCGCTCCTCGAAAGTCAGCTTGAGGCTTTGGTTGTCGCTGCTCTCGTAGGGATAATTCTTACGCAGCGACAGCTTCAACTCTCGGTTGATCCAATCCATCATCCCCTTCTCATCCTTGCTCTGGCGAATGCTTCGGAAGCGCATAATTTCGTAGATGTAAAGCCAATTGCGGCGATTGTCCCGCTCCAACCCTAGCTGACAGAGGCCCAGGGCAATCCGGCGGCCCAGCAGCTTCTCCCGAAAATTGCTCAGGTTGTTCTGCGGATCGCGGGTATTGAGCTTACCCTTGATGTTCAAATCCAGGCGATAGTTGATGTCTTGGCCATTCCCGCCATACTTGACCGCAATCACGGCCTGCACAAAGCCCATCGCCGTCTCGCTGATCCTTTTCTCCTCCGCCTCATAGTCCGTAGCCTCTCGATGCATCTTGTAAAACCACCGGCCCTCTTTGCCAAACTTTGGAAGATTGACAATTTCCTCCTTGATCCGCCGGTCCTCCTCAATCAGCGTGTAGCAAAAGTGCAGCAGCCCATCGCCGTAATCGTCAAAAACACTTTTTTTAAAGTAGGGAATCACCCGCTTGCGAATCAGCATCGAAAACCGCGCTTGACTGTCCGTGCTCATCCCCGTCAGCGTCATCATCGAAACCATATTCCGCGTCTCGGCAATCTTCCCAAGAATGTGGTAGACCTGCTGACGGCTGTACTTCCCATCCGGCTCCACAAAGCGAAAATCGCAGACCACCACCGTGATTGAATTCGTCTTCTCGTCCGCCGCCAAGACCTCCAAGGCCTCCTGGCCGTTGGCCACCGCGATACACTCAATCTGGTGCTTCTCCAAACGCTCCGTAAGCATTTTCCGATAATCCGCCTCATCATCGATGTACAGTATCTTGGCACCCCGCTCCTCCACCGCCAGGGCATTCCCCGCTAGGCGCTTCATCGCAAAATCCTTAAAATCGCTGTAAAAATCAGCGATGATCCGATTCAACCTGGCCTTATAATATTGCGGCGCTTCATCGATTTTTCGCTTGCATTGCTCCACCCGGCTATTCACCTGCTCGGCCTCTTCGGGAAAGAGCTTGATCAAGTCGGTCGCATGATGTTCCAGAATTTCTTTCGCCTGCTCGCTGCTCACCTGTTCACTCCTAACCCGCCGAATATCACCGAACAGATCATGGACCACCTCTTCGAGATAGCCCAACGGGTCGTAAAGGCTAGTCGCCAAATCCTCGTAGAGTTGCTCATCCAGCGGTTCAGGGAGCCGCGCCTCGATAGCTGGACGTTTCATGTCCAGTAGGTCGAGGGTGGGCAGTAGGGCGATGGCTGGATCGCGGAGGTAGTGCAGGTGCTTGTAGAGCGTGGACAGCTCGGCGGCAGGCAGATGGCAGAGCAGCAAAAAGGGGCAGGCCAGCTTTTCCTTGACCCGCAGCCTGCGCAGTACCTCGCAGGCCTGATGCTGGGCGTCTTGGTCTTTCTTCCAATTTAAATCCAGCTCCACGACAATGCCTTTCAACTGAGGCGATTTCAATTGCTTGCGACCCGCCAGGGCCCGGTGGAGTTCTTCCTCCGAAAGGAGCGTTGGGATGTTCAGCGTTTTCAAATGATTGATCAGAAACTCGCTACTACGGTTTCCAATAAAAAAGATATTCTCAGGCATATAGTCGTTTTCGATAAAGAGGTGGCTTCCCCAAGCTGAAGCCATTTGTTTGGTTTATGCCTGCCAAAAGGGTGTGTATTTTGGCATTTATGATGTTAAGCACTGCTCAAATAATTAATTCCCGGCTTCGGCAAAATAGAGAAGAATGTAAGTGCTTGAAGAGCACGTCATTCGAGCTAATTTGCTGAATGAAAAGAGGGAAGTTAATTTTTGGGCTTACTAATATAGTAAAAAGGGGGGAGATAAAAGAAAAAGGCAGCCCTGAGCTTTCTCAGAACTGCCTTACGCTGTATCAGCGTCAAAATGTTAAAGACTAAGACTTAATATTTAGCAAACTTTATGGAGGTCACTTCATCGGCGGTCTGTATCCGGGCAAAGTAGATGCCGGAAGGCAGGTCGCCCAATTCAATGCGCAGGGTATTTTCGCCCTGGAATAGTGCTTGGTCAATGGCTTGCAGTTGTCGTCCCTGCAAGTCGATGATGCTGATGAGACCATCCGCTGCTTCTCTGGCATCGAGTTGAATATTGATGAAATCACCTGCTGGATTCGGGAACAGCGTTACGCCTCCTAGCAGCTCTTGATCTTCGGTACTGGTCAGGTTGAAGTTGAGTCTGCCCTGGAAGCTGTTCTGTCCCAGATCAACGGTCATCGTAAAGGTATTGGTGCAGCCGTCAATGGTTGTTATGGTCAAAACCACATCATATACCCCTTCGGTGGCATAAGTGTAGAGAGGGAAAGGCTCTGCACTGGTGTTACCATCTCCGAAATCCCACTCAAACGCAATGGCATCTGGTGAAGAGAGGTTGATAAAGGCTATCGTTAGGCTATCCGGGTTAAAGACTGGCAAGAACAGTGCATTACATTCTTCTTCGTACCATCCATTGGGGTTGGTAAAGATCAGCATCGCATAGCTGCTCGTACAGCTGTCGCCGGTTACCGTCAGCTCTACTATATAGCCGCCCGCATTAGCGAAGGTATGGGTAGGATTCTGCTCGGTACTACTGCCTCCGTCGCCAAAGTCCCAGCTGTAGCTCAGGTTGTCGCCGATGGACATATCCATGAAGTTGAAGGTAGAGAGGTTGAAGCTATCCTGTAGCTCAAAGAAAAAGAAGGCCTGACAATCGGGCGTCGGAACGATGCCACCACCGCCGATGCAAATGTGCAGAATCCAAGAAGCAGTACAGCCATTCTCGTAGGTAATGGTCAAGATGACATCGTAGATGCCACCGCTGGCGTAGGTATGCGTAGGATCGGGCTGGGTACTAGTATTGCCATCTCCGAAATCCCAGAAGTAGCTGCTGGGCACACCGCTTAGGTGCGACTCGAAGGAAATCTCTAATTCGTTATTGGCATTTGGATAGTAGATAAAATCTACCCAGCAATTCAAGCTGTCAATGGCTCCACAGTAGAAGAAGTCTTCAAAAGCATAGCCCTCGCAGTTGGCGTAGCAGAAGTTATGGAAAGTTAGGGTATCTCCCATAATCGTATCAATCACACAAACCGGATCATAGAAATCTGGACAGATGCAACCCGAGGTGTCGCACTGCACAAACATCGTCGTATCGAAACCTTGGCAGATGGCCTCGCAGGCATTATCAAAGGTAATGACGAAGTCGAAACCTGTTACGCCAATATCAACGCAGACCGGATCGTAAATATCTGGACAGATACAGCCAGAGGTATCAATATGGCAAGGAATAAAATCGTCAAAGGTATAACCTGCACATTCCGCGAGACAGAAATTATCATAACTCACCGTATCGCCAGTCGCTGGATCAAAAACACAGACGGGTTCGTAGAAGCCTGGACAAACACAGCCCGTGCTGTCATTACAAGCAAAATAGTCGGTGTGTGTAAAACCTTCACATTCTGCAAAACAAGCATTTTGGAAGCTTATGGTATCTCCATTGACTCCGATCACACAAACGGGATCGAAGAAATTCGGACAGAAGCAATTCGTCGTATCACACTGTACCAACATCGTAGAATCAAAACCCGCACATAAAGCCAGACAAGCATTCTCAAAAGGCAGCAACAGGCCTCCTATGTCTACACAAACCGGATCATAAACACCACCACAAACACAGTCCGATGAATCTACACAATGGAAGTAGTCCACATCGGTGTAGCCTTCGCACTCTGCAAAACAGAAATTACCAAAAGTCAGGGTATCACCTGATAAGCTATCAATTACACAGACTGGATCGTAGACGGTAGGGCAAAAGCACAGTCCCGTGGTACAGTCGATGAGGTTTTCGTAGACATATCCTGCACACTCTGCAAAACAGATATTCTGGAAAGTCAGCGTATCTCCGTTGGCGTCAATTGCACATACAGGCTCATCAAAGCCCGGGCAGAAGCAGGGATTGAGCGAATCACACTGTACAAACATGGAAGAGTCGATACCTGCACAAAGGGCAAGACAGGGATTCTCGAAAGGAATAACAATTCCTCCCAAGTCGACACAGACCGGATCAAAAATACCAGGACAAGCACAGTTAGACGTATCGATGCTCACATGAACGGGCTGTATGGTAGTAGCACTACAACTATCTGAAGCAATAGTCAGCGTCACATCGTAGTCACCGGGAAAAGCATAGGTGTGGGTGACTGCCGGACCGCTGCCGATATTGCCATCGCCAAAGTCCCAATCCCAGGAAACAATAGGCTCATTGCTAAAAGAAAAGTCCGAGAATTCAAGGGTCAGTACTGATGGGTCAGGTTGGAAATAATCAAAGAAAGCCTCACAGTCGCTGTGCGGAGGAGGAGGGTCAATTATACTACAAATGGAAAAATCAACTGTGGCGCTGTTGCCTTGGCTGTTGTCTACTGTTTCAGAGAGCAGTTCACCGGTACAAAAATCGATGGTTTGTAAGGTAAAAGTGACCAATTCGCCAGCAGGAATATCGAAGATCGCTTCATAATTACCGCTAAGACCTGTAGTCACTTCGGTAACATAGCTGGTATCATCCGAAGAGATATATATGCGGAAAT
Organism: Bacteroidota bacterium; assembly: GCA_038750655.1. GTDB lineage: Bacteria > Bacteroidota > Bacteroidia > Chitinophagales > Saprospiraceae > JBCDGZ01. Next base: position 549 of record JBCDGZ010000035.1, on the reverse strand, counting down.
CAGCGAGAGGAACGCCTACTGCGGCGAAGGTTACGTTGCCATTGATCCGAAATTCGTCGGCCTGCGCCTGGAATCCGAAGAGACAAAATACTAAAGCAGCGGCTAAAGCAATTGTTTTTTTCATTTCGATAAGTTAATTTTATAGTTCGTAAATGTTTCTATTATTAAAGTCGTCTTACTGAGGCGGCCAACGGATGAGCGCCCCTTCGAGGGTTCTTATCCGTTTTTTTATGGGCTTTCCAGCACAATTCGGCGGGTCAAGATGCCTTCGGGGCTCTGAATTTTGAGTAGGTAGATGCCGCTGGGCAGTGTGGAGAGGAGCACCTGGCTGCGACCGCGCTGTAGGGACTGGTTGTGAATGACCAGCTGGCCGTAGGCGTCGTAAAGGCTCAGTTGCTCTAATTCTAAGTGCGGAGCATCAATCCACAAGTGGTTGGTAGCGGGGTTAGGAAAAACCCGAACGCGCTCATCTTTAATTATATCGCGATTGGATACGATGAAATACTCCGGCGAAACAATCTTCATCTTAAGCGTATCATTGACAACAGG
>JBCDGZ010000034.1:0-53986 GCA_038750655.1 Bacteroidota bacterium | reverse complement strand
CTGACTTTGGCCTTAGAGACATCGGCGATAAGGTCGGCCACCTTCGCATGCTGCAACTGTCGTCACGCATCGGCTCCTCCACTGGGGCAGTTTCTCGCAGTCTATGCCTGCTGCCCGGATCAGCTGGTGGACGCGTATAAAGTGGAGAGTCCATTCAAGAATCGAATTATTGTTCTCAGAGGTATACAAATAGTAACATACTTTTACAGAAGAACGATAGATGTCTGAGTTGTACATGCGATAGGCTGATAACCAGGCATCTTCATCGAAGGAATCTAACCGATCGTAAATCATCTCATCAATCAACTGATAGAGTTGGTAAGCGCGATGGAGCAGGTTTGTAGATTGCTTATTTCCCTCATACCCTTGTATGTAGATTTGCGCCAGTAGATGATAACCGACGTAGATGTGCAGCTGATTTTTATTTTCCTCTTCAAATAAATTTTCCCAAGTCAATTTTTCCGTTCTTTTACCCAGCCGTAGGGCCATTAGCTTCCACGCGTAGACCTCCGCCTGATCTAGCTCATCCAGCCCGCGATAATTTTTTACCAATAAAAAATAAGCTTCTTCAACAATGGCCGATTCTTGTGCAGGAGTATTCAGGTAGTACGCCAAAAACTCTTCATAATATTGAATAGATTTACAAAATGCCTTTTGCTTATTGTAGTAAAGTCCTCGCATTTGCTCAATGTAACGAAAGGGATGATTGGCCTTCATAAAAGCTTGCTTAGTATGATCTAGAAAAGAAAAAAAGGCGAGGGAATCTTTGGCCCGCGCATAGTAGGATAAAAGATTTTTGTACAATACTTGATCTTCTTCTTTCAAGGTGCCTTTTGATTCCACCAGTCTAATTGCTGCTTTCAAAACTTTTTCCCCTTCTTCCTTTCTGTCCTTTTGTTTTTGGATAAATTTTCCCTTCAGACTGATACATTGTGCAACAAAAGAAACATCCAGGTCCGGGTTGTAGCGGGCAGCTTCAAGAGCCAGCTGGCACCTGTTTTCTCCTTCGATATGTGCCCGTCTTTTCCAACAGGCTTCTGCTTGAGCATAGTAGGTGCGAGGAGCCTGAAAATGCAGCTGGCTATGCCTCATTAATAGGGTGTTGGCTTGATCTGCGTAGAAAATAATCGAATCGACGTGGTAGGTAAATGCTTGAAAAGAAAAGGCCAATTCAGTTAAGGCCCACATTCGATAGGGGTGAGTAGGAGGATAGAGTTGGCTGTAAAGTGCTCGGGCTTTTCGGAGGTAGTAGAGGCTTTCTTCCCCTACGCTCTTTTTTTGTTTATAGAGCCCTTTGTTGAAGTAGTAATCCGCTAGTAATGCAGGGGTGGATTCAAAGGCGGGGCTGTAATGATCCAATTGCGTAAGTGGTGCAGCGGCTTTGTCCAGTTGTCCAGCTATTAAATAATGATAAGCCAGCTGATTCCACGCGTAATATTTTGCGGTATTGTCCAGTTGACTATTGCTTCGTAAAAGCCGCTCTAATTGCTCCGCCGCTGCTCTGTGGTTACCGTACCACTTTAGGGAATCAGACTCTTGGAAAAGGGGCCATAGTTGATGCTGACTGAAGGGATGAGAAGACAACCACGTTTTGTCTATACTCATGTTTATTGTCGCATCATTGTATTGATGCCAACAGAAGAATACCACTAATGAGACCATGATTGTCCAAGCTAGAGTGGAAGCCTTATTCATATTGAGTGACTAGTGATCGTGTGAGAACTAAAATTAAGTTAAATTCTCTGAATATAGAAGTATCGGCCTTTGCATCTCTGACCGGACTAGTTACCTACTGATCATGCTCAAACCATTGCCGACGACTCCGGCTTCAACGTAAGTGCAGCCTTACGCCGTACCCGTCCCGAGTAACCGGCATAGGTTTAACCAAAACGGACCAGCTCCTGGGAAGAGCTGATCCGCTTGCATTGGGGAAATAATGGCAGGATAGCAGGGATTTTTTGGGGTTTAGTGGCTTAAAAAAAGCAGCCCATATTTTGGTTTTTTGTTACAACAAATATGGGAGGAATTGTGGGCGCAAGAAACCACATTTTGATGTGGAGAGGAGTAAGGGGCTGGCCGTCTACCGTCTACCTAAGCACCGTAGGTGCCCACAGTCCACCACAACGCCAAAGGCGTCACTCCTCCTCCAAACTCGCATACAAACGCTCCAACTCCTCCAGGTGTTTACCATATAACCAATAGATGTATTTCTTATTAAAAAACCAGATAATGACGGCCATCAGAGGAAGAGCGATGAACAACTGAATACCCAACTCCTCTAAAAAGGCTGGTACGTCAATGGGCATAATATGGTAGGCTGTCATATTGGCTAATATGCCCAAAAGACAGCCGAAGGGCAGCAGAATGTAGGTATAGAGTTGAAGGCGTTTCACAAATCGTTGCATGATTTGAATCTTACTTTGTAGAGCTAGCTTGATGGAACGTTGGTTAATGTCCTTGATGCGGTGGTACATGCGGGTGTAGAGCCGGATAGATATAGGAATCGCTACGCAGTTACCCACTACAAAGGCCCAGAATAAGGTACTATTAAAATCTGCGTAGAACAATACGAATATACCTAACCCGATTGTAAGGTACATTTCGTTACGCGAATTGCGCAGCACCTTGGCGATAATGCCTTTGGAACTCTGACGAGCCATGCGTTCCACCTCCGGAGCAATGCCCTCAAAGAACTGACCAGCATCTTTCTCCTGCTGGTTCCATAGGTCTCTCAAATCAAATTCTTCCATAACCATTGGCCTTTAGCAAAGTGAATAAACGCTTTTTGGTGCGATTGAGCTTGACACCGACATTGCTCTTGCTCAAACCAGTAATCTCGGCAATTTCGTCGTAGGACTTGCCTTCAAGGTGCAGCAAAATGATGGAGCGATCGCTCTTTTTTAGTTCTCGAATGCATTGATATAAGAGCGTAATTTCCTTTTCTCGATCTTGATGGGTACTCTCCTCGGCAACCAGCTGCGCTGGCATGGCTTGCAAAGGCAGCAGCTGCCGTACACGCTTACGCTGGCGATTATAGCTCAGGGCTGTATTCAGCACCACCTGATAAATCCAAGTCGATAATTTAGACTGCCCCTTAAAGTTTTTGAGCGATTGCCACAGCTGGATCAACATCTCCTGATACAAATCTTCAAAGTCCATATCCTTATCCGTATAAGCTCGACTGATCTTATACAGTACCGGATGGTATTGCTGGATAATGGAATTAAAATCTTGCATCTATCTACACCTGATTAGTAGCCGAAGAAAAAAATAATTACACTTTTTTCCGAAAAAGTGTAATAAAATTTCCTTTACACCTACTAATAGGGCAAACCATATCATTTAAATCAAAAAAATATTTATCAATGAAAATGTCTAAAGCATTAATGGCACTGCTATGCCTGATGATAGGCTTGTTCAACTATTCTACAAAGGCCCAGCAGCAAAATATCGCCTCTGCTACCACGCAAAGTACAGCAGCTACAGCAGCGAAATCATCTAGTACCCTGCTCTGGAAAATCGAAGGCAATGGTATTCAGCCTTCCTATCTCTACGGGACCTTTCACCTGCTGCCCCAAAAGGATTTTTTGTTAAAAGAAAATGTCAAAAAAGCATTCAAGGCCGCCGATCAAATCGTCATGGAATTGGATATGGATGACCCCAATATGCAAGCCGAAATGATGCAGTCAATGATGATGAAAGATGGACAAACCTTGGATAAACTGCTCTCAGAAGAAAACTATAAAGCACTCGACAAACAGGTCACTGCCAAGCTAGGAAGTAGCCTGCAAATGATGAACAATTGGAAACCTTTCTTTATCGGTTCTATGCTGATTATCCAATACATCGAAGGGCCGCCGGCTAGCTTTGAACAGACTTTTACCCAGATGGCCATGGAACAGAAAAAGGAAATCCTGGGCCTGGAAACCGTCGGCGAGCAAATGGCTATTTTTGACATTATTCCCTACCAAGAGCAAATCGAAGATGTCAAGGAAATGCTCGATGATAATTTCAACATCGACAAGATATTTCAAGACATGATTAATATGTACAAGGCAGAAAACGTCGAAGGCCTTTACCAGTATGTGGCAGATTATATGGATACAGAACTCGAAAAAGAGGAGCTACTGAACAAGCGCAATCGCAACTGGATTCCCCGCATCGGAGAAATGGCTAAGGAAAAGTCAACCTTCTTTGGCGTAGGGGCCGGCCACCTTGGTGGAGAGCAGGGCTTACTGGTCCTCCTCCGCAAAGCAGGCTATACCCTTAGCCCCGTTCAATAAGTCAGAAAGAATGTCAATGGATTATCAACTTTCGATATTTTGTTTTTAGCTTTGTTAATCATTACTACCGTTCATCAAAACACTAAAGACGCCCACAGCATTATTAAAACCAAGTACCAAATGAATCCACGCCTCTACTCCCTGCTCCTTCTACTCCTCCCCCTTTTTACTTTCTGCCAAACGCCTGTTGATCTGGTCAATCCCTTCATTGGAACTTCTAACTATGGAGCAACCAACCCCGGTGCGGTCCTGCCCGCGGGGATGGCTTCCGTCTGCCCGTTCAATGTGGCCTTCAAAAAGAATGAGGGGAATCAGTTTGAGAAAGACAGTGAGTGGCATTCGCGGCCCTACGTGCACGAGAATACTTTTTTGACCGGCTATTCTCATGTTAACCTCAGCGGTGTTGGTTGCCCGGACTTGGGAAGTATTTTGCTGATGCCAACCAACGGTAAATTAGCATTGGATGCGGAGAAGTATGGGACGACTTACTCGGAGGAGGTCGCCTCGCCGGGCTACTATAGCAATGTACTGGATCGCTATAAGATCAAGACGGAACTTTCGGCGACGCAGCGGACAGGAATCAGTCGCTATACTTTCCCAGAGGGAGAGAGCCATGTGCTGCTCAATCTGGGCCTCGGCCTGACCAATGAGACAGGGGCCATGCTCAAAGTGGTATCGGATCGGGAAGTGGAAGGGTACAAGTTGATAGGGACCTTTTGTTACAACCCAGAGGATGTACGGCCCGTTTATTTTGTCGCCCGTTTGAGTAAGCCGGCCAAGGCCTTCGGGGCTTGGAAAAAAATGCCTAAGTATGGAGAGCTGGAAGGTGCCTGGACCAAATACAACGATCAGTATAAACCCTATGAGGGATACCTCCGGGAGATGGTAGGCGAAGATATTGGGGCCTACTTTTCTTTCAATACAAAAGAAGGAGAACAGATCAGCGTGCAGGTAGGGATTTCCTATGTCAGCATCGAAAACGCTCGCCTCAATTTGGATGCCGAACAGCAGGGCTTCGATCTAGATGGACTTCGTCAAAAGGCCGTTGCGCAGTGGAACGAATTGCTGGGACGCATTCGAATCAGCGGGGGCAGAGCGGAAGATCAAATCAGTTTTTACACTGCCCTTTATCACCTTTTACTGCACCCCAATATTCTCCAAGATGTCAATGGAGATTATCCGGCGATGGAATCGTACGAGATTAAAAATACGGGAGGACGAAACCGCTACTCTGTTTTTTCGCTCTGGGACACTTATCGGAATGTGCATCCCTTCCTTGCGCTGATTTATCCTGAGTTGCAATTGGATATGGTCCATTCCATGCTAGATATGTACAAGGAGAGTGGCTGGCTGCCCAAGTGGGAGTTGTTGAGTATGGAAACCACGGTGATGGTGGGTGACCCGGCGACCCCAGTCCTGGCTGACACCTGGCTGCGAGGATTGCAGCAGTTTGATGCCGAGCTGGCCTACGAAGCGATGAAAAAAGCGGCGACTCAGTTAGAAGATAATCTGCTGCGGCCGGGCCTTACTTATTACGACAAGATGGGCTATATCCCCGAGGGCGTAGAAGGAGGTGTTTGGGGTACGGTCTCCACTACACTAGAATACAATATTGCGGACTGGAATTTGGCTCAGCTGGCTAAAGCCCTCGGTAAAGACCAAGATGCGCAGTATTTCGAAGAGCGCTCCCGCTCTTACCGCCGCTATTTCGATGACTCTACAGGGATGCTGCGTCCGATTATGGCCGACAGCTCCTGGCTGCATCCCTTTGATCCGGAGGCTGGCAAGAACTTCGAGCCAGTGGTCGGCTTTGTAGAAGGAAATGCCTGGCAGTATCGCTTTTATGTGCCCCATGATATAAAAGGACTGATCGGCTTGCTGGGCGGTGAAGCTGCTTTTCTCAAGGCCCTCGATGCTTGCTTTGCCACGGACAATTATGATATGGCCAATGAGCCGGACATTACCTATGCTTATTTGTACAATTACATCGAGGGCGAAGAATGGCGAACGCAGGCGCGGGTGCGGGAGCTGCTGCGGAAGTATTATTTCAACGGGCCCGCAGGGCTACCGGGCAATGATGATACCGGAACGCTGTCGGCCTGGCTGCTATTCAGTATGATGGGCCTCTACCCGGACTGCCCAGGGAATATGAATTATGCCCTGACCAGTCCGGCATTTGACCGTATTGAGATTGACTTACAGACCGATTATTATCCGGGTAAAACCCTGCTTATCGAAACCCGCGACCGAAGTGCAGATCGCTATCTGATCGACCAGATTAATTGGAAGGGGAAAAAGCATCGCAGCTATTTCATCAATCACCATGATTTGATCAAAGGAGGGACGCTGGAATTTCAACTCAAGGACTAATCTAGAGCTATTTCGGTCGTTTCACCAACTTCAATCCAATATTCCGTCCCATCTTTTGGAAAATGGCCAGATTGATCCAACTTAGCGCAAACTGCTCTAATAGCTCCACTTTATCTGCCTGACCAAAATCGTAGCATTCTTCAAATCCACAATCCTGCGCGAGCTGCCGAGCTACCGCTTTAGCAGTGTCGCTGTCTCCCGCCATAAACATGTCAAGGGTTAAATTGCCGTAGTCCGGCTGCGCCATATTTTCGTAGCCGGTTGTGTTGAAACACTTGACCACCTGTGCATCTGTCAATTCTGCAAAAGCGTGATAGGCCGTAGGATAGGGCGCTGGATTGGCAGCGATGGCATTAGTCGCATCGATAATCACCTTCCCACTTACGGGCCCCATCTGCTCTACCAGCGATGCCGCAATTTGCGGCGGAGTCGCTACGAGAATAACCTCTGCTCCGGCTACGGCCTCCGCAGTTTGATAAACCGAAGTGCGGGGATTCTGCAAAAGCCCCATCCCCTTAAACTCCTCCGGCTTGCGAACTCCCAGGCGGATTTGATGGCCTGCCTCTGCCCAACGAGTGGCTAAAGCACCCCCTACATTTCCTGTTCCAATGATGGCAATATTCATATTTTTTGGATTTTTTTTTGAAAACATTTTTAAAAACTTAAAAAAATCTCTCCCCCAAATTTACTCTTCTTCCCCCCTCCTAACAACACCCTTTCCCCAAAGTGCGCTACTAACTTCTGGGAAAGTATACAAATAAGCCGCATCTCCGACAACTCACTACCCGCTTTGTTGTTGAAAATATCGTAACTTAACTATCACATCTACTTCCGACCACGCTAATGATCAAAAGCCACCATATTGCGACCTTGCTGCTGGCCCTGCTGATGTTGAGCTTCGGGCCTTCGGCGCCACCGCCCTTAGTCGGAATCAGCACCGATCTGGGCTTGTCGCCGGAGCAACTGGTCAAGCAGCACTTTATCAAAGGTGGTTGTCGCAATGTGGCCAACATCAGCGCCTTCGGAGATGCCAGCAGCGTAGGCTTTTTTTCCAACGGGGAAAACATCATTGGCTTTGACTCGGGCATCATGCTTTCGACTGGGCAAATCGCTGACGCGGCCGGGCCCAATAGCAGTGTAGAATTGTCTACCTCCTTTGACAATACGACGGGGGATCGGGACTTGAATATTTTTGCAACCAACATTGTATTCGATGCGGCGGGGATTGAGTTTGATTTTATTCCACTCGATTCCCAGGTGACTTTTGAATATGTCTTCGCCTCTGAGGAATACTGCGAATTTGTGGGCAGCATTTTTAATGACAACTTTGGTTTTTTTGTTAGTGGCCCCGGGATCGAAGGGGAGTTTTTCGACGATGCCATCAACGTCGCTTTGCTGCCGGGAACAAATGAATATGTGGCCATTAACTCTGTCAATCACGAAACCAATTCTGCGCTGTATGTCAAGAACGAATTGGCGGAAGATGCGGGTAAATGTAATATTCCTTTCAATCCCAGTTTTTTGGAGTTGATCGAATTTGATGGCTTTACTTTGCCGTTGACAGCGACTATCGATGTGATTCCTTGTGAGACCTATCGCATTCGATTGGTAGTGGGGGATGTGGGGGATGACAAACTAGACTCAGCTGTTTTTCTGGCTTCCAAAAGTTTTGATTTGGGAACGGCTGTTTCGGTTCGGGCGGAGGTCGAAGGGAGTTTAGAGCCAGTGGCCTTTGAGAGTTGCCGCGATGGGCGATTTGTGTTTGAACGCAGTAGAGATACGGACTTCAATCAGCCTCTGCAAGTTGACTTTACAATTAGTCCGCTTTCGGATGCGATACCAGATGTGGATTTTGTAGGCATTCCTGGTTCAATTACGATTCCACCGATGGCCATTTCCGCAGTATTACCGATTGAGGTGATCGCCGATCAAATTCAAGAAATGCCCGAGCGCTTGCGCCTTGATATTGACTATACCTGTGAATGCCTCGATCCGGTACAATCCGAGTTGATCATCGCTGACCTGGACTCTCTGCAAGGGACCTTTGAAGAGTCGATAGTTTGCGCGGGACAGGAGTTTACCCTGGGGCCAACTGTCACCGGTGGGGCCGCCCCTTACAGTTATTTGTGGAACACCAATGAAACGACGCCCTCGCTAACGGCAACTGTGACCGAGCCAACGCACTTCACCGTTACCATTACGGATGCCTGCGGCGGGACTGCCCCCGCCATCGTAGCCGTAGCGATCCAGCAAGACCCGCGGGCAACCTTAAGCGATACGGTCGACTACTGTCTCGGCGATGTCGCTGCACTCTCTGTCGACCTGGGTGGCCGGCCTCCCTGGTCCCTCACTTACAGCATCGACGGCGAAGTCCAGCCCAGCCTAACTAATATCAACACCAATCCTTTCCTCCTGCCCGTCAACAGCATTGGAACTTACCAGCTGCTTCGCTTCGAAGATGCCTTTTGTGTAGGAGAAGCCGAAGGCACTGGCTTAGTTCGCCCCTCTGGTCCTGCGGTTGACGTAGCACTCTTCCCACCCTCTTGCCCGATTGCCGAAGACGGCAGTATCGAAGTAAGCATCTCCGACGGCCAGCCGCCTTATCGGCTGGAATGGGATATTGAAACCGAAGACCTCTTCCGTCCCACCGGTCTCTCCATCGGTACCTACAACCTGAGCATTACCGATGGTGCCGGCTGCTTGAATGTCAACCAGATTGAGCTGCCCCCACCGAGTAACGTCGATCCTGATTGCGAAGATTTTCGTCTCTATGTCCCCAATGCTTTTTCTCCAAATGATGATGGCATTAACGATCTCTTTGAATTGCATGCCGATGAAAATTCCTTCATCGATAGGATCGAAAGTGTTCAGTTGTACAATCGCTGGGGAGCTTTAATTTTTGAGACAACAGATCTCCTGCCAGCGGAGCGTGTCCCTATTTGGGATGGGTACTACAAAGGAGAGCGATCGGACAATGGGGTCTTCGTTTGGGTCGTTCGGCTGCGCCTGCAAGACGGACGAATAAAAACAGTCTCTGGCGATGTAACGCTATTAGATTAGTAGTGAAAATATTTGTATGTTGAGCGAAAATCAATCGCCTAAATGAGATACCTCCTACCACTTATCATCAGCCTGGTACTGATGTCCTGCGATCAAAGCCAAAAACCTGCTGAGAATTTCGAAGAAAATAATACTCCTCAAGACTCGCTGACCGCAGCCTTGACGCAGTTGCACCAAGATGGGGTAATCAACGGTTTCGGCGTCGCCATTGTCGATCAAGATAAGGTGTTGTATACTAATGGATTCGGTTTTTCGGACGCCGAAAATCAACAGCCCTATTCTAAGAACACTCTTCAGAATATCGCCTCGGTATCGAAGACGTTCATTGGAATTGCACTCTTGAAAGCACAAGAACTGGGAAAATTGAATCTGGATGATCCAGTGTCTAAACACCTATCGTTTGATGTGGTTAATCCCAACTTTCCCGATCAACCAATCACCATCAGACAGCTGGCGACCCATACTTCTTCCATTACCGATGGCGCTATTTACAATAAGAAAGCCTACGTCCTAAAATCGCCGGCGGATAGCTTGGATGCAGAGAAAATGGAAATTCCCAAGGAATTTAATCTGCCTACTACTAAGACCGCCATGAAGCCTTTCTTGATGGATGTACTCGACAAAAAGGGGAAATGGTATGTGGACAGCATTTACCTCAACGAAGCACCTGGGTAAACTTTTGAGTATACGAATGTTGGGGCCACATTGGCGGCGCACGTCATTGAAGCAGCGACGGGAGAGGCGTATGATGATTTTACCAAAAAACATATTTTAACTCCTCTGGGTATGAATGCCTCTGGTTGGTCTTTCGATGCAATTGACTTTTCCCAGCATACCAAGTTATACGCCAGGAGAGATACCCAACTGGCTTTCTATTCGCTGATTACCTATCCGGATGGAGGATTGCTCACCTCGATTAATGATATGAGTAAGTACTTGATAGAATTGATTCGCGCGTATGCGGAAGAGGGTACGCTCTTGAGTAAAGCGAGCTACAAAGAACTGTTCCGGCTGCAATTAACAGCGGCTAACTTTGAAGATCGCGATTCCGATAATCCCTATAATGACGAGTACAACGCCGGAATATTCATGGGATTCTCTGCCAAGGATTACATTGGACATACAGGCGGTGATCCTGGCGTCTCTACTTTTATGTTCTTTAATGCCAAAAGTAAAATTGGTCGAATCCTTTTCATCAATACGGATTTGATCAATGATCAAGGTGTTCAGCAATTCTTCTCGATTTGGAATAAGCTGGAAGAGTACCAAGCAAAACTGCACTAAGTACCGCTGATCAATCTACTCCCAGTTTCATCATCGCTTTGGAAAAGAACATTGGCTGCTTGGCCTTCAGTTGTTTTTTCTGTTCTGCGGTCAGAAAGATATAGCCCGTATTTTGCCAGCCGGAGATGCAGCGGTGGAAACTGCCATCGATTCCTGCGGCCTTTAGGGCCTTGTTGATGGTGGTAAAAATACTCATGTCCAGCCAATCCTCGTTCTTCACCAGTTCGTGTCGATAGGTTTTATCTTTGAGGTCGAAGGTGAAGAGGGAGGGAAGACTGTCTTTTTGTACTTTAAATTCATCAACGATATTGTTGGGAGCGAAGGCGCCCTTCGAGGCTTTTTGCAGCACTTGACAGAGGTCTTTATAGGGCATGTTAGCCTTTTTAGCTTCCATATCAAAATAGGCAATGGCATCGGGGAAACAATTCAAAATATCCTGATAGGCATCGATATTTTTCTGCTCCACCTGCTTTTTGGCCGCAGTGATTTGTTGAGGACTTAGGCCGGTAAATAATCCCAATTCTTCGTACTGCGCGATGATCGTTTGAATATTGGCGGGACTGAAAGTATTGTCGTGACTTTGTGCAGAGAGGAATGCATCCCCTTTGTGGGTCAACCAGGCTTTGAACTGCTCCTCCGTTAATAGTAAGAGGGCAAACTGCTCCGTTCCCTTGGCCAAATCTTTAGCTTGAGGACGGGTGAAATATAGGCGCTTTTCTGATCCGGTATTTTTTAGCCATTCGTTGATGCCCTGGTGAAAACTTGCATTAATCTTGGGCGCTCCCATCACATTTTTCGTACTGCCATCTTCCTTTTGCTCAATCAGATTATGGACAAAAAGCTGTTGATAGGAACGGCCTCCCATTTCAAAGCTAATGCTGGCTTGTTGCTCTACAACCTGCTTCATGCCCTTCTTCTCCTTTTCAGTAATGGTCACTTCAAAATTCGTGAAGTCGAAGTCTGGAGCAATAGCTCTAATGTCTTCGAATATTCTTCGGTAGGCGGTCTCGGTCTCTTCGGGATATTGGTCTCGCTCAAAAACTTGGGCTTGGTCGCAATATTTCAAGAAGGCAAATCGGTCTTTGAGTTCCTGCCCTTCGTAGGAATCTAGCAACTGCTGATGTTTAGCTGCTGTGAGTAAGCCTTTGGCTTTGAGGTTTTCCAGAAAATCTTTTTCTAGGGCCTTATTCTGCTCCAAATCCTCTTTATACATCACTTTATCCGCTGCATAACCAATCAGCTGACTTTCCAGAATCATCTCCTTATTTTCGATTTTTAGGGCGGTCTCGTCGTGAATGCTTTGATCGATCAAATTTAATCGCAGGAGGTCCGCCAGCGTACGACTAGCGGTCTTACCCATCGCACTTCTCACCGAATGTACCCACTGGATGTTAACATCGCTCACCGATCCGCAAGACAAGTTGTAGGCTGGAGAATCTTCTGGAAAGGACTCTTCATCGCTAATGGCCTGCTCTATTTGCTGACCAGCGAAGCTCTTCATTTGTTCCTCCGCCCACTTTTGGAAAGCAGCATAGCTCTTTTCATCAAAGTTCTTGATCTGATTTTTTTTCATATAAATCCCCAGCAGGCGTGGCTGCTCCATCGCTCCACTGCGGTAGCAGTAATCATTGGCAAACGCTTGCTGTAGGAAGTGCAAAAATTGGGCAGGACTCAGCACCTTGCTCTTCTTACCCTTGGGGCTCAGCGGACCAGCATGGACCGGACGGCTCAGCAAACCTTGCTCAATCTTGCTGATGAGCCTGTTTTTACCTTTTTCGGATAAGATTTGCTCCTGATGGAGCGTACCCGCCAGTTGTAGCGCCTGCTCCTTGCTGAAGGTTTGACCAAAGAGACTAGATGTGTAGAAAAGTAAGGATAGTAGAGGAATTAATGTTCTCATTTCAGGATTCTAATTGTTGTGTAGAAGTTATTTCCAGAACCTATCCAAAAATCGAACCCTAAATTGCAGTATCTACGCTAATTTATCCTGCGCTATCTTTTTACAAACTCGCTCCACCTGCTGGTCGGTACGGTAATCGCCCTCAATGCAAAGGATCGGACAGTTGAGCAAATTCATCCACTCGCGGTGCAGGCGGATACTCCGCCCCTCAAAAGCAGGATCATCATACCGGCTTGCCCACGCCAAAAAAGCCGCCGACTGCGCCGCCACCGCCACCTCTTCCTCCAACCGACTCCCATATCGCTCTCGCTCTCGCCGCCGAAGGCGCTCCATCCGCACCTCCGCCGGAATCCACAAGAAAACCGCCCAGTCAAAGGCCGCCCGCCATTCCTCCCCCCAACTCACCAATGAGCCACTTACCACCACCCGATCAGTCGCCAGAAAATCCCGCCGCAGCAAAGTATTCCTCCGCTCCAAAGGCACCTTATGCTGGAACGGCGGATCACTTACCTCCCAATAATAATCATCGGCATCCAAGTGTTGACTGCCCAGTCGCTCAGCCAGCGCCCGTCCTAAAGTCGTCGTCCCTGCCCCTGAGGCCCCGAAAACGAGGATTTTCATCAGCTCTGCAAAATTTGCTTCAGGCCCGTCCAGTGCTCTTCTTTCAAGCTGCCGTAGTCGAACACCGAGATGCCCTTGGCGCCAGCGGCTTTCGCTGCTTCCCAGGCCTGCTCCAGCTCGCGGCCTTCCAAATGCGGCATAAACAACCCGCTGTAGACCGGCGTCTTGCGCTCGCCCAGGCGCTGCCGCGCCTTGCGGACCTCCTCGCCAATCCAGTTGACATCAGCATTGTAAAAGCCGTGGTAGAGCATGGGCAAAAAGGCGTCTAAATCCCAGCGATGCCACTGCTGGCGCACCGACTCCCAGTTGGGGAAGACCGCCGCAGTAATGGGCTTATTGTACTTGCGGGCCATCGGCACACAGAAGTTGTTGACCACATTCGACACCGCATCGTAGCGGAACTGCCGCCAAGCTTCGTGCGCCGGAGCATCATCTCCTAAGTCCATAGCATCGATGCCACTCTGCTCCTTGAAAAGGCGGCGGCAATTCTCGGAGTAGGGATAATCGTACTCTGGGTATTCTTTATCTTGTACAATATCGTACTTGGGCTGCAGGGCCTCGGCGAGAATGACGTCGGGCTGGCGAACGTAGTCCAGGTGGATGCCGTCCAGGTCTTCGATCTTGCCTAGGGCTTCTACATTGCCAGCCACAAATTCCTGTACTTCTGGATGGCAGGGGCAGAGGAATTTGTAATAGTCGACGTACGCCGGGTGGGTATGCGCGGGCTGCCCGTTGCGGTTGACCGAGAACCAGTCGGGATGCTGCTCGATGAGCTGCTGGTTGTTCAGCGGCATGGTCCACATCCAAGCGTGGATTTGGAGGTCAGCGGCGTGGGCCAGCGGAATGATGCGCTCTAGCCAACGCTCCTTGACAGGCAGCAGCGGATGATCGAAGAGGGTATCCCGGCTGCTGTAGACCTGCGGCAAGACCGCTTCAATGCCTACTTCGCGGATGCGGGCGAAATTCTTTTTCCACTCTTCATCGCTCCATTCCAGATTGGGGCGGAGCCAAAGCCAGTGCTTAGGCAGTTGAGGGCCATCGGCCTTTGCGGTAGTAGATTCAGCGGGGGCGCAGCCGCTAAGGCCCTGGCCCAGCATCATTGATAGGCCGCCGCCCAGTAGGGTTTTTAGAAAGGTTCTTTTTTGCATTGAGTGAAGTTTTTAGGGATTAGACGTAAGATTCGTCAGTCGTATTTTTTCCTGCCTTCCATCCCCTCAACGCATAGTAGAGAATGTAGGCGTAGCAAATGATGACAATAGCATAACTGGGCTGTAAGCCGATGGAGTCGGCCAGCTGTCCGTGAATCAGTGGGACGATGGCGCCGCCGACAATAGCGGTAACCAGGACGCCAGAGCCGACACTGGTAAATTTACCCAAGCCGTCGATCGCCAGGGTGAAAATATTACTCCACATAATGGCATTGCAAAAGCCAATCAGAATCAAGGCCCAGCCGGCGGTCCAGCCGGAGGCGGTGATGCCAGTGATCAAAAAGGCAATGGCGGCGACTGACATGATGGCCAGTAGGCGATTGGATTTCACCCTCTGCAAGATGGCTGCGCCCAGAAAGCGTCCGACCATCAGGCCCCCCCAGTAAAAGGATAGGTAGCGACCCGCCGATTCAATCGATAGACCAGCAATGTGTTCTTCTCCTAAAAAACTCACCATAAAGCTGGCTATCGTGACCTCTGCGCCAACATACATGAAAATCGCTCCTGCGCCTAGCCATAGATGAGGAAATTGGAAGATGGAGGTTTTGCCAGAGCTTGCTAGATTTTTCTCCTCCTTTACCGTTTCTAAATCCCCCATATCGGGCAGTTTGATGAAGGAGAAAACACCGGCGAGCACAAACAGCGCAATGGCCAGTCCAACGTAGGGCAGCTGTACTGCTTCGGCCTGCTCGGCCTTCGGCAAGCCATCGATGCCCGATAAAATCAACGCACTGCCAAAGAGCGGGGCGATAATCTTTGCCACCGAATTGACCCCCTGCGCCAGGTTCAAACGGCTGGCTGCCGTCTCCGACGGCCCAAGGACAGCCACGTAGGGATTAGCCGCCACTTGCAGCATCGTCACCCCTGTAGCCAGCACAAACAGTGCCCCCAGAAACAGCGGATAATACACTGCAATAGAGGCGGGATAGAAGAGTAAAGCACCAACGCCCATCAGCGCCAGTCCGATTACGATGCCCCTTTTGTAGCCCACCTTTTCCAGCACAAACGAGGAGGGTAGCGCCATCAGGGCAAAGGCTCCAAAAAAGCAAAATTGTACCAGCGCCGCTTCCAGATAACCAAAGTCGAAAAGTTCCTTGACGAAAGGAACCAGAATGTCATTCATGGCGGTTAGGAACGCCCACATGAAAAATAGCGAGACCAGAAAGATGAAAGCGGTCTTGTAGTTGGGTGTTTTGCTCATGCTAAGGATTTTCGTTTTGTAGTTGCAGAATTTTTAGCGGCGCATTATTGCAGCCAAAGAGAACATGAAATTGATTATTGATGGGTATGGCGCGAATTTGTTTAACATCGTAGGGCAGATTGATGCCGCTTCGATCGCTGGGAACGCTTTGCCAGTTGCCCTTGCCATCGCCTTGCAGCAAAAGGCCGATGCCGGCATCGTTGCGGGGCGTTTCGACTTCGGCCGCAAATAGATTGCCTGCTAACAGGAGGTCCTGGTGGCCGTCCCGGTTGAAATCCCGCACGACGAAATCGTTGATGGAAGAGCGTTGTGCAGCAGCGGGTAAGGGGGTGGCTTTAAAATTCCCCTGGCCTTCATTGCTGAAATAAGTGCTGGCGAAGGTCTGAGCAGAATAGTGCAAGGCGGCATCCAGCTGATCATTGCCGTAAACGGTTTTCATATCCGCCGAAGCGAAAATATCGTAGGTCGGAAATTTCTTTTTGAGGGTCGGCACTTGCTCGCTCGAACAAGAGCGCCCACGCAGCGGGTATTGCTCGCCAAAGTTGTAATAGCTCAGGACAATATCTTTGCTGCCATTATTGTCAAAATCATGGTAGTGGACTTCGAAAGGCTCGTCAGCTGAAGCTTTGTATTTGTAGTTGAGGCCAAGGTTGCCCGCGACTAAATCTATGTCTTGATCGCCATCCATATCAGCGGCTTCGATACTGTACCACCAGCCGGTACTGTTGGGGAAATAGTCCTCCCGTTTTTCGAAGGCCTGTCCGGTATTTTCGAAAAAGGTAATGGGCATCCACTCGCCAACCAACACAAAATCGATGTCCTGATCACCGTCCAGGTCGGTCCAAACGGCATCGGTGACCATACCGACGAAGGCCAGCCCCGGCGCTTTGGCGGAGGTCACATCTTTGTAGCGGCCATTCTCGTTTTCCAGCAAGCGACTGATCGAGGGCGAAGGGTAAGACCAGGGCTGATGCCGCCCGCCAATCAAGAGGTCCAAGTCGCCGTCGCCATCGTAATCATAGGGCCGGACGGCCGCGCCGCTCTCCCTAAACACCGGCAGCTCTCCACGCTCCAACTGCCCGCCCGTGTTGATGTACAAGCGATCCTGATACCATTGGTTCTGCGGCGGATGGGCGTTGCCTCCGCTGACGACATACAGGTCGAGGTCGCCATCTTGCTCAACGTCCAAAAAGACGGCATCAATGTCCTCGTAAGACGCATCGCTGTTGAGTATAGCGGTAGAGAGCGGTGTGAAGCGGGCATCGCTTTGTTGCAGCAGCAGCTGGCCGGCCTGGCCCGCCGCCCCACCAACAAAAACATCTTCCAGCCCATCGCCATTCCAATCGCCGACGGCTAGGGCAGGCCCGAATTGCGACATCTTATGCGGCAGTAAAACCTGCTTTTCATAGTCATCAAAATCATTCTCTTCGTGCTTAATCCTCAGCCCCTGCACGGCCGCTGCGGGCTGGAAAAGCGTAGCGCGCTGGGGGGCCTTCCTCGTCGGTGAAGCCGCCAGCTCGCTCACATCAATGCGGTAGAGCTGGTTGGCCTTGAGGTCCCGCTGCTCATAGCGACGACCATCCGGCAACTCGATGAGCAGTCGGCTAACGGTCGGGTGTTTTCCCAAACCAAAATGCGCCATCTGTTCGCTGGTAGAATACATCCCCCGCACATTGGTGAGTTCGATAAACTGTTGCTCTTCCGAGCCGTATTCCACCGTAATCTGCGCACCAAATAAAGGCCGATGCGCTTGCTGGTCTGTTAGCTCTACTCGAAGCCAATTGGCCGAGCGAGTGTCGGCAGTATTTTGGTAGAGGTAGGCCACCTCATTGATATTATTAACCACCAAATCCAAGTCCCCATCGTTGTCAAAATCGGCATAGGCTGCGCCGTTCGAAAAGGTTTCTTGATCTAGTCCCCATTCCTCTGTCTGCTTTTGAAAGTGAAGGGCCCCTTGGTTTTGGTACATGTAATTTTTGAGCGGAACGCTGGGCAGGAGGTCTAGTGCTTCTTCTAAATTCAAAATATCGAAGATAGAAACCTCTCCCGCATTAGGGTTGGCTTTGATGAAATCATCGATGACTTCTCGCACATAGTTAGGGAAAGTACGTGCCGCATCGGTATTGCGAATATCCCGCAGCAAACCATTGGTTACATAAACGTCTTTCCAGCCATCATTATCAAAATCCGCAATCAGATTGGCCCAGCTCCAATCGGTATTCGAAATGCCCGCCATCTGAGCAATGTCGCTGTAATTCTGCCCTTGGTTATTGAGGTGTAGTGCGTTGAACATGTACTGATAGTGATCGCCCTGATCGACAATTTTCCAAAATGCCTCCGGGTTCATCCCACTCATATTGGACTTGAGTCGGAAATTATCCTCGGCCACCATATCTAGGGTCATGATGTCCAGCCAGCGATCATTATTAATGTCGGCGGCATCGACCCCCATCGCATAGAAGCTGATGTGATTGGTTTGCTCCGCCAGCACATCCGTGAAGCTGCCATCACCATTATTGAGGTAGAGAAAATCGGCCACTTCGTAGTCATTGCTGATGTAGAGATCGGGCCAGCCGTCTTTGTTGAAGTCACCGCTCACCGCGCTATTGGGATAGCCGGGTTTTAATACGCCAGCAGTTTTACTGACATCTTCAAAGCGTCCTTGGCCGGTGTTGCGCAGCAGCCGAGGTGCCCATTTTTCCTGCAACAACTCGGTGCCCATGAAAGCAGAGTAATTGCCGGGATTAGGAGGTTGATTGAGAAGGAATAAATCCAGCCAACCGTCCAGATCGTAATCAAAAAACAGCGCGTGGCGGGTGCGCTCGGCATTGTCTATTCCGTAAGCAGCGGCCTGCTCTTCAAAGCGAATCGTTTTGATGCCGTTACTTTCTGTACCGTCCCAGCCTTTGTTGATGTACAAAAGATTGCGACGCAGCTCCGGCTTTTCGTCGTATAATTCTCGCGTCAGGTAAATATCAGGCCAACCATCGTTGTTGACATCTGCCACAATCACTCCCGAAGACCAGCCACCATCATCGAGGAGGCCCGCCTGCACGCTAGCATTTTGAAACCGCATGTCCCCCTGGTTGAGGTACAATTCATCTTTGACCAGATTGCCGGCAAAGAAAATATCCATCCGTCCATCCTTGTTGAAATCGCCGACGCCTACTCCCGCACCACCGTAGTAATTGCTGTAGAGAAGAATATTGTGCTCTTTCTCGTCGGTAATGGTGTTTTGGAAATGAATATTGTTGTAGTCTGGCGACAATAGCTGGAACAGCTCGGAGCTGGGCTGCGCTACAATTAAGAGCGACTGGGCCAGCAGCAGCAGTACGCTACTTTTCTTTATCATCTTCATCATCATCCAATTATTGAAAGCGACCATTAAAGTCAATTTTTTTTGCGTGAAAAGGATCAAGCCACTTGTCTAGTAACACCGCTAACTCTCGCCTGGAAATCGGGCGATCAGGGCTGTAGTCGGAGGGCAAACGCAGGCCGGTATTCCAGCCTTCTGCAATGGCCGTCTGTAAATCTTCGGTATCAGGGGTATCCTTTTGTTGTGTGCGCAGCATCTCGGCGAGTAGCAATACGGCCTCGGCGGTGCTGAGGTATTCGCTGTCTTTGGGATTCGGATTGGGGTAAAAATCGGCGATGTCACTGTACAGCTGTCGGGCATCCACGAGGCTATCGGGATAGAACCAGCACTGATTGGCCCATTGAAAGGGGACGCCCTTGCCGCGCAAGAGGCCCGCCGCCGCCACCCGCTGAATCGCTGCGAAATGCGGATCATCCGTCGGAACATCAATGAAGGGCATCAAATAGCCTTGGTAATCCAGCACCGCCTGCTGCACCGCCCGAATGTCTAACTGCTCCGGGGAGCGGCCCTCCCGAGCAGCCATCGCTGCCACTAGTCCCGCCGCCTGTCCCAGTTGAATCACCACCGGCTGCAAGCGCGAAGACCCGTTGACGATGTTGCTCACCGAAATGGCTTTATCCGCCACCAGCAGATTGCTCACCCCCTCCGGAATCAAACAACCCAGCGGAATATTAAAAGCAGGGACCTTCGGAAAATCGATCGTCGGCGCGTTCGGATGTTCATCGTGGTGATGGTCAATCGGATAGTCGCCCACGGCGATGCCGCAGCGGTAGAGGGAGGCGGAGTAGGGGGCTGTGATGTCGTTGACGGTTAAATAGCTCAGGCCTTCGATGCGGCGGCCTTCGCGGTGATAGGGATAGAAGGGGAGGCCATCGGCGGTTGGGTATTCGTCTTCGGCCAGACCGAGGTGGCGGTAGCCCAGATCGTTTTGGATATAATAAACGAAGGAGAGGGTATAGGCTTTGGCCTTTTGGTAAATAGCAGCCCGCTCCGCTTCGCTTTTATCGAGGACATTGGCGTAATAATCATTACCGGATTTGGGCCAATTGATCATGTACTTTTTATTTGGCAGTTGTCCATAGCTGAGCATTTTATCGCAGTCGTGGGCTTGCTCGTCGTCGCAATTGGCGCTTTTGCAGGCGCAGTAGAAGGGGCTAGGGTCATAGTCTGCCGGGCGGGGGAGGGTCTTATCGCTGCCGGGGCCGTAGTCTTGGAGGATGGCGACGTAGGTGAGGTCTTGGAGAATGGTGTTGCCTTGCTCGGGGGCCATGGCCTCGCCACTTTCGCTGCGCGCATCCATCCCGACCTTGTAGCGCGCACCAGCGGTGGCGGCCACATCGCCCAGGTCCGTCCCATCGATCAAAACCTTGGCCCTCACCACTTCGCGGCTCCCATTCTTCCGCCGCAGCGCCACCTGCCAGCCCTCTTCGCGTTGTTCCATTTGCTCCCAGCGGCTATCGTAGTAAACCTTCAGCTTGCTTTCGGTATCGGCCAGCTGCTTCCAACATTGGGCCCCCACTTTGGGTTCAAACATCGTATTGCTGACCCATCCGGTGAAGAGCGAATCGGCTCCACCGTAGTGCTGGCGCAGCAACTGGCGGTATTCACCCCATAGCCCTGCGGGCAGCTGGTGGTTGCCGTCCGTAGCACTTACGCCAGCAGTCGTCAGCATCCCGCCGAGCCATTCATAGGGGGAGACCAGCAGGGTTTGGGCACCGCTGCGGGCGGATTGGATGGCGGCGGCGGCGGCGCCGGTGCCTTCTCCCAGGACGAGTACGTCGTAAGCGGCCGGAGGCTCGTTGGGCGCACAGGAGCTGAACAAAAGCAGCAAGGGGAGCAGGAAAGAGGGGATCGCTGTCCAATCAAATAATGATGTGCAACTTCTCATGTTTATCCTCCAAATAATATTGTACGTTCTCACGCATCACCACATCCAGTGGGAGCATTTGTAATTTTTTTATCGATTTCTTCAAAACCATGTGGTTGAACAAGTTCATGATCCCCAAAAAGCCTTGCTTGTAAGGATTTTGGTTGATCAAAAAGTGGATGCTGTCCTCGTAAAGGCAGTTGAGATTGCTGGGGATCAAGTCGAAGCCCACCAATTTGATGTGTTCTTTCTGTAGGTTTTTCAATATAGGAACAAGGTGGAATAACTTGGAGGTGGTCACAAAGATGCCGCTGATTTTCGGATGATTTTCGAAGTTATCGCGCATCAATTCGTGTAAACCCTCCTTGTCAAAGACATCACCGTAGGTTACATTGAGGATTTGAATGTTCTTTTGAGGATGGGTATAGAAAAAATTCCGAAAGCCCTTTTCTTTATCGATGAGGTGCATGGCATTATAGACCTCTTTTTCCATGTGTAAAATCATGGCTGTAGCGCCTTTTTCCATACCAAAGTTGAGCAGTTTGGCCGCCAGTACACCGCTAGAGTAGGAATCCTGGCCGATATAGGCCAGAAAGCTGGGGTCGCTTCGCTCCAGGTAGGTGTTGATCTGAATATAGCACAACTCCTGCTCCATGCATTTGTTCAAAAACTCATGCCCTTCTTTGACAAAACTCGGCGAGATCAGCAAGCCATCGTATTGCCCTTCCAAAATTTGATCCCCCAGGGCTTTGAAATGCGGTGGATCGGCATCGCGAAAGAGGTAAACGTCAATCACCACTCCATAATCGCGCAGGGCCTGCCGCGCCCGCTTAATACCGCTCAGGGGCTGTTCCCAGAAAGGGTCGTTTTCGTTGTCCGGGATCAATACTGCGATCTTCCAGGTACGATTAGAGGCCAAGGCGCTGGCAATGACATTGGGTTCATAGCTAAGTTCCTCCATTGCCTCAACGACTTTCTTCCGGGCATCCGGAGATACATTACCCCGATTGTGTAATACGCGGTCTACCGTCCCTTTCGAGACCCCAGCTTTGAGGGCAATATCTTTAATTCTGATGCGCTTGCTCATCTTTTGGATAGTTCAATTAATCAAGTGCAGTGTTAGGTGATCGGATAGTACTGGCTAAGTATAAGATTAAATACCTTGACAAAGAAACTAAATCCTTTGAGAAAAGCCAAACCCAAATAAAAATTTATAAAACATCATTAAAAGTTAAAAAAAATTGGACTGTGCTCGCACACAGTATTAGTATATTTTTATACATTTGTTTCAACCCATGGACTGTACCAGAAAATTAAGCTGGTATATCCACAGTATATCTGCTTCGTTTTCTTATGAATTGAATGTGTCTCACTAGTTTTAATCAACCCAAATTAAGCATTATGAAAAATCTTTTACTTTGTATGTTGTTCCTCTTCATGGGTACAACAGCTGCACTTGCTCAAAAGGCAGTATCGGGTAATGTTTCCGGTTCGGATGGCATCCCCTTGATAGGGGTAACTGTATCCGAAAAGGGTACTACCAATGGTGCTATTACGGATCTGGATGGTAATTACACGATTCAGGTCGCCGGTAGCGACGCTACTCTTGAGATTTCCTACACTGGTTATGCTACGCAAACCATCGACGTAGGGGACCAAGCAACGATTGATGTCGTCCTTGAGCAAGGGGTTACCCTCGATGATGTAGTGGTAACTGCATTAGGCATTGAGAGAGAGAAAAAGGCCCTACCTTATTCTGTAACAGAAATCGGCGCTGAGAATTTCGCGAAAGCTCGTGAAATCAATGTCGTCAACTCACTGGCTGGAAAGGTCGCCGGGGTGAATGTCTCGGGTACCGCAACCGGTGCAGGTGGTTCTACCCGGGTGGTCATCCGGGGTAATGGTTCCCTGTCTGGTAACAATCAACCGCTGTACGTTGTCGATGGAGTGCCGATAGACAACACCAACCTGGGCTCCGCAGGGATGTGGGGCGGACAGGACTGGGGCGATGGTATTTCCAGCCTCAATCCTGATGACATCGAAACCGTTACGGTCCTCAAAGGTAATACCGCCTCTGCCCTCTATGGTTTCCGCGCAGCTAACGGGGTGATCTTGATCACGACCAAAAGTGGAGCGAGAAGAGATGGTATTGGCGTAGAGTACAACACGCAAGTCCGCATGGAATCCATCAACAACTTGCTTGAATTTCAGGATCAGTACGGTCACGGCCGTAACGGAGCCAAGCCTACTAACCGAGATGAAGCCTTTGCTCAAGGGCTCTTTGCCTGGGGTGACCAACTCGACGGCAGCAATGTCATCCAGTTTGATGGCCAAAGTCGTCCGTATTCTTCAGTTGGCAACAACCTTGACCGCTTCTACAGAACTGGCGTTACCTTCTCTAATACCCTGGCTTTGACCGGAGGAAATGAGAACTACAACTTCCGCTTCTCGGCTGCGGCTTTGAACAACGAAGATGTCGTTCCCAACTCTGGATTGGATAGAAATACCTTTACGTTGAGTACCAATGCCAAATTCAATGATAAATTGAGTGCTCGGGTGAGCGGTACGTATGTTAATGAAAAAGTACAAAACCGTCCTAGATTGTCGGATTCGCCAGGTAATGGTAACTACACTGCTGGGTCTTTACCTCCAAGTATTAATATCGATGACCTGAAAGGGCCAACCGGTAAGCTAGGGGCTAATGAAGATGGTACAGAGTTGCAATTCAACGATAATGTATTTGTCACCAACCCCTGGTGGGCAACCCATCAGTTTGAGGCCAATTCCAGAAAGAACAGATTGATCGGTAATGTCCAGCTGCGCTATGACATCGTAGATGGCCTCTACGCTCGTGGTCGGATTGGACTTGACCGCTTTAATGCCAGAAGAAGAAACCTCACTCCTTACGGTACTGCCTTCAGTAACTTCGGCCAGCTGGACGAGCAGGTCGTAGAATTTCAGGAAATCAACCGCGAATTGATTCTGGGTTACCAAAAAGACCTCAGTGATTTCATTGGCATCAACTTGGTCGTTGGTGGTAATGAACTGGAGAACAGAAGAGAAACCTTAGGTGGCCAAGGAGATAACTTTAGCGTTCCGTTCCTGCATACTTTGAATAACCTGGCGAACAGAAGTACCATTTACGAATACAGAGAATTCCATGTCAACTCGCTGTTTGGCTCGGCAGAAATTGCGCTGAATAATTCGGTTTACCTGACGGGTACGATCAGAAATGACTGGTTCTCTACCTTGACTTCTCCGTCTGGGGACTCTGACAACAATATCCTCTACTATTCTGGTGGGGTGAGTGCGGTACTTTCTGACATGGTAGAAATGCCAGAGTTTATTACTTTCGCTAAGGTTAGAGCCTCTTATGCTGAGGTAGGGGGCGTTGGTGCTGCTGAAGAGCCTTATTTGCTGGATCTTAACTACGGAATCTTTGCACAAGGACACCTCGGCAACCCACTCGGTGGAGTCAACAATACGTCCATTCCAAATGCCAATTTGATGCCACTGACTTCAAGAGAAATTGAAATCGGTATTGATGCAAGGTTTTTGAACAATCGCATTGGTGTTGATCTTGCCTTGTACAATCGTAAGACCATTGATGACATCTTGAGCGCCAGTGTTACACCAACCTCCGGTTATGTTTCTAAGGTCGTCAATATCGGGGAGGTGGAGAATAGAGGTATTGAAATGCTGTTGTCCCTCAATCCAGTACGTACCGAAAATTTCCGCTGGGACTTCACCTTCAACTTTGCTTACAACGACAACGAAGTGGTGCGCCTCCTGACCGAAACACAGGACGATATGGAGAATCTGCGCCTTGGCGAAAGCCGTACGCGTAATGCCTTTATCGATCATATCGAAGGCATGCCTGCTAGCCAGATCATGGGCTTCCAGTACGCTAGAGATGACAGTGGAAATATCATGCTCGACGATGGTGGCCTGCCTATGCAAGGAGACTTTGTAGCACTCGGTACGGGCGTACATCCTACTTCAATGGGTATCGGTAATACCTTCACTTACAAGGACTTTTCTTTGAGTTTCCTGATCGATGCCAGAATGGGGGGCCACCTTTACGCAGCGACCAATGCCTACGGTTACTTCCGTGGTTTGCACCAGAATACCCTCGTAGGTCGCGAAACAGGTATCGGTAATATTGCTGCTGAAAATGTGGAAGACTATTACCAAAGTATTGCTTTCAGTATTACCGAAGAGTTTGTACAAGAAGCCGACTTCGCCAAGCTGCGGGAAGTCGTTTTCTCTTACCGTTTGCCTCGCAACTTGGTTGAAAAGACGCCTTTCCAATCTGTTAATGTTGGCTTTGCCGGAAGAAACTTGGCACTGTTGGCCAGCAAGATCGATAATGTTGATCCAGAGTCTACTTACACGAATGCGAATGGACAGGGTTTGGAGATGTTCGGTGTACCGGCTACCCGTTCTTTCCAGTTCAACATTGGAGTTAAATTTTAATTCATTTGTCAGGAATTATTAAAATTAATAATAATGAAATCTTTCACTAAATATATCTTATTGATTGCTGTTGTGATGATGGTCAGCACCTCCTGTGACGATGGTTTCGAAAACCTGAATGTCAATCCGGTGACAGCAACTTCAATTAATCCGAACTTTCAGTTCACTTGGGTGCAACTGAGAACATCGGGTGGCCGCTACGAGAATTGGCGGGCCGGCCTGATCTATTCCTCTATGATGCTCCAGCACATGTCTGCGCTTTGCGGCTACTGGACCGGAGATAAATACACCTTCAATGCGGGCTACGCCTCTTCGCTTTTTGACCGGGCTTATCCTGAGCAGGTCAAGGACATGGAAGACTTGCTCAATACACTGCGCACCAGCGATGCAGTAGGTGATCCTGCGATGTTGTCTATGGCGCGCATCTGGCGGGTGATCATCTATCATCGCCTTACTGATCTCTACGGTGACATCCCTTACTCTGAGGCTGGACAAGGCTTTATCACGGGTGTTGATAAGCCCAAATACGATACACAGGAAAGCATCTATGACGATATGCTCAAGGAATTGGAGGAAGCAGTTGCTGGAATGGGTGCCGAGGGCGGCTTCGGCGAGGCTGATCTCATCTATGCTGGTGATATTGATAAATGGAAGCGCTTTGGTAACTCTTTGATGCTGCGTTTGGCGATGCGCCTCTCTGAGGTCAATCCCGCTAAGGCCCAGGAATGGGTAGGTAAAGCCATCAGCGGAGGAGTTATGAACTCCTCAGCCGACAATGCCTTTATGGAGCATACCAACGGCCCCGAGGGCGTCAACAGAAACGGAATCGGCGAAGTACTCGATAAGAGCAATGGCTTCGGAGATGACTGCCCACGCCTCAGTGCTACCTTAGTGGACTGGATGCTTTCAACCGGCGATCCTCGCCTGAACATCTTGGGCGTAGTACCCGAAATCGGCGATGGCACCCACAAAGGTCTGCCTCCTGGTCTCGACGAAACGACCATCAAGGCTAACCTGCCCGATACGACCATCAACCACTTTAGCCGTATTAATCCGGATATAGTAAAGGTCGAATCTCCGATGGTATTCATGACCTACGCAGAGACTGAATTCCTACTAGCCGAAGCTGCCCTACGCGGCTGGCACAGCGGCGTAGCAGCTGATCACTACGATACAGGTGTTCGTGCTGCTATGAAGCTCTACGAAATCTACGATCCTTCTATGACCGTTGACGATGCTGACATCGATACTTATCTAAGCAATAATCCATTCGATGGCACACAAGAAGCTATTGGCTGGCAATATTGGACAGCAACCTTCCTCAATGAGTACGAATCGTTCGCCAATTGGAGAAGAACCGGCTTTCCAAATTTAACGCCGGTCAATTACGACGGTAACGTAACCAACGGGACGATCCCGGTTCGTATGGCCTATCCGCAGAGTGAGATTGGGGTTAATGGAGATAATTTTGAAGAAGCGCGGATGCGTCAGGGGCTGCCCGAAAATTTTGCCAGCATGCTGACCGTTCCAGTATGGTGGGATCAATAGCGAACAAAAGTATTTCAACTTAACTTATCATTATTAAAGTAATTTTAAGTAAACACAGATGAGCAATTTGCTCATCTGTGTAATCTTTGATCAACTTGATGCTGTACCAAATGGAAAAATATGCGATACTGACAATTGCTGTGCTGCTATTGGGAATCGCCTGTCAGGAAGACAAGCAGGTCCCCGCAGCGGCGACAGAAGAAGCCCGGCTGATCGATTACGTCGACCCCTTTATTGGGACTGCTGATCATGGGCATGTGTATCCAGGAGCTACGGTTCCCTTTGGTATGGTACAGCTTAGCCCGGATAATGGTACCCAGGGTTGGGATTGGTGTTCGGGCTATAATTGGGCAGACAGCTTGATCGTCGGCTTTAGTCATACCCATCTGAGCGGAACAGGCATTGGTGACCTCTGCGATATTTCCATAATGCCTAATCAATCCACTATTGATTTCTCTAGAAAAATAGCCCCCCGAGAGAGCAGTTACGCCGCTGCTTTTTCTCACGATCGAGAAAAGGCGCATCCCGGATACTATGAAGTCCAGCTGGACAATGGGATTAAAGTACAACTGACGACCTCCTCGCGTGCTGGCCTTCACCAATATACCTTCCCACAGGGCAAAGAAGCTAAAGTCCTTATCGATCTAGGCTTCGCCATCAACTGGGACAAAGCCACCAACACGCAATTGAAAATCGATGCCGCCGAAGGCCTGATCACCGGACATCGCTTCTCCAAAGGCTGGGCTAAGGACCAGCGGGTCTTTTTCGCTGCTCAATTTTCTGAACCCCTCACCAGCTTTCAACTAGCCGACAGCACCGCCTTACTTAACGAAGTGACCGAAGCCCAGGGCCTTCTGCTCCGAGCGCAGCTCAACTTCGGTGCTGTCCAAACACTACAAGTCAAGGTCGGCCTCTCCTCTTCCGATCCGGCCGGCGCCCTCGCCGCCCTCAAAGAAATCCCGGACTGGGACTTTGCCCAAGTCCAGCAACAAGCCGCGGAGCGGTGGGAAAAGGAACTTTCGAAAATTAAAATTCAAACTGATGATGAAGAGGCACGGAAAATATTCTACACCTCCCTCTACCGAACTTGCCTGGCGCCAGTCCTGATGTCAGACGCGCTGGGGCAATACAAAGGCGCTGATGGAAAGGTCCATCATGCCCAAGACTTTACTCGCTACGACATTTTTTCGCTCTGGGATACCTTCAGAGCAACTAATCCCTTACACACCCTTACCCAACCCGATAAGGTCAACGACTTTATCGAGTCCATGCTGAGCCATTATGATCAGCATGGATTACTGCCGGTGTGGTCGCTATTGGGCAATGAAACCAATACCATGACGGGCTACCACGCCGTTCCGGTGATTGTCGATGCCTACCAAAAAGGGTTTCGCGACTACGATGTCCTGAAAGCCTACGAGGCGATGAAGACGAGTGCCATGCAGGACATTCGAGGAACCAACTTCTACCGCGAATTCGGTTATATCCCCTATGAAAAAAATGGCCAATCGGTTACCAAAACGCTGGAATATGCTTACGATGATTGGTGTATCGCACAGATGGCCAAAGCAATTGGAGAGGAGGAGGACCATGAGCAATTTATGAAAAGAGCCGCCAGTTACCGGCAGCTTTTTGATTCTGCAACGGGCTTTATGCGAGCCAAATATGCCGATAAAAAATGGAAGACGCCCTTCGATCCCCAGTTTTCGGATCACAACTTCGACGTTGCAGAATACACCGAGGGCAATGCCTGGCAGCACTCCTGGTTTGTTCCTCACGACCCTGGAGGCCTGATCGGCCTGCACGGTGGAGATCGTTTTTTTGTTACCAAATTGGATTCCCTGTTTACGGTTGATTCGGAAATCAAAGGGGAGAATGCCTCTGTTGATATTTCGGGATTGATTGGTCAGTACGCACACGGGAATGAGCCGAGCCACCACATCGCCTATTTGTACAGCTATGCAGGGCGGCCTTGGCGGACCCAGGAACGGGTTCGGGAAATTTTGACTTCTCAGTACAATGCAACGCCCACCGGGCTGTGTGGTAATGAAGATTGTGGACAGATGTCGGCTTGGTATGTTTTTAGTGCCCTTGGGTTTTATCCCGTTAATCCTGCCGAGGGTATTTATGTCCTGGGGAGTCCGATGTTCGAGGAGGCAACTTTGAATACCAACGGAAAGACTTTTCGGCTCATAGCCAAAGGGGCTTCCGCTACTAATAAATACATACAATCCGCTCAACTGAATGGCCAGCCCTACGACAAAACTTACATCACGCATGATGCAGTTGTCAAGGGGGGAACCTTAACATTAGAAATGGGGCCTAGCCCAAACACCGATTGGGGGACTGCTCCCAATTCTCGGCCTCCTTCTATGGCTCGATAAAAATTTGGCTGATAGTGCAACTTTAGGACATAAAGTGCCTCTTTATTAAATAAGCCTACAACTAAAAGCTTTGTTATAACACTCATCCTATGTAGAAAACTTGGTAAATATTTACCTTGTTCATATAAATCCATAAATCATGGTTGGGACCACTAGAAACAAAACCGCATTCGAAAAAAGACTGCTGCAGCTGCGGCAAGAACATAAAAGCTTTCTTAATCGACCTAATGAAAAGATAGAAGAAGGATACAACGGCATTTTTCATCGCTACAAATATCCGGTGCTCACTGCTCAGCATACGCCTTTGGAGTGGCGCTACGATTTTGATTTCCACTCGAATCCTTATTTGATGGAACGATTGGAAATTAATACGGTCTTCAATGCAGGCGCTATGGAGTGGAATGGAAAAATACTGCTGTTCCCTCGTATTGAGAGCAATGACGTTAAATCCTTTTTTGGGATTGCAGAAAGTGAAAACGGGATTGACCAGTTTCGTTTTTGGGATTACCCTATTGTTATGCCTCAAACCAAAGATCCGGACATGAATGTCTATGACATCCGTTTAGTGGAGCATGAAGATGGGTGGACTTATGGTCTCTTTTGTGCGGAGCGTAAAGACTTTAGTCAACCACATGATTCTTCGGCAGCTATTGCGCAGTGTGGATTGGCACGGACCAAAGATTTGATTAATTGGGAGCGACTACCCGACCTGGTGACGCTTTCTCCTCAGCAACGCAACTGCGTCTTGCACCCGGAATTTGTGGATGGAAAATATGCCTTTTACACCCGCCCAATGGATGGCTTTATCGATACCGGTGGTGGTGGCGGCATTGGCTGGGGCCTCTGTGATGACATTATGAATCCAAGAGTAGAGGAGCGTATAGTGATTGATGCCAAAAAATACCATACTGTCAAGGAGGTCAAAAATGGCCTTGGCCCCGCTCCTCTAAAGACTCGTGAAGGCTGGCTGCACCTCGCCCACGGCGTACGGCGTACCGCCGCAGGGTTGCGCTATGTGCTCTACCTCTTCCTCTGCGACCTCAACGAGCCCTGGCGAGTGATCCGCGCTCCGGGCCGCCACTTCCTCGCACCAACGGGCGCAGAGCGAGTCGGCGATGTGTCCAACGTCCTGTTCAGCAATGGCTGGGTACGGCGGCAAAACGGAGAGGTGCTGATCTACTATGCTTCTTCTGACACCCGCATGCACGTAGCCACTACCACGATGGATCGGCTGCTGGACTATATCCTCAATACCCCCGAGGATGCCGGCCGGACTTATGACTGCGTACAACAACGAATTAAATTGATAGAGAAAAATAAGCGTTTGATGAAAAGAGACTGATCATGGAAAGGAAAAATCTAAATCAATCTACAAAATTCAATGGCAAGCGATGGATATTCGTTGCGCTGCTCATCGCAGTGGCCGGCCTGATTTTGCCTTACGCCTGCCAAGTCGGCGATGTGGTACTGGTCAGTAGTAAAAGGCGAGTGCCAGAGATCGTGGACTTTAACTTTCATGTCAAACCCATTCTATCGGATCGCTGCTTTACCTGCCACGGGCCAGACGCTGGTACCAGAGAGGCAGGCCTGCGATTGGACACCCGCGAAGGCGCTCTAGCGGCCTTGGGAGCAAACAAAGACCACCACGCCATCATCCCCGGAGATACGGAAAACAGCACCCTGGTTCAGCGCATCCATTCGGACGACCCCGGTGATGTCATGCCTCCCCCCGAGTCCAATCTGACGCTGGATGATTACGAAAAGGAAGTCCTCGAAAAATGGATCGATCAAGGAATGGATTGGAAAAAACACTGGTCTTTCCTCCCCCTGGAAAAGCCAGACATTCCCACCACCAAACAGCCCGATTGGGCCATCAATGAAATCGACCATTTCGTGCTGGCCCGCCTCGAACAAGAGCAATTAGCGCCATCATCTATGGCCGACAAGGCTCTCCTGCTGCGTCGCCTTAGTTTCGACCTGACTGGCCTGCCGCCCACCCTCGAAGAGCTGGACATCTTCCTCAAAGACGATAGCCCCCGGGCCTACGAAAATGCTGTCGACCGCCTGCTGAGCACCGACGCCTTCGCCGAACACATGACTTCCAAGTGGCTGGACCTAGCCCGCTATGCCGATACCCACGGCTATCAGGATGACTTGGAGCGCATCATGTTTCCTTGGCGAGACTGGGTGATTTATGCCTACAAGCAAAACATGCCTTACGACCAGTTCGTCACCTGGCAATTGGCGGGCGACCTCCTACCCAACGCCACCCGCGAGCAATTGATCGCCACCGCCTTCAACCGCAATCACAAGATTACACAAGAGGGAGGGGTGATTCCGGAGGAATACCGCGTAGAGTATGTCGCCGACCGCACACAAACCTTTGGCATCGCCTTTCTGGGCTTGACGATGGAATGCGCCCGTTGCCATGATCATAAGTACGATCCCATTTCTCAAAAAGACTTTTACAGCCTTTTCAGCTTTTTCAATAGTGTTCCGGAGCAAGGACTGATCGAACCCTACGGGGCAATTCCGGAGCCCTACATCAAGTTGACGGATACCGAGATCGCGGAGCAATTGCATTTTATCAATAACCTGGATACGCTGAAGGAAATCCCCCTGATGGTGATGCAGGAGATGGAAGAACCTCGTCAGGCTTATATTTTGGAGCGTGGTGCCTACGACAAGCACGGAGCGCCAGTAGCTTCGGAGACCCCTGAATCGGTGCTGCCCTTCTCCGAAGACCTGCCTCGCAATCGCCTGGGGCTCTCCCAATGGCTCTTTTCTCCCCAACATCCTCTTACCGCTCGGGTAACAGCCAATCGTCTCTGGCAGCAATGTTTTGGCAACGGCATCGTCGCTACCGCCGATGATTTTGGTAATCAAGGCGCTCTGCCTTCGCATCCAGAATTATTGGATTGGCTGGCTGTTGAATTCCGGGATAATGGCTGGGATGTTCAGGCATTATTGAAGAAAATTGTGATGTCGGCGACCTACCGCCAATCGGCGAAGGTAAGCCCAGAATTACTAGAGCTGGACCCTGAGAATCGCCTGCTGGCCAGAGCGCCCCGTCTGCGGCTCTCCGCCGAGATGATCCGCGATCATGCCCTGGCCGTCAGCGGCCTACTCAACCGCCTGGTTGGCGGCCCCAGCGTGAAGCCCTATCAACCACCTGGCCTCTGGCAGGAGACTACAGGCGGTGGTGGCGGAAGTACCGCTAGCTACGTTCAGGATGAGGGCGAAAAGCTCTACCGCCGCAGCATCTATACCTTTTGGAAGCGCACGGTACCACCGCCCAGTATGATGACCTTCGATGCTGCCTCCCGCGACTTCTGTATGGTCAAGCGGCAGTCAACCAGCACGCCGCTGCAAGCCCTGGTCTTGCTCAATGATCCGCAGATTGTAGAAGCGTCCAGAGTACTGGCCTACCGCGCGGTTGATATGGAGGAGCGCCCCGAGGAGCGTATTGGAGCCATGTTCCGCCTGGCGACTTCTCGGCACATTAGTGAGTTAGAGGGTCAGCGACTGCTCGCCTATTTCAATATGGAGTGGGAGCGTTTCAAGTCCCAACCGAAGGCGGCCCAGGAGCTGCTATCGATTGGAGAATACCAGCAGAAAGAGCTGTTGAGTGAACCCGAATTAGCTGCCTACATGCTAGTTGCCAATGCTATTTTCAATTTGGATGAAACCATTACCCGAGGATAATTTATCGCATTTACCTAAAGCACTAAAATTAAGCTGATGAGTAAAAAGATTATTGAAGAAAGACAACTGGGCATGAACCGCCGGGCTTTTTTGTCCAAAACCAGTATGGGCATTGGCGTAGCGGCGCTGTCCTCTCTGTTTGGCCTCAACTGCTTTCGCTCTGGCGAGCAAGGGGCATTGAAGGCAACGGCCAGCCGCCTGGGCGGGATACTTGATGCTCCTCACATTGCACCCAAGGCAAAACGGGTCATCTATCTCTTTCAGAGTGGCGGCCCTTCTCAGCTAGAGCTGTTTGATTATAAACCACTGCTCAGTAAAATGCGTGGGCAAGAGCTTCCTGAATCGGTGCGCAATGGCCAACGGCTGACAGGGATGACCTCCGGGCAGGATTCTTTTCCCCTGGTTGGCTCTCTTTTTCCCTTCCAACAGCATGGCCAGAATGGTACTTGGATGAGCGACCTGTTGCCCTACACCTCAAAAATTGTAGACGAACTTTGCATCGTCAAATCCATGTATACAGAGGCCATTAACCATGATCCAGCCATCACCTTTTTTCAGACCGGCTCCCAGCAGCCGGGGCGGCCCTGCATGGGTTCTTGGCTGAGCTATGGTTTGGGAAGTATGAATGAAAATCTGCCTACGTTCACGGTTCTCTTGTCGAGAGGAACGGGCCGTAAGTTTGGCCAGCCCCTGTACTCTCGTTTGTGGGGAAATGGTTTCTTACATTCGCTACATCAAGGCGTACAATTCCGCTCGGGCAAAGATCCCGTGCTCTATTTAAAAAATCCGGAGGGCGTCGATTCCCAAAGTCGCCGCCAGATGCTGGATCAACTCGCCCAGCTCAATGCTCAACAGCTAGAGGAATTCGGTGATCCTGAAATCAGCAGCCGAATCGCCCAGTACGAAATGGCCTACCGCATGCAAACCTCGGTTCCCGACGTTGTTGACATCTCCGATGAGCCTGATTATATCTACCAGATGTATGGCCCCGAGTCGATGCAGCCGGGCACCTTTGCCGCCAACTGCCTACTGGCGCGGCGGCTAGCTGAGCGCGATGTCCGCTTTATCCAACTCTACCACATGGGCTGGGACCAGCACGACAACCTGCCCTCCGCCATTGCCAACCAATCCCGAGATGTCGATCAGGCTTCCGCGGCACTGGTCATGGACCTCAAGCAGCGCGGCATGCTGGACGACACCTTGGTCATCTGGGGCGGAGAGTTCGGCCGTACCAACTACTCGCAGGGCGTACTGACCGCCGACAACTACGGTCGCGATCATCACCCTCGCTGCTTCACCATCTGGATGGCCGGCGGCGGTATTAAACCCGGCGTAGTCTATGGAGAAACAGATGATTTCGGTTACAATATCGTCAAAGACAAAGTTCATGTCCACGACTTCCAAGCCACCATGCTTAAACTGCTTGGGATCAATCATGAGCAATTAACTTATAAGTATCAAGGGCGTCGGTTTAGGTTGACGGACGTGCACGGGCATATTGTGAAACCTTTACTGGCGTAAGGTTTCACGGTGGACGCCCGCCTGCCGGCCGGCAGGAGTTGCGTGGCATCGCCATCCCTTTGGGACCTTTGGCGCTGGGGGTGGACGGTGGATGGCCTGACGGGAATGGATCAGATACAAAGTGAAAAGTATAAGTCAAAATGTATAAAGTCGCAGTCTGCTACGACCCACTACGCCCCACCACGTCCATCGTCCACCGTCCACCCAAAATGCCAGGGGCCTCGAAGAGATGGCTATGCCACATTCCACCGTCCACCAAAAACGCCAAAGGCGTAAAAAATGCAAAGAAGAACATTCCTCAACACCACCTTCAGCACGCTGGCCGGCTTGGCCTTGAGCCCTCAGCCCTTGGCTGCCCGCTGGCAAGAACTGGCGCAGTACAAAGATTTTGTTATTGGGCATCAGTCCCATCAGTACAAGATTGATCGGAAGTGGGGGGTGTTGGATGCTGCGGTTCATCCGGTGAATGATTGCCACGAGATGGTGCAGGATTCGCAGGGGCGGATTATTTTGCTGACCAATCATACGAAGAATAATGTCATTGTTTACGACAAATCGGGGAAGCTGATTGAGGTATGGGGGACGGACTATCCGGGTGCGCATGGGCTAACTTTGAGTAAGGAAAACGGAGAAGACTTTTTGTACATCGCTGATAATAATCGACACGAGGTGATCAAAACGACGATTGAGGGGAAGGTGGTGATGGTGCTGCCTTATCCGGAGGAATCTGGGCGTTATGAAAAAGCAGATCAGTATATCCCCACAGAGACGGCGATTGCGCCGAACGGTGATATTTATGTGGCCGATGGTTATGGCTTGCAGTACATTTTGCACTACAATGCCAGGGGGGAGCTGTTGAATGTTTTTGGGGGACGTCCACCTGCGGCTGGCAAGACGGAAGAGGATAAATATTTTGATAATGCACACGGGATTTGTTACGATGATCGAGATGCTACAAATCCTTCTTTGTTGATTACGGCGCGTCAGCAGAATAAGCTCAAGCGGTTTTCGCTGGACGGGCAATTGTTGGAGGTGATCGATTTGCCGGGGGCTTTTATTTGTCGTCCGGTTATTCACGGCAAGGAGGTGTATTTGGCGACGATATGGTCAGGGAGTGGTGCAGCCAATACGGGATTTGTTTCGATTTTGAATGAAGATAATCAGCTGATTTCGGCGCCGGGAGGCAGTCAGCCGACCTATATTGATGGTCAGTTGCAGCCGATGCATCAGACGGTGAAGGTTTTTCAGCATCCTCATGATGTCTGTGTAGATGACGAGGAAAACTTGTACGTTGCGCAGTGGAATGCGGGGAAGAGTTATCCGATCAAACTGCTGCGAGTGTGAGGAGCTTTGAAGGGATATTATTGGTGTCTTTGGGGCTACTGATTTGTTCTTGTCAGGAAAATCAGCCCTACACGACTCCTCCCCCTCAACCCACAAGAGGCGTCTGGCTCACTAACGTCGTCAGTGATGCCATGTTCTCCCGAGCGCAAATCGAAGCTGCCGTTGAACGGTGTCACCAGTATGGCTTTAACAGCATCTTCGTCGTCACCTGGAACCGAGGATATACCCTCTATCCCAGCGACATCATGGAGCAAACTTTTGGCCTGCGGATCGATCCCCAACACCAGGGCCGCGATCCCTTGCAAGAAGTCATCGACGCTGCACGAACGCGAGGAATGAAGGTCTACGCCTGGTTCGAATTTGGCTTTGCTGCATCGTATCAGGAGGCGGACGGCGGGCCGTTGCTGCGGCAGAAGCCTCGCTGGGCCGCTCGCGACAGCGCGGGAAATATCGCTAGTAAAAATGGCTTTCAGTGGATGAATGCCTTTGATCCAGCGGTACAGGATTTCATTCTTTCACTGCTAAAAGAAGTGGTGAGTAATTACGACATCGATGGTGTTCAGGGCGATGACCGCTTGCCGGCCTTGCCTTCGATTGCCGGCTATGACTCGCTGACCGTTGCGGCTTATCGACAAAGTCACCAGGGGGCTTCGCCGCCCCGCGATCCCTTTAATACCGAGTGGGTCGACTGGCGGGCCCAGCGCCTCAATGTCTTCATGGAGCGGCTGCATCGGGAAGTGAAAGCGGTAGATTCTACGACGACGATTTCGGTGTCGCCCAGCATTTTTCCTTGGAGCAAGGAGCAGTATTTGCAGGATTGGCCCCGCTGGGTAGCCGAAGGCTGGGTCGATATGGTTTGTCCACAAATTTATCGCTACGACCTTGATAAGTACCGATTGGAATTGAAGAAGATTATGGAAGAACAAGTTGAACCGACTAACCACCATTTGATCTTTCCGGGCATCCTGGCGCGCGTTGGCGACTACTACGCAACGGATACCTTACTCCAATTATTCGTCAAAGAAAATCGAAAATACGGCATTGAAGGAGAAGTGTTTTTTTACTATGAAGCTTTGCAGCGCAACGAACAGTTTTACCAGAACTTATACTTTTAAAATTAATAATCATTCGAGAAATCATTCTGCATAAACCAACGCCATGATTCATAAAATTCCATTTTTCTTTTCGTCTTTAGTTATCCTATTGCTTATGCTAGCTTCCTGCACGACGCCCCCCAGTAGTAAGACCCCTAAGGGGCAAACTGCGATTATCCCCAAACCTCAGCAAATGAGTATTCAGGGGGATAGCTTTCTGCTCCAATCTACTACCAAAATTCAGCTCGCTGAAGCTGGAGCAGACTGGGGAAAAGTTGCCGATTATTTAAACGAAAAACTAGCGGCTTCTACAAGTGAGCAAAAGCTTGAGGTCGTACAGGGGCCATCAGCCAAAGGAGCTTTGAACATTATTTCTGACGCCACAATAGCGGGGGATGCTTACCGCTTGAAAGTAGATAGCGAGCAGATTGAATTGGCGGCTGGTACACCGCAGGGAGCCTTCTACGGCCTGCAATCCCTGCTACAGCTCATGCCCGTTGGGCTCTACGGAACCTACGAATACGAAACCATCAATTTCAAAATCCCTGGCGTACTGATCGAAGATCAACCCCGCTTTCCCTACCGAGGAATGCATCTCGACGTTTGCCGGCATTTTTATGATGTCGATGCGGTCAAGCGTTACATCGATATTCTGGCCCTTCATAAATTCAACTATTTCCACTGGCACCTGACCGAAGACCAGGGCTGGCGTATGGAGATCAAGCAGTATCCTAAATTGACGGAGGTTGGAGGCTTTCGTAAAGAAACCCTGGTCGGTCATTATAATGATCAGCCCCATCAATTCGACGGTAAACGATACGGCGGATTTTACACACAAGAACAAGTCAAAGAAGTCATCGAATATGCTGCGGATCGCTTCATCACCATCATCCCGGAAATCGAACTGCCAGGGCACGCCCAGGCCGCCATCGCTGCCTATCCCGAACTCGGCTGCACCGGCCAGCAGCTAGAAGTTCTTACCAAATGGGGTGTCTCCGACAATGTCTACTGCCCCAGCGAAGAGACCTTCGCCTTTCTGCAAAATGTACTGAACGAAGTCATGGATTTATTCCCCGGCAAGTACATTCACATCGGAGGAGATGAATGTCCCAAGACCCAGTGGAAGGAGAGCGAATTTTGCCAACAACTCATCAAAAAAGAAGGCCTCAAGGATGAGTATGAGTTGCAAAGCTATTTTATTCGCCGCATTGAAAAAATGATCAATGCTAGAGGTAAGCAGTTGATTGGATGGGATGAAATTTTGGAGGGAGGCCTGGCGCCCAATGCGACGGTTATGTCCTGGCGAGGAATGGAAGGTGGGATCGCCGCCGCCACCCAGGGGCACGATGTCGTGATGTCGCCCACTTCGCATTGCTATTTCGATTATTACCAATCCGAACACGAGGAAGAACCTTTGGCCATTGGTGGCTTTTTGCCGCTGGAAAAAGTCTACGGTTTTGAGCCTGTACCGGAAGAACTGCCGGAGGACAAACAGCACCATATTCTCGGACTGCAGGCCAATGTCTGGACTGAGTACATCCCTGATGTAGAGAAGCTGGATTATATGACCTATCCTCGGGCAATGGCGATTGCTGAGGTGGGCTGGACAGATAAGGAGCAGCGCAGTTTTGACGACTTTGTACAACGATTGGATGTGCATTTTCAGCGCCTGACGGCCTACGGCATCAATGCCGCCGCTAGCGTCTACGACCTCAATGTCGACTGTGAGACGAAGCCCGGCGAGCTAGTTGTAAAACTCTCCGCCAATGTACCCAACATGCAAATTCGATATACCCTGGACGGCAGTTCGCCTACCCCTACTTCGACCCTTTACGAAGGCCCCATTAGTGTGGGTGCTAATAGCCAATTGCGGGCTGCTGGGTTTGTCGATGGTGCGCAGCGAGGCCGAGTGGCAGCCAGAGATATTGAGCTGCACAAGGGCGTAGGGCGACTGCTTCGGCTCAACCACGCACCAGCGGACCGCTACGCTGCCGGAGGCCACAGCGCGATCTTCAATGGCATTCGGGGCAGCAGTGAACGCTACGGTGATAAGGAATGGCTGGGCTTTGCAGGCAAGGATATGAATGCCCTGTTGGTCTTTGATCAAAAGACGGAGGTGAAGGGCGTGAAGATGCGTTTTTTTAAAGGAGAAGGGCAGTGGATTTATCTGCCAAAACGAGTGACTATCGCCTGTTCTAATGATGCCAAGGGTAAGGATTTTTATAATGCTACTGTTTTTACGGACATCAATACCGAGACTAAAGTAGCGGAAATTGATATCCCCCTCGATCTTAAGCAAGGGGTGGAAGCGATGAATATTATTGCCGAAAATTTTGGAACCATTCCGGATGGTCTGCAAGGTGGTGGCCACAGTGCTTGGCTGTTTGTAGACGAAGTGGAGATTTACTAAGAGCGGGTTATGAAGGAACAACAACAATGTTTGATCTCCGCTACGATTAGGGAACAGCTTAAAAGCTCCTGCTGGCTGCTGCTCTTTGGGCTATTCCTACTGGGCTGCACCCCAGCTGAATCCCCCTACGCTCAAGAGGGCGAGTTCCAACTGGCCGCCCCCTCCGTTGATACGGATCAGGTATTTTTCAAAAACCAAAACATCCTGCGCCTCCGACTGAACTACGATGGCGTGAATATCCACTATACGCTAGACGGCAGTACACCTACCGAGCAGTCGCCGCGCTACGAGCAGCCCATCGATCTAAACCAAAGTGCCTTACTCCAAGCCCGCGCTTACCATACCTGCTGCCAACCCAGCGAAATCATTACTGCCCAGTTTTTTGAGGTCAGTAAGGTACCCTCGGTCCGGCAGATTACGCTGAATCGGGAAGGGAGCGAACAGTATCCTGGGCGCGGTGCAGCGGGGTTGGTGGATTTGGAGAAGGGGACGACCAATTTTCGAGAGCCGGCCTGGCTGGGCTTCGCTGGCGGTACGATTGAGGCGCTGGTGGAGTTGGAGGAGCGTCGCCCGTTGCGTAGGGTGACGGCCAGTATGCTGGCGGATGCGGGGAGCTGGATTTTCTTGCCAGCGGCGATGAAGGTCGCCGTGTCGGAGGAGGGAGAGACTTTTGTGGACGTTGGACGGAAGGAGCTGGAGGCCCCCCGAGAAGAGGCAGCTGGAGGGCAGCAATTCATCAGCCTGTCCTTTGCATCGGAGGCGGTACGGTTTGTAAAAATAGAGCTGGAGGGCCTGTCGGCTATTCCGGACTGGCATCCGGGGAAGGGGACGCCTCCCTGGCTATTTATTGATGAACTATTAATTGAGTAGTGCGATGAGTTATATGATAATAAGATGGAATATTATTGGCCTTTTAGGATTGCTACTGGGGCTAATTAGCTGTGGAGAGCAGGACTCGCCCGCTGGGCCGCCCGCTGCGATGGTTGATTACCAACACCCCATTCCTTTTGCCCCCGAAAAATATGTTTGCTACCAAACGATGACTCCTTTAGCCATCGATGGAAAGCAGCAAGAAACAGCCTGGGAGAAAGCGCCCTGGACCCAGTCCTTTGTTGACATCGAAGGTGATCTTAAACCCAAACCTGCTTTAGAGACTCGGGCTAAGATGCTGTGGGATAAGGACTATTTTTATTTCTACGCTCAAATGGAGGAACCCCATATCTGGGCCAAATTGGTACAGCGGGATGCAGTGATTTATTACGATGATGATTTCGAAATCTTTATCGATCCAGATGGAGATGGACATAATTATTATGAATTTGAAGTCAATGCTTTCAACACCCTTTGGGAGCTGCTGTTGCTGCGTCCTTATCGAGTTGATGAGGAGCCTAAAGTGTTGTTTAACTGGAATATCCCGAACATCAAAACAGCCGTTCACATTGAAGGTACACTAAACGATCCGAGCGATGAGGATCAGTATTGGAGTGTGGAAATGGCTATTCCCTGGACCGCACTGAAGGAGCTGGCGCCAAAGGAGCGCGGGCCGAAGGCCGGTGAGCAGTGGCGGGTCAATTTCTCCCGAGTGGATTGGACAATGGAAATTAAAGAAGGGGAATATGTGAAGGTCAAAGATGCTGCGACGGGCAACAGCCTGCCAGAGAACAATTGGGTCTGGTCACCTACCGGACAGATCAATATGCACATGCCAGAGCAATGGGGCTATGTGCAGTTTTCTGCGCTGGAAGCAGGAGCGGGAGAAGAGGCTTTTGTTGATCAGCCGGAAGAGGCCATCAAATGGAGCCTTTGGCAGCTTTATTTTCAACAGTTGGCCTATTTCGA
Organism: Bacteroidota bacterium; assembly: GCA_038750655.1. GTDB lineage: Bacteria > Bacteroidota > Bacteroidia > Chitinophagales > Saprospiraceae > JBCDGZ01. The sequence continues at coordinate 12,495 of JBCDGZ010000034.1, read as the reverse complement.
AAAAAATCAGCGCTACAGCGATGACCTAAAGGACTTTAACTTGCCCACTATCGACAACGCGGATTGTTCCTTGGAACCTGTCTTCTATACCAGCCCACAGTGGTTCGAAATTATCGCTCCAAGCTGCGACCGACAAACGCGCTGGCGCATGCGTGCCGATGGCAAACTAGATCAACTCAGCCCCATAACTGCTAAGAGCGAATGAGCAGGGCAAGTCAAATATTCCTCCTGGGCTGCACCCTCCTGCTCCTCGTCGCCGCCTGCCAAGAGCAAAGTACTCCGCCGCTCAATGTCGTCGTCCTATTCACCGACGATCAACGCTTCAATACGATCCAAGCACTGGGCAATCCTGCCGTTCATACCCCTAATATGGATCGGCTGGTCAATAGCGGCATCAGCTTCACCCAAGCCCACATCATGGGTTCCCACCACGGCGGCGTCTGCGCGCCGAGCCGGGCTATGCTGCTCTCCGGAAAGCCCTACATGAATATCCCCCAGGATTACATCGACCAAGGGCAGGCCAGTTACGAGGCACATTTCCCTTTTCTCACCTTCCCCGAGCTGCTACGTGCCGAAGGCTACCAGACTTTTTTTACCGGAAAGTGGCACAACAATACCTCAAAAATTAGAGAAGGTTTTACCGATGGAGCCAACATTTTTATCGGGGGCATGCACTGGCCCAAGGACGGCGGCCACCGACGACCTCGACTTTGGGACTTTGATCCCAGCGCCCGCTTTGCGGCCGAAAACCAATGGCAGGGCGAAGCCTTTTCGAGCGAAATGTACAGCGATGCTGCCGTCAATTTTATCCAACAACAAAACGGCCAAACGCCTTTCTGCCTCTACGTAGCCTACACCTCACCACATGACCCTCGGGAGGCTCCCGATCAGTTTCGGCAACGCTACGATACCGCGAAGTTGGCCTTGCCTCCCAACTTCCTCCCCCAGCATCCCTTCGACAACGGCCACCTCCGTACCCGCGACGAAAACTTGGTCGGCTTTCCCAGAACGGCAGCGATCGTCAAGGAAGAGCTGGCGGCCTACTATGCAATGATCTCCGAAGTAGATGCGCAGATCGGCCGAGTACTGGATGCTTTGGATGCGCAAGGGCTCACGGAGAAAACCATCATCGTTTTTGCCGGAGACAATGGCTTGGCGGTCGGGCAGCACGGGCTGTTGGGTAAGCAAAGTGTCTACGATCACAGCGTCCGGGTACCGCTGATTATGGCTGCTCCGGGACTGCGCGGCAACCGCCGGGCTTCTACGCTTTGCTATCTGTACGATGTTTTTCCGACGCTCTGCGATTTGCTTCATCTGGATATTCCAGAGACGGTCGAAGGGCGGAGTTTGCTTCCCGCGCTCTTGCAAGAAGAGGCCGTTGTGCGCGAACAACTTTTTCTGGCCCACGCCAAAGAGATGCGAGCCATCCGCGAAGCCTCGGGTTGGAAGCTCATCCACAATTTTGTTAAAGGGCAAAGCTATACGCAGTTATTTGACTTAAATACTGACCCTTGGGAACAGCGCAATCTGGCGGAGGTTCCTGCACACGCAGAGCGAAAGACTCGCCTCTATCAGCAACTGGGTCAGGCCATCGAAGCCTTTGGTGATGATTTTTTAAAGCCTCATATCCGCCTTCAGCAAGATCAACTGGGCGCTCCGGTTACTGCCCAGTTGATCGGGGCTTTACCTGGCGTAGAAATTCGTTATCAGCTGGAGGGCGGCGCAGCAATGAAGACTTACGAAGCGCCGCTGACCATTACTCAGTCTACTGCCCTGCGAGCCCAGCTTTTTCAAAACGATCAAGCGATTGGCCAGCCAATGAGCGCAGAAGTTAGGGTAGCGGAGAACATTGCTGCTTTAGAATTGCAGGCCGCTCCTGCGGCGCAATATGCGGGCCGGGGGAAGAGGACGCTGGTTGATGGAGCGAATGGTAGTGTGGATTTTCGGGATGGCAATTGGATCGGCCTTGAGGGGGTGGACGCCGAACTTGATATTCGCTTGAAGGCGCCACAGGCGATTCACCAGCTGGGTATTCGCTATTTGAGCCATCCGGGCTCCTGGATATTTCCGCCGCAAGGATTCACGGTAGAAGTTTCTATGGATGGGGAAAAATACGAACGAGTGCTTTCGGAGACCCTACCGCAGCTGCAAGCCAGTTCATCCGCCGAGGTGAAGACTCATCAGGTAGAGCTAGAGGGAGTAGAGGCCAACTATATTCGGTATAAAGTAATCAACCAGGGTCGCTGCCCAGACTGGCACGCCGGTAAAGGGGGAAAGGCTTGGTTATTTCTCGACGAAGTTTTTTTTAATTAACCCAAGTTACGATAACAGCTTGAATTAATTATAACAGATATGGATACGCTGATTCAACTTTTTGGTCGTTTTCATCCACTGATCTTGCACCTGCCGATTGGTATTTTGGTGCTGGCTTTTTTGATGGAATGGATGGGAAATAAGGCCAATTACCAAACCCTGAAATCTGCTACAGGCTTTGCTCTGCAAATCGGAATGTGGTCTGCCATTTTCGCGGCGCTCTCCGGCTACGCCCTCTCGCTGGACGGCGGTTACGAGGAAACCTTGCTCAATCAACACCAATGGTTGGGCATTGCTACGGCGCTGTTATCGGTCGTCCTTCTGCTTCTGCATCGACGGAAGTCAAAGATATTCATGCCCGCTTTCACCGTACTGATGATCGTATTAGGCATTACCGGGCATCTTGGTGGTTCATTGACCCACGGTAGTGATTTCCTGATGGCCCCGCTCCAAGAAGAAGCGGCTCCTCCTCCGCCTATGGACAACCTCGACGAGGCAGTGGTTTTTGCTCAGTTTGTTCAACCTATTCTGAAAGACAAATGCGTGAGCTGTCATAACCCTTCCAAGGTGAAAGGCGAATTGCTAATGTCGACTTTGGAGGGCTTGCAGAAGGGAGGCAAAAGCGGGGCGCTTTTCGTCGCTGGAGATGCTCGGGCCAGCTTGATGATGCAGCGAGCTCATCTGCCTTTGGAGGATAAAAAGCATATGCCGCCGAAGGGCAAGCGGCAGTTGAGCGAAAGCGAGATCAGCTTGCTGGAGTGGTGGATTAATGGTGGGGGAGATTTTGAGAAACAAGTGGCGGCGATGGAGCAACCGGAGGACATTAAGACCATACTAGCTCGCTACACTCAGGTGGATAATAGCGTCTGGGGATTGGAAGTGGAGGAGGCCAGTGCGAATAAGGTGAACGCGCTACAGCAGATGGGGATTAAGGTGGAAAAATTGGCTGCGGAGCGGCCTTTTCTGGCGGTAAGCCTCAGCGGTCGGCAGGACCTCAATGCTTCTTTGCTCAAAAAACTGGAAGGCATTGATGAGCAATTGATTCATCTTGATTTGAGCAATACCAGCCTGGACGATCAGCTATTGGAGATGGTCAATGACCTACCGCATTTGCAAAAATTATCCCTACAGAAAACCAAAATTACCAGCGTCGGCCTTCGGCAGCTCAGGAACCTGGACTACCTCGAAAACCTCAACCTTTACGATACAGCGATCGACGACGAGGGCCTCGCCAATCTGAGCCAATTCAAGGCCCTGCGCAAGCTCTACCTCTGGCGAACCAACGTCAGCCCGACCGCCATCGCTAGTCTGGAAGAGCAGCAACCGCGCCTGCGCGTCAACACCGGAGTTGACGAGTCGATCTTCGGCAGCTCACAGCTCAAACCGCCACTGATTGTCGCCGAGAAGGACATTTTTAAAGATTCGCTGGAGGTAGCCTTTGAAATCAATTTTAAGAACGTTGATATTTTTTATACCCTGGATGGTAGCGCTCCTGACTCGACCGCCCAGCGCTACGAGGGGCCCTTTGTGATTAATCAAACTGCCGATATTCAGGTGATTGCACAAAAGAAAGGCTGGGGTACTAGTGAGCCGGCCCACCAGCTCTTTGCCCGCGCCCGCTATCAACCCACCAAAATTGCCCTTAACAAAAAGCCCAACGATCGCTACGCCGGCAAAGGGGCGAAATCGCTTTGTGATTTTAAAAAGGGAACTACCTCTTTTACCGAGGGCAATTGGCTGGGGTTTGAGAAAGAGCACTTCACCGCTACGCTTGACCTGGGTGAGCCGAAGGTGGTTTCGCGGGTCATCCTCAGCACCCTAGAGGATACCAACTCCTGGATTTTTCAGCCCAAAGGGATGACCATATCGGTCTCTAGCGATGGTCGCAATTTCAAAGAGGTCGGCCGCCACAGCTATCCGATGACCGAGTCGCCGAAACCTCCCGAGGTCAAGACCTTCTCTGAATCTTTTGAAGAGCAGCAGGCCCGCTTTGTCCGGGTGGCAGTCAAGAGCAATCTGGTGAATCCGAGTTGGCACCCTGGGGCAGGGCAGCCCTGTTGGGTCTTTGTCGATGAAATTATGGTGGAGTAGTGAGGGGGAAATATTAGAGTTATCGATCAACTGATAAAATAATACAGCGCAATTGAAGTTACAATTAGCAATACCTAATTATTGCAAGCCTCTAAATTTTCTACCATGAATTGTAAACTATTATCGCTCTGTTTAGCCCTCTTTTGTTTTATGACCAGCAGCTTTGCCCAAAGCACTCCCCAAAAAATCGAAAAGAATGGGATGACGGTCGAATGGAAGGTCGTCCAGAATAATCTCAAAATTACCATGACTGCGCCGACTGATGGCTGGGTAGCCATCGGCTTGAATCCTAAAGACCAATTGGCTGGAAGCAGCTTTATGATGGGACGGGTTCAAAATGGCAAGGCTGAAGTGCTTGATTTCTATACCATTAAGCCCGGCGATGTACATCCCGTCACCAAGCTGGGCGGCCAAACGGCAGTTGGTGAAGTGGTCGGCAGTGAGAAGGGGAAATCAACAAGTATTACTTTTGACTTGAGCCGTTTTCCGGATAGCCAGTTTCACCATACCCTCGAAGCGGGGAGTGAGCTATTCATGCATATTGCCTACAGCCAAGATGATGACTTTGCCCATCATTCCATGATGCGGACGATGGTGAAAATCAAAATTTAGTTCTTCTTTAAAAGGCAGGGATAATTTTCTGGGGCTTGAGCAATCGCCCCGGAATTTCTTACATTTGGGACCACACTTAATCACCTAGTAATTCCCGGATTATGAAAAATCGTCCCCTGCTTCTTTTGTTCCTCTTGTTTTCTGCTTCTACCCTTCTTTGGAGTCAGGAGCATCCTCCCTTTTCTAGTATGGATGTTTTTGAATTAGAATGGGTCACCGATCCTCAAATTTCGCCGGATGGTCAGACCATCGTTTATGTACGGAGGGGGATGGATATAATGAAGGATCAGCGCAAGGCCCGCCTTTGGCTGGTTAATGCGGATGGCAGCGGTCATCAGAAGTTGACAAGCTATGAAGTCAACGAGGGCAACCCCTGCTGGTCGCCCGACGGGCAGCGCATCGCCTTTACGGCCGGGACGGACGAAGGCACCGAGATTTTTGTGTATTGGTTAAAAAATGGAAAAATCGCTCGCCTCTCCCAGCTGCCCTCTTCGCCTAGCGGCCTGCGTTGGTCGCCCGACGGCCGTCAGTTGGCTTTTTCTATGTTTGTCGAAGGCAAGGAGCTGTCTTTGGTTCGTCCGCCCAAACGCCCCAAGGGTGCCCAATGGGCCAATCCTCCCCGCGTCACCAGCCGCCTCAAGCACGAATCAGACGGAGGGGGGTACCTAAGACCTGGATACAACCAGTATTTTGTTCTCCCCGCAGAAGGGGGTACGCATCGGCAGGTCACCGATGGCCCCTATCGCCACAGCAGCGCCCCGGAATGGGGCAAGGATGGGCAATCCCTTTATTTTAGCGGTAATCGCGCGGCCAACTGGGACTACGATTTTCGTAATTCAGAGATTTATAAGGTTAATTTAGGCGATGGTACGGTGACCGCCCTGACCGATCGCTATGGTCCCGACGAGGGCATCGCCGTTTCGCCCGATGGCCGTCGAGTGGCCTACCTCGGCTTTGATGATGAAATGCAAACCTATCAGCTGCAGCACCTCTATGTCATGAACGCCGATGGCTCCGGAAAGCAACGGATTGAGACGGGGTTGGACCGCAGTGCTGCTATGCCCATCTGGGCGCCCGACGGTAAGGGGCTCTATTTTATGTACGATGACAAAGGAAATACGAAGATTGGCTACACTGATCTGGCGAGCACAACCAAGCTGATCACCGGTGATGTTGGAGGGACATCGATTGGCCGGCCCTACGCCGGCGGCTCCTTTACCGTCGCCCAAAAAGGCCAAATCGCTTTTACCCACACCAACCCCGAACATCCTGCCGAGCTGGCCCTGATTGATCGCCCCGGGGCCTCCGCCCGCCTGGTGATGAGCCTCAACGATGATCTTTTGCAGCAGCGAAAGCTGGGTAAGGTGGAGGAGATTTGGTACAAATCTTCGGTTGATGGCCGGGATATTCAGGGCTGGATGGTGTTTCCACCGGATTATGATAAAAATAAAAAGTATCCCTTGCTGGTAGAAAACCACGGTGGCCCGATTCTAAATTATGGCGATCGCTTTTCGCCGGAGATGCAGCTGTATGCGGCAGCGGGCTTTGTGGTCTTTTATCCCAATCCTCGGGGCAGTACCAGCTATGGAGAGACCTTTGGCAATCTCTTGTACCACAATTATCCCGGCGATGATTACCACGATGTGATGGATGGCGTTGATGCGATGCTTAAGGGGGGCTATACGGTGGAAGACAGTCTCTTCGTTACCGGCGGTAGTGCCGGCGGTATCATGACGGCCTGGATGATCGGCAAGAACAACCGCTTTCGCGCCGCCGCCGTCATCAAACCGGTGATGAACTGGGTCAGCAAAACGCTAACAGCAGATAATTATTACGGTTATGCCTACTCTCGCTATCCCGGCCAGCCCTGGGAGGAGATGGAAACCTACATGAAGTTTTCGCCGGTATCCCTGGTCGGCAATGTTCAAACGCCTACGCTGGTGATGGTGGGGACGAAGGATTTGCGGACGCCGCCGTCGGAGGCCAAACAACTCTATCACGCCCTCAAACTGCGTAAAATCGAGACGGCTTACGTGGAAATTCCGGGAGCTTCGCATTTCATCGCCCGCCGTCCTAGCCAGCTAATTGCCAAGATTGAGCATATTCTGGCTTGGTTTGACCGCTATCGCTAGGGGAGACATTTTGCCATTTTTTAACAGATTTAGAAAAATTGGATGGATTTGGGGGAGGACGGCTGGATTATGCTTATTTTGTTTTAGAAAAAAGTACATTATGACTCATAAATCTACACTTCTCCTCCTCTTTTGCTTAGGCTTATTCCTCAACCTCAATGCCCAAAGCACCATCACCTTAGACAGCACCACCCTGACCGAAAGAGAGGTCGCCATCGGCATCCAAGTGCCCTGGGAAATCCTCTGGGGGCCAGACGATCACATCTGGGCTACCGAGCGCCGGGGGCAAGTGCTGCGGATCAATCCAGAAAATGGCAATTTCATCACCGTACTGGACCTTCGGTCTAAGGTTGAGAGTGGTGGAGAACCTGGTATGCTAGGAATGACTCTCCATCCTGATTTTGAGAATACCCCCCTGGTTTATATCGCCTATAATTACTTGGTTGGATTTAGCATCCGGGAGCGACTGGTATCTTTTGAATGGAATGGAGCGAATCTGGTGAATGAGGTTACTATCCTCGATGCCATTCCAGGAGGAGGCATCCATAATGGGGCTCGCTTACTGATTTCTACCGATGGGAAGATTTTGATGACTACGGGAGATGTTGGCAACAGCAGCCTGTCGCAAAATATGAATAGTTTGAGTGGTAAGCTGCTGCGCATCAATCTGGATGGCAGTATTCCGACTGATAATCCCGATCCGACCAGTTACGTCTACTCCTTTGGTCATCGCAATTCGCAGGGCCTCGCTTACGGCCCCAACGGCCAGCTTTATTCCTCCGAGCACGGTGCCCAACAATCGGATGAATTCAACATCATCGAGGTGGATCGCAACTATGGCTGGCCGAATGTGCAGGGCGTTTGCAATACCACTGCGGAGATTAATTATTGCAACAACTTCAATGTCAAAGAGCCGCTGGCGGAATGGTCGCCTTGTGTGGCGGTGAATGGATTGGAGTTCTATGACCATGAAGCGATTCCCGAGTGGAAAGGGAAAATGTTGATGGCGGTACTGGGAGGCTTTGCCCGCCTACCGCGTCTTTCCGTCCTGGAATTCAATGATGATGGTACAGAGGTGGTCAATGAGGTAGAATATTTTAATAATTATGGCCGGATTCGCGATGTCTGTATCAACCCCCACAATGGGGCCGTCTACTTCGCTACCAATGGGCCTAGCTATCCGGGGAGTGGTCCCAATCGGATCATTGAGTACCGCAATTTGGATTATAATCCGATCACCAGCGTTGGCGGGCCAGCTCCGGCTGATCAGTTCCTCAAAGTCTTTCCCAATCCAACTGCGGCTGGTGCGGAGATGACCCTGCAGGTTTCGCCTAATTTCATCGGCAAGCAAGTCGAACTGATCTCCTTCAATGGCAGTATCGTTTGGGCCAAGCAGATCGACGGAGCGCGACTAAGTATCCCCACCCAACAACTGATTAGAGGAAATTATTATATCAAAGCCACAAATGAGGCCGGAACAATTACCCAAAAAGTGGTAATTCAATAGTCCAAAACCCGCATTTTGGCGACAAAAAGGCCTGTAATTGATTTGTACTGCCTGGAGGGCTATTAGTCCTCCCACTCTTTTTGTATCTTTATTGGGCAATCTAATCGCCTACCATCAGAAACTTATGGATTCCTTCCAGGAAGGTAATGCCGAGCATTACCCTGAAGACCCCCTGTTGCAAACATCAAACACAGAAGTTCTATGCGCCAGAGAAATTTTTACTTGGTTATTTTATGTTGTTTCTTTTCCCTTACTGCCTTCGGCCAATCGATTAAAGAGGTGGCCAATAAGTATTTGCTAGAAACTGCCGAACAATACGAATTAAGCTCGGAGGACCTGGCCGATTGGGTCGTCACCGACGAACACATCAGCCGCACCAGCGGCATTCAGCACATCTATATGCGTCAGCGTCATCAAGGTATTGAGATCGCCGGTGCAGAGGCCAGCGTACACATTATGGCGACTGGCCAAATGCTGAAAATGAACAATAATTTTTATCCTGACCTGCAAAGTATCGTGGCGAGCAATACTTCGCCAGCGCTGAGTGCCTTGCAAGCCATCCAAGCGGTCGCCGCAGAGCTTAACTACGGTTCGACGGAAGGGATTGAGGTCATCAGCCGCGAACGCAATACTGAGCAGGCCGCTGTTTACAGCAAAGGGAGCATCTCTATGGAAGATATTCCGGTCAAATTGGTTTATCAAGTCAATGAGAAAGGAGAACTTCGCCTTTGCTGGGATATGTCTATCGCTGAGCCCAACGGCATCAACTGGTGGAGCTTGCGTGTAGATGCGACCAGCGGAGAAATTCTGGATCGCAACAACTGGATTGTGAACTGTAAATTTGGCCATACTCCCGGCGGGCACGACCATGCGGATCATAGCGCCGCCGCCTGTAAGGCCCACTTCGGCAAAAGACGGGTCGCCACTGTGATGATGGGCGATCAATATAATGTCTTTGATTCTCCGGTAGAAAGCCCCAGCCACGGGCCACGGACGATTGTTGTTGATCCTGCCGATCCTCTAGCTTCCCCTTATGGCTGGCACGATACTGATGGTCAAGCCGGGGCAGAGTTTACCATTACTGTTGGGAATAATGTTTGGGCGCAGGAGGATCGCAACGGTAATAATGGCTTTGGGTACAGCCCCAATGGAGGAGCTTCACTGGACTTTGACTTTCCGCTCGACCTAACGCAGGCGCCGATTGTCAATGAGGATGCGAATATCACCAATTTATTTTATTGGAATAATATCATCCATGATGTGCTTTACATCTATGGCTTTGATGAGGTGGCCGGAAACTTTCAAGAGAACAACTATGGCCGTGGAGGCCTCGGCAGCGACCACGTTTGGGGGGATGCCCAGGATGGCTCCGGCTCTAATAATGCCAACTTCGGTACGCCGCCTGATGGCAGTAATCCTCGAATGCAGATGTTCCTCTGGACTTCTCCTAACCCTGATCGTGATGGCGACCTGGACAATGGGATCATCGTTCACGAATATGGCCACGGGATTTCCAACCGCCTCACGGGCGGCCCCAGCAATTCCAACTGCCTCGGTAATCGCGAGCAGATGGGCGAAGGGTGGAGCGACTGGTACGGACTGATGTTCACTATGCAGCCTGGCGATACTGGCCCCGCTGGCCGAGGCATCGGCACCTACGCCCTCAATCAGTCCACCACGGGACGGGGAATCCGCTCTTTCCGTTACTCTACGGATTTAGCCGTCAACCCGGATACTTATGATAGAATTAAAACCACTAGCTCGGTACACCGTACGGGCTCGGTGTGGTGCGCCATGCTCTGGGAACTGACCTGGGGATTGATCGATCAATATGGTTTTGATCCTGATTTGTATAATGGTACAGGTGGAAATAATATCGCCATACAGTTGGTTACGGAGGCGATGAAAATCCAGCCTTGCCGTCCCGGCTTTGTCGACGGTCGCGATGCCATCCTGGCGGCAGATGTTGCCTTGTACGATGGTGCCAATGCCTGCGAAATCTGGAATGCCTTTGCTAAACGGGGATTAGGCTTTAGTGCTACTCAAGGAAGCAGCAACAGCCGTACGGATGGTAACGAAGCTTTTGATCTTCCTACCGGTATCACCGATCCTTGCAGTACTGCTCCTGATTTCATGGTGGGCATCAACCCCATTCGTAAGAGTATGTGCCCCGGCGATATGCCTGAATTCAAGGTGTCTGTTTATAATGCGAACAACTACACTGGAACTGTTAACCTGACGGCGACGGGCCTGCCCGCAGGCGTTACCGCAACGATTACTCCTTCAACCATTACCACCTTCCCCAGCAACGCAACACTGGTGCTAGATAATACCAGCGCAATAGCGAATGGCAACTACACCATCGAAGTGACGGGTACCGATAATACCATCACTCAAAAGGGCTTCACCGTGGTCAATGTCCAATCTACTATCCTTGGACCACCTACGCTGCAATCCCCGGCTAATAACGCGACCGAAGTCAGCCGCCTGCAAAACTTTAGCTGGAATGGCGTGAACGATGCAACGAGCTATGACCTACAAATCTCTACGGAGCCTAGCTTTACTAATATTGTCGAGGAGGGGCTGGCCATCGATGCAGAGCAGTGGACCAGTAGTGCGCTTTCCCCCAATATTACTTACTACTGGCGCATGCGTACCAACAGCTTCTGCGGTGGAGGCAGTTATTCGACGGCGCGTACCTTCACCATCCAATCTTGTGGTAATGTCTTCTACGATAGTGGAGGTCCTAATAATGATTACGATGATCGGGAATTGTTTAACTATGTCATTTGCCCAGATAATGCTGGAGAATTTGTACAGTTGAACTTCACCGTATTTGATATTGAACCAGATGGTCCCAATGATTGCTATGACCACCTTGAAGTTTTTGACGGCGACAACCTGTCGGCTCCTTCATTGGGGCAGTTTTGCGGTGCTGGCGTCGCTAATGCACCCGGTGGCGGAACCATCATTGCGGACAATCCAACGGGCTGTCTGACGTTCCAGTTTTTCTCTGATGCCTTTGTGACCGATCCCGGGTGGGCCGCTAACATCATTTGTCTGGAATGTATTGCTCCAGTCATTACCAGTACCGGAACGACTGATGCTTCTTGTGTTTGGAGTAATGATGGCATTTTGACTGCTAATGCTAGCTCCGCCAATCCAGTAGAATATATTCTTTCGCCAGCTTCTGGTGGAAAATTATTTAGCACGACGGGGACCTTCAATAACTTGATCCCAGGGACTTATACTCTGGAAGTTAGGGATTTGAACTTCCCGGATTGTCTTTCTCCCGGAACGACGGTAACCATCGGAGCCAGCAACTCGACCGTTGATATTATTTATGTAAGTAAAGGCGCCAACGGTAATAATGATGGTAGCGATTGGTTAGATGCGTATACCGATCTACAAGATGCACTGGATGATGCTGGTCCTTGCTCACAAGTTTGGGTGGCTTCGGAAATTTATTATCCTACAATCGAAAATCCTTTTACTACCGCCACGGGTAGTCGTGATCAAAGCTTTTTTATGGATGAACAGGTGGGTGTCTTTGGAGGCTTCGCCGGTGGCGAGATGAATCGCAACGAGCGCGATCTGGTTAAGAATACGACTATTCTTAGCGGAGACATTGGCACCCAAGGGTTGGCGGCAGATAATAGCTGGCATGTTGTCTGGGTACAGCAGGCTGATGCTACCTTGGATGGCTTCATCATTAGTGATGGGCAGGCCGATGATGGATCGGTACCGAATTTCCGGGGAGGAGGCTTGTACAATAATGGAGGAACTTCGACTAGTAATCCTGTAATTTTGGATTGTATATTTAGAAGCAATGTAGCCGAT
>JBCDGZ010000033.1:0-54290 GCA_038750655.1 Bacteroidota bacterium | reverse complement strand
GGCAAAAAGTAAGCAGCTGTGAAGACGTTAATGGTTAAAAGACCAATCAAGGCATATAGCCAGTACTTCTTGGATAATGATTCTTTTTCACTTACAAAAAACAAGATGAATGTAGCTATAAAAGCGGGAAGTAATGTGGCTGCGGTGGGGAATAATAACAGCGGGAAAGCTACTGCAAACGCTTCCATAAATTCAAGCGGTTCTAAGCTCAACCAGTGCATGCCGTAGCTCAGTCCAATATTGAGCATATTTCCGGTAAAAGCCCCAATACCAATAATGGCGATAAACGAAAGTATTCTTTTCATTTTAAAAGATCTTTTAAAGTATAGGAAATCCAATTACAAGGCTGTACTCCCAACCACTTCTTGAGAGATTATTGGCGTTTTCAAAAAGTAGTGGGTTCGGATCATCATCATTAAAAATATAGGTGGAATATTCTACCGCTAATCCAAGCACTAACCAATCTGCGACGGGAAATCCCAGTTGTGTACCTATTTTAAAGCTATCTCCTTTGATCTTTGTATCGGCGAGATCATCAAACCGTGTATTATCAATAAAATTATAGCCTACATAAAAAAGAGGCCCACCTCCTTCCGGAGCACCTTTCGGTACTGGAATGGAAAACCATTTCAATGGTAGGGAAACCATTACAATGGGGCCTATGCTAAAGGTGTTTGCGCTAATAGTATTTGAAGGCGTTTCTATTTCTGAAAACGTATACCTACTATCAATTCCAAAAGCAATAATGGGAGTGGTATCAAATCCTTTAAAGTATCTAAACTTGAGACTCGTTCCGTCAAAGTTTCGATCGTTAAATTCATGATGCTCTATTCCCGTTGACAATACCAAACCGGAAAGTTTTACTTGTCCATAGGCTATACCTGTATTGAGCAAAAGAAGCATTAAAAAACATGCGTTTTGTGTATAAAGCTTAGATTGTTTCATTTCTATTCATTTTTTAAATAATGTGAGATAACGTTGGCATTAAAAAGTAGAAGGATTGCAATGAGTTGGAAAGAGAGCGAGGCAAGCAACGAACCAAATACCAACGCCGAGCTGGCCATTTCTTCAGGTAAAGGATGTTGCCATTGAGCCACCAAACCGTGTACATAATCAAAAGCTCCAACGACGCTATATATGATTATCAATGACCAGGTTTTTGCACCAGATCCTCTTAGTATTAGGTAAATCATTAAGGGCAATAGAACGCCTAGTAGGGTATCTGTGATCCATGGGACTAACCATGCATCAGCGCTCTCCCCTCCAAACATTTCCAGGGTTGGCAGGAATAAACCAGCTTGTGCTCTTGTAATGGTAAGGGCAGTCAATATTGCAATAGCATAGACGGTACGGGGTGTTTGCTTCTTATGCATTTTTTAGAACTTTTGATGTGTTGAAATTTTTAAATAATCTGTAAAAAATGTAGAGATGTGAAATCATTGTAAACGGCCCAACTATGATGAACATGAACCAAATACCACCTATGTCATAATTATAAAACTCTAGTCCAAAGACATTAGGGAAAGCGTTTACAAGGTCCATAAATCCAAAAATGTTAAAGAACCAAACCAAAGGAATAGCAAACTTCCATTCGACCCTTAATGCGTAAGTGGTAATGATCGCTAGAATTGCTGTTGTGTAATCCCAAAGACCTATCACAGTTGCAACGTCTTTAGGGAACTCATCATATATCTGATGTTCTACCATAAACATCATACCCAGGTATCTTATACTGTGCAAAAACACAAATGGTATTAAAGCTTTATGAATTGATAAGTTGGCAACTCTCGGAAACACCCACCATTTAAGTCCTAAAAATGTCATTAGAAAGGCAGCAAAGTTTTGAAGATTGAGAATGGTAAAATTATCCATGATGTTTGTTTTCTACATTTGATTTATTTATCAAGGTTTGGAATGGGTTGTTTATTGAGTTGTTTGAAAGCAAACTTAGGTGCCAGACGACTTAATAATTTGAGCTGTCGGGAAATGCCAGGAGTGATTTCTTCTTTACCTTTTTGGTAGTCATTCCAAAAAATATTAGCCAACTTTTCTGGTGCCATTGGCTTTAAATTATCATCTTTTAAATTGGCATCTTGAGCTAATTTGGTCGCTACAACAGGGGGGAGTAATTCAACGACTTTGATACCATAGCGCTTAAGCTGTGGGCGAATTGCCTTTGTCCAGGAATGTAAAGCTGATTTAGTACCTGAATAAACAGGTGCTTGCGAAAAAGGAACATATGCTAAAGCAGAAGAAGTATTAATCAATGTGCCGCAATCACTTTCCTTTAACTGAGGAAGAAAGTAGTGCAACATGCGAATTGGTGCATTAAAATTGATAGCTATTTCTGCAAATTGACGGGCCAATTGGTTGTGTTCACTCCCGGCATCAACCAAATTCATAATCCCAGCATTATTGAAAAGGACATCTATGCCACCAAAAACCCGCTCCATCTTTAGGGCCAAGGCCCTTACATCTTCTTCATTGGTTACATCACTCTGCTCTATATGAATAGAAGGAATTTCAAGCTTCGCTTTTTCAAGTTTTGACAAATTCCTCCCTGTGATGATCACATTATCCTTATTCTCAAGGAATTTCTGGGCGATTACTAATCCTATCCCTGAGCTCCCACCGGTAATGAGTACTACTTTTTTTGTTTTCTTCATGTCTTTTTTCCCTTAGACAAGAAAAAAACTGAGGTGTGACCACTTTAGAGAAAAAAATTATTTTAGGCCGAGATTATTGCGCCAATTGGGGCTATTTAGAATGGATAGGAGAAAGTTGGTTTTATCAAATTGCGTCTTAAAGCTATTATCTCTGTGCAACTGTACATAGAATTCTTCCGATTCTTCTACTAATAGGTTGGCTTTGGGTTCAATTTCCTTTTGAAAGGTAGAATACTCTTTTCGGTTAAAGAGAAGATTCTTGGCATCAACCATTCCACGTGCCAGGGCAACCGTTACTTTTTTATGGCATCTACAAGGGTTGGATTTATCGACCAACCCGCATTTGTTTTTCATAAAATTATACAGGTCAGTTCGCGCTCGGCTCAATTTCTTTCGGTAGGTACTTTTTGAAACCCCCATGATTTCGGAACCTATATTGTGATCCGCATCAAAAATATCACCGATAATGTACACCAGCCTTTGTTCTTTGGTTAGACACAATAGCATCCCCGAGAGGCACTGTAATCGCACTTCTCTGATTTCTTCTTTCTTGGCTTCCCGCTCCTCAAATGAAATATTAAAACTTGGCGCATTGTCCAACTCAGCCCCTAAGTCAGCAAAGTTGTCCATAAATGGGCCATTTGGCTTTTTGGTAAGATTCAAAAAGTGATTCCAAACGATCCGATATGCCCAAGTTCTAAAGGTGCTTTCGTCCTTAAACGAACTTAGGTTTGAAACAATTTTCAGCAAGGCTTCTTGTGTTAAGTCTTGCGCCAGGGTCGGATCACCGCACATTTTCCAGGCAATGTTATAAATGAAAGGCTGATGTTTTTGTATAAGGTTATTTAAAGCGTGCTTGTCGCCATTCAATATTTCTTGTATTAAAAAAGCATCCGCTTTGTCCGTTTTATAGGTTGTTGAGAAAGGATTCATGAGTCTTGTCTTGTCGTATCCCGAAACAGGGTCACTTATTCTACATGGCGGGAAATACTACCAAAGTAGTATTGAATCGCAGTGGCCCTCCTTCTAATTTTGTAATGAAGGTAAGTGTTTATTCTCTAAAAATTGACTACAACAAATTCCATGATCCCGGAAAAATCCCTTACCGCTGCCTCCCTCTCCTTTCCGTCGGATCGACAGACCCTGTGTATCCCCAAAGTCACTGTATTTGGGGACGCACCCCAAAATCTTTGACTTTATGAAAAGTAATTCTTTTACACTGATTTTATTCCTTTTAGCTTTAGGCGGTCAAATGCAAGCGCAGTTCTTCGCTACCGGCGGGCCGATTGCCGGCGGCAACTCCGACGCGATCTACGCCTTTGGCGACACCGCTTTTGTGGACATCAACAGCAATCCCTGGCGCAGCTTCGATGGGGGCCAGACCTGGGACATCTGCAACGGTAACCTCCCGCTCAACCTCAACCCCGATGCCTTCGTCAAGCGCGGTTCGACCATCTACATGGGCACTAATAGCGGCGACCGGGTCTACAAGTCTACGGATTATGGAGACAATTGGGAGGTAATGTACGAAGGGCTGCCCAAGCTGGTTGGCTTCCCCTCCGCCGTTCCCAAACACCTGACCCTCTCCGGCGATCGCGTCTTCATCGGCGGCACCAATTTCGGCCTGCAATACCTCGATACCAACGAGGAGAGCTGGGTAAGGGTCAACCTCGGCACCGGAGATCTCGTCTTCAGTATCAGTGTCATTGGCGAGGACTCTTTAATGGTCAACCAAGGTACAGGATTCAATAATTTTACTTACTTCTCTGCCGACAATGGAGACACTTGGACACAACTGGCCGCCGAGCCAGTCACGGTACGTACCATTGCATCGACTGGATTTGGGCAAATTGGCAACATCCTGGTCGCCATCACGGATGCTGGTGGAGCCAACCAGGCTTACTATTCTCAGGACTTTGGACAGAGCTGGATACTGAGCAATGGTGGCCCGGCGGTGAGCGAGCAGCTTATACAAGTACGGGAGGACCTCATCTTCGCCATCAATTTCGAAGGCATTTACCGCACCACCGACGGCATCAACTGGACGTTTGTGGAAGGTACCAGCGGAGGCAATGGCCTGGCCTACTGGAAAGGTAGTGAAGTCATCTACAGCAGCTTCGGTACGGGCCTCAAGAGCGGCGATGGCGAAGTGGGGGGCAATTTTCAAGAGCAGCAAATCGCCGTATCCACCATGAAGGATTTGTTCGTACAAGATAATCTGCTCTACGCCCTCTCGGAGCGTGGCATTCACACCTACAACGGGCAAGGCTGGCAAACCCTGAGCATTATCGCCGATCTGGCTAAGTTGGATTTGATCAATCCGGGCAACTTCTTTGATCTGGATATTGTAGATGGCAATTTTTACCTCTGTGGCAATGATGGCTACTACAAAAGTACGGACGGTGGCCTCACTTTTAGCAATATCGATTACTTTGACGGAGAGCGGGTAGTGATGGCCGATCAGCAAGGTACCCAGGAACTGGTTTTTGTGGCCGATGGGGTCAATCCTTTCGATCCCTCGTTTTCGGTTTCCCGAGTGTATTATTACGATGCCGAAAACGACACTTACCAGCAGGCGACCTTGGATGGTGATCTGGTCAACTTCGCTGGATTGCCCAGGAGTTTGATTAAATATGGGGGGAAATCCTACCTCTCCGTTGACCGTCAGGTGGTGTATGAATCTTCGGATAATGGCCGAACTTGGATCAGTATTACCTTGACCAATAGAGCGGATCTGCTGGTTATTTTTGATGGAAAAATCTTCATCGATGCCTACTCCAATCCTAGTGGCCGCATCTTGTACACCGAAGATGGCTTCGCTACCTTGCAGGAGGTTGACCTCAGCGGTATCCCTCGGGGCAACGAATTCCTTGACTGGTGGTACTTCGAAGAAATCTTCGTGGCCGATGGGAAGCTCTTTGTCTACCAAAATGATCCTGTATTTAGCCTCAACGGCCCTGGCAATGGCAATGGACTCTACTCTATCGATGGGGCGACCGCCAGCTGGGCTTTTGTGGAAGAATCCGAACTGCCTGCCCCACCCAGTTTCTTCCTCGACTATCAAGATGGTCTCTACGCCGGGGTGCCCAACTGGTCAGTCTGGTCGAACAAAGAGCCCCTGAGTACCAGCGTCAGCAACTTAGAGCGCAGTGCTACGCCGCCCGTTTTTCCCAACCCCACCAAAGACCTATTGAATATCCCTAACCCAGATGGACAAACCTGGCAACTGTATGACCTGCGAGGTGCCCTACAACAAAGCGGCAACCGCAACGAGACCAATATCTCTGAGCTGCCCGCAGGCCTCTACATTTTGCAACTCAATGGTCAAAACTGGAAGATTTTGAAAGTTAATTAATTCTTACTGACACATGCATAAGTTGATCATAGTCCTGCTCAGTACCCTCATCGCAACAACGCTAAACGCTCAGCACTTTCTGATGCCCGAAGAGGAGCAACTTTACGCTCCACTTCGCAATATCAAGGGAGATGTTAAGCAAATCGAAAATTGGAGTTTTCACGAAATCGGCGGACTTAAAATGAAGTTCCACGGCTTATCTACCTTCCAAGATCAGCGCGTCGTGCGTTCAACTTCCTATGAGTACTATGGCACAAACACCACTCAATACAGCTACTTGTCCGATGGTCGTATCGCCAAACAAATAACCACTCGAATAGATACCATCAAGGACACCACCTTTGTATCGGCTACCCGTCACTTTGAGTACCAGAAGCAGAAGGTTAAAATTAGCTACGACTTTTTTACCAGCGTAAAAACACGGTACTTCGAGCTGGACTTTGATCAATACAATCGATTAGTAATCTACAAATCTTACCTTGGGAAAGAGCTTAAAAAGGATAAAGCCTACACCTACGACTTCAATACGAAAGAGCGGAAACTACTGAATTCGCTCCTGGTAGAATACGAGCATGGGCAACCCAAAAAGACAGTTTCTGAACTCTACAGCTATGCCCCCGCAAGCGTTAACGGAGAGGATTGTACTAGAATACTCATTGAAAAAGGGACCCACTCGGATGACTACGAACGATTGCAGCGCTGGGAGCAATACCGTCATCCCGACGGGCAGGAGCTGAAAGGCAAAGCCTATTACTACAACTCTCCTAGCCGATATGAATTTCGTTATACCTACGATGAAAAAGGCAATTGGATCATCCGCGAGCGGTACAAGCTGCCCTCTGGTCACTTAGAATCTTATTTTCAAAGAAAAATCACCTACGCGGATGGCTCTACTAATGCTGTCCCCGAGTTTGATGTAGTCACGATCAAGAATAAGAAAATCGAAGTTGATCCCAACAGTTACTTCACTTTCAAAAGGTATGTAAGCAGGAAAAGCTATCATATTTACAATGTGAGGAATAAAGCAGTGAACAACCATGCAGTCAATATGGGGGCAATGAATACCGACCATTTTTTCGTCTACTACCCTCCTACCCAATCGGTGATCGAATTGACCAACTACCAGAAAGCAGCAAATAATCAGCGCAGCGATGCACAAATTTTATCCTCCAATTTATCGCAGTATGTTTTCAACAACGAACAAGGCAATTACTGGTTTATGAAGGAGGGGAAAG
Organism: Bacteroidota bacterium; assembly: GCA_038750655.1. Lineage (GTDB taxonomy): Bacteria > Bacteroidota > Bacteroidia > Chitinophagales > Saprospiraceae > JBCDGZ01. Next base: position 47,034 of record JBCDGZ010000033.1, on the reverse strand, counting down.
CCATTCCCAACAATCATTTTACAAAGGTCGAACTAACCCATGATTACTTCGTTGTTAGTTTCAAGGAAGAAGGAAAGTCTTACGCCATCAAATGGCCGAAGGATAAAAAGCAAAATTTTGTCCGGCCTTTTCAAGCCCTCCCTCCTACACACAATAATACCTATTGGTACAGCTATCAGCTTGAAGATGGTCAAGGTAAGGATTTTGTTTTTTTTGAACACGGGAAGATCGTCAGGGCCAATGATACAAGTCTCTACAGAGGTATTCTCAAAGACGGAGAAGACCTTATTTTAATGACTGTGAATAATCGGTATCGGCTCAAGAATTGGCAGGAGGTGGGTGTTGACACCCTGCTTCGCACCTATGCGGTGAGCGAGTTGGAGTACGAACAGGCGATGGCGAACTACCTGGATCAGTTGGCGAAGAGGGAGGAGGCGAAGGCGGCCAAGCAGGCGCAGACAGCTGAAGTAGCCAAGCAGCCGCAGGCGACTACGGCGGCCAGGCCTACTGGAGCCAATCAAAACAACTTTGGTTGTTACAGCAGTATCGCTTGTTTGAATGGGAAGGCGGTGCAGCAGTACAAGGCGGCTTTAGCCACTGGGCAGAGCACAGAGCAGGCCTACGAGCAGATGGCGCAGGTTTTCGAGACGGTCTACCAGAATAAAAAGGAACTCAGCTTTGATATGATGATGAAAATTGACGGGCAGTACACTATGGGACTGACCAAGGCCCTCCCTGCAGAGGTCCGCGCTTACATTCGCCAACGGTCTAGCCAAGCGGTCAACCAGCATGTCAAAAAGTATGGAGCGCCCAAGATCAAGACAGTGCCGTATCAGCCGAAAAACTAATGGAGTTAATCGGCTACAGGTTTTACTCGGTAGATTAAAGTCCTGTTGAATCTCGCAATCACTTTCATTTTCAACTTCGTTGATCTATATTTGAATTTCAATAAAGTTAAAAATGAAAAGCTATGCTGAGACAGACGCTCCTGGTCCTCTTGTCCATCCTCCTTTCTTCTTCTATTTTTTCTCAATCCTTATTAAAAATCGGTGAGCCGGCGCCGGCCCTGGAGGTCGATGAGTGGCTGGGGGAGGCCCCGAAGGAGCGGCTGGGTAGCCGCCGTCCGCTGATCTTTTACATCGCACAGGAACCTTCCGATCGCCCTTTCTACCCGATTACAATGGGCTTTAGCCAGTTGGAGCCGGCCTACCGAGGGGCATTTGATTTCGCTGTGCTGCACGATACTAGAACCTGGGAACAGATACAAAAAAACAATGGAGGTAAAGCACAGGAGGAGCAAGTCACGAAGGAATGGAGGGCCAAAGCGGCTTCCTCTACCATGACCGCCTACGACGCTTACCATCCTGGCACCTTATTTCTAATTGACCAAAAGGGCCGGTTGCAATGGTACGGTTCGGAGGAGGATCTGCGCGTAGCGGTGCTCAACGATTTTTTACGGAGTGGAAAGGCCGCTTTACCGGCATTCCGTCAGCCGGTGAGCAATCCAAAGTACAAGCCGAGAAGATGGCGGGACATCAAGTATGAGTATATCAAGATTGAATGGACGAAGGTCAACAGCAAGGAGCGGCCCAAGACGGTGATGTACGCTAGCGGTATCGATTATTACAATATGACTTTTGCCGAAATCATGGAGACTCAGGGATTGATGAAGGAACTGTTCATGAACTTCAATGCTGAAGGCTATACTGATACGACGCGCTACCATTTGGCCATCAGCGATGCCGAAGGCTACATTCCTCTTTTGGCCTTCAAAGGCTATTTATTTAACCAAGATTTTCAAAACCTTATTTTCGAAAGCATCAAAGCCAATATTCCTTTCTCATTGGCGGTAAAGGCAAGACCTCTATACTTCCACGATTTATACTTCGAAAGCAAGGGAAATAAGCTTAATAAATACCTGGTCAAGAAAGAAAATCTGCAGGAAAATCCCCCCGATTGGTTTCAACGGAATGACAGCCTGGTTTTTCAACAAGCTGAATATGCCGCCTTTGTCCCAGCCCTCGGCCAAACGTTCCCCGACCATCTTTTCCTAGTCCGAAAGTATCCTATGTTGAATTTAATATCGAATCGCTATACCTTCAGTATTCCAGTCAAGACACCAGAACAAACCTTGAACTATCTATATCAAGAGTTGGGAATAAGGAGCGGAAGCGCGAAGGATACTGCCTGGCTGTACCTTTGGCACACACAAGTCCCCGATCACCTTACGAAGATCAATACCGAAGGAAAGTCTTATTTTGAAATCATGAGCGAAAGACCGGGAAAAGTACGAGAAGCGACCCCTCCTCAGCAAGGCATCTTATTTGAAAAAGCCTTATCAATGAATGGTGCGAGCCTTACCTTTGAAGTCAATAAATGGATCAGCCAAAAGCAACACTATTTTCTTCCAGAAACGCCAGACGCTAAACTCCCCCTCATCCTGACCTTTGTTGATCCTGATAACGTTAATTCTAAATGCCGATTCTCAGCACTTGAAGGATTGTCGACTCACTGTAATAAAAAAGCCGCTTTCATTATTATCGATGTTGGTGATTCTTCCGAAGAAGACTTCAAGAAAAAAACCAGCGATGATGTGCCTAACGGCGGGCACTCTTTTCGATCCCAGAGCCCTAAAGGCAGAAACTATGACGAGTCCGACCTTTCCAGAAGTAACAAGGCCCCTATTTTCTTCACTCAAGACATTGCTTATCCCTGGATGGAGTATTTTAAAAATCAAGGCTCCTCTTCCCCCACCGGGCAAACCTTCGTCTTCAACCAACAAGGCGAACTGAGCTGGCAAGGCGACGCCCGCAACCTGCGCCTCCGCACCCTAGACGAAATCATCAAAACCGGCCGGTCTAGCCTTTCCCCTGAGGTCGAAGAAAGTCGCTACAACAGCACGCTGGCCTTCAACTGCGGCGACCAACCAGACCGCACCTTCCTGCGGCCAAAGGTCATCATAGAGAACATTCCCGCCATAGACCGCAAGCAAAAAAAACAGATATGGGGCCAATACAACAGTTTGGAATACTACGGCTTCACCATCAAAGAAATCATTGATGACCTCATGCCGGTCCTCAGAGGCTACCCTCTCGGCGGGATTACCATCCAAGAAGAATTTGGAGAAGAACAGGTCTATGTCTTGGTTAAGGATCACAAGAATGCTAAGGAGGCGCTCCTAGAAGAGCTAATCAATAGGTATCAAATGAACGTCACAATGGATAGTGTGCTGATCGATAGCTGGGTAATGAGCGTTGCGGATACAGATTTGTTGCAAGCGCACATGGGAACACATGCTGGTAAAGCCCAGTATCCTAGTAAATCGTCTTTTGTCTGTCTCGGTTGTGGCTTAAAAGATTTGAGTCATGCCTGGAAAAAGATCACGGGAAAACAGACCATCGTTGAACTTCCTCGAGCCAACTATGAATTTATGCTCAATACTAAAGGTCTAGAAGAGCTGAAAAACCGCCTCCAAAATGAGGTGGGTATTAAGCTCAAACAAGAAAAGCGCTATTGGCCCATTTTGAATGTCGTCCAGAAATCTGGAGGAAAGGTCTTTAACTTTTACAAGACCGTCAACAGATACGCCGATGAGATTCACAATTATGCAGGGCGATCTAAGGAGGAAAATGCTACACTTCGCTCCAACCTCTCCGATACCAAGGACTGCCAAATTCAAATTGGAGATAAGGGGAGTAAGATTGTGAGAAAGCAACAACAACGTCGGGAGCAAAACAGACGCTTCGATGTACGGTATTTTGAGCAACCGCTCCTAAATATTCTATGCCCATTAAAAGGCTGGTCGCTCCCACGGGTAAGCATGCAGGAAGGGCTGGACAATCCAGAATTGGAAGTCGTTGCCGTTTGTAACCAAATGAATAATAAAGAGGTCCAAACTGCGATTGTCGATAAGCTGCTTGATAGATACCAGTTGCGCTACAAGGAATCCATCGCCAATCGCAAGGTCTACGTTCTCGAAATCACCGACGAACTGCGCTTCCGTAGGGCCATCGACCAGGACCCTGGCCAGCGCCGCGAGCGGGAGCGCGGTAAAAATACAATGCGAAATCTCAAAGGCGAAGATTTTCTCTACCAACTCGAAAGGGCCAGCGGGCAAATCATCGTCTGCGATACGCCGCTGGAAGAACGCTATCAATTCAAGCTGACTCGAAATGCGAACTTCAATACCATCCGAAAAGAACTGGAACAGCAGTATAGCATTGTGCTGGTCGAGGAAACCCGTGAGATTCCTGTCATCGAAATTCTACCTAAATAAAAGCTGAAAATCTTAGGTTTCACCAGGGCATTCATCAATTTTCGAATAGCATAGGACAATTGGACCAGCTGACCTTCAACAAAAAGCCGAGAAGTGGTGTTTTTCACTATATTTATCCCTTTTTACCCTATTCCTAAAATTAAACCAACACATGAAAAAACCACTGGTTTCTCCTCTTGATAAAAATGCCAATAAAGAGGCCGCCGAAATGGCTGCTTTCTACGAAGAAACACTGGGCTTCACCCCCAATAGCCTTTTCACCATGATGCACCGCCCTCGCATCTCCACCGCCTTCTTGGAAATGAATCAGGCGGTCATGGAAAACAAGGGGCGAGTGACCAGCAGCCTCAAGCGCCTCATCGCCTACCTATCGAGTATGACGACGGGCTGCCGCTACTGCGAGGCCCACGCCATCCGCGCGGCCGATCGCTACGGCGCAACGCAGGAGCAGCTGGACAATATCTGGGACTATAAAACCCACCCCGCCTTCACGGACGCCGAGCGGGTGGCCTTCGACTTGGCCATCGCCGCCTCTGCGGTCCCCAACGCCGTCAACGACGAAATCGCCGAAAATATGCGGCAGCACTGGGAGGACGGAGAGATCGTCGAAATCCTGGGGGTCGTCGCCCTGTTTGGCTACCTCAACCGCTGGAATGATAGCATGGGTACGCTGCTGGAAGAACCAGCGGCAGAAGATGGTAATCGCATGTTGGGAGAGAAGGGCTGGACTAGGGGCAAGCACCAATACTAGTTCCACCACCTGTTCTAGCTGGCCTGCAATTGGGAGTCTTCCTAGCTGCAGGCTTTTTTGTGCAACAGCTTAGAGCTTGAACATCCTAACGACAATGAAGAGGGCCAATACCCCTAGCAGTACATAAATTTCGGTGACGATGGGCTGCTCTACGGCCAGCTCGACCTCCTTGCGTTTGACGAGGATGGCGATTAGTGCCCAGGCGAGTACGGTGCCGTAGGCGACATCCTGCCGCACCCAGACAAAGTAGAGGCCCAGCAGGGTAGCTACGGTGAGCATAATCACGGTCCAATTTACTGGCCCAATGGCCCCGCCGTGCCAGCCCAAGCTGATCAGCAGGGCTGAGGCATTAGCGATGGTCGCTACAGAGACCCAGCCCATGTAGATGCTGAAAGGCAGGCGAATAATAATTGGAGGAGTTGATATATGATAGTCATAATCGATGTCGAGACAGCGGTAAATTTGGATGAGCGAGAAAAGCAAAAAAAGCATTATGCCCATAGAAATGGGCAAGAGTAGAAAATGCCAGACGAGTATCCAGCCAGCATTGGCCAAACAGGAGACAAAAAACCACCAGCCGATACGATCAACATACGCGGGAGTATCTTTTTTGGAACCAAATAGGCCCTTGGCCTGCAGGATAACGAAGATAATCAGTAAGATATAGATCAAGCTCCAAATGGAGAAGGCGTAGCCTGCAGGAACGAAGAGGTTGGGATAAAGACCAGAAATTTCGCCAGTTGTGAGGCCACCGATGGGAAGGGTTACTGCCATCGTATTGACGGTCAGCACCAATAGAAGGCCCAAAATATTGGCCAGTTGAAGCACTCGGGAGCCGTTCATGCAAGTCAGTTTTTGTCTACGCGCTCTACTTTGAGAGCAGCCGAATGGGCAGTGTACTAGAAAGGCATTTACTGATCGGTACGATAATTTCTTCTTTGCAGTAGATTCTCATAATATTGGACATTAGTGTAGTGAAGGAGTAGTAATTAACCCAGGGCCTGAACAAACACTTGAAGCGCAGCCTCAAAACTGGCTTTCAGTGCTTCGTCCTTGATGCCTTCTTCCTCCGAAAAATGCTGATGGAACAGCGGCAGCGAGAAGCTGGCCAAGGTGTTCGTATTCATGAACTTAAATTTGTTTTTAGCAATATCCAAAACGGTTTGGCCACCACGGCCACCGGGAGAAGTTGCCAGCAAGAGCATCGGTTTGTCTCCCCATAACTTATTGTCAATGCGGCTCACCCAATCGAAGATATTTTTGAAGGCCGCAGAGTAGGCGCCATTGTGCTCAGCAAAAGAAATAACGATGCCATCGGCACTACGTAGATGATCGAGAAACTGCTGCGCTTGAGCTGGAATACCGCTGGCCTTTTCTCGGTCCATGCTATAAATGGGCATTTCATAATCGTTGAGGTCCAGCAAGTTAATTTCCGCATCAGCGATCTGATGAGCAGCGTAGCTGGCGAAGCGTTTATTGATAGATTGCGTACTATTACTCGCTCCGAAGGCGACTATTGATTTTGGCATTAGAGGTTATGTTTTTGTTCTAGTGGTAAAGATACACAAGTCTTATAATCCTTTTACCGGGGGATTGTTCATTTTCCGTACTTCTTTTTGTTGGTGGGGGGCTAAAAAATACGATGCCGTAGGCGGCATTATGTATCGAATTATGCTGGCGGTTATTTACTTACACCTCTGTGTCTAAGCGGCGTCTCCTGCCAAGGGACACGGCGATTGCTCTAAAATACAGCGATTGACATTCTTAATCCCCGTAGCGACAACAGGAATAAGTATCCGCATCCTGACAAGTTGTACTACAAGAACGGCCTCCCGCAGAAACAGAACAGCTGCTCGACCCCGGACCTCCGGCATCGCAGGAATCAAGGTACTCAGTACTAGCATAGCGACAACTGCAATCCGGCTTCTCATCAATTGGCGGGCCACCAGGGATGCCGAAAGTACGAGCACTCAAACCATCGCCATTATTCGGAAAAGCATAGCCCTTAAACTCACCAAGACCAAAGCCTTCAAATTGATAATTGAATGAAATTTGATCAATGAACTCCTGCGCCTCAGCACCAAAATCTGCCAGTCCAAGTAATACGCGCATTGGCTTATCTTTGGCATTCAAAAGCAGTGCCCTGCGTAGGAACAGAATTTCTGCATTTGCTATCTGTAACTGGAAATTCTTATTATCTAAGTTGGACATTTCTAGTATGTAGATTAGTGGTGTCGCTTGCTTTTCTTCTAGGACATAGGCCACTAAACGATCCTCGCTGGCAGCCCGAACGAACACCTCTCCATGAATAAAAGTAGCCCTCTTTTTCTTTGATTTCCCCCTATTAAAGGCAGTTAAGCATTGATCTACGTTTTCCAAACTATAATCCGCAGGTTGTAGCTCGGCATTTTGCTTACAAGCATAGCATCCCAACAGCAAAAGGGTCAATACTAATAATGAAGTAAGGTAAGATCTCATATCTATTAATTTAGGTGACAAATAGAATATTCACTATACCTATGTAAGGTAAGATTTAATTTTAAATACAACAATTTACTTACTTATACAAAAATAAATCCTCCCCCTTTGCTCGATGGATTCCAAAATCCATTTCCTCCATTTCTTCGTATATTCCTCAGTTGCTTTTACGTACTCAACAGAACCATCTAGAAAAATCTTAAACCGTCGTCATCAGTGCCTACATGCATGAATAGGCTCTTGGGTTTAAAAATCCATTGGTCGTCATAATTTGCCGTTCATCGAAAAATGAACTTTCGTACAGAAAGATTATTATAGATTTGCATCGTACTGCACAACTATATTTCTAAGGAAAACAATCTAATATCGCAAAAATCTAAACATGAAGTATTTATCTCTACTCCCACTACTATTGATGGGCTTGTTCAGCCAGGCTCAGGACACGGGCATTAAAGGCCAGTTACAAGACGAGTCCGACGGAGCCGTCATCTTTGCCAACGTCGCTTTATACAGTAGTACGGACAGCAGCTTGGTCAAGGTAGAATCCAGCAATGAGCTGGGCATCTTCCAAATCGTAGGGATTGCTCCGGGCAACTATTTTCTCAAAGCCACCTATGTGGGCATGCCTGACCTAACGCAAAGCAATATTGAATTGATAAATGACGAACTCCTTGATCTGGGCGTACTGACATTCACTACAACCTCGACCGAACTGGAGGCCGTTACCGTCACTGCTCAACGAGCAATGGTGGAGGTGAAGCCAGATCGCACGGTCTTCAACGTCCAAGGGACCATCAACAGCGTCGGCTCCGATGCCATCTCGCTGCTGCGCATGGCTCCCGGCGTCACCGTTGATAACAATGACAACATCAGCGTGCTGGGGCGCAACGGCGTACTGCTCTACGTGGACGGCAAGCGCCTGCCGCTTACGGGCCAGGAGCTGAGCAATTTCCTGAGCAACCTTCCCGCCGAGCAAATCGATCGCATCGACATCATCTCCAACCCTGGTGCCAAGTACGAAGCGGAGGGTAATGCCGGAATCATCGATATTCGCCTCAAGCGGGATAAGAGCCACGGCGCCAACGGCTCGGTGAGCAGTACTTACAGCAAGGGCCGCCACGCTCGCTACAACCTCAACGGAAGCGGCAACTTCCGCAATAAGCGCGTTAATGTTTTTGGCAACGTTGGCTTATACGATAATACCTTCTACAACGATATGGATTTCAATAGTACGCAGAACGGTATCCAACTGGTGGAACGCAACCGAGGCATCAATGAAGGGGATGGCTATAATTTCCGGGCAGGACTGGATTACTTCATCGGAAAAAATCAAACAGTCGGCGTCCTGCTGGGTGGCGGGAACTTTAACGGCAATAACACACTAAACAATCGCCTTACCCTGGCTCAGGAGAGTATGCCCGATCAAATCGATAGTGTTCTAGTGGCCAATAATGATGATAATCGGGAAAATGATCAGTATACAGTAAATCTCAACTACCGCTTTGATAATCGCAAACAAAGCCTCAACATCGACCTCGACTACGGAGGCTACCGGAATGAAACCCGCCGCATACAACCCAATAGCTACTTTGATGCCACCGGCCAAACCCTCCTCACCGAAATTATCAACTTTTACGATACCCCCACCGATATTGACATCTATACTTTTACGGTAGACTATGAGCAGGATTTACTCGGCGGTCGGCTCAGTTTGGGGACGAAGCTGAGCCGAGTGGCTTCGGACAATAGCTTCCTGGTGTACGATCGTATTGGTGGAGAGGATACCTTCAACGACAGTTTGTCCAACATCTTTAACTATGATGAAAATGTCTATGCAGGCTACATTAGCTATACTAAGCAATTGAGTAAAAAATGGAGCCTTGCGGTAGGCCTACGGGCCGAGCAGACGGACGCCACTGGCGATCTGCAAGCGTTCCGTGATGACCTGCAAGAGCCACCCGTCGATTTGAACTATCTCAGTTGGTTTCCTAATGCAGGGCTAACTTGGCAGGTTGCCCAAATGCATAGCCTCGCGATTAACTACGGACGCCGGATCAACCGTCCGGACTACAACGTACTCAATCCTTTCAATAATCAGCTCAACCAGCTTTCTTTTGAAAAGGGGAACCCCTTCCTCAGCCCAGAGATTGTCAATAACTTCGAAATAGGCTACACCTATGCCTATCGCTATAACTTCAAACTGGCCTACAGCAAAACCACCGATCAAATCACCCGCCTGATTGCCCCATCTGATGAAGACCCCCGAGCCAATTTCATCACCTGGGAAAACCTGGATGAGCAAACTGTGATCAGCGCTAATATCAGCGCCCCCGTGGAAATCAAGAAATGGTGGAACGCCTACATTAACGTCAGTGCTTCCCGACTAGATAACCAGGCCCGATACCCCGACGGTGGAGTGGTCGATCTACAAGCTTTCACCTACAGTTTTTACCAGCAGCATACTTTCACCCTACCCAAAGGCTTCAAGGGCGAAATATCTGGCTACTTTGCAGGCCCAGGCATCTGGGGTGGTGTGTTTGAATACGAATCCAATTGGAGCCTTAACTTGGGCTTGCAACGCAAATTCCTGCAAGATCAGCTCAACGTAAGGGTAAGTGCCAACGATATTTTCTTTCAAGCGGGCTGGGACGGCGTTTCCCGCTTCAATGGTCTAGAGTCTTTCGGTAGTGGCCGCTTCGATAGCCGCCGGGTGAGCCTGAGTCTAAGCTATAACTTCGGTAATCAAAACGTGAAATCGCGCCGCCGCAAGACGGGTATGGAAGCAGAGGCTGGACGCGTGAGCGGATAATTTTAAAATAAATTTTCCTCCAAAAACCCGCTTTACAGACATTGTAGAGCGGGTTTTCTACTTTTTTGAAAAAAACTTTCTAGCAGCTATTGCATTTTAAGACGACCGGTCATATTTTTGCATCATAGGTTATCATAAATAATACAATCAATAACAGCATATTCGATGGCAATCTCTGCGAAGTATGAGATAAAGAGAGACCATATCCTAACTAAGGGGATCATGGTACTCTGGGAAAAAGGTTACAATGGCACTAGTGTCAAGGATATTGTCGATGCTGCTGGCGTTCCTAAAGGATCATTTTACAATTATTTCGAAAGCAAAGAAGATTTTGCAGTCAAAGCCTTGGATAAGTATTTTGACGAATTCCTTGCCGAAGGTTTTAGCATATTAGACGATGTCTCCAAGTCTCATCGAGAGCGCCTTATCACGCTTTATGAGAAACGGGTGGACATGATGCTCAGCCATCCGGACTTTGAAAATGGCTGTATCGCCTGTACCTTAGGCAATGAGATGAGTAACCACAGCGAGGCGATTCGTAAAACCATCACAGCAAAAGAATCTTATGCTAAAAGCCGAATAATTGATGCTGTTCGCAAAGCGCAACAAGCGGGAGAAATCAAAAATACGCTGGACGCAGAAATCCTGATTAATTTTATTGAGGATGCCTGGAAAGGAGCAATTGTCACCCGCAAAGAATTCCAAAACGATCAGTCTATGCGCAACATGCTTTTGGTGACGAAAAATATGCTGGCGTAGTCTCGCTTTTTTTTGTCAAAAACTAAGACGACTGGTCATCTTTTATTTCACAACTTTCAAAATTTCTGACTATTCATGGAACAGAAGCTAAAGGGTAATGCCATTACCCGACTCACTGAACTTGTCCTTAAATACCGCTGGGGCGTCCTCCTCTTCTCCGTACTATTAGCCCTGGGCATTGGTTCGGGAGCTTCCCAACTGGGCTTTGATGGCGACTACCACGTTTTTTTTAGCGAATCCAACCCCGAGCTGGAAGCTTTCGATGCCCTACAGGAAAAGTACACCAAGGATGACAATGTCCTGATTGTACTCACCCCGGATAATGGCGATGTCTTTACCAAGGACAACCTCATGGCCATAGAAGAACTGACGGCGGAGGCCTGGAATACTCCGTTCTCTTCCAGGGTGGATGCGATCACCAATTTCCAACACACTAAGGCTGAGGGGGACGACCTCTACGTGGCGGACCTTTCTTACGAGACCGCCGGTAAATCTGCGGAGGAGATTGCCCAGATCAGATCAGTGGCCCTACAAGAGCCCCTGCTGCTCAACCGCCTAATCAACAAGGAGGGCAGCGTCACGGCGATTAATGTGACGGTTAAAATTCCGGGGAAGGATTTGACGGAGGTGCCACAGACGATGGCCTTTACCCGCGAGATGATCAGCAATTTTAAGGAGAAGCACCCTCAGTTTGCTGTGCACCTCTCGGGGATGGTAGCTATGAACACCGCCTTTTTTGAGGCATCGATGAACGATTCGGCGACCTTGATTCCGATTATGTTTTTGGTGGTCATACTGATGGTGGGCTTGCTGACGCGCAGCGTCTCGGCGACGATTGCTACGCTGGCGGTGATCATTTTGTCGATCATGGCGGCGGCGGGTGCAGCCGGTTTGATGGGGATCAAGCTGACACCGCCTTCGGCCGTCTTCCCAACCATCATTCTCACCCTAGCGGTTGCCGATAGTATCCACATCCTGATTACCATCATCAACAAGATGAAAGCGGGCTATGACAAACGCAGTGCCATTATCGAAAGCATCCGCCTCAATTTCATGCCCGTACTCATCACTAGTCTAACCACCATCATTGGCTTTCTGTCGATGAATTTCGGCGATGTCCCTCCATTCTGGGATTTGGGTAACATTACCTCTGCGGGGATGCTGGCTGCCTTTGTGTTCTCCATTTTCACCCTGCCTGCTCTAATGGCCATACTCCCACTGAAGGTAAAAGCCCATAAAGATTATCAAGAAAAGAAAACCATCTACGAACGCTTTGGGCTATGGGTCGCCCAGCGCCCCGTCCTGTTGTCCCTGAGTAGCATCAGCGCAATTGCCATACTGGCCGTCTTGGCGCTCAACAATGTCTTCAACGATGAATTCATTAAATACTTCGACGATTCCATCGCCTTCCGCAGCGATACCGACTACATTAGCGAGAACCTGACGGGCATGTACAACATCGAATTCAGCGTCGGCGCGGGCGAATCCGGCGGGATCAATGATCCGATGTATCTGCAAAAGCTCGACGAGTTTGAGCAATGGTTGAATGAGCAACCGGAGGTCGTTCATGTCAATACCTTCGCCGAGGTAGCCCGCCGCGTCAATAAGTCCATGCACGGCGACGATCCTTCGCACTACCGGGTGCCAGAAAATCGGGAGGAAGCCGCGCAGTACCTCCTGCTATATGAAATGTCGCTCCCCTTCGGCCTCGATTTGAACAACCAAATCAATGTAGACAAAAGCGAGACGCGAGTGACCGTCACGACCAAAAATATATCTAGCGCCGACCTGGTCACCTTCAGCAATCGTACTAGCGAATGGCTAGCAGGCAACACCCCCGAAGAAATGCATGCTCTGGGCTCTAGCCCCACCCTGATGTTTTCCCAACTGGGCTTCCGTCAAGCTGAAAGCATGTTTAATGGCAATATCATCGCTCTACTGTTGATCTCACTGGTGCTAATCATCGCCCTGCGTAACATCAAACTTGGCCTACTCAGTATCATCCCCAACGTCACTCCGGTAATTGTAGGCTTTGGCATTTGGGCGCTGTTCTCCGGACAAATCAATACCGGTATGATCGTCGTCTTTGGAATGACATTGGGCATCATCGTCGATGATACCGTTCATTTCCTGTCGAAATACCTCCGAGGTCGCACCGAAGAAGGACTCGATGCCATACAGGCCGTACAGTACGCCTTCTCCAATGTAGGCAAAGCCCTGCTGACGACAACGCTGGTGCTCATGGCTGGCTTTTTTATCCTTGGTCAATCCTCTTTCGGGATGAACAGCAATATGGCACGCATCTCCGTCATCATCCTGGCCGCCGCCTTGATCATCGATTTTCTTTTACTGCCCGCGCTGCTCATCCTCATCGATGGTCGCAAAGATCGGGCAGCCGCTAAAAAATTATCTCGGGTCGCAGTGCCCGCTAATTCTTAATTCTTTTACTCATCAATTCTAAAAAAACGGATCAACATGAAACGTATGCTCATAATTTTTTCTGCGCTTGCTTTTTTATTAACCAGCGCCAACACCAGCTCCGCACAAAGCAATAAAGGACTAGAAATTGCTCAAGCGGCCGATCAGGCCGACCAAGGTTTTGGAAGCATTGTGGTTGAATTAAATATGCAACTCAAAAATGCCAATGGCCAAACCAGCTCTCGAAAACTCGTTAACAAAACCCTGGAACTGACCGAGGACGGCGACAAATCGCTCATCGTTTTCAACAGCCCCAAAGATGTCAAAGGAACCTCTATGCTCACCTACTCTCACAAAGAAGGTTCAGATGATCAATGGCTCTTTTTACCCTCCATCAAAAGGGTGAAGCGGATCAGTTCGAACAATAAATCCGGGCCTTTCATGGGCAGTGAATTTGCCTACGAAGACCTTTCTTCGCAGGAAGTCGAAAAGTACAGCTACAACTTTTTGCAGGAAGATAATATCAACGGCGACAAGGCTTATGTAGTAGAACGCGACCCGGTAGACCCCAAGTCAGGATACAAAAAACAAATCGTCTGGTACAATGCAGATAAAGGCTACCGATTGGAGAAAATTGAATACTATGATCGCAAGGGTGCACTACTTAAAACCTTGATTTACAACGACTATAATCAATACAAGGGCAAGCACTGGCGGGCTAGTGAGATGGTGATGACCAACCATCAATCGAATAAGGAGACGACGCTCTCCTTCAGCGATTACCAATTCAAAGTAGGCTATACAGACAATGATTTTAGCCAAAATAGTTTAAAAAGAGCGGGACGCTAGGCGAGTAGGAGGTCAAATCATCACCATCAAAAAATAACTTTCGATGAATCAACCCAGCCTTGTTCAATACGGGTTCTTGTCCCTTTTGATTTGGGGATTGAATGCTACCACCCTATGGTCACAGAAGAATATCAATTCTTCTTTCGACCTGGAGTTAGGGACAGATCTCAGTCTATTTTTCAGCAAGGGAGCCTACGAGCAGCAGAAGCAGGTATATCCAGCCTTTTACCTCCAACCCGAGTATGCCTTGGATTGGAAAGGGGGCATGCATAATATCAACTTCAAGGGATTTTTGCGCTATGACCCAAATGGCAATAGTCGGGATCACGTAGATGTTAGGGAGCTGTACTACCAGTATGTAAAAAACAACTGGGAGCTCAGCGTAGGGGCAAAGCGCATTTTCTGGGGAAAGACGGAATCGGCTCATTTGGTTGATGTGATCAATCAGGTTGATTTTCTGGAAGGAATAGATGGTGAAGAGAAGCTAGGGCAGCCAATGGTTCAGCTGTCCTATGCTTCGACCTTCGGTACCTTTGATTTATTCTATCTGCCCTATAGCCGCAGCTTGCAATTTGGTAATGCGGCGGGGCGGCCCCGCACGCCGATTATACTGAGCGATGAGGAGGTGCGCTTTGAGGCCAGCCAGGAGGCTTGGGCGCCTTCGGCTAGCCTGCGTTGGAGCCACTTCATCGGCCCGATGGACATCGGCCTACACTACTTCTACGGCAATGCCCGTGAGCCTTTGCTGGACATTCAGGCCGACGGCGCCTTCGGCCTCCTCCACCCCGAAGTACACCAAGTTGGCCTCGACTATCAGGTCATCGTCAAGGACTGGATTCTCAAGCTAGAAACCATGTACCGCGCGGGCGGTTTCGACAATATCTTCGCCACCGCAACAGGCTTTGAATATACGTTCAGCAACATTAAGAACAGCGGAATTGATGTTGGTTTGTTAGGAGAATATTTGTACGATAGCCGAAGGGAGCTGGCCTTCACTTCTTTGGACAACGACGTCTTCGCCGGCGCTCGGATTGTCTTCAACAACGCCCAAAGCACCGAGTTTTTGCTGGGCTTCTTCAGCGATCTGAGCAAGTCCTCCAAGCTGCTCCGGTTAGAAGGCAATCAGCGGATTGGAGAAAATTATAAGATGGAGGTCACCAGTCAATTTTTTCTGCACATTGATGAGCGGGAGTTCTTGTATGCTTTTCGGGAGGATTCTTTTTTGCAGTTGACTTTGATTCGGTATTTTTAGGCTGTTTTATTCCAGACTATTTTTCTAGCCATTTCTTGTACTTTTTCATTACGAGATGATGACTAATGTGATTGGCCTCATCTTCGCTTTCTTCTATTGCTTGCTCTGAGGCTTGCTTTTCTGGTTCACTAAGTTCGTCCCAATAATCCGTATCCTTAAGATGATTCCCAAGAAATTGGCTGATCAGCTCTTTCAATTCCAGAAGAGATTCTTTATCATTGATGCTAGCGATCATCTGTAAAATACCACCTTTTATTTCCAGATTACTCATAATGAGTTTTTTACATTTGCTGTCTACAATTTAAGTCTGTATAAATGTACAGATAAATTTAGGGTTTGTAAATAGCCAAGGCTTTTTATTCTAAGTCCGAGCCAGATCATCCGCCCCCCTCATCTGCTCCTCCCCCCAATCCCGCATATGCACAATAATCGACATCAAAGATAGGCCCAACTCCGTCAGCGAATACTCTACCCTTGGAGGAATCTCCGCATAAATTTTTCGATTCAAAATCCCGTCTGCTTCCAACTCCCGGAGCTGCTTGGTCAGCATTTGTTTACTGATGCCTTCGATGCCTCTTTGCAGAATGCCGAAGCGATTAGCGCCTTGGGAAATGAAGTAAATGATGATGGGCTTCCACTTGCCACCAATTTTGCTCATGGTGTAGGTCACGGGGCACTCGTGCAATTGCATAGATTTATTTTTGACCATCAGGGAAAAAATTTAAACCATAAACTATTGATTATCAACAATAGTCACAAAAAAATGACTAAGCCATTTTATTATGACTACTTGTCTCTTTAAGACAAAGGTAGCAGATTTGTAGTACCAAATCAATTAAAACAATCGAAAATAAAATTAACTATGCATACCATTAAAGATCAAAAAACCTTAACCGTTCTGCGGAGGCTACACAAGGAAGCGGCCTCCCAAGGCTTCACCATCGTCAAAGGGCTGTCCAAGGGCCTCTTTCGCCCACTGCGACCGGAGGATATGAAAGATGCCTACATTCCCATCTCTCGCCACCAGGGCGAATTCCTCTTCAACCTGCTCGTCGAGAAAAAGGCTCAGAATATCATTGAATTCGGTACCTCCTTTGGCATCTCCACCTTATACCTGGCGGCAGCAGCCCGGATCAATCAAGGTAAGGTGATTACCTCGGAGATACTACCGGAGAAATGCAGGGTCGCACAACGAAACTTCGAAGAGGCGGGCCTAGCCGACTACGTTGACCTGCGGGTAGGTGATGCGATGGAGACCTTGAAGGCCGTGCCCGATCGCATTGACTTTTTGTTGTTGGATGGCTGGAATGATTTGTATCTGCCCTTACTGCAAATGTTGGAATCAAAATTCCGCAAAGGAACGCTGATCTATACCGATAACGCTTCTTTTCGGAGTGCCCGGCCGTTTTTGAATTACCTCAAAGCGCACCCTGAGCAATACCAGAGCCGAAGGCTGAGCGATGATAAAGGCGGCTCGGAGCTGACGAAATATTTGCTGGCCTCCTAAGTCCTTTTTTGGATGGTGATTTCGGTCAACCAGCCTGCGGCCACCGATTGGGAGTGAAGCGCCCAACGACCAGGGTAGCTTTCTTCCAATCGGGCCTCAATATAGCGCAATCCCGTGCCATAGCGCACAGTTCCCTTCGGTTCCCGCTCCGCCCGGCCTTCGGCCAGCAAGCGATACTGCACCTGCTGCTCCTTCTCCTCCTTGGTCAGCTGAAAGCGCACCGGCTCCTCCCCCGCATTCTGATGGCTAATCCCATTCTCAATAATCGTCAAAAAAATAGCCGGTGGAATTTCGTCCTCCTCCCCTACGCCATCAACCCCCAACCTATACTCCTGCTCCTTCCTAAACCCCATAATTTCCAGATGCGTCCGACACAGGTCCAGCTCCCGATGAATCGAAATGATTTTTTCTCCCGAAATATCCAGCAAAATTTCAAACTCCTGACTCAAGGCCAATAGCAACTTTACTCCTTGCTGCGGAAAACGTTCGATCCAGTCAATAGCCGACGTAATGGAATTCATCAGAAAATGGGGTTGAATATTTTTTTTCAATAACTCTAACTCTAGACGACTTGACAACAGCAATGCCTCCTCCCGAACACGCCGATCTTCTTTCTCTTTGATCGCCAAAGAAATGAGAATCATCAACACCAAGTGGGCAAAGCCGACGTAGAGAATGGTATCGTAATGCTCATACCCAATCACCAAAGCCAACGTAATAGGTAAGACTCCCAGGAGGGCCAGCCAACTTCCGGAAAACCGCCGCCAGCAAGCTATAAGACAGAAGAGGGTCGACAATAGAAAGCCGGCGATCATGCTGAAATTGGTAGAATAATCATAACCATAGCGGGTATAATCGATCATCCAAGCGAAGAAGGCCAGTAGGGGTAAAAAGTATTTAGCCAATCCCTGGAAGGCAAAGCGCAGAGCAAAAAAGAGGGGCAAACAAAGCCCAATAACAAAGGTGAGACCCAGAATGATTTGTAAACGCGGAAAGTGCCAGGAGTAGGGATAAAAGTAATAGACCTTGATGTACTCTATGATGATCAATGCGAAAAAGGCCAGACAGAGGAGTGCAAACGCCAACAAGGGGAAGTCGCGCATATTGGCCAAGTAGCGAGCCAGGTAAAAAAGACCAATGATTAAAAAACAACCGGCATAGATGTGCATATAAGCCGCGGTCGTAATCACAGAGATCGTCGGATCAAGATAGTCGTTGACCCACATTCCGTACAGTCGAATTTTGCCCCGTGCATGAAAATTTGAAATCAACAGCTCAACCTGATGCACTCCGGGCGTTAGCAGGGCATCGGGAATCAGAAAGGCCGCATACAAGGCCCCCGGCTCCTCTGCTGCCTTATCTTTTCCCACCTTCCCATTCCGACCAATCAGCTGCCCATCCCAATACACCTCTGAAGAAGCCATCAGCGATACATAAAGGCTGTAATGCTCCTCTGGCGGCTTTTCCCCCTCCACTCGAACCGACATCCGCAGCCGGTACTGTCCCATCTGGGTCGGGATGCGACGCTGCCAGTCCTCTCGATCGGCCGAAGCAATCTCTATCTCTTGTTCTACGATGCGAAAATCCTGGCCGTCAACAGGTGACAATAGGCCCAACAATAGCAGCAGTAGAAAAGATTTGAATTGCATAGGACGAAGATAACCGAAAAACGGAGAGCCTAAATGCAGTTGACCTGATGGCTAGTGCAGTTGACAAGGAATAAGGTGCAGCGGAAGCCCAGAGCGACCATATTGGAGGTATTGAATCAAAAAATCCTATTTTTCTATGCACCAGTCCATCCTTCTGATTATCCTAATGAGTCTATTCCTCAGCAGTCCGGCCCAGCCGCCTATCGAATTGAAAATCGAGCCTTATACCTTTGAAAATAAGAAGGGGAAAACGGTCGAGGCGGAGCTGGGGACTTTTGAGGTGTTGGAAAATCGACAGCGGCCGGAGGGCAAAAAGCTCAACATCCGCTTTGTTCGCTTTAAAAGTACCAATCCCAACCCGGGCGCCCCCATCGTCTATCTCGCCGGCGGCCCCGGCGGCAGCGGCGTACGAACCGCCCAGGGCAGCCGCTTCGACCTCTTTATGTCCATGCGCTCCATCGCCGATGTCATCGCCTACGACCAGCGCGGAACGGGCCTCTCCGACGGCATGGAACGCTACGACGGCTACTGGCTCGCCGAACCTTCGGAACCTCTGGATGCCGAAAAAGTAGCCCCGCAGATCAAAGCCGCCGCCCTACAGGCCGCCGAATTCTTCCAATCCAAAGGCCATGACCTGAGCGGCTACAACTCCAACGAAAATGCCGATGATCTCAATGACCTCCGCCGAGCCCTCGGCGTCGACAAAATCAGCCTATGGAGCATCAGCTACGGCAGCCACCTCGCCTTGACCACCCTCAAGCGCCACGAGCCGCATATCGACCGAATCATCCTGGCTGGCGTAGAAGGCTACGACCATACCGTCAAGCATCCCCAAGATCAACAGGAGTTGATGGAAACAATTGATCAACTGCTTAAGCAAAACCCCAAAACAGCAACGGTATATCCTGATCTCTTAGGCGAGGTGCAGCAACTGCTGGATCGCGTGGAGAAACAGCCCGCTATGGTCAAGGCCCGACACCCGCAGACGGGCGAAGAAATAGAAGTCGCCATCGGCAAACTGGACCTACAGATTCATCTGGCGGCCTTACTCCGCGG
This sequence comes from Bacteroidota bacterium, assembly GCA_038750655.1. Lineage (GTDB taxonomy): Bacteria > Bacteroidota > Bacteroidia > Chitinophagales > Saprospiraceae > JBCDGZ01. The sequence continues at coordinate 27,230 of JBCDGZ010000033.1, read as the reverse complement.
CCCATCAATGTTCAAGTCAATGCCGCGTCTAGTGCGGGAGATGAATCAAGGGGACTTTTCCGGGATTCGTCACTATGCGCTGATGACCAAATATGGCAATTATCGAGGGATGAGTATGGCGATGGATATGGCCTCCGGCATCTCGGCAGAACGCCAGCACAGCCTACGGCAAGCCGCCACCAAAACCCTCCTTGGCGATGCCATCAACTTCCCTTATCTCCTAGAATGGGAAGCCCTACAGCATCTGGACCTCGGCCCGGCCTTCCGCGCCTCCTTCTCCTCGGCAGTCCCGGTGCTCTGCATCAGCGGCACCCTTGACGGTCGTACACCTCCCAATAACGCTGTCGAGACCCTGCGCTTTTTATCTAACGGCCACCACCTGATCATTGATGGGGCCGGCCACAGCGATCCACTTTTTCTCTCTTCTCCAAAGATCGAGGAGATGATGCTAGCCTTCATGCAGGGCAAGCCCATCGAGGACCAGACTATTACACTGCCGCCGGTGGAGTTCGAGCTGCCTAAGTCTTAAAATACTGTTCTTTGATGGCCTTGTAGCGGGTCCGCCCGAGAGGAATCAGTTGCTCATCATCCAGTCGCAGTTGGTATTTACTGCCCGGCTGGATGATGATTTCTTGGCAGTGCTGCATATCGACGATATAGGATTTATGGACCCGCTCGAAATGAGTGGGCAACAGGCGCAGCAGCGCCTCCAGCGACTTGTCTGATAAGGCTTTTCCTCCCCCGCGAAGATGAATTTCGGAGTAAATATTCGCTCCTTTGATAAAGCAGATATTGGCCACTTCGATTAGACTGATCTTGCCTTGCTTTTTGATGGCCAGCCGCCGCATGGGCTGCACCGCCCGCCCCGATTGATGGCGATAGCGATCGATGGCTCGACGCAGGCGCTCGATGCCAAAGGGCTTGGGGACGAAGTCGAGGACACCGTATTCGAAGGCGTCGATGGCGCGGTCGCGGTAGGCAGAGATGATGATGGTATCGAAGGATTCGGCGAGTAGGGATTGTAGGACTTCGAAGCCGTCGCGGCCGGAGAGGTTGAGATCGAGCAGGAGGAGGTCGATGGGGTGTTCGGCAATATAGGTCAGGGCGGTTTGGACGGAGGGGCGGATGTGGAGCTGTTGCAGCTCTTCGCCGAGCAGTTCTCGGAGCAGGCGCTCGGTACGCCGGGCGATGCTGGCTTCGTCTTCTACGATTAGGATACGCATGCTGGCTAAAAGCCCTCCGGCTCTTTTTCGTTGATCAATATTGGAATCTGATGATTCAGCTGCCGCCGCTGCTCTTTGTTCAGATCCGTAGGCTCGGCACTAAATTTCTTCATCGACCAATCGGCTTGCTCGTTGTAAAACGAATCCTTGATGGATTGATAAACCTGCAAGTAGAACTCATAATTTGTTGATCGCTCATTTCCTAGCACCACCTGGAGTACGCCTTTATAATCATCCTTTCTGATTTTTTGCCAGCGATCGCGCAAGGTGTTGAATAGCTCATCGTAGGTAATGGCTGTAGAATCTAGCCAAATCACTTCCTCTGCTTTTACGGTCACGGTTAGCTGGAAATAATGGCGATTGGCTAGCCACTTGGGTGGCATGCCCTGCCCTTCGAATTTGCCATCGTAAAGAATTGCTGACTCGGTAGCTGGCTGCTCCGTTTGTCCACTTCCCTGGCAAGCGATGAAGAAAGGAAGGATGTATAGAAGGATACGCATAGGAGTATAGCTTTAGGGGCTAATATCAAAAAAATTTGAGGAAGGAGCAAGAGCAATTTGATCAATAGCGTAGGAACCGGAAAGGCGAGGACGACGAGGAGACGAATGTTTGTTAGGTTACCAATATCAGTAAATTTTGTTCCTACGGTACTTATAAACGGGCGACGCATAAACTATATCACTAGCTATTTATTTATAGTAAAAAATAGAAACTCAAAAAACCCTTACCTTATGAACTCGTACCTTGCGATCTTTATGCTCTTGCTCTTTTCGAGCTGCACAGGGCCTGACCAAGCAGTAACCACCAATTATCAAGGCAATTGGGAAGGCCAGCTGCCTGACCCTAAAGCGTTCAGCTATAATCTTACTATAGAGGAGCTGGCCTCCAATCAATACAACCTGACCCTTGCCAGCCAATCCACAGCTATTAGTAAGCAACTCCGTTCTAACAGCGATGATCATATTGAAATTAGTATAAGCGAGGATACCCAGCTGAGTCTAAGCTTCAGTGAGGATAAAGCCGAGCTAAATGGCTTTATCAAATCCGGGGTCTTGCTATATCATCTGAATTTGAAAAAATCTGGTGAGAAGCAGTACACCGGCTCTTGGAGTCCTCTCCTCGTAGAAGAGTTAAACAATCAATCCATCTTCCTGGGGGTCGAAGGGAACGACCAGGGAGAACTGGTGGCCTATCCTTTTCTGGGCGACCAACGCTTCAGCGGCTTTTGGGCCTTCAAGCACAAAAAGCAAAAAGACACCTTGCTCTTTAGTTGCTTTAAAACAGGACTAAATTTCCGGGCCAGGCTTCTGGACAACCAAATCCAGCTCGACATTTTATTCGCAGATGCCGTTCTTGCAAGCAGTACCTTATCTCGCTCTGAAAGCGACTGGCAATTCGGCCTTGCTGACCCTCAAAATCACACAATCAATTCCCCCAAGCAGTTGAATGATGGATGGACAATTGCTGATCCATCAGAGAGTGGTATCGAGCAAGCCCCACTAGACCGGATGATTAAGGACGTCCACGACCAGAAGTTATTAAACACCCACAGCGTGCTCATTGCCAAAGAGGGGAAGCTGGCTTTCGAAGCTTACTTTGACGGTCACAATGCCAATATCCCCCACGATATGCGTTCTGCTGCGAAGAGCATTGGCTCCGCCGTGATTGGTATTGCCATTGACGATCAGATCATTGAAGGAGTCGACAAAAAGCTCTACGACTATATTCCCGAAAAATACCAATACACCAAAGATGCTTTGAAAGCCAAAATCGATCTCCACGATTTGCTCACCATGAGTTCGGGGATGGAAGTCAATGGTAAAGCATCCGAAGATTATTACCAAAATTCTGATAACTGGCTAAAGACGCTTTTAGAGGCTCCCATGAAAGACGAACCGGGTACTTACACCGATTATGGCTCGGCGAACTCATATTTATTGGGGGTTTGCTTATCAGAAGAATTGCCCGGCCCCTTAGAGACTTACATTGACGAAAAGCTTTTCCAACCTCTTGGCATCAGCAACTACATCCTCCAAACAGAGGATACCAAGACGGATCCCTACTTCGGCGGAGGCATACACCTCACCTCAAGGGATATGCTAAAGTTCGGACAGTTGTATCTCAACCAAGGAACATGGAACGAAAAAACGGTCATCTCCTCACAATGGATTGAGGCCTCTATGAAAAAGCACACCAGGTTGCAAGATGCCAGAGATAAAAATGAATACGGCTACCAATGGTGGCACAAGACCTACACCGTCGACGGCCAAGCCTTCGAATCAGTAGAAGCGCGAGGCAATGGTGGTCAGTATATTTTTGTTATTCCCAAATTAGAAGCCGTGGTGGTCATCACCTCCGGCAATTTTAGGAGAGGCGATTTGTTGCAGCAGCCGGAGACGATATTGGAGGAGTATGTTATTCCGGCGATTAAGGGGTAAAAAGAATCATTCCCCTACCCCTCCAACCACTTCTTAAACGGTGACACTTTCAAACGGCTGACAATTACCTGATCCGCACATTTGATTTTGAGTTGTAAAATGATCTTTCGGTTGAAGTAGGGTTCGAAGGAGAGGATGGCGGTGCGGTTGACTAGCATTTGGCGATTGATCCGATAGAATTGGGCGGGGTCGCAGGCGGATTCGAGGTATTCCATTTTTTTGAATAGGGCAAACTTCTCCCCTTTGAAAGTATAGAGGTATACGGTCTCGGCTTCGACGTAAAACAGGGCGACTTCCTCAATATTCTTGATGATGGTCTTTTCGCGGTACTGCGCCAAGAAACTTTGCTGGTAAGTCTTTTTGGGGTTGGGTTGAAAGTCAATGGCTACAGGCTGCTTGGGTTGTAGGTTACTGAGTAGCTTCTTGTACTTTTGTAAGGCGCTGTGAATTTCGCTCTCCTTGAATGGTTTTAGGATATAATCAATACCGTTGTTTTTGATGGCTTGCAAACTGAATTCATCATAAGCCGTACAGAATATGACAGGCACCACTACATCAATATGTTTAAAGATTTCGAAGCTGCGCCCGTCGGCCAGTTGGATGTCAAAAAACAACAAATCCAGATTTTTTTGGTACTTGCTCAAATACTCTACGGCCTCTACGACAGACTCTAATTTTTGGGTAACAAAAAAATCAGCATCCTGCTCTATAATCTCTTGGAGGAGCGAAGCGGTGTAGGATTCATCCTCTACAATCAGTACGTTCATGAGCTAATCAGTTTTAATCTAACGATGAAATGATCGGGTGTCTTTTGCACGATAAGCCCTTCCGAGACCTTCATCAGTTCATATCTCTTCCGCAATAGCTCTAGCCCATACCCCGAGCGATCCTCTTCGCCGATCTTGGTCTGGATATTATTTTTCACCTCAACATACGCCCCATCAATGTTGCTGATTTCAATCTGCAAGGGGTTCTTTGAAGTCATACTATTGTGCTTGAAGCAGTTTTCTACGACAGTCTGTAAGGCTAGCGTAGGCAGGTAAAGATCGTGCAAAGCCTTGTCGATATTGATCTTCACCAGGCTGGCTTCTTCATTTCGGCTTTGCATTAAAAAAAGATAGGATTGCAGGACGACCAGTTCTTCGGAAAGTTGCAGGCTGGTGTTCTCGGTATGCTTGAGGGTTTGTCGATAAAAATCCGAGAGGCTCATGACAAATTTTTCAGATTTTGTATGCTGCTGACGCACCATTGAGCGCAAAGTATTGAGAGAATTGAATAAAAAATGAGGGTCAATCCTTGCGTGTAGGGCCTGTATTTGCGCCTTGTAGTTCTCTGTTTGTAGCTGTTCCTTTTCCAAAGATAGGCGAGCATTGTTCTGTTGTGTCTTAAGGGTATATTGTACGACCAGAAACAGTAAAACAGCAAAAGTAGAGCGAACCGCAGGCTGAAATTTAAAAGGCAACCCAGATTGATAAATAAGGCTATAATTCATTCCAACAAATACAACAAGGACTAGAACATACCATCCATTCCTGTAGGGATAATTACTCTTTGTGATATGCCATAATATGTGCCATAAACCGTATAAGATAATCGCCGTTAGCATCCACTTACCGAAAAAATCATATTGACTAGCTTCAATGCCCATACGTGAATAGGAGTAAATATTCATTAAGGGTAGAATCAACGCAAGCGCTATGGGCAGGATGGAATTTATTTTTACTTTCAATTGCAAACTTTCTATTTACAGATCGATGGACTCCAACTTGCTGCTCTAAAACAGTCGTACCAGCTATTGTTTTCGCCTGCATCAAGATAAGGTCTTTTGAGCTTTTTGTGCCTGATGGCAGCTTCAAAATGAGAAAAATTACACTTCCCTTAAAGGCTCATCCAGGTGAATTGAACATATTTACAGGTGAATTGAACAGAAAAGCAGGCTCATACCCGCCCATTCTCCGAAAGCAAGGCCGCCAACCGCCGCGTCTGATCAAACTGCGCACAAACAATGATCATCATTACCGTGATCGGTACGCTGAGGATCATCCCAGTAATGCCCCAGATAAAGCCCCAAAAGGACAGCGCCATAATAGTAACCAGCGGGCTGATGTTCATCGAACTGCCCATCAACCGGGGTTCCAGGACATTGCCGACCAGAACTTGAGTGAGTCCGACAAATAGCAAAACCATCAAAAAGGGCCAAAATTCTCCGAACTGCAACAAGCTGAAAGTGGCGGGAAAAAGGGTGGCAATCAGTGAACCAATGGTCGGAATGAAATTGAGGATAAAAATTAAAAACGCCCAAAAGACGGGCGAGTCCACTCCAATAATGGCCAGTGCGATGTAGCTCAACACACCGGTAATCAAGCTGACTATTGTTTTTAGTTTGACGTATTTCGAAACGGAGCGTTCTATCTTGGCAAAAATACCCATCAGCCGATTATAGTGCCGTTCTTCGGGAAAAATCACTCGCATTTTCGGCTTAAAATTGGACTCTTCCAATAAGACGAATAAGGCATAAAGGATGATCATAAAGGTATTGCTGATGAGGCCGGAGAGCGAGTTGAAGATGCCGCCCAGCAATTCACCGAAGTTGAGGTCGCCGGAATGCTCCTGCACGACATTCATCAAATTGACATTGAACAGCTGGTTAATTTTGTTGATGATCAAATCGACGTTAGGCTCGTAGCTGGGTAGGGTTTCCCGAAGCGAGTTGATGTTGGTGGAAAGGATGTTGACCAGTACGTTGATCAGCAAAAAGATGAGGCCTCCGGCCAGTAGGTTTTTCAGCCAGCTGGGGAAGCCCCGACGCACGAGTGGAATTTTCTCCAAGGCGGATTTCAACATTCGCATCATCAGCCAGAGCAGCACCCCAAGGATGAAGGGCAGAATCAAACTCTGCGCGTAGATCAGAATAACGACGACCGAGATGAAGGTAACGAAGGAGTAGGCAATATTTTTGATGTTCATCTGCCTTTGAGTTTATAAGGCCTTACAAATGCACCAAAGATAGTTATTATTGCCACAAACCAAGGCTTATTTGAACAGGTGCCAACGGATGCCCACCCGGCTCCACCAGCTGTAATACTCCTGCTGCTTGATCGTCTCCGGTGTCCCCAGATAAAAGCGCAGCGGCGTATTGGTTATATTGATCCAATCTCCAAAAACCGTCAAGCGCGGATTAAACTGGAAGTTTATCGTCAAGTCCAGGCGGAGGGCCTCGTCGTAGTATTCATCCAAATCAGGATCAGGGCCAATCTCTAGGAGAAAGGCATCCTGATAATTGGCAGTAAGGCGGGCGAAGAACTTTTGGTTGTCGTAGAAGAGGCCGATGTTGGCCGTGTGCTGGGCCTGCCCGGGCAGCGTAATCTCTTCCCGCCCTTCTTGATCAAAAAACGCACTCAGGTCATCAGCCAGTGGATCGATGATAATGGCGCTGGCAAAGTTAGCGGGCGTTCGTCGGGGGATAAAGGCCCTCGCATCAGTGAAAGTGTAGTTGGTATAGAGGCCAAAATTGCCCAGAAAGTTTTGAAAAAAATCAAACTTAAACTGCGCCTGAAATTCTGCTCCCAGCACTTCGGCATCTTGTCCATTGAGGGGTTTGGTAAATTCAAATACCGGAAAATTCCCCGAGCCTGGAGCGCCCTCGCGACCAAAGCGTTTGTAAGAAAAGACAAAGTCGTCAATTTTTTTGTAAAAAATACCGGCGGAGAAAATACTGCGATTGAAATAGCGCTCTACCATAAAGTCAATATTCATAGCACTCGGAAAGCGCAAATCCGGGTTCCCCACACTCACTTCCTGCCGGTCCTCTTCCCGCGAAGGAATGACATCCACATAGTTGGGGCGCGAATAGGTGTAGGTTAAGGCCCCCCGGAGATTGATGCGCGGTGTAAGCTGGTATTTCAATTGCAATTGCGGCAGCCAAAAACTTTCCTTACGGCTGCTTTCAATCGTATCAATTCCAATGAAGCGATTGCCATTCAGGATCACCCCGAAGCCATCATTGCGGATAATATCCGTCTGCTCATAACGCAAGCCGCCGATCACCATCAAGCGAGAAAAATCGTGGCGGAACATGGCGTAGCCCGCATAAATATGCTCTTTGTAATCGTAGTCCTGATTGTAAGAATTCTTTCTGGTTTCGTTGCGATCGAAGATAAAGAACTGGGGAAAAAACTCGTAGAAATCGCGGATCGCTGTAGCCGAAGGCATCTGCTCTAAAGTGTAGCCCTGATTCAGCAAATTGGTTTCCCGAAAGTCGTCCGAGGCCGTGATCAGATTGAGGGGATCGCCCGTGCCAGGATACAAGTTGGAGGTTTCACGGTAAGCGCCGAAGCTCTGTGAGCGGAGGTCTCGCTCTTTGGTACGCGCACGCAGCTTACCACCAAATTTCACATATCCCTCTCCCATCATTTCATAAGGTAATTTGATATTGAGGCGGGGCGTCCACAGCCGCTCCTGCGTTCGTCCAGATTCCAAGAGCATTTCATCCAACTCAAAGTTCTCGTAGTCCGTAGCATTCCCCGCATTGGTCTCAACGGGAAAGGTAGCCCGGGGATACTCCGGGTCGCTGACATCAAAATTGATGGCGATGGCCTGCCCGGGGCTCTGAAAGCGCGCCTCGAAGCGATCGGGCTCCTCCTCCGCCGCCCGAGCATAAAACAGTTGATAGTCGATAATCACCTTCCCCAAATCGTGCTCCCCGCCCAGCGCCAGCGTACTCAAGGTCTGCTGCTTGGTCCGCTCCCTAACATCATGATCCACCCCGCCAAACAGGTAGTAATTGGCATTGAGGGGATCTTCCAGGTCGTAGATCAGCCGCCGATGCGTCTCTTCGTCTGTAAAACTGTTGTACATCCCACGTAGGTAGACAAAAGATTTTTCGTTGAATTGATAATCCAGCGTTGGACTGACGCTGATCCGCGTCCGGGTGATGTCGTAATGCCGCAGTTGCGCCTCCCGGTAGTGTACAAAGAAGTTGTTGACGCTATCTTGCTGGCTCCCACTGTTGAAGAAGGGCCCCTTGGCAAATTTGTATTCAATATTATCAGAACCTTGATTATTTTCAAAAAAGCTGGCATTAAGCTGAAAGCCAATCTTTTGATAGCGATAGCCGTAGGCCAGTTGGAAATTGTAAATGGGCGTTTCCCGCAGGTTATTGTAGCCCGTAGCCAGTGTGGCATAAAGTTGAGGTGCGCCTTCTTGTGCCCCTTTAGTTTTGATGTTTACCGACCCACCAATGCCATCGCCATCCATATCCGGTGTCATTACCTTGCTGACCTCTACCGCTTCAATCTGATCCGAAGGAATGATGTCCATACCCACGTACCGGAAGTTGCCTTCCGGCGAGGGCACCTGCTCCCCGTTGATATTAAAATTGGTCAGCTCCGGCGGCGTACCCCGCAACTGTACAAAGCGCCCTTCCCCCTGATCGCGTTGCAGGGTAATGCCCGGTATGCGCTGCATTACCTCTGCTGCGTTCAAGTCAGGAAAAGTCAAAATCTGCTCGGCAGATACGATGTTCTTAATGTTCTCCGCCTCCTTCATCTCGATGATCGCCTTGATCTGCCCCTCCGCAATTCCTCTCACCGTAACTTCCGTCAAACTGAAATCCTCCGGGCGCAGCTTCACCAGCAATTCCTTCCGGAGGCCCTGATCAAACCGACAAGTAACCTGCTGACTTTCGTACCCCAAGAAGTCCACAACAATCACAATCTCCTGCTTGTCAATGTTGGCCAACTGAAAAAAGCCATCTACATTCGTACTGGTGCCTTTAGTAGTATTCTCAATGATAATAGTAGCACCAATAAGGGCCTCACCACTATTGGCATCAAGTACCCGTCCACTCAGCGTATACTGGCCAAAAGTAAAAGCAGAAGACAATAAAAAACAACAGAACAAGAGGAGGAGCTTTTTCATTAGGCGGGAGCTTTTACTACTCTATGATTAATTTTTGGATGTAGCTCGTGCCGGCTTGCTCGGCTTGCACAAAGTAAACACCAGGTTGTAAGGCAGAAGTATTCACCTCTACCTTATGTCCCCAGTCGCTTTCAATCAACTGCAACAACTGTCCATTGACATTAAAAACCTGAATCGTGGCGGCCTTTTCATTACCCAGCTCTACAGTCAGCGCATTGCTGGCCGGATTGGGATAGAGATGCAGAGGCTTTACGTCGGCAACAGCTGGATTAAATACCGAGGTGGTCTCGTTGGGAGAAGAAAAATAGATGATCAGGCGAGGAACGCGATCGGGGTGATTCTGGCCATCACCGCCATCCTCGGGATCCGCGATGTTTTCGTAAGATTCAAACTCGCGGGCGTTCTCTACCTCGCTAGGGCCCTGGTCTTCGCCCAAGAGCAACAGCGCTAGGGCATTACCAGCTTCCCAGCCATTGCGGTTGACGATCTCCTGGATGATGTTCTTGATATTTGGTGTACGGTGTGTCGTCCACAAGCCCCACTCCTCGTTGACTTCCCAGAGCATCGACTCCGACGTCCGCGGACGGTCGGTGATCAACTGATCCTCCGTAAAGGTCTGGGCGTTATCTGTGGCCTCCCCTACGATGGTAATACGGGCCACATCTTCGGCGGTCTTAGCTTCGTGAGAAACCACTTCGATGAACGCAGAGTCGATGATGGCTCCTTGTGGGATGCCAATGTGTTGAAAGCGCAGCCCAGCGGTGAGGATGTTCAAGTCCTCGGGCTCCCCTTCCCAGCCTGCGTCGATGTCATCGTCAAAGAGGGCATCGATTTCATCGTTTTCCTGCTCGGCGTCATCAGAAGAGGCGGCGAAGGTGACCCCGCTGTCGGTGATGGTATCCGTAGCGATGATGGCCTGGGTGAAAAGGCCGGCTTTAACAGAATAATAGATGACCAGCTCGGGGACCCGTTCGGGACGGTTTTGGCCATCGCCGCCATCTTCGGGGTCAGCGATGTTTTCGAAAGATTCCCATTCGCGAGCATTTTCCACCTCGCTAGGGCCCTGATCTTCACCGAGGAAAAAGAAAGAGAGCGCGTTGCCAGATTGCCAGCCACCGCGGTCAACAATTTCCTGAACAATGTCTTTGAGGTCGGGGGTGCGGTGTGGCGTCCAAAGCCCCCATGCTTCGTTGACTTCCCAGAGTAGTGAAGCGGAGGTTTGCGGGCGAGCGGTGATCAGCTCCGTTTCGGTGAAGGTCTCGGTGTGATCGGTAGCCTCACCGGCGATGGTGATACGAGCCACATCTTCTGGGGTCTTGGCCTCGTGTGAGTAAACGATGATGTAAGCCGAATCGATGGTAGCGCCCTGGGGAATAAAGATGTTTTGGAAGCGCATACCAGCGGTAAGGGTGTTCAGGTCTTCCGGCTCCCCTTCCCAGCCTGCGTCGATGTCATCGTCAAAGAGCGCATCAATTTCGTCATTTTCCTGTTCGGCATCATCAGAAGAAGCGGCGAAGGTGACGCCACTGTCGGTGATGGTATCTGTGGCAATAATGTAGCGGGAAAACCGAAGGTTTTGCCCTTCAGCACTGAAAGACAGGCTGATGAATACGAGGAATAAAATAGCTTGTAAAGAAGATTTCATAATCATGCTTAGATTTGAGGGTGAGAAATTATGGTACTTGCGAAGTAAATTGATTCCTATTGTCTGTGTGATAAGAGCGGCTTAACAAATGATTAAATTACTGTGAAATTCCCCGCTCTATTTCCTGGCAATCGACCACCTTGAAGTTTTGATTGGCGCGGCCGTTGTTGCCATCCTGGGCGATAAAGACTCCTCGGGGGTAGGCCCCGAAGGGCTTGGAAGTCACATCAATGCCGTCAGTCTCCGAGGTTCCACCAAAACGATCGTTGGCCTTGATCTTAAAGCTGCCGAGGTAGCGATTATCCCCCTGCCGATCATACACCGCATAGCTGTTATTGCCCTGGCTGGAAACGATCAGGTAACCATTATTCAACTCCTTATAATAGATGGTAAGCCCTTCGATGTCCGCTTTCAATCTCGTATTCTCCCTAATCAGCTCCACCTTGGTGCGCGTCTCGCCCTGGTCAGGCTCCGCACCGTATTTCCAAACCCCCTCTGCCTCTTCACCGACATACAACACCTTCAATCCATCATCAGCGACCAGCCCTTCGCACTGCCCGCCGACATCAAAGCTGCGCACCATCTCCGCCCTCAGCATTCCATTTCCCTTCGGCCGAAGCAGCCACTGCTCCACGACCCCATCCTTGCCCACCACGAAGGCGTAGCACTCCTCAGATTGGTACATGCAAAAGCCATAAACTTCATTCACCCTAGAGAAAACCGGCTGATCATGCAAAGCCTCCAAAGTCATTTCCTCCTCATCCAAGCGATAAAAAACAATGCTATTGTTCGAGCGATTACTCCCCCCAACGATAGTAATAGCCTCCTCATTCCAGTCCACCTGCTGTCGCAGATCGACATTGTTAATTCTTCCAATCGGGTATTCGTTAATGATCTTCCCCTGGTTGTCGTACAGCACCAATCCCGCCTGTTTATTGGTGCCAATGATAACTTGCTTATCTGGGTCATCAGGGTGAATATAGATGGCAATGTCATCCGCTGCATCGTCGGCATTTCGGACCGGTTCGGTCTCAATAACGGGGTAAACAATGTGGTATTTAGACTTGCATCCTACAACCAACAACAGCAACAAGGGCCAAGCGTACAATTTCATTGAAGAAGCGATTTGTTTAGTGCAAAACTATCACTATCAACCCCTTACCTCCAGAAATTGTAGGCAACAAAGAAGAAGCAAGCAAAGATTTAACGGAAACAAGAAGGCAACATTTAAGATTTATTTACATTGCCCTAACGTTTTTACAAACCCATCATAAAACTCACCAAATCGTCCTTAGAATTGATGGGTAATTTTTTGCGCAGACGGTGGCGCGCTACCCGAACGCTATCGGGGGTGATGCGGAGGATGGAAGCAATTTCTTTGGAAGAAAGATTGAATCTTAACAAGACGCCCAGGCGCAGTTCGGCGGGAGAAAGCTTATGGTCGGAGAGACTGGATAGCTTTTGGACAAACTCGGGATGGAGTTCTTTGAAGAAGTGAATAAATTCTTCCCATTCGTTTTCCTGCTGCAAGTTGAAATCGATGTCCTTGGCCAGCTCTCTGATTTTTGCGGAATAATTGATGTTCTTGCGATTCGCCAGGTTCTTTAGGGCCGTAGATAGATCGAGTAGGATTTTGTTTTTTTGGGAAATGTGCAAGCTGTACTTGGAAAGGGAAGCTGTTCTGAGCTGAATTTCTTGCTGTAAATTTTGCTCCTCGATGACCTTTTTCTCTAGCTCGGCTTGCAAGGTCCGCTGTTCGTATTCCTGAATTTTAATGCTGGCCTTCCTTTTTCTGTTTTTATAACTATTGAGGATCAACAAAATGATGGCCATCGCGGCGAGGGCCACCCAAAGTAGTTGCTGATTGGCCTGACTGACCTTGTTTTGTTCTTGCAGCAACCGAATTTCCGCTTCCTGCCGGTCAGTATCATATATGGTCTGCAATCGATGGAGTTGGCGGGCATTTTGGTCCCGAAGTGCTAAATCCTTATAGCGCTCTGCGTCCGAAAGGTATTGATAAGCCTTGGGGTAATCCCCCATCAGGGCGTAAGCCTTGCCCAAATCCTTATTGGCGCTTTCCAACTCATCGTTGTTTGGGGTTTGTTCGGCGAGCTGCAGCGCTTGTTGCGTGTATTTGATGGCTTCGGCATAGTTGCCCTGCTTGCGATGGATGTCCCCCAGGTTATTAAAAATATTGGCCCGGGCTTTAAAATCCTGTTCGCCCGCAAATTTAAGGGCCTTATCAAAATACTCATAAGCCAAGTTGTACTGCGAGAGGTCTTCGTAGATGCTGCCAATATTTTCGTTGGTCATCGCTATTCCAGCCCGATCGTCTAGCGACTCGAAAAGCCGTAGGCTTTCCTTTTGGTGGCTTAAGCCTTCTAGGTAGTCGCCCTTTTTCTCAAAGCAGGTCCCCAACAGCCCGGTAGCCACCGCCTTGCCCCGAGGATAGCGCAGTTGATTGGCCGAAGCTATAGCATCTTCAAAGTATTGCCGGGCCAGGTCAAAGTTATTAAGGGCCAGGTAGATGCTGCCCAGATTATTTTTCAGCACAACAGCAATGGTATCCCGAGCATCATGACCAATTTGCTCCAAAGCCCGGTTGTATTGATCAGTAGCCTCCATCAAGACACCGGAGCTTCGGTAAAATTCGCCCAATTGGAGGTGCTTGAGGGCGATATTGCGGGGGGAAGCCCCTCGGAGAGCCTGCTCCAGCTCCTTTTTATAAACTTGAAAGGTAGAGTCCGTGGCATTGCCGAGGACCGCTGATTGCGCACTCCCTTCGAAAGGCCCCAAGACCCACAGACCGCACCAAATCATCCAGCTTAACGGCCCAATAAAAGCCCTTTTTACTTCAGCTATCATGGTTTTCTCGTTACATCCTTGATTTACGGATTGACCGCCAATTCGTGGATCAGTCTTTTAGCCTTTCCCTCGCTATCCATCGTTGTAAAATAAAGAGATAAACCTTAAATAATTGTTAAATTGTTGTCTCATTTCCATGAAGATGAGAATCTGCAAAAAAATCCAATCCTTCCGTGAACAAGTTAGAGCAAGCGGCGTTGAAGTATGTGTATCAATTATGATAGTTTTACTATTAAAAAAATGAAAAAGCTATATATAAGGCTATATTCTACTAAAGAACACGGTTTTTTAAATAGCAAACACTCAATCAAAAGCTTAAAAGAAGGATAAAGACATGACGATAACGCCAATAAGGAGATTTTGGAACCTTCTGAGTCAGTACCGTCCTCAACTGCGGCAGATTTATGCTTGTGCCATCTTTGCAGGTATTGTCAACTTGACTTTACCGCTTGGTATTCAAGCCATCATCAACTATATACAGACTGGAGAGATCAGTTCTTCCTGGGTTGTACTAGTTGGGTTTGTATTAATAGGCATTGCTGGCACAGGTGCTTTACAAGTCGTACAGCTACGCATTGTGGAGCACATTCAGCAGGATCTCTTTGCGCGCTCGGCCTTCGAATTTGCCTATCGCATTCCCAAAATATCCTTTCTACAACTGGATAAAATCCACGCCCCGGAGCTAGTCAACCGCTTTTTTGATACCCTAACTATCCAAAAGGGCCTGCCTAAGGTGCTGATCGACTTTTCGCTGGCGGCTTTCCAGATCATTTTTGGTCTGGTCCTGCTGGCTATATATAGCCCGTTCTTCCTTATTTTAGGCTTTGCCCTCATCTTTGTACTGTGGCTAATTGTTCGCATTACCGGTCCTGCTGGTTTGGGGACTAGCCTTAAGGAAAGTAAGTACAAGTACAAACTGGCCCATTGGCTGGAAGAAATCGCCCGGGTCAATCGCACCTTCAAGGTCAATGCGGCCAAACGGTTTCACCTTAATAAAACTGATGACATTGTTATTGATTATCTCTCTGCTCGCGAGAACCACTTTAGGGTACTCATCAATCAGTTTCAGCTCTTCATTGGCTTCAAGGTCTTTGTAGCAGCGGGGTTGCTCCTGCTGGGTGGGTACCTGGTTTTTCAAGAGCAGATGAATATTGGTCAGTTCGTAGCTGCGGAGATCATCATCATTCTTATCATCAACTCCGTCGAAAAGCTACTGCGCATCATCGATACCATTTATGATGTACTTACGGCCTTGGAGAAGATTGGCTATGTGACTGACCTGCGACTGGATGCCCAAAGCGGTGCGGCCCTTCTGGAGGAGAATAAGCCGATCGGTATTACTGCTATCGATATTCAATTCGGCTTTCCCGGCGAGCGCAAGAAGATCATCAACGATCTTTCTTTTTCCATTCCGGCTAAATCCAAAGTGATCCTAACGGGCCCTTCGGGCAGCGGGAAGACGCTACTGCTACAGCTGATTGCCGGCATCCACCCCATTCAGGATGGAGAGCTGTATTTCAATGATGTTCCCTTTGTCAACTATGACCGCGAGCGCCTGTACGAAGAGCTGGGCATGGCTTTTCCGACTAATCAGATTTTTGAGGGGACGCTGCGCGAAAATATTACAATGGGGCGGGAAATTTCGGACAAAAAGCTCTCCGAAGTCATCCGTCTGCTACAGCTCAACGACTATGTCGACCATCAGCCCGAAGGGCTTAATAGCCATGTAGACAGTGGAGGCCGCAGGCTTCCTCGTAGCATTATCCAAAAGATGCTCATCGCCCGTATCATCATCAATGAACCCCGACTCCTGTTGATGGAAGATCCGCTGCAATTTGTACCGGATTCGGAGAAGAAAAGAATCATTGATTACCTCATGTCTGAGGAGCGCAACTGGACGCTGGTGGTGGTCTCTGACTTCTATTATTGGAAGGAAAAATGTACACAAAATATAGTACTCAAAAAAGGCAATTGATATGCTTAACATATCTGAAAACACCATTTCCTCTATCTGTAAGATCGAGGATTTCAGGGCCTTCGGGCTCCTTCGCCAGGGCGGTTTCAATCGCCTGACGATCTATCTGTTCTCCGGCTTACTTTTGGGGCTTTTTCTCTGCCTCTTTCTGCCCTGGACGCAGAATATCCAGGCTGATGGCTACGTCACGACCCGCTCGCCGCAGCAACGGCCACAGGCCATACAATCGGTCATTGCCGGACGGCTGGAAAAGTGGTACGTCCAGGAAGGGGACTTCGTGGAGGCCGGCGATACCATCGTTTACCTTACGGAGGTCAAAAGTGAGTATTTCGACCCCGATCTGGTGGAGCGAACTTCCGAGCAGGTGGACGCTAAATCGCAGAGTATCGGTTCTTATGATGATAAAGTCAGAGCACTGGATAAACAGTATCTTGTCCTGGAAGAGGCCCTTACGCTCAAGCGCGAGCAGATTAAGAATAAAATCCAACAGAGTATCAATAAAATCACCATAGATAGTACGGACCTCGAAGCGTTTAAGATTAATAAGAAAATCGCAAAAAATCAGTTAGAGCGAAATCAGCAACTGTATGATAGTGGTCTGAAGACTTTAACGGAATTGCAGGAAAAAGAGTTGAAATTACAGCAGGCCCAAGCTAAGGTGACGGTACAGCGCAACAAGCTGCTCAACCAGCGCAATGAGCTGGTTAATACTCGCATCGAGCTGAGTGCAGTCGAAAGGGAATATGGCGATAAGCTGGCCAAGTCACAGTCTGATAAGCAGTCGGCAGTGTCGGCTAAGCTAGAAACAATGGCGGAGACGGCCAAGCTGAGGACTCAACTGAGTAGCTACAGCATCCGCCAGCAGTTCTATTTCCTTCGCGCTCCGCAGTCGGGCTACATTACCAAGACGCTGAAGAAAGGGATCGGTGAGATTGTAAAGGAAGGGATAGATGTGGCGACGATTATGCCTGCGCAGTACGATTTGGCAGTAGAGATTTACCTCAGAGCCCAGGACCTGCCACTGATCAGCCTGGGCAATTCGGTGCGCCTCCGCTTTGATGGCTGGCCAGCGATCGTGATCAGCGGTTGGCCCGAGGCTTCGACGGGAATATTCACCGGAGAGGTCGTGGCGATTGATCAATTTATTAGTGATAATGGACTGTACCGAATCCTGATCAGCCCTGCCGAGTGGGTGAAGAAAGACTGGCCGGAGCTGTTGCGGGTCGGAACGGGTACCAATGCCTTTTTGCTGCTCAAAGATGTGCCCATCTGGTACGAAATCTGGCGACAGCTCAATGGCTTCCCACCGGACTTCTACGCAGAGGATGCGCTGATAGATCCGAAAGTCAAACGCAAGGCGCCACTAAAATCGGTCAAGTAATATGAAGTTCTATTCTCGTAAATTGATCAAACCTGGCGATCTCAACGCTCGCAACACCCTCTTCGGGGGGGCGCTGCTCCGCTGGATCGACGAGGAGGCCGGCATCTATGCCATGGCCAAGCTCAACTCCAAGAACGTGGTCACTAAGTACATGTCAGAAATCGACTTTATCAGCTCGGCAGAACAGGGTGATGTGATTGAAATTGGCCTGGGCTTCAACAGGTTGGGCAGAACCTCTATTTGCTTTTCTTGTGAGGTCAGAAACTTGTTCACTAAAGCAACCATCATCAAGATTGAGAACATCGTCTTTGTCAATGTGGATCAAAACGGAAAGCCAATGCCACATGGCAAAAACATGGACAATATCCAACTGGTCAAACCTTAACTATGCACATTCAGAAGTGGATCTTGCTTGGTCTTTTATTACTGAGTTTCCTAATGACATCGGCACAGCCGGGTGACAGTGTATTGACTTATCAACGTTACTTGAAGGATGTTTTACAATACCATCCAATGGCGAAGCAGGCTCGCCTGCGTTTTGATCTAGCAGAGGCAGAATGGTTGATGGCCAAGGGCATGCTCGACCCGATGTTAACGTCGGACTGGAATCAAAAGAACTTTGATAACAAGCTGTATTATCGACATGTAGAAGGTAAACTACAGGTGCCCACGCCGCTGGGTATCGACATCGTCGGAGGCTACGAAAACATGGACGGGCTCTTTTTGAATCCTGAAAATACTCTCGATCCCTTCGGACTCTGGAACGTAGGTATTGAAGCCAACCTGATCCAAGGTCTCTTTGTCAACGAGCGCCGTACGGCGATGCAACAGGCCCGCATTTTTCAAAATATGGCCAGAAATCAGCAGCAGCAAATCATTAACGAACTGCTCTATGCCGCCTCCGCCGCCTATCTGTATTGGCAACAATACTTTTATTTCGAAAGTATTTTGGAAGAAAATATAGAACTTGCCCGACAATATTTTGCGAACACTCGTACCTCCTTTTTTAGTGGAGAACAAACAGCTATGGATACCCTGGAAGCACTGATTCTGGTGCAGGATGCCGGGGCCCTTTTACAAGGCAATGCTGCCCTGCTGCTCAAGGCTCGTCAGCAAATGGAGAACTTCCTTTGGTTCGATGATCAACCCCTGATTCTGCAAAATTCCGTTATCCCCGAGGACTATCGCAATCCAATCTTCCAGCCTTCCGCCGCCCCGCGCGTGGAGGAAATTCTGGCCATGCATCCCATACTCCAGGAAAAATTCAATAAGCGAGCCATGCTCGAAGTCGAGCAAAGGCTCAAGCGAGAAAAACTAAAGCCCAAGCTCAAAGCCAAATACAATCCTCTGATCGCCACCTCAGAAAATAGCATACGCCCCAACTTTTCCGCCGCCGACGTCAAATGGGGCTTCGATTTTTCTTTTCCCCTCTTCCTGCGAAGTGAGCGGGCCGCTATCCAAAAGGGCGCCATCAAAATTCAAGAAGTGCAGCTCGACATCGAAAATAAGCAAAATGAACTGCGCAATAAGATCGAAAACAGCTGGCGTCAGCAGGATATTCTCCAGCGACAGTTGGTGCTGATCGCCCAGAATGTAGAAGGCTACCGCCTCCTGCTGGAAGGCGAAAACCAGAAGTTCCGCTTCGGCGAAAGCTCCGTATTCCTTTTGAATAGACGACAAGAGAAATACATCCAGGTACAGCTCAAGCAGATCAAATTGAATATCGACCTGCAAGTAGAAGTCCTGAATTATTTATTCTTTAGCAATGGATTGATTGGTAATTAGTGAACATGGTCGTGGGGATCGGTGTTTTCCATCGGAACATCACCCGAGTCAAGTTGCGATTCACTAATTAGTCCTTACATGATCTTTAAACAATTCGGAGGGAAAGTCACCCCGCGCCTACAGCAGCACTACGCACAATCTATGAATTGGCGCGACGGCAGCTTTCAAAATCTAGAGCCTACACCTCTGAGTGCCAGCCTCCTCAAGCTCCCCGGTATCATCTACAAGCAACTCCGCCAGACTACCGGACGGCAGCCCGAAAAGCCCCTAGCCATTCAGCCTTTCGACAAAACCGAATTCCTCCGCCCCAGCCCCCAGGCCAAATTCATCTGGTACGGGCACTCGGCCCTGCTGATGCGCATCAACAACAAGACCCTGCTCATCGATCCGATGCTGGGACCAAACACCACCCCCATCGCTCCCTTTCCAACTCGCCGCTTTTCGGAAAATACGCTCGACCTCATTGACGAATTCCCGGAGATTGACCTCGTGCTGTTGACTCACGATCACTATGACCATCTGGACTATGACAGCATCCAAAGGCTCCAATCGCGCACGCACCGGTACTTCGTCGCCCTGGGCGTCAAGCGGCACCTCGTCAGCTGGGGCGTCCCCGACGAACAGATTACCGAGTTCGACTGGTGGGATCAGCACCCGCTAGAAGACATCGAGATCACTTTCACACCAACCCGCCACTTCTCTGGCCGAGGCCTACGGGATCGACTGAAATCACTCTGGGGCGGCTGGGCTTTCAACAGCGGAAGTCAGACGATCTGGTTCAGCGGAGATGGGGGTTACGGGAAGCATTTCAAGACCATCGGCGAGCGCCTTGGCCCTTTCGACTTTGCATTTATGGAATGTGGACAGTACAACAAAGATTGGCAACCGATTCACCTCTTTCCTGATGAAAGCATTCTCGCTGCGCTCGACGCTGGGGCTAAGAAGGTAATGCCCGTCCATTGGGCAGGGTTCGCCCTTTCTTACCAACATACCTGGACCGAACCGGCTGAGCAGTTTGTCCAATGTGCTCAAGAAAAGAAATTGGATTATATGCTGCCGCCGCTGGGTCAACTCTTTACCGTCGATTCTTCGTATACTGCGTCTTGGTGGGAAGAATAAAAAAAAGGGGCGAGGTGACTGGCATCACCTCGCCTCGGGCATTGGTATTAGTACTCAAACAAAATAGGATAGTCTCTTGGAGTTAGTTACCGCCTCGCATTCTTCTGTTAGAAATATTGGTGGCGGGAGTCGTTGGAGTATCATCCATAATCATAGGGAGGTCTCCATCGGTAATAATCACTTTGGCATTAGGGGACTTAGCCAGCTGCTCGAAAGCTTCGAGGGACTTAAACTGTAGGATTTTATCATTCAATCCTTCAGCGATAATCAATTGGGCATCTCTAATACCCTTAGCTTCGATTCGCTTCTGCTCAGCTTCGCGCTTAGCTTGCTCTAGGACGAATTCCATACGCTGCGCTTGCTGCTCGGCCTCCAGTTTTTCTTCGATGGCGCGGGCCAGGCTACGAGGCAGTTGGATACTCTTGAGCAGTACGGCCTCCACTTCAATTCCCTTTCCCTCCATCAGTTTCGTCATTTGGTCACGGATCGCAACTTCAATGATTGCACGTTCGCCAGTATGCATATCTTTGGCGTAGAAGCGGGAGGTTACATCGGCTACAGCAGAGCGGAAAACAGGTAGGATAACATTTCGTTCGAAATCAACTCCGATGCTACGCAGCAGCTCGGCAGCTTTTTTTCCATCAACATTATAAAGGATGGAAACTTCGGAGAGGATGGTCAAACCTTCCTTTGAAGGGATGGTCAATTCTACTTCCAGGTTTTCTGTCTGGGTAGAAATCTTCATCATTCTGGTGGTAAAGGGGTTGTAAAAGGTGATACCTTTAGTATAGGGCTGATTGTCAAACTTACCCAGCTTACGCTTTACTCCTACCTCTCCTTCTCTGATCGTTGCACAGCTCGCGAATAAAACAATTACAAAAAAACCGACTGCAAATTTAAAGACATTTGACATAGTCATAAGCCATAATATTTTTGATGGTTAAACATTTCTTATTGGAGGCTAATCAGTTAGGGCTATCTACTGTGATTAGCGCCATTCATTACTTGTATAGGTTTTCGCGATGTTTCGATTTTTTTGCTCACAGGAGCAATAATATTTCGTTTATCGTAGTGCACCAGACTAGTGGTGAAGAATTCCAGCATCGTTTCTACCTGATCGTTGAGATCGTCCTCCCCCTCTCCCTTCTTTAAATCAGTCAATCGAGGCAGGTGGCGTGCGAAGTAGAGATTATTATTGGCCGTTTCGATAATAGTGCTGGCTAGCGCCTTGGGATACGGGAAGTCAGGCCGCAATTCCGTTATCGTAGTAGCAATCAATTCGCACAGGCGCTTATAGGCCAGGAAAAAGCCCTCAGAATTGTCCTCATCGACCAGCTTATGATGGTAAGCCTTGGCACCTTCGCGCACTACGATCTTGTGCAGAATTTCCTCGTCCACAAACTCGATGGCCATATTCTTGTTGGCCGTATCCACAATGATGCGGATGATGACTTTTAATCGCGTAACCGGATCGGTAACATTGAGGGTATTGAGGTTGATCCGAGCAATCATCCATTCCCAATACCAATTCAGGAGGTAGACAAAGAGATGATGCTTATTTTCGAAATAGCGATATATAGATGCCTCAGAGGCAGAAATACGGCGTGCTAATTTCTTAAAATTGAACTGCTCTAACCCGATCTCATCTATAAGCAACACACTGTGCTCAATGATACGCCGCCCTAATTTTGTTTCTTGTGGGTTTTTCAGATAAAGATTCGGATTGATTTGGACTTGAACAAAGTAAGTCATAAGACCCATTAATTTTGATAAACCAAAGAGGCTAACTCTACAGTGGTGTAGCGTTCTGCCATTTTTCTTTTCAATATCCTACGGGCATGATGAATACGGCTCTTTACAGTACCTAGGGGAATATCCTTGAGCCGCTCTTGAATCTCATGGTAACGGTAACCATTATAAGCCATGAGAAAAGGTACTTTATACTCTTCGCTGAGCGAGTTGATAATCGAATAGATTTCATCAACGGCGATGTTCATCTCTCCATCATTAGCAACCGTCTGCGTGTGATTAAGGGTATACTGATCTGCGCTTGTATCCTGTATAAGGTTCCATCGCTTCTTCTTCCTGAAATGATTGATAAAAGAATTCTTCATTATGGTGGACAACCAAGCTTTCATGTTCGTATTCTCTCTGTACTTATCCTTGTGCCGGAAGGCGTTTAGGGCCGTTTCCTGAAAGAGATCGTCAGCAAAATCTACATCTTTAGTCAATTTGAGCGCGAAGCGCTTGAGGTAGTTGCTAAGCGAATCGAAGTCGCGGGCGAATTTGGAATCTTTCATTTCATACATTTTATTCAAGCTATCTTAATTAGTAGTATTACTATCATATTTATTAGTAAAACATCAAACCATGAGTTTGGTTCTAGTTTTTTGTAAAAAATTTCAACTTTTTTTAAACAAACTTGTACCTCGGAACACTACAGGGGATAATTGAGGGCAAAATTTGCTTAAAAAGCCCCGAAAAGCGCATTTTGGGTAACCATCAAGCGGTAAGGTGATTCCATTGATGAATAAATTCAGGTACTGAAGGAGAAGATAATAGTGGAATAAATGCCAGATAGACCTTAGAGGCGGGAATCTCTTGGTCGAAAAAAGTAAAAAGAGGGTAAAAATACAAAGGCCCTGACTACTGTCAGAGCACTTGTATTATAATAGCGACCTACAGTGAGTAAGGTCACTAGAGGAGTAATAGTTATGCAGCTTCGGTATATTCACTATCTACGAAGGTGCTACCATCCCATTTTCCTAGCCATTCACAATCCTTTCCTTGCTTGAGATAGTTAGAAAAAGCATAGACCGCTTCTTCTCTAGTTTTACGGGAAATCGTAATATTATTCTGGTATCCCATATTAACATTGAAAAAATAATGTCCAGTCGTCTTTTTAAATGCTTTCTTTCTACGCATATTATTGATTTTATTGATTGATTTCAAAATATAGTCACTCTATTAATCGCCCTTTTCGGCAGTAATTTCCTGCCTCATTATCTTCGGTAATTGGAGCTTCTCCTCCTTACCTTGTATGTATGCAGTTGTTTTTTGGTAATTGGTTTTTCTACTATTTGGTATTATCTGTTTTTAAGAACGAGGGTATTCTGTGCTCAATATAGCCATCAACCGAAGTTAAGGATGAGAAAATATTGGCAGAAGGAGTGGTTAGGTTGTCAAAAAAAAACTGATAGGCATCAGTGACAGTAAAAAATGGTAAAACTTGCCTCATATTTTCCTATAACGACAAACTGCAACAAAAAGTTCGATTTAAATCTTTTTTCCTAATCCAGTCACCATTATGAGTAATATCCGCCATTAAAATAACGATAAGGGCTATGCCCGTTTCCGTATCATGAAGCAGTATAACCTTTATTTTTGTGACAAAGGGTTCGAGGTGCTGTTTGGAGGGTTAGAAGAGGATTTGTGGCCGTAGAAGATCAAATGGCCGAGCCACAGGGCCCTTCGGGACCTGAAGACTCAGCCTGCTAAACTTACAAGATCGATAATAGCTATTGCGCAAACTCCAAGCCCTCTGCTAAAGGAGCGAAGGCCTCATCAAGCTCATTAAGAGACAATTGATTGACAAAATTGGACATCACCTTAGCAGCAATATTGGTCACCACTTCCAGTGCCTGTCCCCTATCATAGCCCGCAGCAAAGAAAGCTTCCAGATCGCCGTCCGCTACGCGTCCCTGGTTTTGGTACACTTTTTTAGTGAAATCCACCAGCGCATCGAAGCGCTCCTCACTCAGTTTCCCCTGCTTTCTGATTGCCTGCAGGTCTTCTTCTTTTGATTGAAAAAAGACCTGCCCGGCCATGTGGTGTCCTGCAGTACAATACTTACATTGATTCTCCACAGCGATGGTCATTTGAATAATATTATGCTCTTCAGGGCGAAGCAGCCCCATTTGCTGCAAATTCATCTGCGTTTGCCAGTAGGATCGCAGCAGTGCCGGCGAGGCACTCATCACCTTCGCTAAATTGGGCACAAATTGAAAATTCTCTTCGTACCAGTTGAACACCTCAGTGACTTCCGCCGGTTCGTTAGAGGCAATATCCATTTTGAATCCTCTTAATGTTTCTTTCATTTTTCTTGGATTGTTTGAAATAGAAAAAATTGTCTCTGTAAAGGTCCGTCACCTAGTGAAGCTTTGCTTTGTGTAAAAGTCCAGTTATTTGGTTAATTGGGTCAAAGGCTGGATTTAGCTGGATAAGGCAGTGAAGTGATAAATCGCAAAAAATAATTATTCCTCAAAACAAAACCTTTCATTCAGTTGTTTGTACATACAAATAATAGAGTAGTGGAAAAGTGTGATTCTAAATATTGCGGCTGCCTTTACTTTTCGGCCAATGCCTTGGCTCGAACCATGACGCGTATGGCGGATGAGGTTTTTGCCAAGGTAGGACTGAGTTCCTCCTACGCTATTCTACTGATCACGGTGAATGAGCAGGCGGGTATTCAACCCAAGGCCATCTGCCAACAAATGCAGCTAACGCCCTCTACAGTGACGCGGTTGATTGAGAAAATGGAGCATCGAGGGCTATTGGAGCGCCGCCGCGTGGGCAGAACAACGGAGGTCTACCCTACTGAGGCTAGCCTGGCGCTATTGCCGCAGATCAAAGCCGCCTGGGCCGACCTCTACCAGCGCTACACGGACGTCCTCGGCCAGTCCTTCAGCCAAGAGCTAACCAGTAATATCTACGAGGCCGCCAAGCGACTAGACTAGTATCTTTTAACCCCCAACATAAATTCAGTATTTGAAATGAGCAAAAAGATTTTAATCACCGGAGCAAGCGGCGGTTTTGGTAAGCTGACCGTAAAGACACTACTAGAACAGGGACATCATGTTGCTGCGTCGATGCGCAATGTTGATGGTAAGAATAAAGCCAATGCCGAGGAGCTGAAAGCAGCCGGGGCCAGCATTGTCGAGATTGACGTAACTAATAATGACAGCGTCAATAATGGTGTCCAAGGGGCCATCGCTGCGCTCGGCGGCCTGGATGTGGTCATCAACAACGCTGGCGTAGGCGTACTGGGCTTACAGGAGCAATTTACCCCCGAAGATTTTCAGCGCCTCTTCGACATCAATGTCTTCGGCATTCAGCGGGTCAACCGGGCGGCGCTGCCGCATCTAAGAGGCCAAGGCTCCGGGCTGCTGATCCACGTCTCTAGCCTCCTTGGCCGAATGACCATGCCCTTCTATGGCCCCTACAATGCCTCGAAATGGGCCGTTGAAGCCATCGCAGAGAACTACCGTACCGAGCTTTCCGGCTTCGGTATCGACTCCACCCTCGTTGAGCCCGGCGGCTACCCGACGACTTTCTTCGATAGCTTAATCCGCCCTTCTGATCACTCGCAGGATGATAGCTACGGCGAGATGGTCCAGGCTCCTCATCAGATGTTCGAAAGCTTTGAGGGTGCGCTGGCGTCTAACCCCGCTCAGAATCCGCAGGATGTGGCAGATGCCATCGCTGGTTTGGTGGCCACCCCAGCTGGCCAGCGGCCCTTCCGGACCGTAGTAGACAAAATGGGCATGGGTGATCACATCAAACCCTACAACGAGTCACTAGAACAAATTACCTCTGGAATCTACAATGCCTTCGGCATGGGCGATATGTTGGAACTCAAGGTTCCACAAAAACAATAAACAAATAAATACACACCCACTCTTGCAGGAGCCGTCTCAAGCGATTGAGATGGCTCTTGCTGTTATCAACTTCAAAACGGAAACCGCCTCATACCATGAACACTACCATCAACTCCCTCTCCCAGTTTGTCAACAGCAAAGTCCAGATCAATCAAGGGCTGGCCGATGCTATTGATCAAGCTTGTCGAGTTGAAGAATTGCCCAAAGGTACTTTACTGCTCAAAGAAGGACAGGTCGCCCACCGCCTCTTTTTAATGATACAGGGGACTGCCCGCACCTTTTATTACTATGATGGAAAAGAGGTGACCTCCTGGATTTATCGCGAAGCACAGCTTCTCACTGCCTGGGGCAGCTTCCTTTCCAGAACCCCCT
Organism: Bacteroidota bacterium; assembly: GCA_038750655.1. GTDB lineage: Bacteria > Bacteroidota > Bacteroidia > Chitinophagales > Saprospiraceae > JBCDGZ01. The sequence continues at coordinate 851 of JBCDGZ010000033.1, read as the reverse complement.
CCCACGAACAGCTGGAGCTGCTGGAAGATGCGACCCTCTGCTCCATAGCCTACCCAGAGCTTCAGCAGCTCTACGCCCAATATCCTCGCATGCAGACCTTCGGGCGAATCACCGCAGAGGAACAACTGGCTTACATCGACAACTTCTACAAAGGCTTCCTGTTCATGTCGGCTAAAGAGAAATACGACCTCTTGCTCTCCGCTTTCCCCGACCTTACCCAAAGGGTTAATCTTGGGCATATTGCCTCCTTATTGGGCATTTCTCAAGAAACCCTGAGCCGCATCAGAAGTAAAAAGTAGGGAGTTAAATCCACTTGGAAATAATGTGAGGATAGAAAAAATGGCGTTGAGCGAGTTAATGGTCCTAGCGGATATGACTGGGCGGATAACCAAAGCGCTTTTTGAAAGCTGTTGTAAAATGTTGAGGGTTCTTATAGCCAATTCGATCGGCCACCTCGCTGATCGGCCTGTTTTCATCCAGCAACATCTGCTTGGCAAAGTTCATCTTGACCGCCGTCCAATAGTTGAAAACAGTCGTTCCGAAAACGGCTTTAAAGCCCTTTTTCAAGCTGTACTCGTTAGTGCCAAAAAGCTGCGCCAGCTCCGGGAGCGTACAAGGTTCGTCGAGGTGCCCACTAAGGTAGTCTTTGACGGCGTACATCCTCTCGACATCTGACTTTCTGAGCGACTGGACGTTGGAATGCTTGAAGGCGCTAATCTGTTCGAGTTGCAGCAGCAACAGTTCGGTGACCTTAGCTTCCAGAAAAAAGCGTTTGTAGAGGCCCTTACGCTTACAGTTGAGTATCTCTTGAATGAGCCAGTGCATTTCTGGTGTGATGGGGTAATTATAGG
>JBCDGZ010000032.1:0-55786 GCA_038750655.1 Bacteroidota bacterium | reverse complement strand
GACCGACTTGAGGGGGATGGTGTTGGAGGGGTCGCGCCCGATGGTGATCTGTAGGTGAAGACTTAGGAAGAGGCAGGCCAGGAGTAATATTTTCGTTTTCATGCCCTAAAATTAGGGGATTTAGGTGGTTGGATCAAGTTTCTTGGCTTTTTTACGGGCGTAGTATTTTTTGAGGTATCGGATGCTGAATATACCGATTACGGTAGGCGCTACCCAGGGAACGACCATCCAATAGCCAGTGAATATATTGCCGAGGAACTGCCGGCCTCCAAAGACAAAAAAGGCGGTGTAGGCAGCAATTCCGGAGATGATCATCCCTTCCAGATGGCCATTAAACCAATCTTTTTGCTCTAAATCCCGTCCTCTGATGATGTTCCAGACCTTAGAAAAGTTGCTGATCCCCAAGATGCCAAAGATCAGCATGACTACACCAAAGCCTTGATTAATCAGGACCAACCCAGTAATCAATAAAGCTAAACCAAAAGAGAAGGTCGATAGCTGAAAAAGCTTTTGGGTCCATAAAAAGGAGCGGCTAAAGCCTTTTTTAGTATTCAATATGGCGACGCCCTCCCAAACGGCTTGGCCTGTAATCAAGGAAAGAAAGCCCAGGAAAGAGGCCCCGATAAAGCGACCTTCGGTGAGGGCAACCAAACACAGCAGCGCAGCGGTGATGACGACTATAGACATCAGATAGACATAGATTTTCCCGATACGGCGATGATTCAGCCCGCCTTTACGGGTAAACATGGGAATCCAAAAAAGGGCGAGGCTGGTGAAGCCAGAAAAGACGTGTACGGCGAGAAGAATTTTTGAAAGATTTTCCATGATTTTTTTCTTCGCAAGGTAATCGGAAGCCTTATTCATCGCTGGAAAAATGGACGAATGACAAGCTAAAGGGCTGAATAACAAGGGCTAGGGACGAATGACAAGGCCCTTGGGACGCTTGTCAAAGGGCGGCGCGGAGTGTGGGGATGTATTTTCGGGAAACGGGAACCTGAGTATCAGGCAAGCCTTTCAATTGCAGGCGCAGCCCCTGAGCGTTGCCTTCGACTTTTTCAATCAAATCGAGGTTGACCAGATAGGATCGATGACAGCGGATGATGGAGCTTGCTGCAAGCTGTTGTTCGATGCTAGCGATGGTGTTGCGCAGCAGTTCTTTCTGTTTCTTCTCTCCGTTTTGAAAATGAATGGCGACGTAGTTTTGCATCGCTTCGGCGTAGAATAAATCCCCAATCTCCAGCTCTAGCTGCTGCTTGCCGTTTTGGGATTGCAGCAGGATCATCTGATGCGAAGTCGCTGCCTCTTGCAGGTTGGATTGGATTTCACTGGCTTCTTGCTCATTTTTGTCGATGGCCTTGCGCTGCAAGGTAAAGCCGAAAAACAGGATAGGGAAAATACCGACGGTGAAGGTGCTTAGGCCCATATTGAGCAGATTGCTCCAACTCATGGCCTGCCAATCGTAGAGTAAATTGATGTAGACAAAGTTACCGATGGCGATGAAAAAGAGGAGTCCCAAAATAGTCAGTATCCACTTTTTTAGATTCCAGGCGGGCGTATCGCTTCTCACCTTGAAAACAAAAGCCATCATGGACTGATAAACGATGGTAATGAGTACGGTGATGAGGCCAAACATGGCGGTATTGCCCAGTCGGCCAAGGCTCGGAATGGTTTGATCGACCCCTTTGGGCCCAATAATCAGCAAAACCATACCGACAATTAGACCAGCACTAAAAGCATCTTTGAAAATGGTAAAGATGCTAATTTCTCGCTCCGGAAAGGGCTCATTTAATCTTTTCAGTAGAGTTTGCATGCCCAACAAATGTAAGATTATTCCTCCATTTCGAGGTGTTGGGACAGCATCAAATTGCAGCCGCGCAGCTCGCTGTAGTCCAGCCTTCCGAGCACTTCGAAGGAGCCATCTTCATAGACGATGCCCTGATCCTCGGTGGCGATGAAGCTACAGCTATCGAGGTTGGCCAAGTCGATGATGTTGAGGCCACCTCGGCGGTTGGGGGCTTGGAGGTAGAAGGGGTCGTTGAGTTCGCGGGTCAGTATGCGCATGCTGTTAGCGGGGAGGAAGCGGCCCTGGCCTTTAGAGTAGGCTTGGGAAAGCAGCTCGGTCATGCCGTATTCGGAGTGAATTTGGGAGAGGCCGAAGGCGGATTGGAGTTGCTGGTGCAGCTCGGTGCGGGTGATTTCTTTGCGGCGGCCCTTCATGCCGCCGGTTTCCATGACGGTGATGCCGGTAAGGTTAGTGGGATGGGCTTCTGCGAGATCGAGCAGGGCGAAGCTAACACCGATCAGCAACGTCGGAATGCCTTCCTTCTGGCAGTGCGCCACGCGCTCCAAGAGGGCGGCTGTATTGTACAAAAAGAAACCACTTTCCGCATAATTTGACAGCTGGATAAAATGATCGACCATGTAAACCAAAGAAGAGCCCTGACGTTCTAAGTAAGCAGGTAAAAGTGCCAGAATACAATGGTTCTCCACCGGGCCGTAGTGTTTTTCAAAAGCTTGCTCACTGATCTTTTTATAGTGTTCAAGATCGCGAATAAAATGGCGGCTGGGCTGACTACCGGTTGTTCCACTACTTTCAAAAACCATCTCCTCGGTCCAGTCATCGCTCACGATTTGGTAGCACTTGAAGAGTTCAATGGGTAAAAAAGGAATTTGGTGAATCTGCGATACTTTTTCTGGCTCTACCGACAACATGGTCAGGTATTTAGCGTATAAAGGATTGTAACTAGCCTGATAACGAAAGACTTGCAGGGCCAGCTCATCAAAGTTGGCATCCTCCACCTGGTAAATTCGCTCAAGTAATAAGGAACGGTCCGGTAACATAGCTGACCTTTCGATAATTTATTTTTAGAATAAAAAAAAGTAAATTGCCGTTCTAGAGATAGGCAATCCATTTTCCAAAGACTCCGTAAATATTCAGTAAGAATGAAGATAGCCAGCCAATATACGATAATTTCTCTATTTGCAATTCTTTTTGTACTCTCTTGTACCAAGCCACCTGATTACCCACCAGAACCCGTGATCGAGTTCAAATCCTTATCCAAAGGTTTCCTGACTCAAGGTGCCTTCGGCGACACGCTGCTCCTGACCATCAGTTTTACAGATGGCGATGGTAATATCGGCGATGATGAAAACCGAGCCAATTTTATCCTCACTGACTTGCGCGATGGCCAAGCCTTCGTTACTTTCAGTGCTCCACTAATTCCAGTGCAGGGAGCAAATAATGGGATTTCAGGAGAGATTTCTGTGATCATCGATGCGGGCATTCCCATTTGCTGTCTCTATGAAAATGGCTTGAACCCTTGTACGCCTTCCGCAGATTTTCCTACAGATACGGTAATTTATGAGGTGCAAATCATGGATCGAGATAGCAATATGAGCAATATCATCCAGACCGACCCCATCATTTTGCGCTGTCTATAAGCGGAGTATTTTAAAAACTAATCCAGTCAACGTCTTTCTTCAGACGATCCAGGGTGTAGGCTTCCCTACTCCCCTCTTCGGCCCGGTAGTCGTATGTCCAATTGGCCTCCGGCGGCATACTCATCAAAATCGATTCCGTCCGCCCGTCGGTATCCAGACCAAACTTGGTTCCTTTATCCCAAACCAGATTAAACTCTACATAACGTCCCCGACGTAAGCCCTGCCAGCGCTTCTCGGCCTCCGTGTATACCTGGTCCTTATACTTGTGCAGCAAGGGTACATAAATAGGGCAAAACGCCTCACCGACATCCTGAACAAAAGCAAAGCGGGCCGATTTATCCATCCCCTCCGCTTGACTCAAGCGATCAAAGAAAATCCCCCCAACACCTCGCGTTTCCTTACGGTGGCGGAGGTAGAAATAATCGTCCGCCCAAACCTTGAACTTGGGATAGTAGGTGGGATGGTGGGCATCGCAGACGGCCTTGAGATGGCGATGAAAAACCCCTGCATCCTCTTCAACAATGTAATGCGGTGTCAGATCAATGCCTCCCCCAAACCACCATAGGCCACTATCCAGCTCGAAATAGCGCACATTCATGTGGATGATGGGGACATGAGGGTTTTTAGGATGGAGAACGATAGAAACACCGGTCGCCATAAACTGCGCCGTCTCCACTTTCAGGGCTTTGGCAATCTTTTCGGGCAGCTGCCCCTCCACCGCAGAGAAGTTGACGCCCCCGCGTTCGATATGCTGCCCCTTAAAAATACGGGTCCGGCCACCACCACCACCAGGGCGCTCCCACTTGTCTTGGTGGAATTTCCCGTAGCCGTCGGCCGCTTCCAATTGCTGACAAATGCTGTCTTGTAGCTGCCGAAACCAATCGGCAATTTCGTTAGACTTTGGGCTGTTCATACTATTGATTTAAAGCAGCTACTGCAGCCGCCACCACTTTTTTAGAATTGCCGACAAACTGCTCTTCGCCAATCAGCATCACAGGGCGCTTGAGAAAAGTGTATTCTTCGAGAATCAGCCGGCGATAGTCCGCTTCGGAGAGCGATTGCTCGTGCAGGCCCATCGCCCGGTATTTCATGGCACGGCGGCTGAATAATGCCTCGTAGGAGCCTGCTTTTTCAGCCATTGCGTCGATTTGTTCGGGAGTAATAGCCTCTTCCTTGATATTCTGGAGGGTAAAGCCTTCGCCATTGTTCAGCTCCTTGATGATGCGTTGGCAGGTGCTGCAGTTGGCCAGGTGGTAAATTTTATTCATCGTATTGTAAGTTGATTGTCTGTTAAACAACAACAAATTTAGCAAGGCTTTGCGAAGGATGGGGATTAATTCGTTAATTTTACTTTCCTATTACAAAAGCCGCGCACCACATGCCTCAATTCTCTGATTCCGAACTCATCATCAACCCTGATGGCAGTATCTACCACCTCAATCTTCGTCCCGAGCAAATTGCGACCACCATCATTACCGTGGGTGATCCAGATCGTGTAGAAAAAGTCAGTCAGCATTTTGATCGCATTGACGAGAAGGTCGCCAAGCGGGAGTTTGTGACTCATACGGGTGAGCTGAACGGCAAGCGCATCAGCGTTATTTCAACCGGAATTGGGACGGACAATATCGATATTGTCCTCAATGAGCTGGATGCCTTACACAATATTGATTTTCAAAGTCGAGAGGTCAAAGCACAGTTTACCCCCCTGGATATTTTTCGGATCGGAACGACGGGAGGGCTACAGGAACATATTCCGGTTGATAGCCTTTTGCTGTCTTCCTATGGGCTGGGTTTGGATGGCCTAATGCACTATTACCTGTTGAATCATAATGCCAATGAGTACCTGCTGCACTACGAGTTTATGGACCAATGCGGCCGAGAGCTCAACCTTCCGATTCGTCCTTATTTGGTGGAGGGGAGTGAGGAATTGCGCAAGCAAATGGGGGACGGTTGGTTGGAGGGAATTACGGTGACCTGCCCGGGCTTTTATGCGCCGCAGGGGCGGCGGCTCCGGGGCGAGCCTGCTTTGGATAACCTACTGGAGGTACTGGCGCAATTTGAGTTCAATAAGATGCGGATTACGAATTTCGAGATGGAGACGGCGGGCACTTATGGATTGGCGCGCCTGTTGGGGCATCGCGCCCTATCTTGCAATGTCATTCTCGCCAATCGGCCACGGAAGCAATTCAGCAGCGACCCGAAGGGCGCTGTGGAGCGATTGATTCAGAAGACTTTGGAAGGCATCAGTTTGATCAAGTGATCTATGCTCTGCGGTATGACTTGCTAGGAAGCTTTAACTTCGTTCGCCTTGTGATGATCGGCCAGGAACTTCGCCAGGCCAATGTCAGTCAGTGGGTGGTTAAGTAGCCCCAGGATGGACTTCAGCGGGCAAGTGACGATGTCGGCGCCGTTTTCCGCCGCTTGGACGATATGACGAGCATTGCGGACCGAAGCGGCGAGAATTTCCGTTTCAAAATCCTGAATGGCATAAATCTCGGCAATCTGGCGAATCAACTGCATGCCATCCCAGTTGATGTCATCAATACGTCCGATGAAGGGCGACAGGTAAGTAGCGCCAGCCTTGGCCGCTAAAATGGCCTGCCCCGCAGAGAACACCAAGGTACAATTGGTACGAATACCGATGTTGGTAAAGTGACTAATGGCCTTTACCCCATCCTTAATCATCGGGACTTTCACTACGATGTTGGGAGCGATGTCGGCCAGGCGTTTGCCTTCTTCCACCATGCCTTCGAAGTCAGTAGAAATAACTTCGGCGCTCACATCTCCATCGACGATCTCACAGATTTTTTTGTAATGGGCAATAACGGCTTCCGAGCCACTGATGCCTTGTTTAGCCATGAGAGAAGGGTTGGTTGTCACACCATCGAGGATACCAAAGTCCTTGGCTTCCTTAATTTGATCGAGGTCCGCCGTATCGATAAAGAATTTCATAATGGAAAAATGGAGATGAGTAAAAAAGGAGGTGAGAAATCATATCGCACCGCTACAACCTCTTACCCTTGCTGCATTTCTGCCCTGGGGGAGTTCAGAGGGAGCTAGTCGTATGACTCTCACCAGCTGCAAAGTTAAGTTGATTTTTCAGAAAAGCAAGAACTGCCCAAAAAATTTTAGTCCTTTCGATGAAGCTGGTAAAGAAGGGGGCGGAAGCTATTTTTCTGGGGGAATAATTTCGGTTTTTTCTCCAAAGTATTGAACAAATCGCTGCATATCTGTTGCGAGCTCTTTATTTTGGGTCGCCTTATAATAAGTGTCGGCCATGGCTCGCAGGGTTTGGAAAAAGAAGCGATCCATTTCGATGACCTGCATATCGGTAGTCCAAAGATCGATTTTAAAGGTTTCGCGGGATTCTTCATCGAAAAGCGAAAGCAACATGGCTTTGCACTCCCGAGGAGCGGCCCCCGCCGGATTGCTATCGGATTGCCATTCCATTTTTACAGGTACATTCTCTGCATCTAGGCCAATTTCAATACTAATTTTCGAAGATTTTACGACTTCTTTGCTCATTGTAGGAAAGATTATTGATTTGGGTGGCAAAGGTAAACAAAAAGCATCGGATCGACCTTCCATCTATCCAATGCTTTTTGCATTGCCCCGACACTGAACCGAGGCTTATTTCAAAAAATCTATTTACCTAAGAACGACAAACTGCTTAGTCTGCTGTCCAGCTACGGAACTGAGGCGCAACACGTAGCTGCCTGCGTCCATCCGCCCCGTATCAATGCGATAATCATTGCGGCCCTCCATCGCATTAACCCGATCTCTGTACACCTCACGGCCCACAATATCGATCACACTGATCGTGACATCGCCTGCCTCCTTCTGATCAAAATTCACATTGAGCAAACCTCGAGTTGGATTCGGGAAGACCTTCATATCATGCTCGTCGGTCCAGGTTTGGCGCACAATAGTCTCCGAACGGCTGCCGCAGCTGCCGGCCTCGTAGATTCTGACATTGCGGAAGTAGGCATTGGCATTGCGCGGAGCGGCATCGTGATCATCAACAAAGGCCAGGCGATCGAAGACTCCGGTGTAGTAGTTGCCTACGGGAATCGTATAGGTCGTCCAAGCTCCACTACCGGAGTAGTTGGCAAAATCACTGATTCCCCAGCTCTGCGTACCGTATACCCGGAAGGTTAAGTTAGAACTAATGCTGTTATCATTATCAAAGCCAATTCCGTGAATTTCGCCCTGAAGCGTACTGCGGAAATCAAATTCAATCACCGTATTAGCAGTAACTGTGTAGCTGAAATTCATGAATTTCCAGGCATTATTTTGCAAGAAAATGGTCGCACCAGCATCCTGTACGGTGACCGAGCCGTTGTCCTGACCACCATAGGGAGATAAGGTTACGGTGCTGAAATCAATGGCTGGGCAAGCACCACCGCCACCGAAGGGCAGACAGAAGCTAGTCGTCTCCGTACTACCAAAATTTCCTCCGGAAGCCAGGACATTGCCCGAATCATCACTTACTTCGTAAGAACCGTTGCCAAATCCGCAGCAGATGCCATCGCCGTAGCTATCGTTGATGGTAAAGTCGTAGCAGCCATCGGCCAGACAGACGGTGACGGATTCGGTAGAGCCAGTAGCACTATAAGGGCCGCCGGAGGTGATGAGGGCACCGCCGCTGGTGCGCAACTCCCAGGTCGTTTCTGCCGGATAATTATCGGTATTAATGGTGATGGTTACATCCGTATCTTGGCAACCCACCGGAGGCGTACCAGCGGTGGTAAGGCTAAGGTCATCGATAGCCATATCACTCAGCCAGTTGCTGCCTGTTGTTGCAATGAAACGCAGTTCTAGGGTATTACCGGTATAAGAGTTGAGGTTGACAGTAGCGGTACTCCACTGATTGCCCTGGTCGCCAGTACGAGACCAAACGCTGGCCCAGCTGCCGCCGGAGGTGCGCGCCTGAAGGTCTAAGGTCCCCATGTTGGCCCCAAACATATGGTATTGGAATTCCAGGGTAGCGGCCGTCTCACTAGCCAAGTCAAAGCAAGGGCTGTTGAGAATGGTGGTTCTAGAAGGATAATTAGGGCTAGAAGCCTCTGCATAAACGTAGAAAGTACCCGCAGCTGCGCCACTCGGGCCGGTATTAGTAGATTGGGTAATTCCACTGTTCAGCGCCCAGTTGAAGTTATCACCAGTACCTTGCGACCAGGCGCCCAGCGTATTTTCAAAACCTTCACTATACGGGAAGCTGCTAATCGTGGTTGTACATCCAGCTGGCGGTGCTCCTCCACAAGCCGTAGAGCTGGCTAGTGCCCCCCGACGTGGGCTATTCGCCATCACCGTCTGCATTCTCGCTTTTTGATCAACCGTAAAAATATTCATACAGTTATCCCGAGAGTAATCCATATAGTTTTCTACCATATCATTGACGCCATCGCAAGTCGTCGTGTTTGGACAACCGCTACTTGGCCCCTGCTGTGTAGGCGTATCGGAACAAAAGTCATTGCCACAAAATGAATCGCCCCAGATATGACGCAAACCAAAGAAGTGCCCCAGCTCGTGGGTCAGCGTACGGCCCGCATTGAAAACGCCACCGCTAGGATTCGGAACCGTCGTACTTCCTACCGAAGTCGTCAGTATCACTACCCCATCCGTACTGGCTGCACCGCCACTCGAATTAAGGCCACTCAAGCCAGAGCTACTCGGAAACTGCGCATAGCCCAGAATACCACAGACCATATCCATCACCCAAATATTCAGGTAAGTGTCAGGGTCCCATTGCGACTGCGGCTTGATGGTATTATCGATATAAGTACGTCCAAAGTTGCCGTTAACACAAGTTCCGTAGGGCGGAGCGGTCCAGCCCACCGTATTTCTATTGATCCGATTGATGCCAGGCTCGGCCATTGTACCGCCACTAGGATTGACAGTAGCCATACAAAATTCCAGCTCAGAATCTGCTCCAACTGGACTGCCATTATCTCCCGAAGTACCGAGAATTTTTCTAAAATCATTATTCAACTGCGCCAGCTGCGCATTAACAAGCGTAGCACTGATGTTATCCCCAGAGCCAACAGGATCATTATCGTGAATAACGTGAAAAACGACGGGGATCGTAGAGACCGCCCTTTGCTGAGCACTGGCTTTGTATTCGGCTACCAAAGGGGCCAGCCAGCGCTCGAAGTCGTCCAAAGTCCCCAGTTCAGGGTATTTGGCCCGCAGTTCGGCGTCCGCCTCCATAGTGTTACAATTTCGGTGATCGTGTTGAGCAAAGATGGGAGAAGCCATCCCTGCTAATAGCAAAAAGATGATAAGTGAAAATGCTCTCATTGCAATTTCAGGTTTAAATGGTTAGATAAAAATGGTTAGCTTTTTTGTCTCTTTAATTTGTAGAAAGGATGTTTGAGAGTGGGGACACAAAATTAATTATAATTTTTTATAATTCCAGATTCTTAGAACTGAATTTGGCGAATTTTCGCCCAAAGCGACTAAAACAGTGGAATTCTGACCTACATGTAGTGAAATTGTAGGTTGACCAATCACAAAAAAAATAATAACCAAATAAAATTTGCCCCTTATTCTACAATAAGCGAATAGTAAGAGAGGGAATAACCGCCCCAGATTCCCAGCCCCCCTTCGATATTACCATCTACGCGGGTGTAGCTCGAAAAAGGCCCTTGATTGACATTATTGAACTCCAGGGTACTCCAAAAACGGAAGTGGGGCTCGTCGATATTGCTCCAACGGATCGTCGTGGTATCGCCGACGACGTAGAGACCGAAAGTGCGAGGGTCGGGGTCTTCATTGCGAGGCTCACTATTGGGGATGGGAAATTCGAAGCGTTGGCCATTGAAGAACAAGTCATCGGCGACGGAGGTGAAGCCGGATTCGAAGAGGCTGCCGTTGTTGGAGACTAGGTAGCGGTAGAAATCGGCGCGGTCCCCAGGGTCTTGGACCAAGCCCCGTAGCTCCCGCAGGGTGTCAGGGACATCACCGGTGGGTTGGATGAAAAAGAGTGAGTCGAGGAGTACATGAGGCGGGATGGTAGTCGTTGAGGTCAATACCTCCTCTCCTATTGTAACCGTCAAATCATAACGCTCCCCGATGGTTCCGGTAAGCGCAAAATCAGGATCAACATAGACACAAAAGTCAAATTCGACGCCTTCTTCAAAGACGCCCAAGGTCTGAAGGATGCGTGAGAGCACCTCTTGTTCATCTTCATCAAAATCACTCCAACAAATCTCCTCAAATAGGGTTTCTCGTCCATTATGGGTGACAATTACTTCAGCATCGTGGATAAACAAGCTACTGAGTTCATTGGCGGGCAATTCGGTGAAAAAAGGCAGACTGCGGGTAAGGATGACGTAGGGCGGCAGGGCCAGTTCGCCAGCTTCGATGTAGCCTTCAACGACCAACTCTTCCGGCTGATCCGGCAATTCGGGAATAAATTCTTGCTCGCAAGCACTTAGTAGTACGGCAAGGAGGAAGAGGGGGAGATATTGGAGTAATTGCTTATTCATTTTTTTTGCCTTTCCATTTAAAATTCCAGGTCACTGCCGGGATAATGGGAAATAGGGAAATCTTGGACGCTACAGCCGTTGGGTTACCGTTCAAATTATTGGTTTCGGTGTAATAATAGATGAACAAGGGGTTAAAACGACTGTAGATATTGTAGACGGAAAAGGTCCAGCTGGACTTGAAGTTGTCGTTATTCTGGAATTTCCGGGGAGTCAAAGTGGCGGATAAATCGAGGCGATGGTAGTCTTCGACTCGCGCACTGTTGCGGGGAGCGTAGCGAACATTGAGGTTGCGCTCGATGAGGTAGAGGCTGCGAATGGGTGTAAAGGCATTGCCAGTACCGAAGACGAAGACGGCCCCAAAGTCCCAGCGCTTGTTGAGCTCATAATTGGCGACGATAGACAGATCGTGGGTCCGGTCGAAGCGGGCGGGATAGACTTCGCCGTTTTGGATGTCCGGAAATTCGCGCTCGGTGCGGGATAAGGTGTAGCCGATCCAACCCGTTAACCGTCCACTATTTTTTCTCACAAACAGCTCCATCCCATAAGAGCGGCCTCGCCCAAAGACAAAGCTCTCCTCAACATCGGTGGCCGGGTCATTGACATAGGATTCTCCATAATCAATCTGATCCCTCAAATCTTTGTAGTAGACTTCGACAGAAGTTTCGTAAGTATTTCGTTTCAAATTTCTAAAATACCCTACAGCATACTGTACCCCCCGCTGCGGCTTCACCCGCTCCGAACTAGGCACCCATACATCAGTCGGCAAAGTCGTCGTCGAATTGCTCACCAGATGCAAATACTGCCGGGTAAAGGTAATCCCCGCCTTGATCGAACTCAACTCATCCAGACTGTACTTGCCCGCCAGCCGAGGCTCCAAGCCCGTATAAGTCTTCACCGGCTCCAACTCCCCGTACTCCCGCCCCGTAATGCTGGAAGTATACGGCCCCACCTGGGTAAACAAAGTCGCCCGAAGCCCATAATCCAGCGTCAGGCGGCTATTGACCTTAAAATTGTCCTGCACATAAAGCGCCGCCTCGTGGGCGTACTTGGGCCGCAAACTAGAGGTAAATTCCACCTCCCCCGAAGTCGCACTAGCAATATTAGGCGTCAACTTATGATAGGTATAATTGACCCCAAACTTCATTTGGTGATTGGTGCTGGGGAAAAAGTCAAAATCCAGCTTGGCATTGTAATCCCGTACCCCAGAGAACAGATTGACCGTAAAGCTCTCCTGCCCACCATCGAGGGAGAAGTCGTATTCATTATAAATCGCAGAAAGGTTCATAAACAGCTTATCGCTAAAGAGGTGATTCCAGCGCAGCGTCGCCGTGGAATTACCGTAGGGAATATCGAAAAACAGGCCCCGGAAGTCCGAGCGGTACTTGAGCACATCCCGGCCGAAGTAGGCACTGAGGTAGACCCGGTCTTTATCGGAGAATTTATGATTGACCTTAGCATTGACGTCGTAGAAGTAGTAATTGGTCCCGGCAAAGCTGGTGCGTCGGAGCGCGGGCTGCGCCAGATCGAAGGCGTAGGTGCGGCGAGCGGAGACGATAAAAGAGCTGCGTTCCCGCAGTATCGGCCCTTCTATAGTGAGCCGCGAAGCAATCAGTCCAATACCCCCCTCCATCCTAAACTGCTTATCATTGCCATCCTTCATCTGCACATCAACCACCGAAGAAAGCCTTCCCCCGTAGTAGGCCGGAATCCCTCCCTTGATCAGAGTAGCATTCTTGATCGCATCGGCATTAAACACCGAAAAGAAGCCCAGCATATGCCCCGAGTTATAGACCACCGCCTCATCCAGCAACACCAAATTCTGATCCGGCCCACCTCCACGAACGTAGAAGCCCGCATTTCCTTCTCCGGCGGACATCACCCCTGGCAGCAATTGCAGGGTCTTGAGAATATCGACCTCCCCGAGCAGCGAGGGCAGCTTCTTGATCTGCTCGACGGGCAGCTCGACCGTCCCCATGTCGGTGCTGTTCACATTAGCATCCTCCTCTTCGGCCGTCACGACGACCTCTTGAAAAGTTACCCCCTCATCCAGTTCGATATTGAGGCGAAGGTTATCCGTAAGGTTAATTTCGGCTTCCTGGCTGGTGTAGCCGAGGTAGGAATAGGTAATCCGGTAGCGCCCTGCGGGCAGGCTGATGGAATAAAAGCCGTAGATATTGGAGGTAGTACCGACGGTCGGCTCATCGCTGTTAAAGACATTGGCGGCGAAGAGCGTCTCCCCGCTGGCGGCATCGCGGACATAGCCGCTGAGCGTAAAGCGCTCCTGAGCAGTGAGGGTGATAAAGGACAGCAATAACAGGTTGAGGCAAAGGTAAAATCGTATCATAGCTAGGGTTAGGTCCCAAGGTAATACGAATAGAACGCAGCTTTTGCTGTTTTGATCATGCCAAAGTCGCTTTTTATTTTGGGATTATAGAATCAGGACTTTTTGGCTGATGATTTGCCCGTTGTGGCGCAGTCGGATCAGGTAGAGGCCGGGGGGCCAGTGTCGGGTATCTAGGCGCTCTTGGCGTTGGAAGGTGGCCGCGGGCTGTAAGCTTTGCCCCAGGTGGTTGAAGACTTCCAGCGTCCAGCGATCATCGTTGCCCCGCAGGCGGAGATGGAGATAATCGTCGGCGGGGTTAGGGAAGGCTTGAAGTTGACGATCAGATGGCGGCCGCCCTGTCGTACTGTTGACCATCGGAAGCTCGCTGACCAGGGTGTTGACGGTCGTATTGGTGATAATGGGGGGATTAAAGTCGAAGTAGATGGCAGCCGTGTTGGTAATTTCGGTATTCTCGGGCAGGCCCGCCAGGGGGCGGATGGCGTAGCTGACAAAGCCTTGAGAGCCCTCCCAGCTGGAAGCACTGTCGAGCAAGTTGATGTCCTCGAAGGTAAATACGACGTCGTTATTATCATTTAAGATCGTTTGCAATAGAGACAGATGGCTACTATTGATCACCCGAAAGGTCGATAGGTCGAGCTGGTCATCGAGGGTATCGCGGATGACGACTTTGAAGGCGGTATCGTTGCCGGTGTTTTGGAAGCGGATGGTGTAAAGCAGTTCTTCTTCGAAGAGGGTATAGTTTTCGGTGCCTTGGCGGTCGGGGTGAACGAGTTTGTCGTTGGGGTCGTAGGAGCAGCGGATGAGGTTGCTGAGGTTAAATTCGGTGGTATCTTGATTAGTGCTTATAAAGCGAACTGCGGTGTTGAGAGAGTCGCCTAGCGTCCAGCCCATTACCGGAATTTTTGCTCTAATTCGTTGTCTAGCCGTTTGGAAAGGCGGAAGATCAGCGAGCTTCCACCCTACCCAAGTACCATCGGTAGTATCAGGAGGATTCGGAAATTCTATTTCTTGCAGAAGCGCATCTGTTTTGGCCCAAAGAATACCACTGATAAAAGTAGTCCCAAGGTTTTCAATGCTCAAAAAATAGTGATCAAAGACTCCACATCGAGCATTATAGTTGGAGGCAAACACTTGTACTGAGTCCTGACGAGCAAGTGGAGCCAATCCAAAGTCGTAGCTTTGGAGCAGGCTTTGGCTGTCCACCTGAATCTGATAAATGCTATCGGCTGTCGTCAATCGCCAGTTGCTAAGACCAGCGAAACGAATATCGTAATTGCTCCCATGAAACACAGGAATGGAATAATTACCCGAAAAATCACTCACATAACGATTTTGATCATTGAAGAACAGACCTATATTGCCCACTCCGCTTTCTTCTGCATCCTTTTGCCCGTTTTCATTCTCGTCGAAATAAACTACTCCTCTCAATGTTTTGGCATTAAGTGTATTTTCATAGATGTATAGCTCCTGTGATTCTGATTTACCAATGCAGATATCCAAGTCTCCATCAAAATCAAAATCTATTGATCGAACATAGCCTAGCAGATAGATATTCTCCTCGATTACATGAGGACTAAATTCATCTTGCCCCAAATTTTCGTACCAAATGACGCTGTAGTCACTTGGTCCAAGGTAAGTCTTAATATCTGTATAAATAAAGTCAATATCTCCATCCAAATCAAAATCTCCAGTTAATAGGAGGTTTTTTTGCCACCTGTTCAAGCTGTCAATTAGCTTAACTTGACGATATTCGTCATTGCCGATACCATAGTTGATGATCAAGGACGCATCATTAGCTCTAATGACAAGGTCCGGTAAGCTATCGCCATTCAAATGATCAATTTTCACCCGCGATAATGAATTCTGGAACCAAGGAGCAAAGGAGTGACGAATAAAAGCACCTTCCCCATTATTTTTAAACAGATAAATTCTGTTATCCCTTTCGATCAATAAATCGAGGTCGCCATCTCGTTCGAAATCAATGACTTGTGACTTAGTAAAAACGATACCATTATCTAAACTTCCACCAGCAATTTTAGAAAACTCATCATTTCCATTATTGATGTAAGTAAAAATTCGATCGCGATTAGAAACAATAAAATCTTCAAGTCCATCACCATTAGCATCCATCACCAAGAGATAACGAGCCGAACCATCATCGTGTACAAATAAGGGCGTTTTGTCTACGAAATTATTGAATCCATCATTCAGGTAAACCGAAATGGTATTATTAGTGGGCGGTGGAATAATATCCATAAAACCATCCTTGTTATAGTCAACCCAATCCATGCCGCCTGATAAATTGGGATATACCATTTTCTCTGAAGAATAGCGAAAAGGCGCACAACTAGTATGTAAGATATACCCCCTATTGGAAGCACTAAACATCTCAAATAGGCTATCTTGATTGATGTCTACTAAACTAGTACTTGAATTGTCGGTATCCAGATATACTTCTCCGAAATTTTGTTGGCCGTCATTGAGTTTAACGACGATCATGGCTTGATCAAAAAGACTTCCTTCGTAGGAAATATGGGTAATATCCCAATGTCCATCATTGTTAAAATCCCCTATGTGAAATGGAGAACATTTATAGGAATCCAACTGAACGTACTCAAATTGATCTCCGCCATTGTTGCGTAGCCAGCCAGGCAAATAATAGGGTGAAGAAGTTGGCCCATTTAAATCCCGAAATACAAAGTCAATATCTCCATCTTGATCCAAGTCAATCGGCACTAAGTCTTCAACGTAGCCCGTAAAAATATCCCGGCTGTAAGGCCAAGGGAGCGGGAAACTTTCGTTTTTAATTAGTATAACCCCGCCAGACAAGCTATTTTCGCCTACAACAATATCCAAATCACCATCGTTATCCGTATCTACAACTACAATTCCCCTTGCCTCTGTACTCCCCATACGCTGGACTAAGTTTCTGGTGAATTGGAAGTTCGCTCCCTGATCATACCAATAGACAAATTTATTGAATAATTCTGGAGGACGAGAAATGCCAATGACATCCAATAAATTATCTTGATTGCGATCAGCTATATCAATATCACTAAAAAAACCTGGTGCTGTTTCCTCAGCAATGAGATGTGCAGTAAACTGAGCATTACCCTGGTTAAACAGCCCAAAGATATAGTGCTCCGTAAAGGAAACAATGTCCAATAAACCATCATTATCCATATCTTCTATAAACACTTCATTGGGTACCATCTCTAGATTATAATCCAGCACTTGTTGGGAATATTGTACATTTCCCGTCTTAAGAAAAAGGACCATCTCAGGGCCATTGGTCCCTACTCTAGCAACAACCAAATCCAATAAACCATCATTATTCATATCTGCTGAAGTTACAGCGATCGTATCGGTGAAGCTGGCGATAAAATTTTCCTCATAGCAAGCATCCTCGCCCGAATTTCGATACCACAGCAAGTTAAAATCAGAGTTGAAGACCAGCACATCTTGCCAGCCATCCTGATCGATGTCCGCAAATTGGGAGAATAAACCGGCATTATAATCAGTGCCTAAGGCTTTGTGCTTGATGAAGCTCTGGGCAGGAAGTTGAGTAAAGGCAAGTAACAACAGCGTAAGCAAAGCTGAGTATTTCATAGAATTATATTTTGATATACCCCGTAAAATTACAACTTTTCTCTCCATAAATCCACTCCACAAGAAAAGACGCCCTGTCCCTATTCAAAGAAACACGGCGCTCAACTAGTTTTATTCCCAAATATTAATTTCTTAAAGCCTCCACAGGATTGCTCAAGGCTGTGCGCAATGCCTGATAAAAGATGGTCAAAAAGGCGATGAACAGCGCACAGAACCCCGACCAGAAGAAAATCGACCACTTGATGTCGATTTGATAGACAAAGTCATTGAGCCACAGCTGCATCAGGTACCAGGCCAGTGGGATGGCAATGAGCAGAGAGATCATGATCAACACCAAAAAATTCTGGGTCAGCAAGCGGAGAAGAGTAGCCATTGAGGCGCCGAGTACTTTGCGGATGCTGATTTCCTTACTGCGCTGCTCGGCCATGAATACCGATAATGCAAATAAGCCCAGGCAAGCAATGATGATGGCTAAGATGGCAAAGCTGGTAAAGATACTGCGCACTTGGCGGACATCTGCGTACATCAGGGCAAAGCTCTCGTCGAGGAAGTTATAACGAATGGGCTGATTGGGAAAAAATTCTTCCCATACCCCCTTCATGCTCGGAATAAAGGCAGGCATCTCTTGAGCATCGACCTTCAGAGAAATCACCGAAGCATCATTGCCAATAACCATACATAGGTTATGAATCTTTGTCCTCATCGATTCGAAGTTAAAGTCTTTGACCACTCCAATAATCGGCCATGCACGGCCTCTATTAGTGATGCGCTGGCCAAGCGGATTGTCAAAGCCAAAGGCTTCGGCCATCGATTCGTTAATGATAATGCCCTGCGAATCCGTTGGCATTTCGAGGGAGAAGTCGCGCCCCTGTACGATTTCCATCCCTAGTGTTTTGATATAATCGTGATCAACTCCCCAAATTTGGCCGCCAATCGCAACATCTTCCTCCTCTCGTCCGTCCCGCCAGAACAAATTATAGTCGCGTTTACTGCCTTTGATGGGAAGGTAGCCGCTCACCGTCACATTTTTCACCTCTGGCAAGCGCAGCAGTTCTTGTTTCAACAAAGGCACCTCATTCATCCGGGTATTCGCACCTTTCAGCAGCACCACTTGATCTTTATCAAAACCCACTTTGGTATTCAGCAAGTAGTCCATTTGCTGGTAAATCACGAAAGTTCCGATGAGGAGGATGATAGAAGTGGTGAATTGAATCACCACCAGGATATTTCGTAGGTAACCACTGCGGCTGCCCATACTCAGTTCTCCCTTGAGTACATTAGCGGGGCGAAAGCGAGAAAGGTAAAAGGCTGGATAGATGCCGGCAAAGATGCCGATGGCCAAGGCCGAACCGATTAGTAGCGGGTAAAGCCCCCATTGCTGCCAGGGAAAACTCAAGCTTTTTCCTGCTAATTGATTAAAATATGGTAGGGATAAATTGGCCAGCATGGCACCGAAAAGGAAGGCAAACAAACTGAAGAGGACCGATTCGCTCAAGAATTGCCCCACCAACTGCGAGTGACGTGAACCAACGACTTTGCGCAAACCGACTTCCTTAGCGCGGTTGGCCGATTTGGCGGTAGAGAGGTTGATAAAGTTGATACAGGCGATTAAGAGGGTAAAGAAGGCAACCGCCCCGAAGAGCCAAATGTAGCGAATATCACCGTGCGTCAATAGATCGGTGATCCCTTCGGAATGAAGATGAATGTCGGTAACGGGTTGCAGACTAAATGTCATATGCTCCGTGTAAATTTTGGCATCTGCATGGCCCATGCGCTCATAAGTCGGCAGGTAGTATTTATCCACCAATTTACCCAGCTGCTGCTCCATTTCGGCGACCTCCGTTCCTTCCTGCAAGCGAATGTAAGTGTGGTAATTATTGGCTCCCCAGAAGGTTTGCTCGCCGGGCCAAAACTCCAGACCATTCAGGCCAATCAAAAAGTCAAACTGCAAGTGAGAGTTGGCCGGAAAGTCTTTCATTACGCCACCGATCTCGAAGGGCTGTGCCGTATTGTCGTTGATAAACATGGTCTTACCTACCGGATTCTCATTGGGAAAGTACTTGTCGGCCTTACTTTTTGAAATCACCAGACGCCCCGGCTCGGCCAGCGCCTCCTTAACTTGGCCTTCAATCATCGGAACTTCCAGAATTTCCAATAAGTCCTGATCAAAATAGACAAAGCCATCTTCAAAGTTATTTTGCTGGCGATCGCCTCGGCGAATCAGGTTTTCACCACCGCCAAAGAGGCCACCGGGGTTGATCCGGCCAGCCAGTTCGATTTGCGGATAATCATCGGCCATCGCTTGGGCCGCCGGCGCTGGAAACCAAACATTTTTGCTTTCCTTTCCCTCCTCAATATTATCACAAATGACTCGGTAAATCCGGTCCTTATTAGCGTAGTGCTGATCATAGCTCAGCTCATCACGGATAAACAGGGCGATGAGCAAACAGGCAGCGATGCCGAGGGCAAAACCGCCAATTTTGATGGCCGAAAATAGTTTTTGCCGCTGCAATTGGCGAAAGGCGATTTTCAAATTATTTCTAAACATGGCTAAAGAGGGATTGAGGTGAATACCACGGATGGTGGATAATCGGAAAGAACGCAGGACGTCCCAGACAAAGCGCCTGCGCGCCTGCTGAGGCCCCAGATCGCGCTGCCGAAGCTCGTACAGCTCATACAAATCTCCTTGAATCTCTTCGATGAGATCGGGGTGACAAAACCATTCGAGAAAGCGGTCGGCCCAGCGGGGCGGGCCTTCGTACGAATTGTGACGACTCATGCAATAGAGAAGTTGGTACCGAAGTCGGGCAGTTGATCCCACAGCCGCGTCCGCAGTTCTCGGACCTTGTGCAGGCTGGTGATGCCTTTTTGGGTAATGCGGAAGAGGCGTTTACGGCGGCCGCCGCGCTCCTGAGTCGCTTCGCTCCAACTAGAGCGGACAAAGCCTTTGGATTCGAGGCGCCGCAAAGCGGCGTGCACAGCACTGATATTGACCTTGCGGTCGGCCTGCGCCGCCAGTTCGTCCATAACTGAGATACCGTAAGCCTGGCCATCGAGTACGGCAACCATCAGCAGGACCAATTCTTCAAACTCTCCAAGGTGGATTCTTTCCATTTTATTAGGTTTACAAAAGTAAAAGTAATCTATTTCTTTCACTTTTGCAAACTTAATCTACAATTAAAGATCTAAAGGGCCTCGGAGCCGCCATCAATAAGCTTCAGCCGAATCAAATCCAGGTGTTTCCCCGTTCGCGATAGTCGCAGTCAGGATGAAGGACAACAAAGATGTCGATGTCTGAATGCGGATCAAGCCGCCCGTAGATATAGGAACCCGCGACAATCATCCCCAGCCCTCGTGGTACTTTAATAACGCTGGATTGTCCAAAATATCTTCGGGGAAGGGGGCTTCACCGGGCGGCACATACAAGGACAGGCACAAAAATTCCTTGAGCAAATCGATGTCTTCGGACTCCAAAGGATGATAGTTGATCGATTCGTTCATGAGTTCCAACTGCGTTGAATGAATGCTTGAACGTTACCGCTACACAGCTTTTGCAAAGCGGCCTCTTCGAAGCCAGCCTGGGCTTGAGTCTGCAACAGCGCAGGGTATTTAGAAGCATCCTCGTGTTCTGTAAAAAATAGGGGTTGGCGTTCAGGATCGGGGATGCCTGCGCGGTCAAAAAAGTCGGCGCCCCAGGCCATTTGATTTGGATACTCCCGGAGGCCGTGACTGATGTGCTGGTCCAGATAGTGGGGATCGGTAGGATGGATGTAGGCGCGGAGGAAGTTGATCCCGATGAGGCCATTCCGCCTTACCACCTCGTCGACCAGTGCGTCAGGTAGGTTGCGTACATGCGGGCTGATGCGGCGGAAGTTGGAGTGGCTGGCGATAACGGGGATTTTCAGCCCTTTTTTGTCAATGTAATTGAAAATTCCTTCGGCTAAGTTATCGCTGGCGTGGGCCAGGTCGGCGGCGATGCCTTTGCCGTCGAGGTAGTCGAGCAGCAGCTCTCCATCGCGTTTCAGGCCGATGTTATCGCTGTAATTACCGCCGCCAAATCGGTTTTCAGTGTGGTGGGTGAAGCCGATGTAGAAGAGGTGATCGCAGGTGTGGAGGAGGGCGTCTAATCGCTGGAAGGCCCGATCTAGCGGTTCGTCTTCTTCGCAGAGGCCGGAGGCATTTTCGATGGCTGGCGTGATGGCGATTTGTTCGCTTTGGTAAACCTGAGAGGCATCGGCCCGGCGGGTGAGTGGATAGAAAGGAGCGGCCTGACAGAGTTTACGGTATTCGTCGATTTGGGCAGCCATGAAAGCGGCACTCTCCGCTTTGGTGAAAGAGAACATGGCCAATATTTGGTGTCGAACGCCGCCCTTTTGCAAAAAAGGCAGGGCGACGCCAATGTCTTCCGTTTTGTGGATGCTGGCCCCCGGGCGGATCGCCAGGTAGGTTAATAAATCGCAATGCAAGTCAGTGATAATATATTGCATAGGCATTAGTATCTATTGTGCGTAAATCGTTTCGGGAATAATGAATAATGAATAAGGGATACGCGCGGAACTCAGGATAGGCCGCAGCAATAGAATCATTATAGACCTTCGGCTGCTCTGGCAGCGGAGGAGGTGGCGGCGGTACCGATGGGGGCGGCGGTATATCACTGGGCACCTCGTCATCCTGTGCCTGCGGGTCTTGCTGGCGCTGTTTACGTTTTTTCTCAAATACCCGATCACGCAGCTGCTCATTAGCTTTTACCGGCAGCCCCTTTGCCGCATAATACTTAGCAATTCGCCGCTGATCCGTCGAAGGCAGTTTACAGTAAAATCCGGTAGACCAGATGTTCTTGATACGAGAGCGGATTCCTGAGTTGACAGCATAAAAGACCATCAGGCAACCCAGCCGCTTCAATTCTTCCTGGACCATTTCTACATCCTCTAACCGCAGCTCCTTATCAATTATAAGTTCCACCGCCGAGCGAATGAGATAAAAATCAGGAAGTTGGCTTTTGGCTTCAAAAAGATAGGTGGTAACATCATCCAGCTCTTGGCTGGAACGATCTCCTAGCTGAAAAGTCAGTTTTCCATCATCATCATAATACATACCAAGCGGGACCAGCCGTAGCAGGTTTTCCTCCGTTTGTACAACAGGCAACATGGGGACTTCGATGTCTTGGGCGAGCAGCAAAGACGCTGCGGTACAGCAGAAAGAGAGCAGTAAATACTTGAGAGGCATTGCATTGAATTTGTTGACCTATTAGAAACGCCGGAAGCGCCTGTTGTAGTTCAAAAATAATACAATGTCTGCTAAAACTTGTATTGGTGAGCGCCCCTAGAAATTTCTAATGAGCAACACCCCACCAATAATCAAGAGGATGCCAGCGAGCCTCGGCCAGTTGAAGCTGTGCACCGGTAGGCCCAACCAGCCAAAATGATCCAGTAAAAGCGATACGGTCAGCTGTCCAGCGATGACCAGCCCAAAGGTCAGGGCCGTGCCGATCCGGGGGACCAAAATAATAGTAGCTGCGACATAAAAAGCCCCCAGTAAGCCAGCGGTCCACACCGTCCAGGGTACAGAGGTCGAATTGCTGATCTGCGCCAGTTCGACCTTAGTCACCAGGCAATAGATTAAAAGCCCCACAGAGCCGACAATAAAGGAAATCAATGCGGCGTAAACCGGATCACCGACGGCTTTTCCCATTTTGGCATTCAAGGCCGCCTGAATGGGCAGTATGGCTCCGGAGAGCACAGCCAGGCCGAGTAACAGATAAAAAGTTTTCATGGAGTGTAGATTTATTTTTTTTCTTCTCTGAATTTAGAGGGGGAAAATCCCACGTTCTTTTTGAAGAAACTGCTAAAGTGCAGAGGTTCTTCAAATCCTATCCTATAAGCAATCTCCTTGATGCTCAAGGTAGTATGTAATAATAATCGCTTGGCTTCCAGCACCAATCGATTTTGGATGAGTTCTTTGGCGGACTTGCCCGTCAGTTTCTTTACCGTTTGGCTGAGGTGCTTGGGGGTAATGCTAATTTCAGAAGCATACTGATTGACTTTGTGCCATTTGCTGTACCGATTCTCTACCAGTTGCTTAAAATCCCGGAGTATGCAGATGCCGCTGGTTTCCTCATCTAGCTGCGAGCGATCCAAAGTCGAGCTATTGTTGCAATAGATGAGAAACAATTGGAGTAGCGCCCCCAGGGCCCGCCGCCTGTAGGTCAACTCTCCGGGCAGACAGGTTTCCATTTCTTTCACGATTCTTAAAAGGCGTTCATAGGTAGGCTGATCGAGTCGAAGAGGTGGATTATCGCCGATGGTTCTGAACAGGTTGATGTTGGAAATAAAGCTTTCGGGGATATTATTTTGGATGAGGAAATCGCGGGAGAAGGTAAACACCCAGCCCTCGGGACGCTCAGTAAGAACGACCTGATGAACTTGCCCGGGACTGACGAAGAATACCTCCATTCCTTCCAGATCAAATTGCTGATAATCAACGATGTGTTTTCCTTCGGCAACCTTGATGAAGAGGACAGTATAATAGTCGTGTCGGTGCAATACATCCGACAGCCCCTGGGCCCTATCGTAGATCATTTCCATCTTATCCAGATAGAAATCACTGCTAGGCGGACGGTACTCAATGTTATGTGTAGACGATTTTTCGATGTCGAGGGGGCTGTTAAAATTCGCTGCAAAAATGCTACATGTGAGCGGGAGCTTAGATATAAAAATGTCGGAAAATGATGTAATAATGTCGGAATCTGATCGCCTGGAACAATCTTAAGAAGCCACTGCCGATACTGGAGAAACGACAAATCCCTTGTGCTTGAGCAGGCGCAGTACGCCTTTCTTCCCCCCCAGGTGGCCGGCCCCAACGGCGGCAAAGAGCGACTGCTCCGCTGCAATCTGCTCGATGCGGTCGGCCATAACGACATTGCGATCATAGATCATCACCCTACGCAACCCCTTGGCACTCTTGCGCGCCGCCTTGTAGAGCTTACTGATATTGGCCTCCTCGTACTGCTCCGTCATCTTGATCAGCTGCCGTCGAAACCGCTTGAAGTGCTTACCGGCCCAAATGAGCGACTGCACTTGGTAATCCAGCGGAATTTTTTCCATAATAGCCAGCTGCTCCTCGTAGGTTTCAATACCCAAAACAATTTTCCCCTGCTCTCGAGCGTACTGCCACAGGCTGGCATCCAGCGAATCGGGCATATCTTCGGAGAGGATACGCTCGCTGAGGAGATTGGTAATCAAAAGGGGCTTGCTTTTATTGAAAAGTGCGAGGTCCAGCCCAGTGGCTTTCCGGAAGATTTTCTGCAATTTTTTGTACACCTTGGGCTTAATCAACTGATCGAGGGTCTGCCCATCGGGGAGGTCCATGATATTGGCGGCCAGGCGGTGATTGGCCTCTTCGAGATTGAACTCGGTAGCAAAGGCATTGCACTCTCGAATACAGGCGTGCACCTCATCGATCATTCCAAAAGCTCTTTGGTCTTTGACATGCATGGTGCCAAAGAGGTAAGAAGGAGCAGGTAAATAGCCTCCTTCAATCTTCCACAACAAGGTATTCTGCTTGGCCTTCAATTATTCGTACCGATATGGGAGCAACTTTGAATCTTTAACTGTAGACAGGGTCATCAGGGTCTTCAAGCGTTCGATTTCTTCAATCTGAGAGAGGGTTTTGAAGAGCAGTTTCTCATAAGTAGGAATATCCTTACAGACGATCTTAATGAGGAAGTCGGCTTCACCAGTGATGATGTAGCATTCTGTAATTTCTTCGATCACCTTAATCTTATCAAGGAAATGATTGAGGGCATTTTCCTTTTGCCAGGCCAAGGAGACCAGCACGAAGGTTTTTACACTCAAGCCAATGGATTGGGAATTGACCTGTGCGTGGTAGCTTTCAATGACTCCAGATTGTTCCAGCTTCTTGACGCGTTCGAGCGTTGGGGCTGGTGAGAGGCCAATTTTCTTGGATAAATCCAGGTTCGTAATCTTACTATTCTCTTGTAATATCTTCAGAATTTTCAGATCAATCTTATCTAGTTTATTGCTTTCTGACATGCTTTCGGGTGGTTGTTAAAAATTTTTGCAAATATATTTATTAAAAAATAAATTGCAAAAATTTACGTGAAAAACCTTTATTAATTTGCCTTTACATTAATTTAAACAAATAAAGGACAACAAAATTTTGTGAGTGGAAGTGGGTGAAGCCTCGGGGCTTCACCCACTCTATAGAAGAGGACTTTGTTATGGAAAAACTCCCAAAGCCAAATAATCGCTGCTGATTTTGTTAAGCGCGCTGAGGAAAGCCGCCGTACGCAGGTCTTCTACTTTCTTACGACGCTTGTAGATTTCGCGAATCTGTTGGTAGGCATTATTCATCGTTTCCTGCAAGCCAGAACGCACCAGATCGATTTCATCAGCTCCCTTGGTCAGGAACTGCTTTTCTTTGGCACCGATCACCTTGCCCGTCTTACCTTCTACAAGATCGACAAAACGTTCAAAAACTTGTTGGTTGTATTGTTTCTCCATCCGACCAAAGCGGTGGTGCTGAAGGTTTTTCAGCCACTCGAAGTAGGAGACAGTTACCCCGCCAGCATTAATGTACATATCGGGGATAATCATGATCTTCTTTTTCAGCAGGATTTCCTCGGCGTCTGCTGTCACCGGGCCGTTGGCCGCCTCGGCGATGATCTTGGCTTTGACTCGATCAGCGTTATCGACACGAATCTGGTTTTCGAGCGCCGCAGGCACCAGGATGTCACAATCGACCTCCAGGACCTTCTTCCGATTTTCCATGGTCTTGGTACCGGGGAAACCGAGGATGGATCCTTTTTCCTTCTTATACTTGAGCAGTGCCTTAATGTCGATGCCATTTTCACTGTAGATGGCTCCATCGTATTCCGCTACGCAGATGACTTTTACCCCTCCTTCGTTCTGGCAGATCAATCCAGTGTGTTGTCCAACATTTCCTAGTCCTTGAATAGCCATCGTTTTGCCTTCCAGGCCAGGCTCTAATCCCAGCACTTTCATATCATCCGCATAACTACAGGCTTCCTTCAACGCGTAGAATACTCCACGTCCTGTTGCCTCCGTTCTTCCACGGATACCATTCTGACTAACCGGCTTTCCAGTCACACAACCCGCCGCATCAATCTCATTACCTCTAAAAGTAGTGTAAGTATCCAGAATCCAAGCCATTTCGCGAGCTCCCGTTCCGTAATCAGGTGCCGGAACATCAATACCGGGGCCAATAAAGTTTTTACGGATCAATTCTGCGGTATATCGGCGGGTAATTTTTTGTAGCTGAGCAGCATTGTATTCGCGGGGAGAGATTTTCACTCCACCTTTCGCCCCGCCAAAGGGAACATCAACGATAGCACATTTATAGGTCATTAAGGTGGCCAGGGCCATAACTTCTTCCTGTGTTACCTTTTGGCTGTAGCGAATTCCACCCTTAGTAGGAGCCCGGTGGTGGCTGTGCTGTACACGATAAGCCTCGATTACCTGGTATTCATTACCAATTTTAACAGGAAAGCGCATCTGATAAACAGAATTGCAGGCTCTGATTTGGGCGAGTAGTCCTTTGGGCAAACCCGAGTGCGCCGCAGCTTTATCAAAGTTGCGATTGACACTATCGAGGAAGCCACCGTTGTGAACTTGCTGCTTTTTAGTCATCGTAATTAATTTGATTTTCTAATTTGGTTAGTTTCCTATCCAGATAAATCAGATAAGCGATGATCCCTACAAACATGATAAGAATAACACCCAGGACAACATAGATTTTGCCAGAGCTATACATCATCTCATTATAGGCACCCGAATCAGCCAGTGCTTCGGTGATTCCAATTATCCAGAACAGGAGAAAAAAATAGTACTTTTTCATGGCCAATTTTCGGCGGTAAAACTCGCTTTATTTTTCAATTTATACAAATCAATACCTCATTTTTTATTCACAGCTCAGAATCAGTTTTCGTAGAGCTTTTCCAGCAGCCGATCCTTGCGGTAAAAAAGCTGTGCGATCCACAGGCCAAACAACGTCCAACCTATAATCGCCGGGTAAAAAACCATCCGCATCGTATTGTCTAAATCATCTCCTCCAAAACCGGGATTTCCACCATTCCCAGGGTGTAAACTATCCGTCAACCGTGGAATAACAAAGAGTAAAGGGATCAAAGCGGCAAAGGCAAAAATGCTGTAGACAGCAGATAGCCGAGCCTGTTTTTCCCGATCATCCATCGCTCCCCGCAGTACGAAATAGGCCAGATAGATCAGCATAGCTACGGCCGACATATTTTGCTTAACATCCCAACTCCAATACTGCCCCCAGGTAAACCGCGCCCAGAGCGCCCCCGTGGCCAATCCTAGGATGCCGTATAGCACCCCTACCCTAATCAAGCTGAGGCCCTTTAGATCGGCATTGGCATCACCGCTCTGTAAGTACCGCCAATTGTAATATACGGCGAGCGCAAAGATCAGAATCATCCCAAACCACAACGGCACATGGAAATACATATTCCGAATGCTTTCCACTAAGATATTCCGATAAGGAAAAGTCATCCCCTCGAAACTGTTCAGCCCATCAATTGGCCTGGGCGGCATCAACCGCGCCCCTTGCACACTATCGATCTGGCTTTGGCTGATGAATACCGCGTCTGGCAGGACACTAGCACCGTCGATACTATTATCTACAATCAAAGACATCGGAATAACCTTATCGGTTGACGGCAAGTTTTGGGGCAGGGCGAAGGTAGCATGCATCAAGCCATCGTTTTCCACAAAGATGTTATTGGCTTCGAGGCTTCGCCGGTCGTCCAGCTTCAGCCAAGCCCGGATACCTTCGTTCCCTTGAGCAAAATGCGTATTATAGCCATTGATGCTAATGGTTACCGACTCGCCTGCGGCGGCGCGGTTGGGATTGATCCTCGTAATGCCCGGCTTGAGCGGTACCAGCATTCCGGCGAGAATGGTGTAGAGCAGTAGTAGAACGCCTAGTATTTTCCACCAATTTTTTTTCATGTTTTTTACTTCATTTATCTTGGATTAGGGCTGGTTTCATATCCTACAATCAATTGATCCACAATCACTTATCATTTACGAAAAAAAGTCAAAAAAATTGCACTTTTTCCCCAAAAATCCTTCAATCTCTCCATAGATAAGGAAAGAGCACAAAAGTCATCGTCACCAATATACAATCGATGATCAGCAGGATCAGAATGTCTTTCCATACGCTTGTGTCTTGCAAAAGCCGTAGGGCATTGGCAGAAACTTTGACCAGCGTCATCAGTATAGGGATGACCACCGGGAAGCCGAGTATGGCCATTAGGGTGGCGCTGTTGCTTGCTTTAGAAGAGATGGCGGAGATGAAGGTAAAGGTAATGGCGAAGCCGACGCTTCCCAGGAATAGGGCCAGAAAGAACTGCTGGCTGTCTTTGACGGGATTGCCGGCGACGATGCCGAAGGCCAGGTAGCAGAGCAGGTTCAGCACCAGCAATAAGACGATGTTGTACAGCATCTTGGACAGCAGGATGGCGCTGGGATTGGCTAAGCTGTAGTAGTACAACTGCCGCCCGCCGTTTTCCTGTACAAAACTCTTGGTAATCGCATTAACCGAGGCAAAGAGCACGATGATCCAAAATAGGGTATTCCAGACCTTGGGTTCGACCTGCACAAAGGACAGGTAGACGATGAAAACGGTAGACAGCACGTAGAGTAGGATGCCGCTGATGGCATACTTCTGTCGCATTTCGAGCAGCAACTCTTTGTAAAAAAGGGGACCGATTTCCTTCAATAAGCTCATCAGGGAGCAAAAGTAGGTACAATTTGTTGATTGATTGACATTAATTTGTAAAAAGCTGTCTCCCAGTGACCTACTAATTTTGTACGATGCTGATCTTGCCGGATTGTCGGCGTTCTCCGGCGACGACCTGATAGACGTAGGCGCCGGAGGCCAGTTGATGCGTAGACAGGGTTTGTTGCCCTATTCGCTCGCTCAATAAAGTGGAGCTGACCAGTTGTCCCAACATGTTATAGAGCTGAAATTGCGCCTCGGACGCATCTAGCTCATAGTTAATGCTCAATCCTTCTCCATTATGATAAACCTGAAGTTGGTCTTCGGAAATCGGCTCATTAGCGGAGCTAAATATCGAGCGCACTACAGCAATATCATTGATGGGCTGGCCGTGAATCTCTGTAAAACTCCCTGCGACGATGTCCTTCCCCCGAAAGGTGGTCCCCGCCCGAACATCGCCCTCGATATTTGCGACAGCTTCCAAGTACCGCCCATTGACGATCGCCAAAGAGCGGACATCATAAAACAAGAACATGACATCGGTGAATTCAAATCCTCCTACGACAAATAGATCAGACGTGCCGGAGAAGAAACGGTGGATGATGCCCTCGTTGTAGGGGCGCACGTAGCTGGGATCAAAATAATTCCAAAGGCCACCTGTAACACTGCCAAAGCTTTGCTCCTCGTTCAAATTACCGCCAAAGTGAACGGCACCCTCATAGTATTTGAGGCAATTGACGGGGGCATTGCCTCCGGTCAGCGTTCCTAGCCAGCGGCTCTCCCGAATCGCCCAGTAGGCCAAGTTTTCGGCAGCCATCTTTTGCGTTGTGCTGGTGTTGATTAAACTGGCTGTTTCATCAAAATTACCACCAACCAATAGCTGATCATTAACGATTTCCAGGGCATAGACCGGACCATTGCAGCTGAACAAGTCTTGCAATTGTTGCCCCTCTGCGTAGCCAAAGGTTTGCCAGCCCAGCCAACTGCGATAGTAAGCGAGGTTAGCTACTGCAATCTCCCCTATTTCATCAAATTCGCCCCCCACATAAAGCGTAGAATTGGTGTACTTGAGGCTGTAGATCACACCGTCGGCCTTGTTATTTTGAAAGCCTTCCCAGGTCTCCCCATTCCATTTGGCAATATTAAATTCGCCGGGTATATCGACCAATTCAAATTCACCGCCAATATAGAGGTTGCCATCGCCATCAACATCCATTACGTGGATTTCTCCATTCACCCCGCCGTTGAGGGTATTCCAACTTTCGCCGTCCCATTGGGCAATGTTGGCGGTGGAAAGGCCATCAATTTCACTAAAACTACCTGCCACGTAGAGCACCTGATCGTCTAGGGAGCTGATCATTGCATTGACGACGCCATCTACCCCACCATTATTGCCTAGGGCATCAAAGGTGTAATAGGCATAGCCGGGCTGAATCCAGGCCAGCTCGGCTAGGGTGAAGCCGTTGGCATCCGCCCAGACCTGTAGCTCAGGATAAGGCATTTGGGCCAGATAGGAATAGTTGTGTTCTCTGACCACGCGATTGACCAGGGCCTGCTGGCCGTCTTCCCGCAGCAGGTGGCCAACGGCGCAGGCAGTGCCTAGAAAGTCTACGAAATAGGGCTGTCGGTTGGGATGGCCTGTATTTTTTGGAAAAATGGCTGCTTGCCAGTAGGCCTTGAGCACATTGAGGTGATGACGGCGGCGGGCCAATTGGGCATCGTTGAATTGCTCGGGCTGCCGCTGGCGCAAAAAGCCTTCGACCAATTGCAGGTGGAGCTGAATTCGGGCCTCATCCGCTGGGAAGGTAAGGAGAGCATCGGCGATCAGAAAGCGCTCCGGCTGGTGGGCCCACTGTTGGTTGATTTCGTATAAATGTTGAAATAGTTGGGCCTCTTCGCGGGCTGGGAGGTAGTCCTCGGCCTGCATTTGTAGTGGAATTAAAACGAGTAATAGTAGACTATAGTGCCACAGGGAGTAGAGTCGTTCCATATCTTTGTGATTTTGCTGGTGGTGCAGAAATGCGATATTGAGTTTCTTAAGAGCTTTGATTAAATTAAAGAAAAAACACCGGTTAGACAACCATCATCCAGCACTTTGTCAGCTGGCAGCTATTAATCGCTTGGCATGACTTATGCTTATTTTCTTCCATACAAGACCCAAATTGAAGGCAGGAATTTGATATTTCTACCGCTCAGAAAATACTAAAGCAGGCGCAAAACGCATTTAATAGGATAATCTATCCGATGGGGTGGAGTTTACTGATTTTTAGTATCTTGCGCCCCCGAAAGTATTTCGTGAACAGACCAAAATTAGGTGATGCCCAGGAACTTTCTACTTTTAATTCTTTATTTTTTCGCTACCCATTCACTCCTTGCCGACGATGCTCGTTTTCACCGAGTACCTGCCAAAGATGGAGACAATATCACCCGATTGCTGAAGCGCTACGAATTGCATAGTCACGATTGTAATTTCAAAAAATTCTACGCGCTCAATGATCTGACCAGAGATTCCGAGCTGGTCAAAGGCCGCAAGTATTACATTCCCGTCAAAATACACACTTATAACGGAGTCAGCATACGTACCACCCTCAATATCAAAGGTTGGGAGCAGGCGCTGCGCATTAAGCGCTACAATGAACGCATGAAAAAGAATAAGCTCCGACGCAGCACCATTGCCAAAAGTAATATCCTTTGGGTACCCTATCATGAGTTGAATTGTGAGGATGATGTCAATAAAGAAGAACCCTTATCGGCTTTGAAACCCAAAAAGGATGCAGCTACAGAAAAAGCGGAGCTAGAGGCCCGCAAGCGTGCTCAAGAGGAGGTCAGCGAGAAGGTGCTAACTGCCGAAAAGGCGAACCGAGGGGTCGGTAAGTATGGTATTTTTGGAAAAGAACACGCCGCTGTGAGTATCAAAGACCACAAGCTCAAAGGTAAGGTCTACTACATTGTCAGTGGCCACGGTGGGCCAGATCCGGGGGCAGTAGGACGAGCAAGCAACAATCCTAAGCAGTTGCTTTGTGAGGATGAGTATGCCTACGATGTCTCGCTGCGACTGGCGCGCGTACTGATTGAGCACGGTGCACTGGTTTACATGATTACTCGCGATCCCAATGATGGTATCCGCTCTGGCAAGTATTTGAAGGGGGATAAGGATGAATATTGCTGGCCTAAATATAAAATTCCTCGCAGCCAAAAAAGGCGACTGTATCAGCGTTCTGATGCAGTCAATGAACTCTACGAACGGCATCGCCGGGATGGAGGATACAAAGAAATGCTGACGATCATCATCCATATTGATTCGAGAAGCACTAGCGAAAATACCGATGTATTTTTCTATCATTTTCCAGGCAGCAAAAAAGGCAGAGATGTTGCGCGTAAACTGCACAAAACCTTCAAGGAGAAATACCGCCAGTACCGCAAAGGAGGTCGCTATACCGGTACAGTAACCGCCCGTGATCTTCATATGCTCCGTGAACCTAAAACGACTTCAGTTTTTATAGAGTTAGGAAATATCAAAAACCGCCACGATCAACAGCGCTTCCTCAAAGAGAGTAATCGAGAAGCTTTGGCCAAATGGATGTATGAGGGGTTGATCCGATAGAAGTTCCTATTATGCTCGACTGCCAAAAACACCTATTTCGTCTACCCAAAGCTATCAGCTACCTCAATGGGGCCTACTTTTCTCCCTTATTAATCAAAAGTGAGCAGGCCGTACTAGCAGCCATGCAGCTGATGAGCCAGCCTTTTCGACTTTCCACTGCTGCCTTTTTCGAACCCGTACAGCACGTCAAAGCACTATTCGCCCAGCTTATCAATGCTGAATCGGCGGATCGAATCTGCTTGATTCCCGCTGTTTCCTACAGCATCGGCCTGGCTTATCTCGGCCCCTACTTCGACCAGGGCCGCCCCATCGAAGACAGCTGGCTCAATCGAGTGAACAGCGACGATTTTTCCCAACTGGTCAACTACCAGCCGACTTTCCGCCCGGGCGCAGCACGCTACTCGGTCGGCGAACACGCTAGCATGCTCAACATCGCTATACTGGAAAAGGCATTGGAGCAATTACTAGAATGGCAGGTGCCGCAGGTGCAGGTCTACTGTCAAAGACTGGTTCGTCCCTTTGCTGATCAGTTGCGGGCGGCCGGAGGCCGGGTCGAGGAGGATGCCTATCGGGTCGATCATTTGTTTGGTGTACAGATGCCGCAGGCCATTGATCCGACTCGTTTGCACCAGCGCCTGAAGAAGCAGCATATCCATGTTTCTCTGCGAGGGACGACCCTGCGGATTTCACCTAATGTATACAATGAATCGCAGGATTTAGAGCGGCTGGTTCAGGAGATTGAGCGGGCGGCAGCATCTGCGGAATTGGCATGAATTTTAATCTAAAACGCTAACTATATATACCATTAAAAGATCATCTCATGAGAACCATTACAATTGCCTTATTCAGCTTTTTCGCCCTTTCACTCCTCAGCTGCGGTGAAGAAGCCACTTCCACAGAGCAAGCAGACACCACTACCAGAACAGATAATGACGCACCAGCCGCTGAGTCGACTGCTAAAAAACAACCGGCCAATACCCAAGAAGGGCAGCTACAATCCGTCGCGCTACACCTACTTGGTGGCTTTTTGGTTACTGAATATGAACTACAAGGAGATCTGGCGAAGTTGACTTACGCCACGAGCCTGGAAGAAACCAATGCAAAGGGTAATACCTCGCTATCTCCGGATAAGTATTGGGAAACGGCTAAGCGCCTCGATAAGTATTTTCCGCTAGCCGCTTACAGCATTATGGATGAATTGTCCTTTGTCAATCATCTGGAAGCAACGATCCCATACGACGGAAAGACCTATCTTTTGGACATCAAACGTGCTGACTTTGAGGAATATGTCGGCCACAGTTTTGCTAAGTTAAAGGAGAACCCGCACGAGCTATTTCACTACATCCATGTACGCAGTGCAGAAGGTCGCCAAAAATTTGCGGATCGCTTTGTGAAAATTCAGTAAGGTTAAACTTCTCTTTTCAACTTTGTGCCAAACTTCCGACGGACTTTCATCAACTTCGGTGTGATGTTAAAGGTACAGTAGGGATTGCGAGCGCCTACGCGATTATAGTAGTCCTGGTGATAGCTTTCAGCGGGATAGAAGCGATCGAAGGCCGTAATCTCCGTAACAATAGGATCTGACCAGGCATCGCTGGCATCGGTACGACGAAGAGAGGCCTCCGCAATCGTACGTTGCTCTTCATCGTGGTAAAAAATCGCTGATCGATATTGAGGACCAACATCATTGCCTTGCCGATTGAGGGTGGTTGGATCATGGCTGTACCAGAAGACTTCGAGTAAATCCTCATAGTTGATCACCGCAGGATCGTAGGTAATTTGGATCACCTCAGCGTGTCCCGTCATTTTACCACAAACTTCTTCGTAAGTCGGATTTTCTACATGTCCACCAGAATAGCCAGAGACCACCTTATGTACTCCTTCTAGGCTTTGAAAAACAGCCTCCGTACACCAAAAACAGCCATTGCCAAAGGTTGCGATGGCCAGTGTTTTGGAGGTCTTTGTGGGATCAATTTGGTTAGGATCAGAGTGATGATTCATATTGCGCTCAATTGAATGAATGTGATATTGAAAATAACACTTCTGTCTCTAATATGTTCATATCAATCTAGTCTACTTTGTCGATGTATCCTCTTTGGGTTCTATCGTGAAATTCCAACTCATATTCATAGCGGGCGGCCGGTAAATCGGCGAAGTGAAAGGTGCGGCTGCGTCGGCTACTGTGAGCCCAGCTTCGCTCGAAAACGGTCCGGCGGCGGCGGTCAAGGATGCGAAAAATCGCCTGCCCCTCCGGGGCGCGACCTAGATCAACCGTCAGCTCACCGCTGATCCGCCTCGGAATACTGGCAATCAAAGCCTCCCCCGCACCCGGTGTTTGCAAATACGTCAAGGCCGCTGCCATCAGCTGACTGCGCAGCCCCTCATCCCCAATACTCTCCAAGGGAAAAGCAAAGTTCATTACCCCAAAATCCCCCTTGTAAGCTACCCCCGCCGTCTTGCCATTCACGTAGTTGAAAATGGCCTCTCCGCCGGAAGTAGGTTCGATGTAATCCGGAGAAGTCAAGGGATAATGACCGTATTGCTCGTTGCGTAGGGTCACACTCATGGTAGGAATAGTGGCCCTCGGGCTCGTCGCTACTAACCCAGCCCTTGCATTATCGCCTTTGAATCGGGCTTTGAGATAATTTCGATAGAATTGACGGCCCCCGCCTTTGTGATCCAAGTCAAAAGCCAGTTCTGAGCCAGAGATAATCAAATTACCTCCGCTGTCCAGATAGCGCTTGAGCAGCGATTGCTCAGTGCGGCTGAGGGTCTGTTGGGCGGTTGACTCCCTGCCCAGCACCCAATCGACCCCAGCGTAAGTGTGGAGCTTTATCTTTCGGTCCGCCACAGCCTCATTGGTCGCTCCGTCAAAGCTGATGCCGTTAGCGGCCATCGCTCGGGCGTGCTCGACGACGTAGTCATAGTTGTTCATCTGCTCAAGGAAGAGGCGGCGGGTGGCTCCTAGCGGCTTGCCCCTCGGCCGTGGCTCATGCACGGTAATCCCCATCCCTCGATCCAGCCGGTCAAAGCCATCGACGATCAGGTAATGGCTTTCGGCATTGTTGGCCTGCGGTCGCCGCACCGCAATAACTGAAGAAGGGATGGACTCCCCTCCCCGATTCACCGCCGCCACTCGGAAATAATAAGTCTTCCCCGGCGCCGGCTGATCAAAGGTAAAGCGGTTGTCGCGCACAAAAATACCGTTGCCGAAGGCTTTGCCGTGGGTACTGCGGTAGAGCATATAGCCCTCCGGGCGATCACCGATACGGGAGGCCTCCCAGGCCAGCTCGATCGGACCGCCGGGCTGGGCCTGCCCGTGCAGGTGCGTTGGCGTCTCGGGCAAAAATACCGGGCGACGGCCATCCCGATTGGCGAAGTAGCGTACAATGCCCTTGTAGATCGCTCGGGCGACCAGCTGCCGGAACTGCGGACTCTTCAGGGCCTTGGCATCCTCGGGTTGATCATGAAAGGCCACCTCTAGCAGCACTCCTGGCATCTTACGCAGTCCGCGCAACTCCCCAAAGTCGGCCGCCTTGCGCCCCCGATCTTTCCAGCTGGGGTCCCAAAACTGCCGGATGTCCCGCACCACCGATTGATGGACATACTGCCGCAGGGACCAGCTGCCTTTGACTGCCCGATAGTTGTGGATAAACGTTTCTGTACCTCGCCCTCCCCGAGCATTGGTGTGGATAGAAACGTACACTGCATTGTTTTGCTCTTGGCGACTGCCTTTGCTCAACTCCCATTCGGCGTAGAGCGGGCGGGTCATCACATCGTTGACGCAGTGCGGAAAGCCTTGGTACTGGGCGTAGTAGCGGGCCGCTTCCTCGAAGCGGGGTTCTTGGCTATTTTTGCGGTAGCTGCAATCCTCCGTATCTCCCAGCCCACCACCAAAGCGTACGGCATCGGCGATGATGGCCTGGCCCTCCTCGCTAGAAGCATTCATTAAAACGACCTTTCCGCTGCGTCCTTTTTCGAAATAATATTGCCCTAGATACACCCAGGTACTGCCGTGGACTTCTTGATTAATGCTGACTACGGATTCTCCACCAGCGTGAACGATTTTGTAGCGGGTATCGACGCTGCGGTTCAGCCCACTGCGATAATGAACAGAGACCCAGTACTGGCCTGATTCGGGAATGTTGGGCTGGTAGATGGCGGTGGCGGTCTGCCGGGCGTCTGAAATCGCATAGCGATAACTCTGCCCTTTATAGCCCTGTGAGCGACTGGTTTTCCATTCGCCCGTTTCCTGATAGGATTGCCGTCCGTCGTTATTGTCAACAATGATTTCATTTTCGTTCATATCTCGCTCTCGGACCGTCCAAACATGGGCACCGGCCTGTAGCAGATAGCGCAGCAAGTGGTAATTGACCAGCTCTACGGTGGCGAAGTCTTCCACCAGGCCGAAGGTATTGCCGCGTTGGGTATGGAAATCGCGGAAGCGGTTTTTGAACAGCCAGCCGTGGCCGGCACTGAGCCAGATGGTTTTTCCGCTCAGTGCCCCTTGGGCCTGTTGGATGCTATTGGAGGGTTGTTGCCTTTGGGGGCCTCGTACGAAGGGCAAGGGGTCATCGTTGCGGGCTTTAGGGGAGAGGAAGGTCTCGTACTGATCCAGAAAGCTGGACAGGGGTTGGAAGGCTTGGTTGCTGTTGCGGGCTTCCAGTTGGAGGTTGGTGTAGCCGTAGGGAGATAGTTGAGCAGACCATTGCTCGATGAGTTCTTCGTGATGGTGCTCGTCTAGTTCTCCATTGAGAAAGGTTGGGGGGAGGTCGAATTGCAGGATTAGGGTTTGATCGGTACCGCTGAAATTGAGGAGTTGGGTGGCCGGAGGCAGTAGGGCCTCACCGTGCTCCTTTTCCTGTTTGATGGATTCGAGAATACTATTGAGTTCACTGCGAGTGGGAAGTTGTTGGGCGCTTGCGGCGAAAGAGGCGAAGCATAGCAACAGCACTGAGGTGATGTAGACTTTCATAGTAAGGGTTTCCTTTTGGTAAGGTAGAACTTTGCTATGCTTATAATTGAGGTATTTTTGAAATACAACTTACCAAACAGAATTCAAGTATCGTATATTGTGTTCCAAATGTTAAGAGCGTTTAAACTAACTATCTTTTAGAAATGTATGTAAGGAGAAACATTAGATGGAGTATTATCCTCCGCTTTGCCTGGTTTAATTTGGTTAAATTCACACTTTGGGCTGCTTTTGTGGTCTGGGTTTTTCACTTCTATGAACATCAAGGCGTCAACATCAGCATTCCTTTTTTGCCCTTGAGTACCATCGGTATCGCCGTTGCCTTTTACTTAAGTTTTAAGAATAATGCCTCCTACGATCGCTTTTGGGAAGCCAGAAAAATTTGGGGTGGCATTGTCAATTACAGCCGCACCTGGGCCAATCAGGTGATGAGTTTTGTGAGCAATCACGAGGCCAGTGAGAAGCTGAGCGAGAAGGAGTTGCAGGAGATTCGCCGACAGTTGATCCATCGGCATGTTGCCTGGTTGAATGCGCTGCGATTGCATTTGCGTCAGCCGGTTTCCTTTAGTTTGAAGCATAAGCGTTCGGTGCGGGGGCTGGCCCAGGGGAGCCCGGAGCGGGAGCACTGGGATGAGGAGGTTGGAGAATTGCTGGACGCTGAGGAGTACAATTATCTGATTGATCGGCGGAATACACCTACACAAATTATTCGCAAGCAAGGGGAAATGCTACGGATATATATGGAAGAAAAGGGCCTGATCAATAACTTTCGCCACATGGAAATGATGCGGGTGCTGGAAGAGTTTTACAACCTGCAAGGCAAATGTGAGCGCATCAAAAATACGCCCTTCCCACGCCAATACGCCTACTTTAGCAAACTGTTCACCTCCATCTTCATCCTTTTATTACCCATTGGTTTAGTTGGTGAATTTTATGAAATGGGACACGGGTTTATCGTCCTGACGATTCCCTTCAGCGTTTTGATTTCCTGGGTTTTTTCTACGATGGAAATGGTGGGCGACAATAGCGAAGACCCCTTCGAGAATTTTGTAAACGACGTGCCGATGACGGCGCTGTGTCGAACCATTGAGATTGATCTGCGGGAAATGCTGGGCGAGAAAGAGCTGCCACCATCAATCAAAGCAGTTAACGATATTTTGATGTAATTACAAGTCTAACAGCCCTTCGGGCAGGCGAAGATGGATAGTACGCTTGCCCTCATCAATCTGCTCAATCAGCTGCTCATTCAAGGGGATGAACAGCTCTCGCCCCTCGTAGTTGACCACCGCCATCTCCTGCTGCGGAAATTCAACGACCTCCTCAATAGTACCAATTTCCCCCCGCTCCACTTCAAAAAGGCGATAGCCCGACAGGAATTCAAATTCCAGCGTTTCGACCTCCCATTCTCGTTCCTCCTCCTTGAGCAGTTGCTCTTCGGGAAGCAGGATGTCCTTCCCCACCAGCCGCTGCGCGGCCTCCTTAGTCTCCACCTCATCCAAACGAACCAGCGGTATCGCAGCCGAACGCAAGCCCTCAACAAAATAAGGAATGGGCTTGCCGTTGATACTGAGATAAAGTACTTCGGCACGAGCAAAATCCTCCAGGTATTCTTCCTCGATATGGACCTTCAACTCCCCCTGCACGCCATGTGTCTTTCCCGTTTTTCCGATGGTAATATAAGCAGTCACGATAAATGATTTAGAATAAAATATTGCGCGCAAAGATAAGATTAAAACAAAAAAAGCTTCCAAAAAAATTTGCCATTACATAAAAAGTATCTTACATTTGAAATGAAACTGCTCCAGAATTAAAAAGAGAAACAATTAAGTTTTCCCTACCATCCATCCATCAGTCAATTCTTAATAGACCAATTTTAATTTCCCTCGCTTTGGTATTTATTCCTTAATGAACATTACGGCATTTTGCAGTCAGTAATGGATAGATGATTCAAGATAGTTGATTCGTCAGGTGCTGCCTTCTGACGGATACTCGTTATGGCAGTTTTGCTTGGCCCCCGTAGCGCCTAAGCACTGCTCCTCTTGTAATCTATTTTTTAACCACATAATTTTTTTATCATGAAAATTAGAATTCCCTTACTGGCCAGTTTAGTGCTCCTTATGATGAGCTGCAACAACAATCGGGTAGATGACAAGGCTAGCTTCACTCCACAATTGGAGGGCAAGGAAGTCTTCAAAGCAGTCTTCTTTAGCTTGGGCGATGTTGCTAAAGACATTCCTTCTTTTGAAACCAATGTGTTGATTCTAAAAGAGGCCGCCGACGAAGATCCCAGCTTTATGGATACTTACGAAGCCAGTGCTGACCGCTACGCAGAGCAGATTGGTCAAATCCATCCGGGCTACCTCGCCGAGCTCAAAGAGGCGGTTTACTCTCAGGACTTTGAGCGGATCAGAGATGCTATGGAATTGGGCAACTCGCTGATGCTTCCTGCGGTGGTCATGAGTAGTATGGACAATATGGAAGATGAGGACCTGAAAAGCGATCTTGAGGCGCTGAATATGGAAGCAGTTGATTTCAAAAATGAAGATCAGCTCAACGAACTGTCTAGCAATTTGGCGGGGGTACTGGCGCAGTACGATGCCGATTACAATCCGACCAATGTCAATAACGGCAGGTGCTTTTTCTTTGCAGCAGCCGTAGCCATCACCTTTGCGGCCGTTGGTAATATTGTCTACGCAGTGAATGTAGCCTGGACAGGAAATGTGAACTGGAATGTAAACATTGAAGTCTTAGACCAGGTAGGCTTTCAAAAAGATTACAGCAATTTCATCGGAGAGGAATTGATAAAAGACGTCGCTGTTGCATTTGCCAACTAAATGAAAAAGCACCTCTTGATGAGCCTGGCGATGGTGACCATCTTCGGTTATTTTTACCTGAACTTTATTGGTACGCTATCGCAAAATGTAGTGCCAGTTTCTGCGGAAGAAAAAAAGGTTATCCGTTTTTTCTTCCCGCAGGGCTGGGGCTTTTTTACCAGAAATCCCAGAGAAGCCAAGTATAAGTTGTACCAGCTGGAGAAGGAGAAAGCCCAGTTGGTCAACTTCGAAATTACCTCTCCTAAAAATAGCTTTGGCTGCTCAAGAAAAGGAAACCGGATTTCTATTGAAATGATCAGGGTGCAGCACCAGCTGCCCAAGGTCGACGAATGGACGATCAGCCAACTGGACATCGATGCCTTTGCGGCTCAACAGGATTCCTTTGCCACAGTTCGCATGAATTCAAGAGACCTTCTCTACATCCAACCGGGAAAATTCATCATTCAGGAATACCAAATTACACCCTGGAACTGGCTGAACTATCCAGACAATTATACGCCTGAGTACAAATACTTCACCTTTGAATTGACCAAAAATGATACGCTTTTACAACAACCTCTATCAGCAATTCACTGAGGCACTATTCCAGCAGAATCCCTTCACCTGGGTCTACGGGCTCACCCGCTCTATCCTGGCGCTGGGGACGCTGATTACTTTAACTTTCAGCTCGGTCGATGTGCTCTTTGATGATGCCATTTTCCATGAGGTCAATGCCAAATACTTGTTCAGCGATTTCAACTTCTTTATGATTTTTGGCTGGGATCATCTGGGTTTGGCCAAGGCCCTTGCTATTTTGATTTTGCTCCTCACGGCCTCCGGCCTCTACCCAAGAATAACGGGCCTCCTGCAATGGTGGATCACCTCTAGCTTCTTTTATGCCTCTAGCATCATTGAAGGAGGCGATCAAATCAATGCCATCATCTGCCTGCTTTTCGTACCATTAACCTTACTGGACAATCGCCGATGGCATTGGGAAGCTGTTGACTTTTCGGAGAACAAAAAATTTGTGGGCAATTTGATCTTCGTCCTCATCGCTATCCAAATGGCGATGGTCTACTTAAATGCGGCTACCGATAAAATCTATGCGGCTACCGAGGAGTGGAAGCTGGGCAATGCCTTTTATTATTATGTCAACGACTCTTACTTTGGCTATCCCGACTGGATGGACCCCTTGATGGAGCACTTGCTGTCCAACTCCTTTGTGGTCTCTAGCCTTACCTGGGGGACCATCCTTTTAGAGCTAATACTCTTTGGGGTACTGTTTTCGAATAAGAAAGTAAAGCTGGCTTTATTTCCCTTGGCAGCCATCTTTCATCTAGGGATTGCCGTATTCCTGGGCTTAGTCAGTTTCTTTATGGCCATGCTGGCAGGGTTAATTATTTACTTGGTGCCCAAGGATAGTCCCAAACCTAAACTGTTGGCTCGAATGGGTTGGTGATCAAATTAATCAATCACTGATCACCTTATATGCACGGAGAAAGATATTTTTCTCTTCAAAAAAACTCCTAAAAAACTTGCCATTCATTTAAAAGTATG
The DNA here is from genome assembly GCA_038750655.1 of Bacteroidota bacterium. Lineage (GTDB taxonomy): Bacteria > Bacteroidota > Bacteroidia > Chitinophagales > Saprospiraceae > JBCDGZ01. Next base: position 14,175 of record JBCDGZ010000032.1, on the reverse strand, counting down.
TTAAGTTTGACTAACATTATTACCTAAATGCTATACAAAACCCGTAGCACGTCCACTCCTCGAAATTCATTCCACTTAATTTTGTTATTAACTATTTGCTGAATGGTTAACTCCAATTTCAGTCCAGCCAAAAGTTTATCTCTTATGCTTGATCTGCTGCATCCGTAGCGGCAGTGCTCCTGATTGATTGATCCAATTTAGGTTGGTGTGGTCTAGTATTAGGCAAGCCTGAAGTCCATTAAATTCTTACGTGTTCCATATATGTAAGTGTGTCCTTTTAATTTCATTTCTTAAACCTAAACTTTTTTTATCATGAAAATTAGATTTTCTCTATTCGCTTGTTTGCTGTTGTTTTTGGTGAGCTGTACTAACAATAATAAAGTAGATGAGCAAGCTACACTATCTCCTCAGCTTGAGGGTCAGGAGATTTTTAAGACGATTTTCTTTAGCCTTGGAGAAAAGGCTCAGGACATTCCTTCTTTTGAAACAAATGTACTGGCGCTCCAAGAAGCCAACGAGGAAGATCCTACTTTCCTCGAAACCTATGAGACCAATGTAGACGGTTACGTTACACAGATCGAAGAGCTTCACCCCGGCTATTTCAATCAGCTCAAAGAGGCGGTTTATTCTGAAGATTTCGGTCGAATCAGAGATGCCATGGAATTTGGTAGTTCACTAATGCTTCCTGCCGTCGTTATGAGCAGTATGGAGGACATTGAAGATGAGAATCTGAAAAGCGACCTGGAAGCACTGAACATGGAAGCTGTTGATTTCAAAAGTGAAGATCAACTCAATGAATTATCCCGTGGACTGGCTGGCGTATTAGCAAAGTACGATGCAGATTATAATCCTACCAATATTAACAATGGCAGATGTTTATTCTTTGCAGCTGCGGTTGCCGTGACCTTCGCTGCCGTCGGTAATTTCGTCTATGCCGTAAACGTAGCCTGGACAGGTAACATCAACTGGAATGTCAATGTTGAGGTTCGATTAGAGGCTGCCGAACAAGAACAACAAATTGGAGACGGCCAAGTTGCAGCTTATGGTAATTACATCGGAGAGGAGCTGATAAAAGATGTCGCGGTCGCATTTGCCAACTAAATGAAAAAGCACCTGCTAACGATTTTCGCGATGGTGGCCATCTTCGGTTATTTTTACCTGAATTTTGTGGGCACCCTATCGCAAAATGTAGTGCCAGTTTCTGCGGAAGAAAAAAAGGTTATCCGTTTTTTCTTCCCGCAGGGCTGGGGCTTTTTTACTAAAAATCCCAGAGAAGCCAAGTACAAGTTGTACCAGCTGGAAGAAGACAAAGTCCGCTTGGTCAACTTCAAAATCACCTCTCCCGAAAATGTATTTGGCTGCTCCAGAAAGGGAAACAGGATTTCTATTGAATTAATTCGGATACAGCATCAATTACCCAAAGTGAACGAATGGGTAGAGAGTAAGCTGGACATCAACGCCTTTGCTGTCGAACAGGATAGCTTCCATTCGGTCAGTATTGATGCCAAAGATATTCTCTATATCCAAGCGGGAAAATTCATCATTCAGGAATACCAAATTACGCCCTGGAACTGGCTGAACTATCCCGACAATTACACCCCTGAGTATAAGTACTTCACCTTTGAATTGACTAAAAATGATACGCTTTTACCAAAACCTATATCAGAAATTCGCTGAGGCGCTATTCCGGCCCAATCCCTACACCTGGGTATACGGCCTCACTCGCTCTATCTTGGCCCTGGGGACGCTGATCACCCTGGCGTTCAGTTCCGTTGATGTACTTTTTGATGATGCCATCTTCCACGAGGTGAACGCCAAATACCTGTTTAGCGATTTCAACTTCTTCATGATTTTTGGCTGGGATCATCTGGGCTTGGCCAAGGCCATTGCGATGGTGATTTTGCTCCTCACGGCCTCCGGCCTCTACCCAAGGATGACCGGCCTCCTGCAATGGTGGATCGCCTCTAGCTTTTTCTATTCTTCTAGCATCATTGAAGGGGGCGATCAAATCAATGCCATCATCTGCTTGCTCCTGGTACCGCTCACCTTGCTGGACAACCGAAGGTGGCACTGGGAAACTGGCGACTTTTCGGAGAATAAGCGATTTGTGGGCAACCTGGCCTTTGTGCTCATCACGGTCCAAATGGCGATGGTCTACCTGAACGCTGCTTCAGATAAAATCTATGCGGCTACTGAAGAGTGGAAACTGGGCAATGCATTTTATTACTATGTCAACGATTCCTACTTTGCCTATCCCGACTGGATGGACCCGCTGATGGAGCAATTGCTGGCCAATTCCTTTATCGTTTCTAGCCTTACTTGGGGGACCATTCTACTGGAGCTGGTTCTCTTTGGGGTGCTGTTTTCGAATAAGAGGGTGAAATTTGCTTTGTTTCCGATTGCGGCCATCTTTCACCTGGGGATTGCCATCTTTCTGGGTCTGGTCAGCTTTTTTATGGCTATGCTGGCGGGGCTGATTATTTACCTAGTTCCTAAGGACTTGCCTCCGCCGAAAATCCTTCGTCGCTGGGGGGACTCGTCATCGGGACCAGTACCGGGAGGAGCGCAGGAAGTAGCCCCGGCGTAGGATGCCGAACTTTCGGTAAGGCTATTTTTCGGGCTTTGAGTCATTCATTGTATATTTGTCAACCAAAATCCAATACAATGAAAGCATCGCTCCTATTCAGTTTGTTGTTCCTAAGCCTGTCGCTGCAGGCCCAGTTTGATAAAGATGTTGATGAAGTGCAGGCCCAGTTGGTCAAGCAGGCGGAGAGCTGGAATGCTGGGGATTTGGATGCCTTTATGGAAACCTACTGGAATTCGGATCAATTGCAATTCATCGGACCGCAGGGCGTGACCTACGGTTGGCAGGAAACCTTGGATGGTTATAAAGAGCGCTACCCGAACAAGGCGACTATGGGGGAACTCAGCTTTGAGATCATTGATGTGACCCGTAGAGGACGCAAAGTCATCAGCATGATTGGTCGTTTCTTTTTAAAAACAGATATGGGAAATATGCAGGGCAGTTTTTTACTGCTTTGGCAAAAAAAGAAAGGTCAATGGGTCATTGTAGCCGACCACACGAGTGTAGAAAGTTAGTTGTGCTCGATCAGGCGCTGTTTGAGGATAAAGCCTTTCTGGGCTTTTTCCTCCCAGGGGTCGGTCTCCGAAATCCGTTGAGTATCTAGAATCCACATTTCCCGATAAATCAGCCCTACTCCGCGAGCGTAGCGTTCAAAAGATCGCCGCAGCTCAATGAAGTTCTCTGCATCAGCTTGGGTGATTTCAGCCACCTCATCGAATTGTAAAACGCCGACGGCTCCCGGCTCCCCCACGCTCAATATTTCATAAAACCAATTCTTGAAAGGCACAATGGTCTCCCCCGCCACAGAAATATTAGTATTGATGTCAATAAATTGATTGCCATCCCAACTGCGCCCCACGCTCAAAGGAAAAACCATCTTGACAAACCGGAAATTCTCCTCCACGCGCTCCGCCCGAATATCACTGCGCAAAGCCGTCCAAACATCCTGCACCGTCCAGGTCTCGCCGAGGCTTCGCCGCCACTCCCGCTCAATGCGATAGTTGGTCTGCCCGCTGTTGTCGACAAAAGTATCAACAATCGTCTCTCGAATGAAAGACTGGGTAGAGTCAATGACCACCCCCGTCCCCGTCGTATCAAAAAGTACCGAATCAACCTGATAAATAGTGTACTTCCCTACTTCTAATGGAAAGTATTCGTAGCCCAATTCCAGCGGGAAGTCTTCGGTGTTATTCTCGTTACAAGAAGACAAGAGCAATAGCAAGCCAAAGGCACTAGCAACAAAAATTAGCGATCTGAACATGTTGGACATTCTCTTTCAAGGAAGTAAAGAAATTAAAGATTCTGCTCATATCTCTACCAAAGCAAAGAATACGCCAAAGGAATGGGAGATTATCGGATACTGCTGTAGATCAATCCGCCGCCCAAAACATCGTCTCCCTCGTAAAACACCGCCGATTGCCCCGGCGCCACCCCTTTAACATTGGCGAAAAACTCCACCTCGACATCCCCACTTTCGGCGTTGCGCAGGCGACTTAAGGTCCCCGCATCATTATAACGAATTTGGGTAATGGCTTCGAGGCCTTCGGGAATCTGGTCGTATTTCATGCTGTTGACCTTAGAAACCACCATGCCGTTGCGCAGCAGCTCCTCCACCGTCCCCAGCACCACGGTGTTGGTTTCCGGACGAATTTCGGAGACGTACATCGGCTGCCCCAGTGCGATGCCCAGGCCCTTGCGCTGCCCGATGGTGTAAAAAGGATAGCCTTGATGCTTACCCAGCACGTTTCCAGAAGCATCCACAAAGGCCCCCCCATCTACCCGTTCCTCCAAGCCATTGACCTGGCGTTTGAGAAAAGAACGGTAGTCATTATCCGGAACGAAGCAGATTTCGTAGCTCTCTCCCTTCTTCGATAAGTCAGTGTAGCCCCAATCGAAGGCCATTTTGCGTACTTCAGGCTTGGTGTAAGGACCGAGCGGAAAGCGGGAGCGGTTGAGGCATTCCTGACTCAGCCCCCAAAGTACATAGGACTGGTCTTTGCGATCATCCCGCCCTTTGGAGATGAATTTTCGGCCATTTTCCTCCTTAATCTTCGCGTAATGCCCCGTGGCGATGAACTCACAATCCAGGGCGTCAGCCCGCTTGAGCAGCGAACTCCATTTGATATGGGTATTGCAGAGCACGCAAGGATTGGGGGTGCGCCCTGCCAGGTATTCGTCGACAAAATTATCAATCACATAATCGCCAAATTCATCCCGGATGTCGACAATAAAGTGATGAAAGCCCATCTGTACAGCCACTTCCCGGGCATCGTTGATGGAATCCAAGCTACAACAGCCGGTCTCCTTGCCCCCGCCGCCAGAATTGGCATAATCCCAAGTCTTCATCGTAATACCGATGACCTCATAGCCCTCTTCGTGCAGCATCATGGCCGATACGGTGCTGTCAATACCGCCACTCATCGCGACCAGGACTTTTCCGTGCTTACTCATTTTCCGCTTTTATGGTTTGAAATTTGAATATTTAAATTCGCCTACAAAAGTACAAAAATAGGTCGGTGATGGTTCAAATGCAAATGGAGAAATTCATAGTGTAGAAAATATCTCGGGAAGATATGCAGTTGTATCTGAACTTATTATTCGGTAATTTTGAGATAATTATGATTCACTACTAAAGCCAATATTATGAGATTAATTCAAATTACAGTCGCCCTACTCCTCACCCTCAGCCTTGGATTCTCCGTCATGGTCGAGGAATATGGGGTCGCTTCTTTTTATGATGATTCCTTTCAGGGACGCAAAACGGCCAGCGGCCAGCTTTACAATAAGAACCGTTTGACCGCCGCCCACAAGACACACGAATTCGGGACCATCCTCAAGGTCACCCGCCTGGATAACAAAAAATCAGTGAAAGTTAAAGTCAACGATCGGGGGCCTTACATCAAGGGGCGCATCGTCGACCTGTCGCGCAAGGCTGCCGAGGCGCTGGACCTGGTTAAAGAAGGCACCGCAAAGGTGAAGGTTGAAGTGGTTGGTAAAGGGAGCCTGGAAGAGGAAACGGCAGCAGTGGAGCCTACGCCCGCTCCTGCCGCGGCTGCCCCCGCTCCTACTCAACCCAAAGAAGACCCGAAGCCCACCGGCTACGGCACGGAAATCGCCAAGCCTGCTAATAGCACCCCACCGGTCGCAGAACGCGTCAAAAAGACCAATGTCAATCCTAGCAGTTCGACCACGCCAAAAGCTAAGACTGCCACTCCGGTCAAGTCTACGCCGGTGCAGCCGGCCAAGCCCGCTCCTGCTCCCGCGAAGCCAGCGGCTAGTAAAGAAAGTATGGTAAAAGGTCGTGATTTCAAGCAATATGACCTCTATAAGGTGCAACTATTGCGGCCAACTAGAGAAGGTTTTGGTGTGCAAATCGAATCGTTGACGCAGTACGAAAGTGTAATGAAACGCGTAGCAGAATTACAAGAAAAGTGGTTCAAGAATGTCCTAATCAGTGTAGAAAAAGGCAAAGATAATAAACCCAATTATAAAATTATTCTCGGCCCCTTCCCCGATCGGACAACGGCAGAGAGCTACAAAAAACAGCTGAAGAAGAAGAAAAAGATCAAAGGTTTTGTGGTTGATTTGTCTTCGATTGAATACGACGACAAGTAAACAAACATTTTTGTACTTCAACCAGAAAGCGGTCAATGGCAACTATTCGCCATTGACCGCTTTTCTTTCTAATCCACGTTCCTTATAAAGAACGAGGGGCGCTACCATAAAAGGCATTGCCCCTCAAATATTAAAGAGTCATAAAGACCTAATCTATGGGAGAATGACCTTATTCAATACGTGAATAACACCATTAGTAGCTTGTACATCAGTGAGAACAATGCTAGCTGTGTTGCCTTCGCCATCAGTGATGGTGACATCATTACCGCTGATGTTAATAGTGAAAGTCTGATCATTGCTCAATGTAGTCACTGTAAAATTATTACTCAAGTCACCAGAAACTACATTGCCATTAGCTACGTGGTAAAGCAATATATCTCTCAATGCATCTGCGGAAAGCGTCATCACAACATCTTCGATTTCCGTAAAGGCAGAATTTACAGGCGCAAATACGGTGAAAGGACCAGTTGTCTGTAAGGTATTAACCAAGTCTCCGCTTGCGTCGCCCAGTGCGCCTACCAAGCTGGTGAACTCTGAATTGGCAATTGCGTGTCCAACGACGTCCAGGGGCTGCATGACCTTACTGATAATGTGTACAACACCATTGGTTCCAACATTGTCAGCAGAAGTTACATTGATGTCACCGTTGATGGTTACGGCAGAACCTGCTCTTTCGACTAAAGCAGAAACTCTCTCGTTGCCAGGACCAGATTCGCTGGCTGTTTGGAGGTAAGTCTGTCCCTCGGCAATGGCAGTAGAAGCAAGTGCCTGGCCGACAAATACATGGTACAGAAGGATGTCAGTCAGTTCAGCATCAGTAAGGTCGTCCAAGTTGACTCCTAAGTCTTGGAATGCTTGGTTGGTAGGAGCAAATACGGTAAATGGTCCGGCGCCATTCAACGTAGCGTCTAGTCCCGTACGGGTCAAAGCATCTACTAATGTGGACAGTTCAGGGGTGGCAGCTGCAAGCTCTGTCAGGGTTTGTGGCTCATCATTGTCATCATCATTGCTACAGGCACTAACAAAAGTTACTAGGCTGAACAATACAATTGCCCTAAATAGGATACTCAAGTTTTTCATCATTAAAATGATTTTGGTTTAATTAATTAGTGAAAATAGATGCTTCCATAACGCCAAGGAAAATCGTTTTGTTTAACTATTTTTAATCTTTGTTAAACAAAATGCAAGTTGGCGGCAGAACGAAAAAAACTAGGAATATTGATGCAGCGTATTGTCGATGGGATGCATTAAGCTAGGATCAACTGAAGAAGAATGGGGGCAATTGGGGCATTTTGGTTTTTTTGCGTATAGATCGTACGGGCTTGTTGGTAGAAATGCTGGCGGGCCTTAAGTTTGTCTTCAATAAACGAGTGGAGTTTATTTTTGTTTAAATCGGCCAAAAGAGGGCGCTGGGCAGTTTCTGCCATTAAACGCTGGGCTAAGAGTGCGGGGCTGGCTTTGAGGTAAATGCTCCATCCTTGCCGGTTGATCCAATCAATGTTGTCGTAGAAGCAGGGGGTGCCGCCGCCAGTGGCGATCACGGCATTTTGGTAATCAGCGGTTCGGTGGAGCTGTTGGCGTTCTAGTGCTCGAAAGGCGGCTTCACCCTGGCGGGCGAACAACTCAGAGATGCTACAGCCCGCCGCCTCTTCGATCTGCTCATCCAAATCATAGAAAGCATAGCCCATCAATTCTGCCAGCTGGCGGCCCGTAAAGCTCTTACCGCTCCCCATAAATCCAAGCAAATAAATGTTCATAAGCGAGCTGTACGATTTACATAAATACCGGCTTATCCAGTTTTCTGGAAATGGCAAAGGCGGCATTAACCAAACCAACATGGCTGTAAGTCTGCGGAAAATTGCCCCACTGACTTCCACTTTTTTCGTGTACATCCTCACTCAACAGGCCCAAATGATTGGCGTGGCTAATCAGTCGCTCGAAGATTTGTACGGCTTCGTCCAAGCGTCCCATACGGGCTAGAGCCTCTACATACCAAAAGGCACATATTAAGAAGGTCGATTCTGGCTCCCCAAAATCATCAACATGTTTGTAGCGGTAAAAAAGCCCAGTATCGGTGCGTAGCTCCTCTTCCAGGACTTGAAGGTGCTTCTTGGCTTTTGCACTCTCAGGATCAAGGTACCCCATATTGATGAGTTGTAAGAGGCTGGCATCCAAGTTGGCGCTGCCAATAGCCTGGGTATAAACGCCGCGCTCTTCATCGTAGCAAGCTTCAATTTGCTCGGAAGAAGCTTTGATCAAACGATCGGCCATTGCCTTCATCTTCTCATCTCCCTGCGCCACAGCCATTTTCCGAGCAGCGTGGCTTCCCGCCCAGTGAAACAAGAAGGTGTAGCAATGTTTTTGTGTCGTTCCTCTGAACTCCCAAAGGCCGTTATCCGGCTCCTCCATTGTCTCTTCAATCATCTTTAAACAATGCATACTGATTTGTAGCAGCGAGGAATTGGTCTCGTCACGATATAGGCGATGATCGGTAAAAAGGGGCAACAAGGTCACCAAAACTTGACCATAGACATCGTTTTGAATGTGCTCGTAGGCTTGGTTGCCAATGCGAACCGGCTGCTCCTCCTGGTAGCCACTAAGCGGAAGGATGCGCTCAACAGGCTCCCGATCCATAGCGATGGGATACAGCGGATGGTAGCGCTGGTCTTCATTCATGACGATATTTTGGATGAAATGGCCATAGTCTTCTAATATCCCAAAGTGACTTAGATCATTGAGGGCCTTGATGGTATAGTGAGCGTCGCGCAGCCAGCAAAAGCGGTAGTCCCAGTTGCGCGTGCTGCCGGGAAATTCGGGTAAGCTGGTGGTCGCAGCGGCGATGATGGCTCCGGTATCTTGAAATTGATGTAGTTTGAGGGTGAGGGCGGAGCGAATAACGATGTCCTGATGGAATTGCTCGGTGGAGGTATTCTTTACCCAGGTGTGCCAATAAGCAATGGTACTGTCGAGGAAGGCTTCGGCCGTGCTTTGCAGGGGGGCCTCCAGGGGATTGCCCCAGGTGAGGACTAGGTAATGGGGTTGGTTGAGGACGAAGGCCTGTTCGTTTTGGATGAAATTCAGAGACACGTCGGTCGTCAGCCGTACATTAGAGTCGAGGCCATTATAGCGAATATGGCTGCTGCCCAGTTCCTGCTGGGGACGAAACTCTCCGTAGCGCCCAACGGGGTCGCAGGTCACTCGAATGCGAGGGGTGCCTTCCAAGGGTACAATCTTGCGAATCAGCATCAGGGGCTTAAAAAAGCGCTCGTACTGCCGAAATCGAGGGGCAAAGTCGACAACTTTAAATCGACCATCGTCGCAATCAAAAGTCGTTTCTAAAACGTTAGTGTTGAAATGATAGGCTTGATGGCTTTGAAAAGTATCCCATTCGGGGCAGATGCGGAAGGAGCCGCCTTTTTTTTCGTCCAACAGCCCACCAAAAATGAAGCTGCTGTCGAACCGGGGCCAACAAAGCCAGCCCATATTGGCTTGTTTATCAATTAGGGCTAAGTATGCACAATTGCCTATGATACCGTAGTCGTATTTATGCGGCTGATTATGATTGGACATCTTGATAATTTTGTGTGGCCCCAAAACTAATTATATTCACTCAAAAAGTCCTACATTTGCAGCCTGAACTATTAATAAACTGATCGTATTATGAGAAAAATGACGCGCTTCCTGCTCTTTGTCTTCAGCATAAACCTGATCGCCTGCACGACCACCAACAGTGAGGATGCTAGTGAAAAATCGGTCCAGGAGATCAAAGACCAGGGTAAAATCAGCAATTCTGATATTATTCGTAATCCTGTTTCTGCCGAAGAGGTTACCGATACGGTAAATGTAGCCAAGCTGATTTTTGAAGAAATCAACTTCGATTTTGGCCAAGCTAAGGAAAATGATATTATTGAGCATACCTTCAAATTTACCAACGAGGGCAAAGTTCCTCTGATCATCAACGATGCCCGCTCGACCTGCGGCTGCACCGTGCCAGAATGGCCTAAAGAACCCATCGAACCGGGACAAGGCGGCGTCATCAGCGTGCGCTTCAATACCAAAGGAAAACGCGGCGACCAAAAGAAGCCCGTGACCATCAAAGCCAATACTTACCCTACAACCACTGTACTCTATATCGAAGGTCGTGTTGAGGCCGCCGAAGGTGCCGAAGAGCAGGCCAGTACAGAGAAATAGCTCATCATTCATTCATCGCGACAAAAACAAAACCAATGCAACTCATTAACTTGATCGTACTACAGGGAGGCGGATTTGCGGAGATAATGACCGGAATGTGGCCCTTTTTTCTCATCATTATCGTATTTTACTTTTTTATTATCCGTCCACAATCAAAACGGCAAAAGGAACAAAATACTTTTCAAGATGATTTAGAAAAAGGAGATAAGGTGGTCACTGCCAGCGGCATTATTGGCCAAATCAATAAAATTGAAGAACAGGAAATTGTTCTTTTGGTGGAATCTAAGACCTACATTCGGGTTCTACGCAGCGCCATCTCCAAGGATATGACGGAATCTTTTCTTAAAAAAGACGATGACAACGACAAAAAGAGCTGATACAACGACTTTCTTCAAATCGGATAGAGCTATACTGATCATCTGCATCAGTATAGCTCTAATCTTTTGGCTGCTGGTCAAACTCTCGCAATCCTTCAATGCTATGCACCAATGCGAGATTCAATACGAATTGCCCGAGGGCAAAACCTTCGCCTCCCTGCCTCCCAGCAAAATCAACTCGCAGCTCTACGGCCGTGGCTGGGACCTCCTCTCCTACTATTTTAGCGGCACTCATTCTATCATCAACTTCCAGCTCGATAACCAAAGTAGCCAGACCATCAGCTCCTCCCAGCTCAAAGACCGCATCCGAGGAGGCGTCGCCAGCGTCGAAGTCATCGAACTCGACATCGATTACATCACCATCGCCCTAGAAGATGAACTGAGCCGGAAAGTACCGGTACGGCTAAATCAAGAGCTGAGCTTTGCAGCTGATTTTCAAGCCCGGCAAGCTATCGTCCTCAACCCCGACAGTATCAGCATCACCGGACCACAGACCATCATCGACACCATCGACTTTTGGCCTACCGTCCCGCTGATCCTCACCGACCTCAAAAGCAGTACAAGGGAAGTTGTAGAGCTGGTGATGCCAAAGGTAGGCAGCGCCCTTCGCATCAAGCCCACTGCTACTGAGGCCCAAATCGAGGTCGAACAATTTACCCAGGCTTCCTTATTCGTCCCCATTACCATCAAAAATGCCCCGGACAGCCTCAGGATTTTCCCCGATAAAATCAAGCTGAATTGCATCGTTGGACTGAGTCAATATAAAAGCCTCAAAAGCAAGCTTTTTACCCTGGAAGCAGACCTCCAAGGTATCCCTCTCAATGCACAAAACAACACCGTCCCACTGAACTTAATCCAGCAACCTGAGTTTGTTCGGCAAGTCAATTTTTCTCCAAAAGCAGTGGAATTTTTCTTCGTCAAAAGGAAGGAGATAACTGTTGATAGCACCACACTGAGCACCCAATAAAACCGGGCCGAAAACCCTATATCAGCTTTCGGCCCGTTTGAAATAACTATGTAAAATTACATACCTTTGCTTAGTTTAGCGCTCGAATCGATTTAGTCTCTAGACTAAAACTTCCAACATAGATTAAAGATAAAATGGTCAATTCATCTTTACGTTGACAATTTTTGAATCTTTCCTGAAAAAACAATCCAAATACAGCAAGTATTTCCTACATAAACGACTCATTAACAAATAATTACAATTTATAATCATTCGTCCAAGCTCCTGATATTAACCCAGCTTTTACAGCCGATCTAATACTTATTGCCTTAATTGAGGATTGAGTCGGTAGGCTTCATTGAGATGAATCTGAGCATTATTCTGATCGCCGCTATCGCGGTAGGAACTACCCAGATAGAAATGTAGGATGGCCTTTTGGGAGTCATTGGCGTAATTCAACCCCGCTTTGAATTGCTCAATGGCCTTGTCAAATTGTTTAGTCATGGCATAAACGCTGCCTAAATTGCGACGGGCATCCACAAAGCGCGGATTGATTTCGACCGCTTTTTCGTAGACCTCTTTGGCTTTCTCAAAATTCTGTTGCTCGAAGTAAATGATGCCCATATTGCTGTACACCTTATCGTTATTGGGCTTGTATTTCAGCGACTCTTCATACTGCTGCATCGCTTTTTCTTTTTGCCCCAAACGATAGTATACCAATCCTCCCTGTGCGTAGGCATCATGGTACTTGGGGTAAAGCGTAATGGCAGAATTGAACTGATCTAAGGCCAAATTCGCCAACTGATTTTTCTTGGCGGGGTCGGCTTCGCTAGAAGATTTTTTAGATAATTCCAGGCCATAGTGGTAGCGGAGCTTGGCACTATTAGGGGCCACTTTAACGTCTGCTTCATAAAGCGTAAAGCTGTTCTTCCAGTCCGGATTACGGGTCATGGTTCTAAAGCCATACAACCCGATGATGATGGCTGCCAGTCCGATAGCCAGACCACCCTGCTTGAAAAAATCTGCGGGCTTAGCGCCGTCTTTCAATACTTTTCCGCCCCCAAGGTATCGCACCAGTAGGATGGCCATCGCCAGGGTGAAGCCCAGGCTGGGAATAAACAGGAATCGCTCGCCGTAGGAAGAACCGATGGTAGTAACCAAATTGCTGAACAGGGAGAAGGTGATGATGTAGAATAATATGGCGAAGGAAAGCAAGTCCTTACTCTTAAAACGATAGAGGGCAAAGCCGGCCAGCCCTACATGAAGGAGCAGCGACAACAGGGCCTTCCAATCGCCCCAGGTGGTGATGGGCACCTGCGAATATCCAAAATCAGAACCCAGCGGATGCGGAAAGATCATCGCCCAGAGGTACTTGCCTAGTAGGACAAAGGCCGTCGCCTTTTGGCTGAGGAAATCTGGAGCGGCGGTCAGCAGATTGTCCAAGGGGGAGGCGGAGCCCGTCCCGGCGCCGGCACTGCCGAGTATGGCGATGCGGATGAGGAAGATCAGGGCGACGGGAAGCAGATAGAGCGCACTGGTCCGCGCGATTTGGTTACGGTCTTGTTTGGTGAAAAACCACAGCAATAGTGGAATAACGGCGACGAAGGTGACAACGCTTTCTTTGGATAGTAGGGCCAGAAAATAAAGACCGATGGAGAGCCCTAGATGGAGGATTTTTTTGCTCTCCAAATAATTCCACAGCATATTCAAGCTCAGCAGACTGAACAAAAAAGCTAGGATTTCGTCCAAACTCTTGATATTGGCGACGACCTCAAAATGCACCGGATGGGCCATAAACAAGGCGGCAGCGATAAAGGGAATACGCAAATCGCGCCCCTTGAATAGTCGAGCAAGGAAAAGAAACAACAAATAGCCTAAGGCAGCGTAGGCCAGTACGTTGACAAAATGATAGAAGCCGGAACTGTCGGGAGCAATCTGCCATTGCAGCGCAAAGGCAATGAGAGGAATGGGCCGATAAAGCGTACCCGATGCATTCCAATAACCATGACGATAATGAGTGGTAAGAATGGTCGGTATGGCGGCTACGCCCTGCTGCGTCACCCAGTTGTCCTGCAGCACCGAGGAATCATCAAGGGTATATTCGTGACTAAAGGTATTGCTGTATAGTACAAAACCCAAAGCGGCAACGATCAAAGCCAACAACCAAGGTTTAGCCTGAGTACTTCTTCTTTTTCCCGCATTTTTACTTCTAGCAGCGGTTTTAGACTTGGAGGCTTTCGCCTTATCAACAGGTTTTTTGTTTTTTCGCTTTGTCATAAAAAGGCTATCATTCAAGATAAGCCTAAAAATACGTTCTTAATCAGACTTCACCAAGAACCGCTTTTTATTCCTTACTTGCAAGTAACAACAATTTGTGTTATATTTACGTTTCATGTCGATTTTTGTTATTTCTCAGTAAGAAAACATATATGAACGACTGCATTTAAAAATCCAGTTTAAAT
>JBCDGZ010000031.1:0-56231 GCA_038750655.1 Bacteroidota bacterium | reverse complement strand
TACAGGACTTCGTGTTACACATCTTTGATCGCTGGGGGGAGGAGGTCTTTAGTACGCAGGATATTAGCCAGGTCTGGGATGGCCGCTTCCGTGGGCAGGGCAGCCCTAGTGGCGTTTATGCTTATTTGATTCAGTATACGACGGTAGAGGAGGGGCGGCAGCAGGTGACGGGAGATTTGAGCTTGCTGCGCTAATGGGGACGTCTTGGCTACGATGCTTTTAAATTCTTAACATCACGATACAAATCTGACATCGAGATTTCAATTTGTAGCGATTCCAACAAAATTGTACTCTCCAAACCTTCATAACGGCTGATTTTCCACAAATCAGCTCCTGGCGCTTTAAAATAGAGGTCTACAACCGCCTTTTCTTGTTCAATCAGGATATACTCCTGTAACGTTGGAATCTGTTTGTAAAAGAAAAACTTATCGCCTCTGTCATAATCCGAAGTAGATTTCGAGAGGACCTCTACGATGACCCTTGGGTTGACGATGGCGTTTTTATCGTCCGGTGAGGGCTGTAATTCTTCACAGACTACCATCGCATCTGGGTAGACGAAAATATTTTTAGAGACGATGTGTAATTTGATTTCGCTCGTAAAGGGCTTGCAATCCGACCCTTTCCCTCTTAAACCCAGTACCAATTCGGAAAAGATATTGCTGCACAAAACGCCGTGATTGATGGTGCCTCCGGCTAAGGCATATAAGTCTCCGTTATGATACTCGTACTTAGTATCATTCTTAATTTCCTGATCGATGTACTGCGCTACGGTCATTTTGGGAGCTTTATAAGCCTTCATTTACGTCTTTTGGGTTAAGATAAGAGTTTAATAGGATACGTACACTCTTCGGAAGATAACCTTCAACAATTTTCCAGAAATAATTGTTAAAACAACAACTTAAAAATAACAATTATGCAAACCACCAGCGCCACCAAAAGTATCCATCAGTTCAGTGTCAAGAATTTGAAGGGAGAGCCGGTTTCCTTAGCCGATTATGAGGGTAAAGTACTGTTAATTGTCAACACCGCTTCTCGCTGTGGCTTCACCCCCCAGCTCAAGCAGATGGAAGAGCTTTACCAAGCCTACAAAGACCGTGGCTTCGAAATACTAGCCTTTCCTTCCAATAACTTTGGTGCGCAAGAACCCCTCGAAGGCGAAGCCATCCAGGAATTTTGCGATCTCAACTTCCGAACGACCTTCCCCCTTTTCGATAAAGTCCACGTCAAAGGGCCGGAGGTGAGCGAGCTATTTGCCTTTTTGGCCGATAAAAGCCGCAACGGGAAGACGTCTTCCCGACCTCGATGGAATTTTCACAAATATCTGATCGACAAAGACGGTCGGGTTGCTGATTTTTTCTATAGCTTTACTAAGCCAACAGCAGGACGGGTGAAAAAGGCCATCGAAGGCTTGCTTTAAGTCCTGTTTTTCGAGAGCCAATAGCCTATTTATGAAAGTTGACATACTGGCCATCGCGGCGCATCCCGACGATGTGGAGTTGAGCTGTAGTGGAACCCTGCTCCGCCACATCGATCAGGGGAAGACCGTCGCCCTGGTTGATTTGACTCAGGGAGAGCTGGGGACCCGAGGAAGTGCTGAACTTCGCCTGCAAGAGGCGGCCGAGGCCGCCCGTATTATGGGAGCCGTTGCCCGCGAGAACCTCAGTATGGCAGATGGCTTTTTTGAGCGCAGCCGCGAAAATCTGGAAAAGATCGCTCAAGTTATTCGCAAATACCAACCCGAGGTCGTCGTAACCAACGCGCTGGATGACCGACATCCCGATCACGGCCGCGCCGCGAAGCTGGTTGCGGATGCCTGTTTCGTCGCCGGTTTGGTGAAAGTACCTACCTATGAAGAAGGGCAATTGCAGGAGCGCTGGCGCCCCCATGCTCTTTACCATATGATCCAAGATCGCTTTCGCCAGCCCGATTTTGTAGTAGACATTACGGACTACCTAGACCAAAAGAAAGCGGTGATTATGGCCTTTCGATCACAATTTTACGATCCCGATTCCGAAGAACTCTCTTCGCCTATCTCCAGCAAATCCTTTCAGGATTTCCTCGAAGCACGAGCCCGCGATTTCGGTCGCGACATCGGTGTAGACTTTGCCGAGGGCTTCAATGTAGCGCGTACCCCCGGCGTCCGAGATTTTATGGATTTAGTATAAAGCGTTAGGGAGACGAGCCCCATTTTTCTGCTCTAAGTAGTCGACATAAGGCACACTTCCCAGACGAAAGCGCGCAGGCATGATAGCCTGTCTGTCCCGGTTGGCTTCTAGCCGGCAGAAAAAGGATAAATTATCTACACCACCCATCAGAAGCAGGGCAGTATTCAGCAGCTTCATAGGTAGTTTTTGTTCGTTGAATGGTCGGTCAAGAAAAGCCGCACTGACTGGCGGGAGATTCGGATCAATGTCGTTGAGCCAGTTGTTGGTTCTGAGGAGGGTAAAGCTGATATTACCGGCTTTGGGAGCGTAGGAGAAGCCTTGCGGACTCAATCCAATTTGCGCGTTTTGGGCCAGCACAATGTTACAGAAAAGTAGGGCAGCGATAAATAAGGTCGGGGTTCTCATACTCATGGTTTTAATGTGGTTAGGAGGAAATCCCAGAGCTGCAAAGTGCTTTGGAACGTAACTTATTTATATAACACAGCAAAAACCATTCTGATCAATCCTGCACCATATTATTGTGTTTTTCCTCGCGTGATCCTTTATAAAGATCATACTTTTGGAATTTACATTCAAGGGGTCCGTTGAAAAGTATATACTTTTTAGCTGCCTTTAAGCCTACTTTTTTCAACGCCGGCATATTGGAGGAGATCATCCAGGCTACCCAGCCAGGATAAGCCTGTTTGAGGCGGTCGCCGATGCTTTTGTACAGTGCACCGATGTCGGCACTTTGCAGGCGCTCGTCGTAGGGGGGATTGGTAATGAGCATGCCGGGGGCCTCGGGAGGGGGGAGCTTGGCGAAGGTAGAGCGTTGGACCTTGATGTGCGCTTCCAGTTGAACGGCGTAGCTATTATGCCCCGCTGCGCTGACGGCCTTAAAATCCTTATCCGCCCCCAGAATTTGACAGGCGATGGGGCGGCGGCGCTGCTTCTCCTGCGCCTTGATCTCCGTCCAAATCTTGCGATCAAAGTTTTTCCAGCGGAGGAAGCCGAAGGCTTTGCGCTGGAATTGTGGAGCGATGTTCCCGGCGATCATCGCCGCCTCAATCAGCAGGGTGCCCGACCCGCACATCGGATCGAGGAAGTCGGTCTCGCCGCGCCAGCCGCTCAGCAGGATCATCCCGGCGGCCAGGGCCTCATTGATGGGAGCGGTGGTGCTGTCGGTGCGGTAGCCGCGCTTGTGCAGCGAATCCCCCGAGCTGTCCAGCGACAGGGTGCACTGCTGGTTGAAGATGTGCAGATTGATGCGGACATCGGGGTAGTGCGGATTCACGTCCGGCCTACGGCCCGAGCGCTTCCGAAACTGATCGGCGATGGCATCTTTGGTCTTGAGTGCGGCGAATTTGGAGTGCCGAAAAAACTCGGAGTTGGTTACTGCATCGATGGCGAAGGTCTGGTCGATGTTGAGGTATTTCGACCAGTTGACGCGCAGGACTTGGCGGTACAGCTCTTCGGGGTTGCGGGCGCGGAAGCTGCGGATGGGCAGTAGGATGCGCAGGGCGGTGCGCAGTTCCAGGTTGGCGCGGTACATCAGGGCCTTGTCCCCCTCGAAATGTACGGCGCGCTTGAGCAGCTGGATGTTGCTGGCTCCGAGGGCTTTCAATTCCTCGGCCAGCACCCCTTCGAGGCCGAAAAAAGTTTTGGCGATTAATTGCATCATAGCGGCGCAAATATCCGCATAATGCCTCAGCTTCCGCTATACTTGAGTACTTTTTTTCGCAGCAGCTGGCCTTCGAGCTCCAATTCAATGAAGTAGACACCATCTGGAACCTGCTGCAAGTCGATGCTGGTCTCAACCGTCTGGGGCTGTTGCAGGATCAGTTGCCCTTGGCTGCTGTAGACGCGCAGCTGTCCGTCCTCCTCCTCCCAGTCCTCCGGCCCCTCCGATTGGAACTGGCCTGGGCTGGGGTTGGGGTAGACGCACCATTGGGTTTTGTCACCTGGAGCAGGGTCGCAGGCCTCCACGACTTCCATCAGGTTATCGCAGCCCGCTTTATTGTCTTCAATAGTGACTTTGTAGGGGTATCCACCCTGCGACTTGCGTATATGATCACAGAGCGCCTGCGCCTCGCAACTAGCCAGTAAAGGATTCCTATAAATATCCACCCAATTGCCTATAGAGTCCAGGCTCTGTAAGCTCAATAAAGAGCTTAGATTGTCATTGCCGATAATGACTAGGTGACTAGCAATTTGACGCAATTGTCCGAGTGCATCTATGTTGGTCAAGTTCTGTATATTATTCAACCTTAAACTGCCCTGAATTCGGGTCAAAGCATCCAGTCCATCCAGATTCTTCAATCCCTCACAGTCCTTAATAGCCAACTGAGCAACGGGTTCCCCGTGGTTGTTGGAGCCAACTATTGTTTTGATGTTGTTTAGTCCCTTTAGATCACTCAGTAGGGGGATGTTGACAATCGATAAGTGAGTTTCGATAGAGCTGACAAACTCAAGACCTTCCAGGCTTTGCAGCGCCACATTATTTTCAATTACAACACTACCTGGAACATACTGCTTGACTGCCTCTAAAGTCCGGATGTGCTGAAGCTGTGGGTTATTCTTTAGCTCTAAAGAACGCGTAAAACGTTCCACCTGTTCCAGTCCGCTCAAATCTCTGAGGTCTTGATTATTTTTCAGGATAAGAGGACCCAAGACCCTCAATTGCTCTAGATATTCCAGGTTTTGCAGGCGATCACAATTATCGATTTGAAGGGCCCCAACAGACGCCAAGTTTTCCAATCCTTGGAGATAGAGCAGGCTAGAATTATCTTTGAGCGTAATCGAACGCAACTGCTCCAACTGCTCTAGACCTTGCAAGTCCTCAATCAGCGGAAGGCTGGTGATTTGGATATGATTGATGCTTTGTAATGGAGCGAATCCTTTTAGATCCAACAGGGCGGGGCAGTCTTCTAGTTGTAGTGTGTTGTCGATAACGGTCAGCTTTTCAAGTTCACGGAGGCTTTGAAGCAGGGGGAGGTTGTTGAGTCGTAAGGTCGCCCCCACTCGTTGAAGGTTTTGGAGGCCATCGAGGCTGATTAGCTTGGGGAGGTTTACCAATTCCAGATACCTCGCATATCGGAGCTGCCAGTTGGCGGGTAGCCGAGTCAATTCCTTGTTATTTTCAATGATAAGGGAATTTTGTACTTCTTCGAGGTCAGAGAAGCCAGAGAGATCGCTCAGGCGGTCGTTATTGGTAATGACCAAAGACCAATCGATTGTTTTGATGTTCTGGATACCCTGGACACTTTCCATAGCTGAATTGGAGGAGATCGTAAGGCCTCCTAATCGTTGGAGCTGATCCAGGCCACTAAGGTCTTTGAGTTTGGAGGTATAACGGATGGTTAATGCCCCTTTGATGTAACGCAAGTTCTTTAGGGGGGCCAGGCTGGTAATCTGCGAGCTATCTGGAACATCGGACGCAATGATGGACAGATTGCCGGTTATAGAGTCACAGTTGGGGAAGTCAATTTCGAATTGATTGAGCTGATCCTGGGTCGATAGAAGAAGGTTCTTAGCAGTAGGACATTGGGTAAAGCCCAAGTAGGAGAGGGCACAAAATAGACTGCTGATCCATAGCTTTTTCATATGTACTAGGGTTTGAGTTTCCGCGTTGATCAGCCTTGTAACTACTCTTTTGTCAAGGATAAGGGAAAATCAAAATGCACATTTTCCCATCCAGATAAAAATACCTATCCAGATTAAGCCTTTGATGAGGAAAAATAGAAATCCTGCTACGCCAATCCGCTTCAACCACAGCTTAAATTTGTTTCCTTCATTTGGAGTTTCTTTACTCATCTGATCTGACAATTAAGTTAAGAATAGATTCAGAAAGAAAAACAATTAATTCTGTCATTAGGTTTGCAAAACCCCCACATTGAAGGGGGCAACGGGGGCATTACTGGCCGCCTCGATGCCCATAGAGAGGAATCTGCGGGTATCCAGTGGGTCAATGATGGCGTCGACCCAGAGGCGGGCGGCAGCGTAGTAGGGCGTCGTTTGCTTATCGTAGCGGTTTTTGATTTTTTCGAAAATGGCCTTTTCTTCCTCCGCTGAAAGCTCCTCGCCTCTGGCTTTACGCGAAGAAACTTCAATTTGCAGCAGCGTCTTGGCAGCCACCGAACCACCCATCACCGCCAGCTTGGCCGTTGGCCAGGCGACGATCAGTCGAGGGTCGTATGCCTTGCCACACATCGCATAGTTCCCCGCTCCGAAGGAGTTGCCGACGACAACGCTGAACTTCGGGACCGTAGAGTTAGAAACCGCATTGACCATCTTCGCACCGTCCTTGATGATGCCGCCGTGCTCAGAGCGCGTCCCCACCATGAAGCCTGTAACATCGTGCAGGAAAACCAGCGGAATTTTCTTTTGGTTACAATTCATAATGAAGCGAGCCGCCTTATCCGCCGAATCTGAGTAAATCACTCCACCGAACTGCATCTCGCCCTTCTTATTTTTCACCACCTCGCGGTTGTTGGCCACAATTCCGACCGACCAGCCATCGATGCGCGCGTAGGCGCAGATGATGGTCTTACCGTAGCCTTTCTTGTATTCGGTAATCTTAGAGTCATCGACAATGCATTTAAGCAGATCGACGGTTTTGTAGGGCTTAGCGCCGTATTCGGGATAGATACCGAGCATTTTGCTGGGTTCGCTCTTGGGCGGCAGGGGCTCGGCGCGGTCGAAGCCCGCTTTATCGAAGTGGCCGATTTTGTCCACCAGATCGCGGATGGTATCCAGGCAGGTGGGGTCGTCGGGCATTTTATAGTCGGTGACACCAGAGATTTCGCTTTGCGTAGTCGCGCCGCCAAGGGTTTCTTTGTCGACATTTTCGCCAATGGCGGCTTTGACCAGGTAGGGGCCAGCGAGGAAGATGGAACCGGTTCCTTCGACAATTAGTGCCTCGTCGGACATGATGGGGAGGTAGGCCCCACCGGCAACGCAGCTGCCCATGATGGCCGCAATCTGCGGAATGCCCATGCTCGACATCTTAGCGTTGTTGCGGAAGATGCGACCAAAGTGTTCTTTATCGGGGAAAATTTCATCTTGCATGGGCAGGAAGACCCCCGCGCTATCCACCAGGTAGATAATGGGCAAGCGATTTTCCATCGCGATTTCCTGCGCCCGCAGGTTTACTTTTCCAGTGATGGGAAACCAGGCTCCGGCTTTGACCGTCGCATCATTGGCTACTACGACACACTGTCGGCCGCTGACGTAGCCGATACCCACAACGACGCCGCCCGAAGGGCAGCCACCGTATTCCTCATACATCCCATGTCCAGCCAAGGCGCCTACTTCAAAGAAATAGGTATCATCGTCAATCAGGTAATCGATGCGTTCTCGCGCCGTCATTTTGCCTCTACTGTGCAGCTTTTCAATCTTTTTCTCTCCGCCTCCGAGGTAGACCTTTTCCAGGGTTCGGCGAAGTTTCACCGTTGCCAATTTCATGGCGTCTACATTTTTATTCCATTCGATAGCTGACTTTGAGGACATAAAGGGTTGATATTAAGCGGTTTAGTAAATGGTTAGTGCAAGACTTTCAAAAGCGCAAAAATAGAAAAAAATCTACAAACAATAAAGGCAGAAAGCGCCTGCCTTCTGCCTTTATCAGAAATCGTTATTCGATCTCTACTTACTAAACGTATATCCCCATTCTCCAGGATAATTCTCATACACGCCTTCTAACAACACCTTTCCTGTGGTTTTCTTCAACTCCGAAATCACCTCTTCGACATTGGTAACATTGGCGTCATTGACTTTAGTGATGATAAAACCAGGGTCCATATTGGTGCGCTCAATTTTGCTGCCTCGGATAATGCTTTTGACCATTACACCACCGTCGACGTCCAGCTTGCGACGTTCAGACTTGGTGAGGTCTCTTAGCTCAATGCCGAGGTCTTGGAGGATGGACTCATCGCGGACACCGACGAGCGCGGTGTTGTTATTACGGGTCTTGAGGGTGACGTCGGTCTTGTAGCTTTTGCCTTTTCTGATGTATTGCACCTCGATGCTCTTGCCGGGTCGGAAGCGAGCTACTTGCTCTTGCAGCTGAGGAATCGTACCGGTCTTTACACCATTAATACCGATGATCACATCTCCTCTACGAATACCGCCGTCTTCGGCGCCGCTATTGGGGTTGACCCGGCTGATGTAGACGCCTTCCACTGCGGGCAGGCCGATGTCCTTGGCCAGCTCATCCGTAACTTCCTCGATGTTAACGCCCAGGATACCGCGCTGCACCATCCCAAAGTCCTTAAGGTCGCGGATGACCTTGCTGGCCAGATTCGCAGGGATGGCGAAGGAGTAGCCCTCGTAGCGGCCCGAGCGGGTGATGATGGCGGTGTTGATACCCACCAGCTCTCCGTTGGTATTGACCAGGGCACCACCGCTGTTGCCGGGGTTGACGGCCGCATCGGTCTGAATGAAAGACTCGACGCGATACATATCTTCCAAAATATCAATGCTGCGGCCTTTCGCACTAACAATACCCGCCGTAACGGTAGATTCCAAATTGAAAGGATTGCCCACCGCAAGGACCCATTCGCCGACTCGGATGGAGTCGGAGTTGCCGAACATTAGATGGGGCAATGCAAGTCCATCTTCCTCCTTGATCTTGATCAGTGCCAAATCCGTAGAAGAGTCCGATCCAATCAGCTTGGCCGTGAATTTACGATTATCGTTGAGGGTAACTTCTATATTTTTTCCGTCTTCAATCACATGATTATTGGTCACAATGTAGCCATCCGGCGAAATGATAACGCCCGAGCCCGATGATCCCGAATAGCTGCCGCCTCCCCAAAACTCATAGTCGCCACTAGTCGTACGGATATTAACTACCGCAGGAGTCACTGCCTCGGCAGCCGAAGTGAAATTGGTGGGAGAGGAAGACAAAAACTGACGAGGGGCAAGGCCGCTGGGCAGTTGATCACTATAATTGGTATACATGGCCGGGGCACTTTCGCGGATAATGACCTCTCTGGGCTCCTCGAAGTATCTGTAGAGGGATACGGATACTATTGCACTGATCACAGATGCCAGGATGATAAGACCAAAATTTTTCATGAAGGATGTACTTATATATTTAGTGTAAAGATGTGACTATCTAACAAGTTAAGGATACTCACTGAAACTTTCAATTTATTCAACTTATTTGTTTCGTAACAGATTAACAATACGAACTTCTTTTTAGTTTTGCACTTTAGGCATCCCTTTTCGTAATGTCTTACAAAACGCAAAAGCGTTGCCGAAAAGTGCTGCATTAGAATTAAATTGGGGTTTTTAGTAAAACAACCTATTGAAAATGTCGAAAAAAGACGAAAAAGGAAGTTACTGGGACGAGTGGGATGGGGAGTATATTGGCAATATCTGGGGCTGGAAAAACTCCTTTATTGGCCTGTTTCTCATCGTTATTATGTTGGCCTTGATGATCTATCGCCACGCTACTTTGGATACCCCAACGACTCCTCCGGAGAAGTCCCAAATATTACAAAAGGATACAATCGGTACAAATATTGAAGGGAGGGAGTAGTGGGTCGTCTAGTCCAGGGGCTGGATGACCTGTAATAGCTTATTTCATTACCCCTAAACTACACACATCATGAACAAGGTATTACGTTTTAGCGATAGTGTATTGGCACTATTTGTACTCCTCCTAATGAGTATACCAACCCAAAGTTTTTCTACCGATTATTCACTCGATTTCGAAATGCCCCCTCCTCCTGAGGAACCTCAACTGGCCATCGACGGCGGTATGCTGGTTTGCCCCGGAGAGGTAGTGCGTGTCGCTATTCGGGTAAAAAATTTCACCGACATTACTAGCCTGCAATTTACTGTAACCTGGGACCCGGCCATTCTGGAATACGACAAGTTACTGGATGTCAACCCTAACTTGATGGAGCGCACCGAAATGGCCGACGGCCAGATGGGCTTGTACAACATGAATTGGGTCCATCCACCACTGACCGGAATTACGCTGGAAGACGAAACAGCTTTGCTGACTATTGTTTTTAACGCCGTAGGCGAAAATGAGGCGACGGCCATGCTGCACTTTGCGGACACTCCCACGCCCTTCGAGATCTCGCAATACCTCGGGGGTACGGCCACGCTGATCACTGGAAAAGTCATGGACGACTCCGTGATGATTCGCGCCCCCTTCCTGTCCAACGTCGACATCGCCGACGAGGAGGGCGGACAGGTCAACGGAGCCATTGACATCACCGTAGCCGGAGGCTCACCGCCCTACACCTTCGAATGGAGCAACGATGCTGCCACTGAAGACCTCACAGGCCTGGAGGCCGGCGATTATTCTGTCACCATCACCGATTTTAGAGGCTGCATCACCACTGCCGGCCCCTACACCGTAGATATGACCTCCGCCGTCGGGGAGATCGAAACGCTGGAATCGCTACAGATTTTCCCCAACCCCGTGCGAGAACAGTTGCACATCCGCGCGGCCTTCAGCCAGCAGGAGCAGCTGGATATTCGATTAAGCAATCTGATGGGCCAAAGGGTCTATCGGGAACAACTCAACAATACTTTTTTAAACACAGATATTGACGTACAATCTCTACCTATGGGTGTCTACTTGCTGGAAATTGCTACCGCGCAAGGCATTTTGACGGAGAAGATTGTGTTGCGTTGATAGAGAGGGTAGTGAGGTAAGCCGCCTTTGGCGGCGGTGGGGCGGCTTAGGGCCGGCCTGGTTGGCCTGCCGATAGGCAGGCAAGGTCGACGGTTGACGGTTGACGGATTTTTATGGAGAGCTGTAGGTGGTGCGGAGCCCCGTACCACTACGCCATACTACGAACCACCAAATTCGCCGTCCACCGTCCACCGTCCACCAAAATGCCGCAGGCATTCAACCTGCCTGCCGGCAGGCGTCCACCCAAGCGCCAAAGGCGCCTCCCCCAGCAGAAAACAAAAACATGAAGATACCATTCCACAAGTACCAAGGCACCGGCAACGACTTTGTGATCATCGACAACCGAAACCCCCAGTACCTGAGCGTAGCCGATACCGAAAAAATACAGCACATCTGCGACCGCCGCTTCGGCATCGGAGCCGATGGACTGATTCTCTTGCAAGAAAAAGAAGGCTATGATTTTGAGATGGTCTATTTTAATGCCGATGGGCGGACCAGCTCGATGTGTGGCAACGGAGGGCGTTGCATCGTCGCTTTTGCCGGCGGACTGGGCTTGATTGATGCAGCCACTCATTTCTGGGCCATCGATGGGGCACACGAGGCCCGCCTGCACGCCGACGGTCGCGTAGAGCTGAAAATGAACGATGTGGCCACCATCGAACACGGCGAAGATTACTTTATCCTCGACACGGGATCACCGCATTATGTGATTTTTGTGGAAGATGTAGATGACATCAATGTCGTCGAAAACGGGCAGGCCATTCGCTATTCCAAACGCTTTCGGAAGGAAGGCATCAATGTCAATTTTGTGGAACCGACCAAGGAGGCCCTGATCGTAGCGACCTACGAGCGGGGGGTAGAAGATGAGACCCTCTCCTGTGGCACCGGTGTTACAGCGGCCGGGCTCGCCTACGCCCTAAAGCAGTCCAAGGCGCTGCGGCAAGTAGCCATCAAGTCAAAGGGCGGTGAGCTGGAAGTTCGTTTTGAGAAAGATGGACAAGGCGGTTTTCGCGATATTTGGCTCTGTGGACCTGCCGATTTAGTATTTAGTGGCCTGTATGGCGTAGGGTAGGCGTACTCAGAAGTCATCCTCATCGTCAATCTCTAATTTGGCGCCCGCCAGCTCGCTGTAGGCGTGTTTGTCACCTTGCTCCTTACAAATAACCATTCCTTGCTTATAGGTGGCAATGGCCTGGTCATATTGTCCCAATCTTTCCTGTAATTTTCCCAAATGATAATAGGTGCCGGTGTATTCGGGGATGTCCTTAGTCAGGTTCAAGTAGTAGTCCAAAGCTTGCTGTTCATCGCCCAAAGATTCGTATTCTTTGGCAACGGCAAAACGGACAAAGGAAGATTTTGGATCGGCTTTAAGGAAGCCCAGCAGCTTTTCTAATCGTTCAGATGCCATGAATTGAAATAGATAGATTAGTGGTAATCTTTTTGTAAAAAAATTGCCCCGTAAAGTAATTCACCTTACAAAAAAGCATTCGTATGGTTTGATTATCAGGTGATTATGAATTTAGGTCAAAATTTAGCGAATTTTCGCTATACTGTCGCTTTTTGTGCACAAAAAACTTATATTTGCAGCGTCTTTTCGAAGGCACACATTAAAACCTAATTCAATATAATAAAACCTTAGCTAAGATATGAAATTATTAGTTTGTATCAGTAAAACACCGGATACGACTTCCCGGATTGCTTTTACGAATGACAATACGACTTTCGACTCTAATGGGGTGCAATACATCCTTAATCCCTACGATTCCTGGTATGCACTGGTCAGAGCCTTGGAGCTTAAAGAGCAGCTGGGAGGAAGCGTTACCATCGTCAATGTTGGCCCTTCAAGCAATGATGCGATCATCCGTAAGGGCTTGGCCATTGGTGCCGATAACGCTGTTCGAATCGATGCTGATCCTAAGAGTGCCCTTTATGTGGCTCACCAGATTGCTGAGTTTGCCAAAGCCGAAAATTTCGACATTGTTTTTCTAGGAAAAGAAACCATCGATTACAATGGTTCTGAGGTTGGTGCAATGCTGGCTGAATACCTGGATACGCCCTACATTTCCTACGCTACCCAGATGGATGTAGAAGGAACGACGGCGACGATTTCTCGCGAGATTGAAGGAGGAACAGAAGTTATTGAAGTAGCCCTGCCGCTGACGGTTAGCTGCGCCAAGGGAATGGCCGAGCAGCGTATTCCAAATATGAGAGGAATTATGATGGCCAAGCGCAAGCCGCTCAAGGTGGTCCCTCCAGCAGAGTCAGCAGATTTATCTACGGTATCTACTTACGAATTGCCTGCTGAGAAATCTTCGGTCAAGATGCTTGATCCAGAGAACATGGACGAGTTGGTGCGCTTGCTGCACGAAGAGGCTAAAGTTCTCTAGGCTTATTGGCATTTATTCTATTAAACACTTCTAAATCCATATATATATCATGGTTTTAATTTTTGCAGAAAGTACAAACGGAAAATTCAAAAAGGCCGCCTTCGAAGCGGTCAGTTACGGATATAGAGTCGCTCAGGCAATGGGCAGCGAGTGCGCTGCACTGGTACTGGGTGATGCAGCAGAGGCCAGCCAACTGGGCAACTACGGCGCCTCTAAAGTTTATCGCATCGGCGATGCCAGCCTCCGCCACTTTGACAGCCAGGTGTACACCGCTGCCATTGCTGGTGCCGTTGAAAAGCTGGGCGCTTCAGTGGTCATCCTCAGCCATAGCTCTACAGGCAAATCACTGTTAGGCCGTCTGGCTGTGAAGCTCAATGCCGGCTCTGTGGCCGGTGCCAGCGCCCTGCCGACCATCGGCGATGAGTTCAAAGTGCGCAAAAATGTCTTCTCTGGTAAAGCCGTCGCTGAATATGTCATCAGCTCGCCCATCAAGCTGATCTCTTTGATGGGGAATGCGGTAGCACCGGAGGCGACCGGAGGCACGGCCGAAGTAGCAGCACTGGAAGTGGCCCTGCCCGCCAGCCGCATCACTGTGAAGGAAGTCAAGACAATCGAAGGGACTGTACCGCTGCCGGAGGCCGAATTGGTGGTGTCTGCCGGAAGAGGGCTGAAAGGCCCGGAGAACTGGCAAATCATCGAGGATTTGGCCGATACCATCGGTGCTACTACCGCCTGCTCTCGTCCAGTGGCAGATTCTGACTGGCGGCCACACCACGAGCACGTTGGCCAAACCGGCGTTGCCATCCGACCCAATCTTTACATCGCGATCGGTATCTCTGGAGCCATCCAGCACCTCGCTGGTGTCAACCGCTCTAAGGTAATCGTCGTCATCAATAAAGATCCCGAAGCGCCTTTCTTCAAGGCAGCGGACTACGGCATCTGCGCCGATCTCTTCGACGTCGTTCCCCGTTTGACCGACGCGATCAAAAAATTCAAAGCGGCCAATAATTAATACCGCCTTTCTGTAGACGATTAGCGAGGATTTCCGAGGCATCGGAGTATCGCTAATCGTCTTTATTTATTCTCTCCGACTTCTTAGAAAATTCTGCGCTATTCCTGCCCAAGTATTCACCAGAATTATTACTTTTGTGCCCCTATTAGGGCCTTTACCCATTTGAGATTGTAAGATTTATATTGTAAATTGAATGGTTTAGGCCAGGATGTTGAGAGTGAAGATATAGTTAATTTTTTTTATCCTATTTAAAGTTCTGGGAATCAGGTGATGGCATAATAATTGGTTACAATACCAGTGGCAGTCTCCTGTCATACTCAGCCACTCCAATTTTCTTGAAATACTAGATCTCAAAGCATGAAAAAGATAGAATTAGATATAGTCGCGTTGTCTCATAGCGTAACCCAATCCCATAATTACGCGGTTGTATTGGGGGAACAAGAAGGCTCGCGAAGATTGCCCATCGTCATCGGAGGCTTTGAGGCTCAGGCGATCGCGGTAGCTATGGAGCGGATGACCCCCAATCGTCCTTTGACGCATGATCTATTCAAGAATACCCTCGAGACCTTTGATGTCGAATTGCAAGAGGTCATTATCAACAACTTACTGGACGGCATCTTTTACGCTCGCCTCATCTGTATCAAGGATGGTGAGGTAGTTGAAATTGACTCTCGAACTTCTGATGCCCTCGCAATGGCCGTACGCTTCAACTGTCCTATTTATACTTACGAATTTATTCTCGACGCCGCTGGGGTCATTCTCGAAGACCCAGATGAGGCCACCGCAGATAAGGAAGTCGCTGCTGCTCCCCGCAAAGTGGAGAAAGGAGGGAGTTCGCTGTCTCAGTACTCTGATGATGACCTTGGCAAAATGTTACAAGAGGTGCTTTCTGATGAAGACTATGAGCGGGCCGCCGAGATCAGAGATGAACTCAAACGTCGAGGCAGCCAGAAGAGCTAGTCTGCTAGTAAATTTTCCAATATTTTTATCGTTTCTCGTACCTGTTCGGATGATACATCCAAATGGGTGACAAATCGAATGCTTTGCGGACCCAGCGCCACGGCAAGGACGCCCTTGGCTTTTAGTCGTTCGAGTATATCCTCCGCAGTATAGGAAGGGGTAAGTTCGAAAATGACAATGTTGGACTGCACCGGGCGCACCGTAGCCACATAATCCTGCTGTTCAAGTACCTGGCCGATTTGCCGGGCATGCTCATTATCTTCCTTCAATCGATCGATGTGATGCTCTAGGGCGTAGAGGCCAGCCGCCGCGAGGATACCCGCCTGCCGCATCCCGCCTCCCATCACCTTACGAACCCTCCGGGCCCGAGTGATAAAAGCCCGCTCGCCAATCAGCACCGACCCCACCGGCGCTCCCAAGCCCTTGGAAAGGCAGATCGAGATGCTATCGAAGCATTCGCCGACGGCCGTCGTGGCTTCCCTCGTCTCGACCAGCGCATTAAAAAGACGGGCGCCGTCCAGGTGCAGCGCCAGCCCCCTTTCGCGGCAGAGGCGGGTGATGGGGCGAATTTCGTCCAGCGTGTAGTAGCTACCACCGCCCTTGTTGCAGGTGTTTTCCAGTACCACCAGGCGGCTAATGGGCAGCCAATCGTACACCGGTTTGATGGCAGCGGCGACCTGCTCGGCCGTGATCTTGCCATTTTGGCCTTTGATCAGATTGATAGCGACGCCGGAGTTGACGCTGTAACCTCCGGTTTCGTACTGGTAGATATGAGAATATTCGTCGCAAATGACCTCGTCGAGGCGATTGGTATGGACATTGATAGCAATCTGGTTAGTCATGGTGCCCGAAGGGCAGAACAGGGCAGCTTCTTTGCCAAACATCTGAGCCATACGGGCCTCCAAGGCATTGACCGTAGGGTCTTCCCCGAAGACATCATCGCCGACCTCAGCGTTCATCATGGCAGCACGCATAGCCGAAGTAGGGCGGGTAGCCGTATCACTAATCAGGTTAATGCTCATTGTATTTTTTGCCTCCAAAATAAGGGCTGAAGGGCTCCCCTCCAATTTCTGGCCCGACAATTCTTCCCTAAACGATAAATAGAACTTGTCTAAACAAGAGAAGAGGTTTGAAATTAAGCGCATTATAGTTTATGTATTTATGTAATATGTCACAAGGTAGCATTTGGCCTAATTTCACTTGATCTAGTGGCATAAGTTTTGAATCTTTGAAAATAGTCCGTGCGACGACATTTTAACACTTCTAATTCTGGATTAGACCCCCATAAACGACCCGCTCATGAATAATCGTTTTCTACTTATCTTATTATCTATCAGTCTGTTATTCAATGCCTGTAAGAAAGATGATGACACGACTGCCGAAGGCCTGGACGGCGAACTAGAAGCAGCACTACTAACGGCGGCTGACGGAAAGGGCGTCGACTTTTTTCAACTTCCGGACAGTGATGATTTTGCCAATATTCCGCAAGATCCTAAAAACCCATTGACCGCCCAGAAAGTGGCGCTCGGTAAATTGCTGTACCACGAAACGGGCTTGGGTATCTCTCCGGAGCTAGACATTGGAAAAGAAACGTTTTCCTGTGCCTCTTGTCACTTTGCGGCGGCTGGCTTTCAAGCGGGGCGCTTTCAGGGGATTGGAGATGGTGGAGTCGGTTTTGGTGTTAATGGAGAAGGGCGGGAGGTGATCCCGGACTACGAGGAGATGCAGCTGGATGTGCAGCCCATTCGCAGCCCAACTGTACTGAATACGGCCTATCAAGAGGTCATGCTTTGGAATGGACAGTTTGGTGCCACTGGCGTCAATGCTGGTACGGAGAGCCAATGGACGGCGGGCACCCCAAAAGAAGTCAACAATCTGGGCTACCAGGGCCTCGAAATTCAAGCCATCGCCGGGCTGGAAGTACACCGCCTGAGTATCAATGAGGATTTGATGGAGGAGCTGGGCTACAAGCCTATCTTTGATATGGTCTTTGCGGATGTTCCTGCGGATAGTCGCTACACTCGGGAATTTGCTGGGCTGGCCATCGCCGCCTACGAGCGTACGGTGCTCTCCAATAAATCGCCCTTTCAGGAGTGGCTCAAGGGCAATCGCGCCGCGCTCAGTGAGCAAGAGAAGCGAGGCGCCCTATTGTTTTTCAGCGAGGCCAATTGCTACAGCTGCCATACTGGCCCCGCGCTCAGCACCATGGAATTTCACGCCATCGGCATGAAAGACCTTCAAGATTGCCCCGAGCCTATTTTTCGCGCCGACGCGGCCTCCGCTGGAGCCAATCTGGGCCGAGGAGGCTTCACCGGCAATGCCACCGACAACTACAAATTCAAAGTTCCTCAACTCTATAATCTTTCTGATTCGCCTTTCTTTGGCCACGGCAGCAGCATGCGCTCCATCCGCGATGTCCTGGAATACAAGAACAAGGCCGAGGCAGAGAACGCCAACGTCCCGGCTACTCAACTGGCGGCTTCCTTCGTTCCACTCCAACTGAGCGACGAGGAAATCAGCGACATTGAAGCCTTTATCAATACGGGGCTGTATGACTCAGAATTGAGCCGCTACGAGCCAGCTTCCGTCCTCTCGGGGCAATGCTTTCCGAATAATGATCCGCTCTCTCGGTTGGATTTGGGGTGTGACTAGAAGTACTTTTAGTGTTTAGGTGGATGATAGACTGCCGAAGGCTCCGATGGGATGGCTATGTCACAGCAAAATTCCCCTCAATATTCGGATCAACAAGCAGATTTCCCTAAATTGGGAAAGATAATCAAATCACCCTATGTCCAAATACTGGAAGCGCATTAAAAAGCATTGGGAGGCGTATTGTGCAGATGCCGAGGTGGCCAGGCCCTTCTTTGCGGCCTTTATCGTTGGTAGCCTGTACATCAAGCGAGAGCATCGGGATTGGATGATCCAGCAATTGGAGCTGCGCATTCCGCTGCTAGAGGGGCAGGGGACTTTAGAGGAGGCCTACATCAAAGGGGCCTACTACTCCGTCATGTTTGGGGAGATGGATTATAAGGAGCACCTGCGGCAGTATGCTCCTATCGAAGGGATCTTCAAGCGCTTCGAGCAGCAGGAGGAGCTGACCCTTTTTCACATCGTCTACGGGATTTCTCACTATATCATGGGCAATAAAGATTTGGCCAGCCGCTACTTCTTACAAGCAGAGCCGCAACTGGACCCTCACAGTATCTACGCCAGTTACCATATCATCTGCCTACACTACCTCATCGAAATTTATCTGGACCTCAAGGATTATGAGCATGCAGAAAATTACATCATCAAAACGTATGTGTTTTCTGAAAAGGCGGGGGATACCGTAGGTATTTTTCGCAGCCTTATCGAACGAGGACGTCTGCATATACAGATGAAGAATATGAATACGGCGCGAAGTTATATGCAAACGGCGCTGATCTACTCGGAAGATCACGACCTTCCTGCTCGCTATCGCTCTCACATTTTGCACGAATACGGCTATTACTACATGGTGCTGGAGCACTACGAGCAGGCGCGGACTTTCTTATTGCAAAGCCGCGATATTCGGCAGGCCGAGCAGTTTAGAGATGATCTGGCGGCAACCCTGGTTTGCCTGGCCGAGTTGGAGCTGGCTACTGGGCAAGACGAGGAGGCGATGCAGTATTTGCAGGAGACGGAGAAATTGTGTGAGTTGTTAAAAAGCAAGCCTCGCCTGAAGCAGGTCTATGCACTGATGGCGAGCTACTACGAGCGCCACGGCGATTACCAGACGGCCCTGCAAAACTACAAGCGTTATCAATCGCTCAATGAGGATATTTTGGGAGAGGAGTCGGAGCGACAGTTGAAGCAACTGCGTTTGAGCTTGGAGATTGAGAATTCGAAGCGGGAGAATGAGTTGCTGAGTCAGAAGAACGATGAAATCAGCAATCAGAAAGAAATTATTGAGGCCCAAAAGGAGGAAGTAGAGCGGCTGTTGCTCAATATTTTGCCAGAGCAGACGGCTCGTGAGCTGCAACGCACTGGTAAGGCGACGGCTCACCACTTGGAGGATATTACGGTTGCTTTTACCGATTTTATTGGGTTTACGCAGATTGCCGAGCAGATCAGTCCGGATGAGCTGGTGGCGGAGCTGGACGAGCTGTTTCGACATTTCGATGATATAGTGGCTCGCTATCCTTTAGAGAAGATTAAGACGATCGGGGATGCGTATATGTTTGTGGGGGGCTTGCAGGGCGATCCGCGGAACGGAGCCATCAATGCTATTGCGGCGGCGCTGGACATTCAGGAGTATTTGAAGCAGCGCCGGGAGTTGATCGGCAAGGACAAGCCCGTTTTGTGGCAGACCCGACTGGGGATACATACGGGGCCGGTAACGGCCGGCGTGGTGGGCAAGCACAAGTTTGCCTTCGACATCTGGGGGACGACGGTGATTCTGGCCTCTCGGATGGAGAGCAGCGGCGTTGCCGGGCGGGTGAACATTTCCAGTTCTACCTATGAATTGGTCAAAACGGTGTACGACTGTGAATACCGGGGGAAGGTCAAGGCTAAGAACAAGGGGGAGGTTGATATGTACTTTGTACAGAATAGGGTTCTATCCATTGGAGGGGTAGAGTAATTGGGGTAAAATGAGCCGCTGGGGCCAGTGCTAGTGTGTTTTTTACAATAAGTCTTTGAAAGGTTTTGAGAAATCCCTAATTTAACAGCTTTTTAAAGGCATATTATTTATGGTCAATTTAAACGGATTTTTCAAATCTGCATTTACCGTCGATAATGTCATCTTTGGTTTTGACGAAGGTGATCTCAAAATCTTGATTATCAAGCGAGGGGAGGAGCCCTACATGGGCAAATGGGGTTTGCCTGGCTATTTTGTGTATCACGATGAAGACCTAGATGATGCGGCCAATCGCGTCTTAGAAGAGCTGACCGGACTGAAGGATGTCTATTTGGAGCAAGTAAGAACCTTCGGTGCCGTTGATCGCCACCCCCTCGGGCGGGTCATCACCATTGCCTACTATTCCCTAATCAAGATTGACGATTACAAAATTAGAACCTCTTCTATAGCCACCAAAGCCAAATGGCATTCAGTTTCTAACTTACCCGAGCTGGCCTTCGACCACACCGAAATCCTCGAATCCTGCTTCAATCGGCTCAAGCGGCGGGTGCGCGGCCGCCCCGTAGGCTTCGAACTCTTGCCACCTAAATTCACGCTGACCGAACTACAACATCTCTACGAGGCCATACTGGAAGTGAACCTCGACAAGCGCAACTTCCGCAAGAAAATTCTATCGATGAACCTCTTGGTTGACCTCAAAGAAACCCAGGAGGGCGTTGCCCACCGGCCAGCGCGTTTGTATCAATTTGATAGTGAAAAATATAAGCAATTTGTCGCAGAGGGCTTCACCTTCGAACTATAACTCTTCCCCCTTATCCGTGTAGATTTTGATCTCCAATTCTTCGCCGTAATTGGAGCGGTAGGTATCGACTAATTCGGTAAAAGCTGCGGCGTTGCTTTCGTCGAGGTGCAAAATGAGCGTTTGGGTGTTGCTGAATTCACTCTGCTCATTCAGGACGATTTCGTTGCCATCGGCAATAGTGAAATAACCGTAGTTGCCAATGGTGAGGAGTTTAGGTGCAGTAACGGCCGCTGCTGCTTCCGTAAATTCATTCACGGTGCTGAGCGCCGCATTCTTGTAACCCACAAAACCCCAGATGGTTTGATCTGGTATGCGCAGTAGTCTTTCTTCATCGAGGACAATACCGTGATCGCTGTTGAGTTCAATGCTGTATTGGGTATGAGTCACTTTGAGGGCGCCTTCATTGACGATCTCATTTTTGAGATTGATTTGCAGGGGGTAGCTGCCATTTTCCAATTGACCGATCAGTACTGAAGCATTGGCGGGAGCCATGCCGCTGATACAGTCCGGTGGGTCCATTAAGTCGTTGATAGAGAGGATAATATCTTCGCCTTGTATTCGCAGAGAATAGTCGATGTTAGAATTCAGGCAGTCCTGATCATTGATGGTGCTGAGTCGGAAGCGGAGGTCGCGACCGTCCAGGTTCAAATCCTCCCACAAGCTGACATTAAATTCATCGTCTATCAATAAGTTGATATTAGGGTCACTGTCCGCAGATTTGTTGCATCCTACGTTTGTCAATACCAAAGCAATACCGAGCAGAGTTACAAGTATACGGGCCATAACCGGATTTAAGGCTTTACAGAGTAATGATTGATTATCCTAACAACAGAACGCAGTACTTATAGAAATGCTGCGTGATAGGGCGACTGATTTATTACAGGGTAGCAAATATTTGGCCTCAAAAATACATTTTTTTTGCATTAGACGAAGTTTAGTCCATAAGAATGCAGGGTTTATCCATTGATTTTCCCCAATATCTTATAATTTTAGTTTTTGGGGACAACTTCAGCAATTAACTGTTGTCTTTAACACTAACTATGATTCGTTTAAACAACATCCAAAAAGCTTATACGACCGGATATACGAAACTCGATGTACTGAAAGGAATTGATCTGCATATCGGAGCCGGCGAATTTGTTTCTATCATGGGCTCCTCGGGCTCTGGCAAATCTACGCTGCTCAACATCCTCGGCCTACTTGATGAGTACGACTCTGGTGAATACCATCTGGATAATACTTTGATGAAAGACTTGTCACAGACGCAGGCTGCTCAGTACCGCAACCAGTTTATTGGTTTTGTCTTCCAATCTTTTAATCTACTCAATTTTAAGTCTGCTGTAGAAAATGTCGCATTGCCGCTTTACTACCAGAAGATCAAGCGCAAAGAACGGCTGAAGATCGCGCTGGAATACCTTGATCGGGTCGGACTCAAAGATTGGTCGGATCACCTGCCGACGCAGCTCTCTGGAGGACAGCAGCAGCGGGTGGCCATCGCTCGGGCCCTCATCTCCAAGCCCAAGGTTATCCTGGCCGATGAGCCTACCGGCGCCCTGGACAGCAAGACCTCCTACGAGGTGATGGAACTCTTCAAGCAAGTCAACCGTGAAGGCATCACGGTCGTCATCGTTACCCACGAAAATGATATTGCCGCTATGACGCAAAGGGTCATTCGCCTGCGGGATGGCCTTATCGATAAAAGTGCAATGGTGCCGCAGCCCAGTGGCAGCTGATTCTTTTACCCTCTAAAAACCCTTACGAAAACATGTTTGACTTCGACAAGTGGCAGGAGATATTTGATTCTATCAGACGGCACAAGATGCGGACCTTCCTAACGGCCCTCAGCGTCTGGTGGGGCATTTTCATGCTGGTTATCCTCCTGGGAGCCGGTAAAGGGCTGGAAAACAGCGCCCTCCATAACTTCGAGGACGATGCCATCAACACCCTTTGGATTTGGTCTAATCGTACCTCCAAGCCCCACAAGGGCCTGCCCGCCGGTCGTTGGGTGCAGATGAGAATGGACGACTACGAAGAAATTGACAACCTCGAAGGGGTCAACATGACCAGTGCCCGCTACTTTCCGAGCGGCGAGTACTTCATCACCTACAAAAATAAAAGCCTCTCCTTTAATGTACAATGCGTACATCCCGAACACGAACCCATCGAGAAACCCCGAGTCTACCTGGGCCGCTTTATCAATGACCTCGACATCGAGCAACGTCGCAAAATTTGTGTCATCGGTAAATTGGTGGTAGAGGAGTTCTTCAAAGAAGGGCAGGACCCGCTCGGAGAATACCTGACCATCCGAGGCGTAGACTACAAAATCGTCGGGGTCTTCACCGAATCTCGGGACAGCGAAATGCGTCGTCTCTACCTGCCCGTGACGACCATCCAACGCATTGAAGGCACCGATCGGGTGCACTCCTTCACTGTTGAGGTTGGAGATGCTGATCTGGCCGAATCCCAGCGCATCGAGGAGCGCATTCGAGCGACCCTGGCCACCCGCCATAATTTTGACCCCGAAGATACGCGGGCTGTTGGAGTGTGGAGCGGCCTGGAAGAATTCAACGAATTTAAGACCACCATTGGCTTTATTCAGCTCTTCATCTGGTTTGTTGGGATTGGTAGCATCATCGCCGGGGTGATTGGAGTGAGCAATATTATGCTGATTGTGGTCAAAGAGCGAACCAAGGAAATTGGGGTGCGCAAGGCCCTGGGGGCTACCCCCGGCTCCATCGTGAGCATGATCCTGCAAGAAGCCATCATGCTGACCTCTGTAGCAGGGTATTTTGGTATGATCACTGGACTGACGCTGGTCTATGGCATCAATCAATTTATGTTGGCCAATGACATCGAAGCAGAGTTTTTCCGCGATCCAGAGGTCAGCCTGACGGCGGTGCTTTCGGCACTGATAGTATTGGTTGTCAGCGGGACATTGGCGGGGCTGATTCCGGCGCTGCAAGCCGTACGTATTAATCCCGTGGTAGCCATGAAGGGCTAAACGCATTTTTTTAACTCCTAAAATCTAACTGCCGCATTCATGTTTGATTTTGACAAATGGCAAGAAATATTTGCGACCATCAGGAAGCATAAGATGAGAACCTTCCTCACCGCATTGGGGGTCTTTTGGGGCATCTTTATGTTGGTGTTTCTCATGGGCGCGGGCAAAGGGCTAGAAAACGGTGTAACGGGCTTGTTCGGAGGCCACGCCAGGAACAGCCTTTACATGGGGACCAACAGCACGTCCAAACCTTACAAGGGCCTCCCTCCTGGTCGCCGCATCTATCTCGAAGACGATGATGTCACGGCCATCACCGTACAGTTTGCTGATAAGATTCAGTACTTCGCTCCCCGGCTTTGGATGTCTTCCAGCGAGATTATTCATAATGATAAATCGGGGTCTTTTGACGTACGAGGAGATTCCCCTGATTTGCTACAAATTGATGCCATCAAGATGAGTGAGGGCCGCTTTTTGAACGGCCTTGATATGGAACAACGCCGCAAGGTGGCCGTTATTGGAAGTCGAGTCAAGACGGTACTTTTTGAGGAAGATGAGGACCCCATTGGTCAATACATACAATTCCGAGGCGCGAAATTCCTGGTGGTGGGGATTATAACATCCGACCGGCGAGGCAGCGATGCTCAGGAAGACGAAGAAACTGTTTTTATCCCCATAACGGTAGCACAGCAATTGACCAATCGATTGGGTCGCGTAAGCATGTTCACCTGTGCGATGTACCCCGAGATCAGAGTGAGTCAGGTGGAGGATGATGTTCGGGCTTTGCTGAAGGAGCGCCATAATATTGCTCCCGAAGATCGGAGAGGCGTGTGGTCGGATAATGTAGAGGAAGAGTTTCGGGAGGTGATGGGCTTGTTTTTTGGAATCAAATTTCTGGTTTGGTTTGTCGGTATTGGCAGCCTGCTGGCCGGAGTAATTGGGGTCGGTAACATCATGCTCATCGTAGTCAAAGAGCGCACCAAGGAAATCGGTGTACGCAAGGCGATGGGGGCTACCCCCAGCTCTATCATCAGCATGATTCTGCTCGAATCGGTTTTTATTACTACCATTGCTGGGTATATCGGCTTGTTGGCCAGCACGGGAATCATTGCGCTGATGAGTATGGCGCTAGGAGAGGGGACCGAGTTTTTTGCTAATCCCGAAGTCGATCTGGGCGTTGCCTTCACCGCCCTGATCATCTTGATCATCAGCGGAGCACTCACTGGGCTGGTGCCCGCCATGCAGGCCGCCAATGTGAATCCAGTGATTGCACTTAAGGACGAATAAAGCCAAGCTATTTTATAATTCTGAAACGAAACTTAACACCTAATCTGAAACAGTTATGAATAAAGGATGTCTTATCGCAGTGGGCCTAGTACTCTTACTGATGACCGCTGGACTGATCTACTATTTTTCCAGTAAAAGCGAGGGAGGGCTGGACGGCTTCCAAACAACGAAGCCCGAAGTTATGGATATTATCAAAAAGACTGTGGCCACAGGCTCCATTAAGCCCCGTCAGGAAGTTCAAATCAAGCCACAGGTTTCCGGAGTTATCGACCAGCTTTTTGTTGAAGCCGGGGAAATGGTCAAAAAAGGCCAAAAGCTGGCCCGTGTCAAGCTGATCCCCAACGAGGTCAATATCAATAATGCGAAGTCCAATGTTGAACTGGCCCGTATTCGCTACCGGGAATCTCAGCGCGAACTCAAGCGACAGAAAGACGTTTTTGATAAGAAATTGGACGTTGAAAGCGCCCGCGCCAGCCTGGCGGATGCCGAGCAGGAGGAGAAGCGACAAAAGCAGCTTTTCGATGATGGCATCATCTCGGAGCAAGCCTACAATCAATTCAAGCTGTCTTTGAATCTGCGCAAGGCAGAGTTCGATAATTCAGAAATCGTCGCTCGTAATAGCCTGCGCCAGTTTGAAGCCGATGTAGACATCCGGAAGCAAGAAATGGATGCGGCGATTAACAACTTGCAACTGCTGCAAGAAGGAGCTACCCGCAACTCTGGTCAGGTCTCTAACGTCGTGACTTCGACAGTAACCGGGATGATCCTGGAAATTCCGGTAGAGGAAGGCTCCTCGGTCATTGAGCGCAATAACTTCAATGAGGGTACCAGCATTGCCTCCGTAGCCGATATGAATTCCCTGATTTTTGAGGGACAGGTCGATGAATCTGACGTTGGTAAACTCCGCGAAGGTATGCCCCTGGAGCTGACCGTCGGCGCCATCGAGGAGCAAAAGTTTGATGCCAACCTAGAATACATTTCTCCCAAAGGAATCGAAGAAGAAGGCTCAGTAAAATTCACCATCAAGGCAGCCATCAAGCCTACCGAGGACATCTTTCTCCGCGCTGGCTACAGCGCCAACGGAGACATCATCCTCGACCGTCGCAACCAAGTGCTGTCCATCAAAGAACGCGACCTCATCTTCGCCGAAAAGTCGGATTCTACCTTCGTCGAAGTCGCTACGGGCGAAGACCAATTCGAGAAGCGCCTCGTCAAAGTCGGCCTCTCCGATGGTATTCAGATCGAGGTAGTCAGCGGCCTGGATAGTACGACGCAGATTAAAGTGTTGAAAGGAAGTACGGGGGGGTAGTGTAAGTAGTCCATAAAAAATACGCCAAGCTATACATTCTCTAATGATAGCTTGGCGTATTTTTTTTAGGGCCTCCTGGGCCTTAAGTCTTGAGTTACATTATAGAAGCGTTCCTTTTTTTGCTGCCATATAGCATCTGGTTTAAAATTTATCCCTTGTGTTTTTATTCTAGTCTGAATAACCTATTTTTGGTTGTGAATGATTCCATTAAAATCAGCTAAGGGTGCTTAGCTATGGTTACTGTTGCGTCAAATGCATATCACCATCCACCTCACCGGTATAGCCCGGCGGCGTCCACCTAGATACCAAAGTCCCTGTAGCTACGCCCTATTCACCTAAAACCTCAATCCAATGAAAAAAATTAGCCTCATTCTATTCCTGCTCGCTTTCCTCTACCCCCGGCTGCAAGCCCAGCTCCTATCTTACGAAGAAATCGCCGAGTACAACATCAGCGAACTGCAAACCATCGCTGATGACCTAGGGGTCTTCCCCGGCGTCATTAGCTATAACCACGAGGTGAAGGTCTATAAAGTGCTGTACCAAATGGACGATACCAACGATGAGCCAATACAGGTCTCCGGGGCATTGGTAGTGCCCCAAAATACTAGCTGTGGCCTGCCCATCGCCAGTTATCAGCACGGGACCATCATCCGCAAAACTTCGGTGCCCTCGCAGTTGTCTGCGGAACTGGACATTGGACTGCTGTACGCCACCAACGGTATGGTGCTGACCATGCCAGATTACCAAGGCTTGGGCGAATCCCCCGGGCTGCACCCCTACATCCACGCCGAATCCGAGGCGCGGGCCGTCGCCGGCCTGATCCTGGCCGCCCAACAGCTGGCCGATACCCTCAACTTCCCCCTCAACGAGCAACTTTTCCTCTTCGGCTACTCGCAGGGCGGGCACGCCACCATGGCCGCCCATCGCTATATCCAGCAAGAGCTGGCCGGGGCGCTGACCGTAACGGCGTCAAGCCCCATGGCTGGCCCCTACGATGTCTCCGGAGTGCAGGCCAACGTGATTACCGCCGATGTATCCTACCCCACACCCAATTACCTGCCCTACATCCTCTTCGCCTACCAATCCGTCTACGGCAATCTGTACAGCGACCCCTCGGATGTTCTGATCCCGCCCTACGATACGCTACTGCCGCCGCTGTTCGACGGAACCTTCAGCAGTTTCCAAGTCGATGCCGTCATGCCCTCCATCCCCAACCGCATCCTTAAACCAGAGGTGCTGGACAGCTTTCGCAATGACCCTAATCACCGCATTCGGGTGGCCCTGCGCGATAATGATGTGTACGACTGGACGCCCGAAGCGCCCATTCGCCTAGTGTACTGTATGGGGGATGATCAGGTGAGTTTTGAAAATTCGATCGTTGCGCGGGATCAGTTTATGGCCAATGGGGTAGTGGATGTTGAAACGCTCGACTTAGGAGATTCGGATCATGTTGATTGTGCATTTTTGGCAATCATTTCTGGATTGGGCTTTTTCAAGCGATTCTGGGAGGAGAATAATTTTATATCCGTTGATGCAGCAGAGGTATCGGGCAGTACGGGAATGGATGGAAGCATCAGTGTGACGGCCAGCGGAGGAGTGGGGGAATTGAGCTACAGTTGGAGCAATGGGGGTACGACGGCGATGATCGACGGTTTGACGGCGGGGACCTATACTTTGGTCTTGAGCGATGCTACGGGCTGTTCGATTGAGCAGCGCTATCGGGTGGACATGCTGACTTCGGTACAGACGCTGGCGGAGGGGCAGCCCCTGCGCTTATCGCCGAATCCGGCCCGGGATTGGTTGGAGGTGGTGCTGCCGGAGGCGGGGCGCGCGGCTGATGTTCGCTTGTTTGATATGCGGGGGCGACGTGTAGTGGTAGCGGCGGAGCAGCGCAGCAGTGGGCTTACGTTGGACCTTGGGGGGCTTCAGCCGGGTTTGTATGTGTTGGAACTACAGCAGGGTGCGCAGCGGTATGTGGGAAAATTTGCTATTTTGCGGGCGCACTGATCTAAATAGCCTATGACTATAGCTTCCTGGCGTCGTTTCGCCTATATACTCGGTATCCTGGGGGCTTTCCAATTTGTGGCGTTGACCCTGCTGGCCATGTATGTTTATCCAGGAGGAACGATGCACAATCCAGGTTGGGAAAACTACTCTTTTCTCTACAATTATTTCAGCGATTTAGGGCGTACCCGCACCTTCTCCGGTGCCGATAACGGGCTATCCCAGGGTTTATTCAAAACCGCGCTGACCGTTGGCGGCCTCTGCCTGATTGTCTTCTTTGCGGCCCTGCCCGCTCTGTTCCGTAACAAGGTGGCCAAAGGCTTCATCCTAATTGCCTCCGTACTGGGCCTCATCGCCGGCGGCTGTTACATCGCCATTGCTCACCTCCCTCTCAACGTCGACTATTGGGGCCACCGCTTCTACGTCCGTACCGGCTTTATCGCCTTTCTGGGGATGCTGATTTTTTACGCCAGTGCCATATTACGCGAACCGGGCTATCCCCGCCGCTACGCCTTCGCTTTTGGTTTATTTGGAATCATTCTATTTATTCAAATTGTCATTATGTTCTTCGGACCGAGGGCCTGGCGTTCCGAAGATGCCTTATTTTTGCAAGCAGTAGCGCAGAAGGTCGTCGTTTACGCCGAAATCCTCTGCATGCTGTACCAGAGCTGGGGGGCCTTAAAAGTCTCTATGAATCGTTGATTATTTTGAACC
Organism: Bacteroidota bacterium; assembly: GCA_038750655.1. Lineage (GTDB taxonomy): Bacteria > Bacteroidota > Bacteroidia > Chitinophagales > Saprospiraceae > JBCDGZ01. Next base: position 27,358 of record JBCDGZ010000031.1, on the reverse strand, counting down.
TCTGGCTCGATTTTGTATTTAATATTAAGGATTATTTTACCTCACATCACACTTTAAAAAGACGTATATTTGCGGGCGTATGAAGAATTTTAGGAATTTTTGTGTTATCGCGCATATCGACCACGGTAAAAGTACCCTCTCTGACCGTCTGTTGGAGTTTACCCAAACGATTTCTGAAAGGGAAATGAAGGACCAGGCTTTGGATGATATGGATTTAGAGCGCGAAAGAGGAATTACGATTAAGAGTCACGCTATCCAGATGTACTACAACCACAGCGATGGCGAACAATATACTTTTAACCTGATCGATACCCCTGGGCATGTTGACTTCTCCTACGAAGTCTCTCGCTCTATCGCCGCCTGCGAAGGGGCCCTGCTACTGGTCGATGCCTCACAAGGCATCCAGGCACAAACCATCTCTAACCTCTATCTGGCCATCGAGCACGACTTGGAAATTATCCCTATAATCAACAAGGTGGATATGGAGAGTGCAATGATCGAGGAGGTCAGCGATCAAATTATCGACTTGATTGGCTGTTCTCGTGAAGAGATTGTGTTGGCTAGTGGCAAAACGGGCGTTGGCATTCAGGACATTATGGATGCTATTGTCGACCGGATTCCCGCTCCTGAAGGCGATCCCCAAGGGCCACTGCAAGCCCTGATTTTTGATTCGGTCTTTAATTCGTACCGTGGCGTTATTGCCTATTTCCGCATCTTAAACGGGACCATGAAGAAAGGCCAGAAGATACGTTTTGTCAATACGGGTAAAGATTATGGGGCGGATGAAATTGGTATCCTACAATTGGATCAAGTGCCCAAAAAGCAGCTAGAAGCGGGCAACGTGGGCTACATTATCACCGGAATTAAAGTATCCAAAGAAATTAAAGTGGGCGATACCATCACCAGCGTCGACAATCCTTGTGAGGAGGCCATCCAGGGCTTCGAGGATGTTAAGCCGATGGTCTTTGCTGGTATTTTCCCAATCGATAACGACGACTTCGAGGACCTGCGAGACAGCCTCGAAAAGCTACAGCTCAACGATGCCTCACTGGTATTCGAACCCGAATCTTCTGTGGCCTTGGGCTTCGGCTTCCGCTGTGGCTTCTTGGGAATGCTCCACCTGGAGATTATTCAGGAGCGCCTTTCCCGCGAGTTTGAGCAAGAGGTGATCACGACCATTCCAAACGTAACCTATTTTGCAAAAACTAAGAAAAAGGACAGTGAGAAGTTTTTGGTGAAAACGCCGGTCGACATGCCCGACCCTGCTGTACTGGACTTTGTCGAAGAGCCTTACATCATTGCTCAGATCATTACTAAGCCCGAGTATATCGGCTCCATCCTCAACCTTTGCATGGACAAGCGAGGTACGATGAGCAAGCAGCTCTACCTCAGCACCGAGCGGGTCGAACTGACCTTCGAGATGCCCCTGGCAGAGATTGTCTTCGACTTCTACGATAAACTCAAATCCATCTCTCGAGGCTACGCCTCTTTCGATTATTCTCCTCTCAACTACCGCCAGTCCAATCTGGTTAAGCTGGACATCCTGCTGAACGGAGAGTCTGTCGATGCCCTTTCGGCGCTGGTTCACCGCTCCAAAGCGGAGGCCTTCGGTCGCAAGATTTGCAAGCGACTCAAGGAGCTGCTGCCTCGCCAACAGTTCAAGATTGCCATTCAAGCCTCTATCGGCGCCAAGGTCATCGCCCGAGAAACCATCTCCGCCCTGCGCAAGGACGTAACCGCCAAGTGCTACGGTGGAGACATCACTCGTAAGCGGAAGCTGTTGGAGAAGCAGAAGAAAGGGAAAAAGAAAATGCGGCAAATCGGTAGTGTCGAAGTGCCGCAAAAAGCCTTTATTCAGGTCTTAAAACTGGACGAATAGACCGTTCCTATGGATTGGGGCCGCAGTAAATATCGGCTACTCCTTCAATAACATAGAAAGTGAATCCTGCATCATTGGGATTGATTTCGTAGCTGTAGCGAAATTGAGCAGACTCCATAACGTAGCAGTTCGGGGTGTTCTGATCAATAGCAGCCTGATACTGCGGAAGGCCGGTAATAACTTTACTGCGCATCATATCCCAAAATTCTCTTTCCGTAAGATGACCAAGACTCAGGTCATCCCAATCGCTATTACTCAATGCCGCTTCTACGTCTGCTGGGGTAGATTGTACGACTTCAAAAAAAGCGGGATCGCACTTCGAAGTAATGATGAATCGTACATTATCATTTCCCGCCTGAATATTTCCGGAGGGTGCTGCCATACGATCGATCACGTCAATAGTTCCAGGTTTACAACCTGCGTAGGCCTGACCAGGGGGTAGGGGATCAGGTTTACAGCCCGCATCACAATCCCCATTATCTAAAAAACTAAATATTGCTCCGACATAGCCAAAGGCACCACTGGGAAACAGATCATTGCCAATAATTCCTGCTGCGGTGCTCAGCATTGCCGGACTGGCAAAAGCAGTATTGAAAATGGTATGAGCGGTAGTCGTAGCGTCTCCTGTAGGCTCCCCTGCGTTGACCAGGGCTGCGACCATCTCCATTTCGTTAAAGCATTCATTGAATTGGTTACCATCATTATCGAAATGGCTAACGATAAATAGGTCTGGGGTGCCGATCGGGCAGGGAGGAAGTGCGTCTGTCCCCTGTTGCGCTTCGGGTACATCAGAGAACTGTGCAATCGCTTGATCTGGTGGAGCCTGGCGAAATTGTGGGGTAGTTGATGTGAGGTTGTGCTTTGCACGAACATCGGAAGTATCCAGCTGTTCTTTGGTGCAAGAGGCGAGGAGGCTTATGCAAAGCATAAGCAAGAGTGAATTTTTCATGATTACTGAAATTTTGGTGTTTAAAAAATGAATGTTTATTCAATTGATATTCAGGCAGATGTATTAAAGTATATCTGCGATTAGTAGGGGGTCTATTGAATAATTAGGCGTTGGAAAGTGATCAATCTATCCTATTAAGTTGGAAGATGATTGTTGCTATTTTACTTGCAGAAAGGACAATAAAGTGAGAGAAGAAAAACAGCTCTATATTTTTATTTCTTATCAAAATTAGATTTTTCTTCCCGCCCAAACTGAGCGACTAGGACGAAAGCCTCGTTTCGAAGGACGAAATAGGCTGCTCGGTTTCCGAATGTCTTGTATATTTGTAGTACTATGTAGGCTTTGTCTATCCGCCAATGAAAACATTCACCTCAATATTTACTACCCTGGTTGTCTTACTATTGGGGGCCTCTTCCGCCGGTGCCCAAGAGCCTGCGCTGTGGCAATTGACGGAGGACGATGGCTTACCGAGCATGACGGTCTACCAAATCCTACAAGATCAGAAAGGCTACATCTGGATGGGAACGACCCGGGGCCTTTGTCGCTACGACGGCCGCAATTTTACCAGTATCGATCTACCGCAATTATTAGATAACGAGATCATTTTCCTGCGTGAAGACGCCTTCGGCCGCCTCTGGTTCAATAACCTCAGCGGGCAAATTGCCTGCCTCCACCAAGGCAAAGTTCAGTTCCTACAAACCGACAGTTTACCCGATACCCAGTTGCCGCTGCGCTTCGTCTTGGAAGACAGCAGCCTTTATTTATCCGGTAAAGTCAAACAAAGAAATATCTTACAATACAAACTGGATTTTGTGAGCAGCGACTTTCGCTTCAAAACCCATAAAATGGAGGCCCCTCATCTCTTTCTCGAACCGATGAAAAAACAAAAACGCTGGTATTCGAGAAGAGTCCTCTTTAAAAACGACACCCTAAAATTGGTAGTCGTTGATCATAACCAAATGAAAGTCCGGTATTTACCGGTACAGCCCTCGTCTCATCCCTTGCCCAAACCATACGCCAATCTCTACCTCCATTATATCGCAGATGACGGTGCCCTTTACCTCTCTAATCGGGAGTGGCTCTATTGTTTCCGGGAAAAGCTGCGCCCGATTTACCGAATCAAAGACCTCCAAATCAATCGAGTAAGATTCATCAACCAGCGGCTCTGGCTGCTCACGAACAGTGGGGCCCATATACTGGATATAGTAGAAAATAAGGTAGATAGGGTCTTGTTTCGAGGAATTAATATCAACGCAGCCTATCAAGACATCGAGCATAACCTATGGCTGGGGACCAATAGCCAGGGGGTGCTGCTGATTCCTGATCTTAAAATGGAGGTTTACACTGCTGAGAACAGCGGCCTAACTGAAAATAGTATTTATAGTTTACACTACAATCCCCAACAGCAGAAGCTTTACCTGGGGCAGTCCAGGAATCAGCTGGCCATTCTTGATGTGAAAACCCAACAGATTACCTCCCGCCCCTTGCCGCTGGCGGGCAGAATCATGGATATTGTGGAGGATCAGCGTCAAAGATTGTGGTTGGGGACGGATAATGGGCTGTGCGTTTATGATTATGGTGCTCAGGAGTTTAGTATATTGGATGCCTTTTCGGCGGTCAAAAAATTACACATCGATCGCCGCCAGCAGCTATGGGTTGGAAGTGCAGCCTACGCCAGGAATCACGGAGTGATCAATCGCTATATACAATCTATGGACGATCAGTCATTTCTGAAAAGTAAAAATGTACTCTGGACGTTGAGCAAACGAACTTATGGGCTGGCCGAGGATGCGGAAGGCCAGATGTGGATGGGAACGACGACGGGTGTTTTTGTGCTGCAAAAGGACACGGCTCGCCTACTGTTCAATATGTCGGATCAACCGCCTTACAGTGTGGCGGCTATCGCTACATTGCCGGATTCTTCGGTCTGGATTGCGACAGCTAGTGAGGGCCTCTTGCAGATTAGGGAGGAAAAGATCGTCCGCCAGTATCGGGTGGCTGATGGCCTTTGCAGTAATCATTGTCGCTGTTTATTTGCTGATGAGAACAGGCTTTATGTGGGTACAGATAACGGCTTGAATATTTTGGACCTCAATAGCGGAGCCATGCAGCGGATTAATCAGATGAACGGTTTACCTTCTCGAGAGGTTAATGCGGTGCGGGCCGCCGGCCGTCGGGTGTGGCTGGGTACGCCCAAGGGCCTGGTCGCCTTTGATCGGGAGGAGCGGCGGAAAAATACCCACCCGCCGAAGATTTGGCTGTCAGGCTTGAAGATCAATGGAGTAGATACCCATTATCAGCAATCACTGGTGTTGCCCTATTGGTTGAATACCATTGATATTCGCTATGAGGGGCTGGTCTATGCCACTAGGGGGGAGGAGGAATACCAGTATCGGCTCCTGGGGTTGGACGAGGAGTGGAATACCAGTTCGACGCGACTGGCCCGTTTTCATACCTTGAGCCCGGGGAAGTACGAGTTTCAGGTCAAAACGGTGAATGAGGATGGGGTAGAAAGTGCTGCGCCAGCTACCCTGTCTTTCCAAATCAACAGTCCTTGGTGGCAGAAGCCCTGGTTCTACATCAGCTTGATGCTCGGGCTAATGGGGATTTCAGGAGGTGTTGTCTACTGGCGGCAGCGAGATTTGCGGAATAGAGAAAAGGTAGAAAGTGAGCTAAAGGATCGTATCCAGTTGCTGCGGGCCGAGGCCCTGCGGACCCAGATGAATCCTCACTTTATTTACAATGCCCTCAATGCCATTCAGGATTTTTTTGTTACCAATGATCAAGAAGGAGCCTTGTTCTATCTCTCCAAGTTCGCTCGGATGATTCGACTCATTTTTGATTATTCCAGCCGGGAGACCATCAGCTTTGAGGAAGAAATTGAATTCCTTCGTTTATACCTTGATCTGGAAAAGTTGCGTTTTGGAGATAGGGTAATCATCAATCTTAAAGTCAATAAGTCACTGGAAGCCCGAATGAGCACGGTACAGCTTCCTGCTTTGCTTATCCAACCGATCATAGAAAATGCCTTCAAGCACGGCTTGATGCATCGATTGGAAAGAGGACAACTGGACATCCAGTTTGAAGAGCAAGGGACGCGTATAAAGTGTACGGTTCAAGATAATGGAATTGGCAGAACCAAGGCCGCTGGGCTGGATAAATGGGTGAGCAAGCAGCGAACGTTCAGCGGGCTAGCAGCCACTAAGGAACGGCTATCGATCTGGAAGCCGGGCCCTGCCAATGAGCAAAGATTAATCATTACCGACTTGCAGGATGCCGAAGGGCAACCTACGGGGACCAAAGTAGACCTGTTGATCTAATGGAAAAATTAAAGGCGATTATTGTTGAAGACGAGCCCAAGGGCCGGGATACCCTCCGAAATATGCTGGCTCGCTTCTGTCCTGATGTAGCTCTCATCGGCGAGGCAGCCACCGTTGCCCAAGGCGCTGAACTCATCGAACAGCAGCTTCCCGACCTGGTCTTTTTGGACATCGAACTGCCGGAGCAGAATGGCTTCGCCCTACTAGAATATTTCCCCAAACCCAACTTCAGCATCGTCTTCACCACCGCCTACGACCAGTACGCCGTACAGGCCTTCCGCATCTCCGCAGTAGACTATCTGCTCAAACCCATCAACTTCACCTATCTCCGCCAAGCGGTCAAAAGGGTGCAGTCCATGCAGGCCCATCGGCAGGCCTCCCTCCAAGCACTGGCCACCAATGTCCAAGCCAAGGATTTCAAAAAAATCGCTCTCCCCGCCGCCAATGGCTACCATTTCATCGACCTGGATCGGATCATCGCCTGCGAAGCCGACCGCAATTACACGCTTTTTCATCTGGAAGAAGGTAAAAAGATCATCGTGGCCAAGCCCCTCAAGCACTTTGAGGACCTCCTCTGCGACCTTCACTTTTTCCGCATCAATCGCTCTTTCATCATCAACCTGCACTGCCTGCAAAGCTATGTCCGTACCCAGAAGGGAGAGGTCTTGTTGAAAAATGGAATGCAGCTGTCGCTGTCCGAGCAGAAGAAAGCAGCGTTTTTGGAGCGGGTGAATTTATTGAGCTAATTCTCAAAATCGAATCGACCACCCCTCTCGCCTCGCCTCCGCCGCCGTATAACGAACCCGATGCACCTCCCGGCCTTCGGCATCCAACAGCATCAATGTCGCCCCCCTATTCGCCAGCCGAAGTCTGGACGTCATCATAATCTTGAGGTGATCCCCAGCAGCAATGCTTAGGCCATCTAAAGACTGCTTGCGTTGCTTATCGTTACTCAGTACCCAGCCATCCAGGCGCAGCTCCTTGGGAGAGCTGTTAAACAAGGTCAGGTGTTCCGCCCCGGCCTCTTTTCCGGCGGGGTTAACCAGCGCCGCCACAATAAACAGCCCCTCGACCAGCTGTGTCTCCGGCACTTCTGGCTCCACCGGTGTCGGCTCCACCGGCTCCTCGCTCACCGGCGTCGCCAGCTCCTTCGCCTTCTGGACCGCCTTGGCCGCGTTGACCTTGCCATAGCCAAACCACTCCGAGTGCCCTCCGGCGTCGTAGCTGCCCCTTTGCTGCCCCAGCACCGGATCGGGCTGATCATCTACGATCTTATCCGCTGTTTCTCGCAATATCGTCTCTATCTGCTTCGGCGTCAGCGCCGGGTTTACCGAGCGCAGCAGTGCCGCAATGCCGGCAGCCAACGGCGTCGCTGAGGACGTCCCTCCAAAATCGCTGGTGTAGCGGCTGTCACGCTCGTAGCCCAGGCCGAAGTTTTCGTTGTCGGTGGTCCAGATGCCTCGGCCGGGAGCGTAGGCGTTGGAATTGATGGGGTTCCAGTTGTTGCTCGGCGCACAAATGGAGATCTCTTTACCCCAGTTGCTGTAGGCCGCTTTGCGGTTCTGACTCGTCGAGGCCGATACGGCGATGACATCGGGGTGGGCGCAATTGCCGTTGAGAATGGCCGTGCGGGTGGTGCGCAGCCCGTAGCGAGGATGCCGCCACTGGAAGCCACCAGGATTGACCATATCTTTGATCGGAGCGTTGAAATTGCCAGCCGCAAAGAAGATGGCGCAGCCGTTGCCGCCTGGGCCACCGGTTTTGGCCAGCTCGCTGAATTTTTCGTAGAGGATGGTGTGCAAAGGGGCGTAGACGGGGACGGGGCCCCAGCTGCAAGACAAGATGTCGGCGTGTTTGCCGGCGTAGTCGAAGATTTCCCAGAGTAGATTGTCGTCGGCGCGGAGGTCGAAGCGGATGGGCATAAAGGAGCACTGTGGAGCGATACCGACGATACCGCTGCCGTTTTCTTCGCCGATGGCGACGCCTGCGCAGGGGGTGCCGTGAAAGTCGCCGTGGGCCCGAACGGGGAAGGGGCGGGTGTCGCCGTCGATGTAGTCTTTGGGAAAGACGATCTTGTTACCATCGCCCTGTAGATCGGGGTGGTAGAGGTCGAAGCCATCGTCGATGACGGCGACGACGACCTGGCGATCGCCTCGGCTGATGTCCCAGGCGGCCGGGGCCTCAACGCTGGCCTCGGCTACCAGTTCGATGCCTGCTTGACTGTGCAGGTGCCATTGATTCGAGAATAGCTCGTCGCTGGGCATGTAGGCCCGGTCAAATCGGTTGATGAGGTTGGGCTCGGCCAGCAGGATGGCTTGGTGTTCATAGAGTTCAGCGGAAAGCTTGACGGGGTTTTTACCCGCCGAGCTGGTCACCTGAAAGAGGTAGGTATCAGGGAGGGCATTATAGCTTTTGACCATACGGATACCGAAAGATTGCATAATGCTTTCGATTGCCGTAGAGGAGGTAGAGGGGACAAAGCGGACAATGATTTGATCCGTGAGGTAGTAGCGGGTAATTTTATCGCCTATCGGATTGTAAGAATGATGGTAAACAGCCTGACTATTGTGCTTACTACGCAGGTAAGTCATCAAGTCATCCCGCTCGGTTTCACTACTCTTGATTTTATATACATTGCGGAAAACCTTCTTGACATTGGCTACCTCATTGAGCTTATTGACTTCTTGAATCAGGTGTTGATTGGGAAGGATGGCGGTGAAGTACTCGGGTTCCTTTTCGATCTGTATTTTTTCGCCGGAGCGGTGTAGGGTATACATGGGGATTGGTTTTATTAGGGCAGAATTGCCTAATCCATAATTGCTTACCCATCAAATATAACAATAATCTGAAAACCAAACCGACTTTTACTGCGTAACTGGCTTATTGAAAAGCGAATCGACGAAGGCCCGCTTGTTGAAGACTTGCAGCTGATCAATCCCTTCCCCTACACCGATGTATTTAATGGGAATTTTGAATTGATCGCTGATACCGATGGCGACGCCGCCCTTGGCGGTCCCATCCAGTTTGGTCAGACAGAGCGAAGTGACCTCTGTTGCGGCGGTGAAGTGCGTAGCCTGTTCGATAGCATTTTGCCCCGTTGTGGCATCTAGGACCAGCATGACATCGTGGGGCGCGCCGTCCAGCCTCTTATCCATTGAGCGTTTGATCTTGGACAGCTCGTTCATCAGGTTAATCTTGGTGTGCAAGCGCCCGGCGGTATCGACAATGGCCACATCGCAGTCGTTGTTCATGGCATACTGGACCGTCTCATAGGCTACTGCCGCCGGGTCGGTATTCATTCCTTTGCTGTAGAAGTCACAGCCTACGCGCTCCGACCAGATTTTGAGCTGATCGACGGCTGCTGCCCGGAAAGTATCGGCTGCTCCTAAAACCACCTTTTTACCCATTTTTTTGTACTGATGAGCTAATTTGCCGATAGAAGTTGTTTTCCCTACTCCATTGACCCCAACTACTAACAAGATGTAAGGACGGTGTTCTGAAGGTGGGTTAAAATCGACAATTTCCTGAGTATTGTTTTCGGCGAGGAGCTGAACGATTTCATCGCGGAGGATTTCGTTTAATTCGCTGGTATTGATGTATTTATCACGAGCTACGCGGGCTTCGATGCGTTCGATGATTTTAACCGTCGTATCCAGTCCGACATCCGAGCTGATAAGGATATTTTCCAGCTCGTCGAGTACTTGTACATCAACAGTAGACTTGCCGGCTACGGCGCGGGAGATTTTGGAAAAGAAGCCCGTTTTGGTCTTTTCCAGGCCTTTATCCAGTTCTTCTTTCTTTTCCCGCGTAAAAAATTTCTTAAAAAAGCTCATAAGATAGTTTTCTGTTTAGGCCTGCGCCGAGCCGGAGGCTACGTAAAAAGGCTTTTCTTTATGCAAGAAAAGCCTTTTTACCAAATTTTTGTATAATCAAAGCATACAATTATTTCTTTGCAAAGAAATCTTTGACATCATCCTTGTGGATCATCATTTCTTTGTAAGTGTACTTTCCTGTCTTGGGATCTTTGATGCTTTTGACGACTTTGACGAAGTCGCGACCGGAACCGGCATTGGCGGCACGTTGTGCGACTCTTGCGTTTTTACTGACTTTTGCCATGATTGATCGTTTGATTAATTATCGGATATGATTCTATGTTCAGCCCTAATATAAGTAACTCTAGCGGTAAACGCCAGTGCAATGGCGAAATTAACTACTTAATCTCGCGGTGGACTGTCATACGTTTGAGTATGGGATTGTATTTTTTTAACTCCAAACGATCAGGAGTATTCTTGCGATTCTTCTGTGTTACATACCTTGAAGTACCGGGCATACCTGATTTTTTGTGCTCCGTACATTCGAGGATAATTTGTAAACGATTGCCTTTACTTTTCTTAGCCATTACTGCTCGTTTAAGATACTTTTAAAATCAACTAAAGCTTAACGCCGGTATCAACACCTTTGCGTTCCAACTTCTTGAGGTAAGCATATACACCTAAGCGATTGATATTGCGAATGGCTTTAGCAGATACCTTCAGAATAACCCACTTGTTCAACTCAGGGATAAAGAAACGCTTCTTTTGCAGATTAGGAAGGAAACGACGCTTGGTCCTACGATTAGAATGAGAGACGTTATTTCCAGTAATCGGCCGTTTTCCCGTCAATTGGCAAACTTTCGACATGATTTTGTGATTTAGTAGTTCTTTGACAAATTTCTTATCAAAGAAGGTATTAAGTGACTTTGGCAGGACTCGAACCTGCAACCTCCTGATCCGTAGTCAGGTGCTCTATCCAATTAAGCTACAAAGCCAAATTATTGAAGTACAGCTGTTTAATAGGGCTGCGATTTCTTCAAAAGAACCCCTATTTCAAACCTGTATCCGGTATACTTCTGAACCGGAACGCAAATTTACAACTTTTTCTCAATCCCCACAAAGTTTTAAGAAAAAAAGTGCGGCAGAAAAAATACAGTCGCCCGGAAGATAACATTCCTTCAGCTGTTGATGAATAGTGGGTTAGGTCCCGGAAGTTGAGGTACAAATAAATCAATTAAATGTATTTGGATTTAGTCTAAATAGTTATTATTGCGTTAAATTAACATTATTAACCTCTAATTTACATTGATGATGACCAGATTGTCCATAAAATTATTGCTCCTACTGCTGTTGTGCTCTTGCAATGAACAACCCTCCGCCGATGACAAATCTGCTGAGAAGTCTGAGGAACAACAAGTCATTAACCTCTACACCCACCGACATTACGATACTGATAAGGAGATTTTTGCGGCCTTTACCGAGCAAACCGGTATTGAGGTCAATGTAGTTAAAGCGAGTGCCGACGAATTGATACAGAAGATGGAAAACGAGGGAGCACAGTCTCCCGCCGATTTGCTGATTACCGTAGATGCCGGAAGACTGGTGAGAGCTAAAGACAAAGGGCTGTTGCAGCCCATCAGCTCAGAGCTGTTGAACCAAACCATTCCTGCCCATCTGCGCGATACGGATAACCAGTGGTACGGCCTGACCAAGCGGGCCCGTGTCATTGTTTATGATCCCAATAAGATCCAACCTGAGCAATTGTCTACTTACGAAGACCTGGCCAATCCAAAGTGGAAGAAGAAAATCCTGATTCGTTCTTCGGGTAACATTTATAACCAGTCGTTGATGGCTTCCATTATTGCCAATGATGGAGAGGACGCGGCTGGTAAATGGGCGGCTGCCGTAGTGGACAACTTTGCCAGACCACCTAAAGGCAATGATCGCGATCAAGTGAAGGCGATTTTGGCCGGCGAAGGCGAGCTGGCGGTGATCAACACCTATTATCTGGGTAAATTGCTGAACTCCACGGATTCGACGGAGATTGCCGCAGGCAAGGCAGTGAGCGTCTTTTTTCCCAATCAAGAAAATCGGGGTACCCATATCAACATCAGTGGAATTGGGGTAGCCAAGAACGCACCGAATAAAGAAAATGCCATTAAGTTTATCGAATATTTGGTAAGTAAGGATGTACAGGAGAAGTTTGCAATGCGGAATTACGAATATCCCGTCAACCCAGAAGCCAAAAGTTCTGAGCTGTTGCAGTCCTGGGGAGATTTCAAGGAAGACCAATTGTCTTTGACCAAGCTCGGCGAGCTGAACAAGCAAGCGGTTATTACATTCGACAAAGCCTACTGGCCATAAGTTTTGAATGCCGATTAAGATTAATCATTTTCGAAGAGACTTCAACCAATGGTCGCTCCTTTTAGTGGCCATTGGTTTATTTATTTCTATTCCGCTCTTTTCCATCGCCCTCAACTTGTTCGATGGAGCGGGGGAGATGTGGGAGCACATCGTTGCCTATTTTTTACTGGACTACATCTTCAACTCGGTGGTCCTCATTATCGGTACGGGCTTGTTGAGCAGCACGATCGGTGTGAGCACCGCCTGGATTGTCAGCAAATACGACTTCACCGGCCGTCGACTCCTTGAGTGGTTGCTCTTTTTGCCGCTGGCCATTCCCTCCTACATCCTCGCTTATGCCTACGTTGGGCTATTGGGCAACGGCGGTACGCTGATCAACGGCTTAAATTGGCTGGGGATTTCAATCAAGAAAATCGAGCTGATGAACCTCTACGGCTTAATCTGGGTATTGAGCCTCTCTCTTTTCCCTTATATCTATGCCGGAACCCGGACCCTGTTTCAGAGCTTACCGACTACCATTCGGGATACGGCTTTTCTGCTGGGGGCTTCCAGCCGACGGTACTTCTTTTCGGTCGCCCTGCCGCTGGCGCTTCCGGCCCTGATCGGGGGCCTTTTCCTGGTTTTCATGGAAGTACTCAACGACTATGGTGCGGCCAAGTACTATGGTATCAATACTTTCACCACCGGAATATTTCGGACCTGGACGGCCCTGGAAGACCTGCCTTCGGCCATCTATCTATCTGGATTGTTAGTCGTTTTGGTGTTGGGGCTCATCAGCCTTTCTCGATGGCTGAGGGGGCGAAAATCTTATACCGTTAAACTAGATACTGCGCCATCGAGGCAGTCCGTCAGGGTGCCATTGACGGGCTATAAGCGGCTGTTTTATCCCTTGATTGTGGCCCTGCCCGTTCTTTTTGGCTTTCTCCTTCCCCTCGCTCAGCTCCTTTACTGGGCGATGCTGACTTACCCATCCATATTTCGCCTTCGCCTACTGTGGACAGCTTTACAGAGCTTTGGTGTAGCCATTGCCGCGGCCCTACTCATCGTATTGACCGCCCTGGCCATCATTTACTGCGCCCGATGGAATAACATTCGGGGACTGCGCAGCTTCGCTCGCCTCTCGACGATTGGCTACGTCATTCCGGGGGCGATCATTGGCATCGGAGTCATTAGTAGTAGTCAGACGATCATTGATTTTTTTAGTCGCAACTTTCAGCTGCAAATCGGGTATTTGTTTTACGGCAGCAGCATCGTTTTGGTCTATGCTTATGTATTTCGCTTCTTGGCCGTTGCCTACAATCCCATCGAAGCCAACACCCTAAAGGTTGGCAAAAAACTCTCAGAAGCTTCCTACTTATTGGGGATGGGGCGGTTGAAAACACTAGTGAAGGTTGACCTGCCCTTGCTCCGCAGCACGCTGATCAGCGCCCTCTTGCTGGTTTTTATCGATGTGCTAAAGGAGCTGCCGCTGACCTTGATTCTAAAACCCTACGATTTAGATACGCTGGCGGTGACGGCCTATGCGTACGCAGATGATGAGCTGGTGGCAGAGTCTTCGCTGCCTGCGCTGTTGTTGATTCTGCTCATTGGTGGGTTGATCATTGTGCTGAATAATCGTAAACTTGTTAGGGATGAAAATACTGGAAATACACGACCTGTCTAAGACCTTTGATGGCAAGAAGTATGTCTTGTCGGACTGCAACTTTAGTTTGCAGCAGGGCCGGATTTGTGCGGTGGTCGGGGAGAGCGGTAGTGGGAAGACGACACTGATTCGCTTGATTGCTGGCTTGGAACGCCCAGAGAGCGGGTGGATTAAAATCAACCAGCAACTCGTTACGGATGATCAGCAGATTAGGTCTCCCCAAAAGCGGAATGTGGGCTTGGTTTTTCAGGATTATGCCTTATTCCCACACCTTACTGTAGGACAAAATATTGCCTTTGGACTTAAGGAGGGTAAAAAGGAACGGGTAGAAGAACAGCTCCGGCTGATCAAGATGGAAGGCTTCGCCGGGCGCTACCCTTCGGAGCTGAGCGGGGGGCAGCAGCAGCGGGTGGCACTGGCGCGTACGCTGGCCACACAACCCAACTTACTTTTACTCGACGAGCCCTTCAGTAACCTCGATACCGATCTGAAATCAGATTTGCGTAAAGAAGTCCAGTGGATAGTTAAAAAATTGGGCATTTCGATGATTTTCATTACACACGATATTTTCGATGCCATAGACATTGCCGATGAGATTATCTTTTTGAAAGAAGGCCGCATCATCCGACACCGTCCGGTTGACCAGTTTTTTAGTGCCATTAAAGAAGTTGACCTCCTCAAAAGCCTGGAAGAACTTAAATCTAACGCTTACAGAATTCTGGATTTATTGGGGTAAGGCATTAGAAAATCCACCGCAAATCTTACCTTTAAAATAGGAAAACCGAAGCAGGCAATATTTCCCTGATCGTCGACCATTTAAGAACAATAGTCAATGTAATCGCTAATGCTTGAACTGTATAGAACGGACGCTGAAAACCCCGATTTCGTCCAATTGGTGAAATTGCTGGATGCGGATTTGAAAATCCGCGATGGGAAGGACCATGCTTTTTACGCTCAATACAATAAGATCGACCGCATCAAATATGCGATAGTGGCTTATTGGGAGGGGCAGGCGGTGGGCTGTGGGGCCATCAAGCATTTTGATGCAAAGCGCATGGAAGTTAAGCGGATGTATGTGCGCGAGGGGTATCGCGGGCAGGGCTTCGCCTCTCAGATTTTAAGTGCTCTAGAGGCCTGGGCCAGCGAGCTGCAATTCCAATCTTGCGTCCTCGAAACCGGGATTAATCAGCCCGAGGCCATCAGCCTCTACAAAAAAAGAGGCTACACCATTATCGATAATTATGGGCAGTATGAAGGAGTGAAGACCAGCTTCTGCTTCAGCAAAGCACTTCACGGCTGATCTGCTTTCGAGCTTATATTTAATTCAAAATCACGTAAATAGCATAGAGCATTCCCGGAACGAAGAAGAAAAACGTTAGGATCAAGGTAATCCAGAATTCTTTTTCAAGCCCCTTATTCAGAAATACTGCTAGTGGGGGAATAAAAATGGCGATGAGAATAAGTATCAGCTGGTTAGTGGATACATTAGACATTTTGGGTTCAATTTGAATTCATTAACGTAATACGTTACATTGCTATAACAGCTCACATCACTGCCAAGTTCGATTGCATTTGCTTTTGGAGACCTCGAAACACCACATTTAAATTCAAAACAGCATTCCTTGAAATTATATCACCTTAGCGAAGAAGCCAATATCCAGCACTTCATTCCCCGTCCCTCCAAAAAGATATGGAACTATCGCCCCTACGTTTGGGCCATCAGTGAGGCCAAGGTCCACAACTACCTCTTTCCCCGCAACTGCCCCCGCATCTGCATTGGTACAGAAGACCTCACTCCATTAGCCCCCTACATCGCTCTCGAACCCTTAAAAAACAAAAAAGCACTGCTCCTGGTCCCCCAAGACTGGGAAGCCCGTATCCGCTCCTGCTCCCTCTATCAGTACGAGTTTGACCCCACTCACTTCTCGCTCATCGATGCCATTGCTGGCTACTACGTCAGCGAGCGGCCGGAGCGACCCATCGCTGTTCGGTTGCTGAAGGATTGCTTGATGCTATTAGAAGAGAGGGCTGTGGAGGTGCAGTTGTTGAGTCATGCACAGTTGAGACAGATTTGCACGGTAGTGGTTGAGGAGTTAGAGGATTTTTCTGTTATTCGTTGGGATTATTTGGGAAAATAAGCCGTTTTCAAAATACATTTCAGATATAGGGTAGAAGATGAAACTGTTTTTTTGTAAATTGAGGTAAATAAACCTGTCTAATGACTTTAGATGTCCGAAAATATAATCTTATCAAAAAAATTACTGGATTGGACAATGAAGTTCTCATCAGTAAATTAGAAACGCTGCTTCAAGAACTCAGTGAAGACAATAGTAGCCTACTCGCGCTGGCTAAGCCCATCAAGGATACACTGAACATTGAAGAGCTAGCAAAGGAGCAGGGTTTTTCCCCTACAACTCAAGAAGAACTAGATGACATTATCGCAGAGGCAAATATTCAAGAGCCTATCGAGGACTTACTGGCAATGCTCAAATAAATGAAATTTCTTCTTGATACCAACATTATTCTCATCTACCTGCGGGATCAAAAAACCAAAGCTTTTATCGATGAGCATTATAATCCTTTTGGAACTGCTAATATTCCAGTCATTTCTGTGGTGAGTATAGGGGAGATCAATTCCTTAGCTCATCGAAACAACTGGGGAGAGAAGCGAAAGAAGGCGGTCGAAAAGTTCTATCGTAAATGCGTCATTACAGATATTAACGCTAAGGACGTTCTGGTAAGATACGGCGAAATTGATGCATTTAGTCAGGGAAAACTTAGCGCAAAACCCCTTGGTACTACTGCCCGGAATATGGGTAAAAATGATCTTTGGATAGCCTCAACAGCATCTGTAACGAATGCTAAATTGATGACAACAGATAAAGATTTTTCACACCTGGATGGACAGTTTCTCGAATTAGTACTGATAGAATTGGTCAGGTAATTTTTACTTTTTTAAAGGCTTCTTTTCTTTCCCCAAATTGGTCTGCACCGCATTCGCATCCCAATTATTCTCCTCCCTACTCTTCATTAAATGATACTGCACCGCTTCGTGGACATACAAAAATTGATTTTCCTGCCCAATTTTTTGCATTAACCCGGACTTGTAGAGTAAATCCCGCACCGGGCCGATGGCGCCCGCCAGGCTAAAATGAATGCCCTTCAGGTGCAGCCATTGGGCCACTTCTTCCAAGGTGTCTAGCCCGCTGGAGTCGATGTCGTTGATGTTGGAGGCGTCGAGGATGAAGATGTCTACCGGTGATGGCTGTTGCTCCACCTGATCCATGAGGGTGTCTTTGAAGTGGTTGATGTTGCCGAAAAAGAGCTGGGCATCGAAGCGCAGGACGAGGATGCCGTCGTGGCGAACCGCCTCTTTGAAGCGTTCGACATTGCGGTAATAGTTGGAGTTGGGCAAGCGGCCAAGGACGGCGAAGTGGGTTTGGGAGGTCCGGTAGATGATCATGGCCAGGGAGAGGAGGACCCCGATGATGACGCCTTTTTCGATGCCCAGGGCCAGGGTGGCGACGAAGGTGGCGAGCATCATGAAGAAATCCTGGCGGTGGAGGTGCCAGAGGTGGCGGGCTTCTTTGACATTGAACAGGCCGATGACGGCAACGAGGATGATGGCGGCCAGGGCGGCTTTGGGGAGGGCATAGAAGAGGGGCGTCAGAAAGATGAGGGTCAGCCCGGTGAGGAGGGCGGTGATGATGGAGGACATGCCTGTTTTGGCCCCATTGTCGTTGTTGACTGCGGAGCGGGTGAAGCTGCCAGAGGTGGGAATGGCTTGAAAAAAGGCCCCGCCGATTTTGGAGAGCCCGAGGGCGATCAGCTCGGCGTTGGGACGGATATTGCAATCTTTGTTTTTGGACTCCAGGACGCGGGCGATGCTGATGGATTCTACGATGCCCATGATGCCAACGGTAAGTACGGTGGGTATGATGGCGAGGAGGTCACTGCTCTGGAAGTGGGGCGCGGCCAGGGCGGGCAGGCCTTCGGGGACTTTGCCGACAATGTCGACGCCGTAGGTGTCGAGGCGGAAAAAGTGAACGATTATAATGCTCAGTACGGTGACAAGCAGCGCGCTGGGAATGGCTCGACTAATTTTGCGGAGAAGAAGAATGATCAAAATAGCACTGATGCAGATCAAGAAGGTCGGCCAATGGATGTCAGACAGATGCATACAGGCGTAATAAAGGGTTTCATAGCTATGCTCGAAACGGGGGATAGGCATCCCAAAAAGATAGGTCAATTGATTGATGGCAATGATGACGGCGGCGGCAGAGGTGAAGCCAATGATGACGGGGTGAGACAGTAAATTGACCAGCGCACCTACTTTGAATAGGCCCAGCAGGGTTTGTAAAATGCCAACCATTAAGCCCGTCAAAATCACCAATTCCACATATTCCTGGCTACCTGGCTCCGCCAGCTTGCTGATGCCCGCCAAGATCAAAAGAGAGGAGATCGCCACCGGGCCGACGGACAGCTGCCGGGAAGTCCCCAGTAAGCCATACAGAAACAAGGGCACCAAGCCACCGTATAGCCCGTATATCGGTGGCATACCAGCCAGCATAGCGTAGGCCATACCTTGAGGGACCAGCATGACCCCTACAGTGAGGCCAGCCAACAAGTCCTTTCTGAGAAGCGATCTGGAATAGCCGGGGAGCCATTCGGCAGCTGGGATAAGATTTTTCCAATTCATATGTTCTTTAGCTGCCTCAAGAGTAGGCCCTCTATTTGATCTATTGGTAACTTAGCGTTATGGGTTTAGCAATGTATCATAAATGTAGGAGGAATTCTTAATGTTTTCAAATGACTGGGGGATAGGGGCCAATAAATGGTACAGGATACTAGATCGAAGCAGTCTATTTGCAAAAAAGGCTTGCATCTCATCACAATCATTAATATTATTGAACTTTTTAGCGTCTTAGCACAGAAACTTGTACCCGTCGATGTGGCGATGATCGTGGCAAAGCTTAATCGATTGAAGACTATTATGAATACAATCAGTACACTTAAATTCAGAATTCTAACGATTCTATTTTTACTACCCTTTTTATCAACTGCTCAGGAGGCTACTCCCAAGCGCCCCTTTTGGAAATCCCTGAGCCTGAGCAGCACGGTCTATTCCGGTAGCCTGCTCAAGCGCGGGGTAGAGCATCAGCTTGTTTCTCCCGAAGGACAGACCTACTCCCTCGATCGCAGCTACCTCTATGCCCTTGAAGTCGGCGTACAGAGCCAGGGGCGGCAGGCCTGGGAGAGCGTAGCGAAGTTTCCTATCTACGGTATTGGTTTATCGCGCCTTCAATTTCAGGGGCCTTTTAGAATCGGCGGGCCCTGGGCCCTTTACGGATTCTATCGCGGCTTTGCGGTGCGGACCAGAAGGTGGAATTGGCAATACAAGTTTGGCTTTGGCGCTTCCTGGGATTGGGAAAAACAACAGATTCGCTCGGCAACAGAGGCCAACATCATCGGTTCTGACATCAATAGTTATATTGAAATTGGCTCCACCGTTGCCATACAACTCAATAAATTGCTTTCCATCGAAACGGGCTTTGGCTGGATACATTACTCTAACGGCAATTCCCGACTGCCCCAGAAGGGCATCAATGTCATCGCTAGCTCGCTGGGGCTTCGCCTCTTGCTTGCAGAGCCCGAGTGGAGCCACAGCGCCCCTCGGCAGGCCGTCTTTCGCCGCAAGAATGAAATCTACGGCTATATCGCCTACGGCATCCGCCAGGTCGATTTCAACTACAACGATCCTGCCGCTCCCACCGAGACCTACGGCCTCCGCTATATGATGGCCAACCTTACCATCGGCTTCAATCGCCAGCTGCGCCCGCGCCTCAAGCTCAGCAGCGGCTTCGAACTCAACTACGACGGCACCGCCGACGCCCATCCCGATCTATCTACCCTACAGCCCCGAAAAGGCCCCGTCTCCCTGGCTAAGCGCACCGGCTTCTCCCTCTTCGGCGGTATGGAATGGACCGAAGGGCCGCTGGCCGTCGTACTGCACCTCGGCTACGAAGTCATCCGCACCGGAACCGAGGACCAATACCCGCGCTACTACCAGCGCCTCGGCGTCAAATACCACTATACCCGGGACTTATTCGTCGGGGTCAACATCCGGGCCTTCCGCTATCATGTGGCCAAGTATATTGAATGGCATATGGGGATTCGTAGGGATCTTTAAGGGGAGGGACTGAAGAATTCTAATCAGCTATTCTTTCGTTTATATAACTATAGTGATGCGTACTTACTAAGTGAATCGTCGCATTCACAAGTTTAAAGGGAAGATTGACTCAAAAGCGGCATTTCTCTTTCGCCAAGTACTATAAAAGCCCGGATAATCTACCTACCTTAGTAGATAATACTGCACACTTAGCCCCCTCCTATATTCAAATCATAGAAGCGATTTTGATGCTACCTAGTAGTAACATCAGATAAGGATTTATTTTCTTTCAACAATAGCCTATTGTACTACAGTAGACAACAGCTGATCAATTAGTTACATAGATATATAATTGAAATTAATTATTCATTCCAAAACCTATTCGTTATGAAATTATTACTTAGTAGTAATGCATGTGTTCCCCAAGATGGGACATTGACGAAGTTGGCTGAATGCAATTCGCTACGAAAGCTCAGTCATCTAGAACAGCGGGCCCTAAAAGGAGGGGGTAAGACCAAGACCTCTCATACTATCGGAACGGAGGACGTTATCGATGGATAGTATCGAGATAAGTCACATGGCTCGATCCAATCCCTCCAAATAGGACTAAGGTAATCGGGGTATTATATATACTCCGATGCCTATTTTTTACACATCCTTTCAAGCTCTGACCGTAACCACTCCCGCGAATTCAAGTGCCGTTCTGACTTCACTTTTTTCAGCCAGCTCATTAATTTCTTTTCATTTTGTTCCCCTAGTAATTGGTACCTCGCCATTTTGCGCAGCAGCTTAATTTGATTGAGATAAGATGCTTTGCGGTTAGAAGAGACAATTCTATTTTGGCGAACAAATGCTTCGAAGCTTAAAGAATAACTAGCAAAAACTCGATATTCTTTTGGCTTATTTACAAACATAACATAAAATGAACGAAATGTCAAATTTTTGATTTGGAAAGTGTGTAGTATGTTGTTCGTTTTGAAATTAATCAACTCCTCAATCACCTGCTCGTATTGCTGTTGGTGGAAGTATAAGATTGCCTGACTGAGTTTGGTGACATACTTTCGATCGCTGCGTGCTACAACGGATCGGAACTTTTTGATAAACCGCCGGGCATAATCAAATTGCTTCGTTAAGGCACTAACCATCACAATATTGAGAAAGGTGGAGGGGGTCATAACTTGATCACTAGGAATGAGTTGTATGCCAATTCCAAAATCATAGAGTTCGAAGATACGCTGGATGTAGGAGCCTTGGTTATTGTGATAAACGTGGTAGCTGTAGTTGATGAGATTGGATAAAATGAAGCCTGCATCTTTTTTTGATAACTGTAGCGCGTGCTGGGTGAATTCTTTTTTGAGGATTAAAAAACGGTCATGGTCTTTTTGCAATTGCAATTTCGTAAGGTGATAGTAAAATCGAATCAGCAGATGATCCTGGTAATAGGGATTATCATCGATGTGATCCAGTACTTCTTTGAGGAAAAATAATTTTTTATTGCCGGTATTCAGAAATTTAGAGCGCGCTAACAATTCGCTGGCCTGTCGCAGCTTGCCAAGGATAAAAAAGTGATCAAAGTGAAAGGACAGTTCATTGAGGGTATCACTTTTGGGAATTACCTTTTTGGTGTATTCATTAAAAAAGAGATCGTTGGCGATGCGCCAGCGGTACAGATGGTCGCTCATCTTCATTTTTAGCGGATCGCGTTTTATTTTTTTGAGCTGCTTCACCGATGTAATGTACTGGTCGATAGCGTTCTGATTTTTGAAGTATTGCATCTGGAACCAGATTTTGGCGTACTCTTCTTCCTCCATCCCCTGGTTGGCAATGAAGCGCTGTACAACTTTCTTCAGCCCCCGACTGACATTTGCCAGTTTGTTGTAATTAAAAGGTTGTCCGGGGAAAACTTTAGCGAAAATATCTTCCCGCTTGATGGCCTTTAAATTGAATTCTGGATGGAAAATAATAAGGGCTTCAAATAATTTTTTTTGATTTGAGTTGCAATTGCTGTTGGGCGAATTAATGAAAGATTTTAGAACTTTTGTATCCTTATTGGACACGCCGGCCAGTAAATGAATGAGTTGATCTGCGAGCATCGTAGAGCTGTTTAACGAAATGCAAATATATGAACATCAGTGGGTTAAGGAGTTGTATTTCGTTTTCGTAGCAGATTTATACTTCAAATGTTAAAATAAATATTGGAAATTAAAGTCGAATTTTTTGTCGAATAAACTTATTTTTGAAAAAGTAATTGCGATGTTGTAAAAATTAAACCTTTTCTCCTTTATTTTATTTTCATTAAATGTAGTTGTTTTTTTTGGCAAAACAAAATGAAAAATAAAATCATGCTTCCGGGTGGTGGAAGCAACGCCATTTAATAGGAACGCTTACCCTTATCAATTTTCTGAATAAAAGACGGATACCGGAAGGTGGGTTGACCATCCGTCGCACGATCTCATAAAAAGCAAAAGACCTTTAGGAGGCTAAAGGTCTAATGATGCATGCTAGATTTAATAAAGCGGTTTACGTCAAGGCGGACGGACTTTGTCTCGAAGCCTTGACTTTTTTACCACATCAATATTTTACAAAACGCTTGGTATCAATTGCTTTTTCCCGACCAATACTCACAAAGTACATCCCATTAGGCAAATCGCTGACATCCATGGTCGTCTGGCCCGCTGCACAAATTCTCGGCACTTCTTCCGTACCAATCAAACGGCCTACGGCATCAAAAATCCGAATGTCATATTCTATCGCCTCCGGAACTTTATAGCGCACAATGACTTGCTCTCGCACCAAATTCGGCACAATCTCAAAGATACTCAGCTCCCCCTTCGGATTCGCAAAACGCTCATCGAGCACCTTCATACTCTCAAACAGGCTAAGCCGCCCCCCACTAACTGACCTGCCCTCCAGGGTCGGTATGGATTCTGCACCGTCCACAATCAGCTGCTTCATCGCCAGGGCCGCCGCAGGCGGGTCTATGAAGGAAAGCTCCGTCAACGCATTGCAATCTGTCGTATAGAGCAGCGCCACTGCTCCGGCAACCAAAGGAGTCGCCCAAGAAGTCCCATCCATGATGTCGCCGTAGTCGTTGTTGGGTTTGGCAGAAAACATCCCTTCGCCCGGTGCGCCCAGGTCGATGCTTCGTTCGCCAAAACCTGCCCGCTCGGCCTTATCGTCACTGCGATTGGTCGATGTAACGGTCAGTAAGAAATCGCTAGGACAAGTGGTGGGCATATCTCCTACAATATCAACATTCACATCGCTATTGGTCGTCGCCCCGATGTTGAGAATCCCGACGGAGCCCAATTTATCAAACATTCCTCCCCAAACCGGATATTCATCACAAAAGCGACGGTCAATGCCGGCAGAGAAATTACTTACCACCACATAAGCTCCTCGCTCTCCATTGCTCTCATTATACGCCTTGCGCTGTTCATAGGCGTACATATAGCCTTCCACGATTTCCGCCGGAGTCGTCGCCCCGCTAATCAGCATCATTTTCACATCCCACAACACGCCCGTCACGCCCGTCGAATTACTGCCTTTGGCACCGATTAGGGCATTGACTGCACAGCCATGAGAGCGATTCGGGTGGTTGTCGGTGCTGTCTTTGACATAGAGGCCATGAAAGTCATCGACGTAGCCATTGCCATCATTATCCTCTCCGTCGTTTGCAATCTCTGCTTTATTGACCCAAAGATTTCCCTGTAAATCCTCATGCGTAATATCGCAGCCCTTATCGAGGACGGCCACTACGATGGTATCACCTCGGGCGTTGACCCCCCCGGTGGTGATGCCCCAGGCCTGAGTAGCGTCGATAGTGCCGAGGTACCATTGATCAAGGAAGAAGGGGTCGTCGGGGAATCGGGAGCGATAGGTGACGGGGTCATTGTCTTGAGCGGCGATGACTGCTCGGTCGGCTCTCATAGTGGCCAGCAGCTCATCGCGTTGATGTACTTCGGGGTCGAAGCGCAGCAGGTGGATGTTGAACGGACGGTGAATGGTCTTTTGCAAATGCAAAGCTGCACTTTGACGGGTAAAGCCATTAATCCGCCGAAGCAGGTCTTGGACCTCCTCTTTGGGGTCGAGTTCAACCAGAATTTCGTAATCGTGGACTTCGGTATCGGTTTGGGCTTGTAGTGGCAAAAGCAGCAAACAGCCCATGCAGATTACCAAGAAGCCCCGCCATAATTTTTGGGTAATTCTTAATATTTGCATAGTCAATAACTCTTTGTCGTGTTTTAGAGTAAGGTTTCCCTTAATTACTTGAGCAGTGTTTAAAGCAGGTTGGATGATAACTCCTCACGCAATTTAAGGAAATATTGAACAGTATGCTTTAATCTGCTTCCGTACCAGGAAAATAATTCTCCATCAACCAGTTTAATGACAACTTTGGGACAAATTTCCTGAAAGGCTGGCCAGTGCTTTTCTTTAAAGGGGTAGGGCTCTGAAGACAATAAGATCACCTCCGGCTGCACCGCCGCCAGCTCCTCCAAGGCAATCACCGGATACCGTTGCCGATGACCAAAAACATTTTCCAACCCTGCATAAACCATCATTTCGTTGATAAATGTCCCGCCGGCGGCCACCATGTAGGGCTTCTGCCAAATGAAATAAGCCGCGCGCAGGGGCCGCTCCCAGCGCTCCAAGCCCGCAAAGCTATCCCGCAATTCCTTCACTAAAGTAGTCGCTTGCGCTTCGCGGTCCACCAGTCGCCCCACCGTTCCAACCATCTCTAGCGAATCCTCCAGTGTCAAAATATCGCTCATCCACACCGGGTACCGCTCCGCCAGCTCCTCGATTTGCCCTTGCTCGTTCTCCTCCTTATTTCCGATGATCAAGTCGGGCTGTAGCTCCTCAATACGCTCCATCTTCAGCAGCTTGGTCCCCCCAATCCGCGTTCGCGTCTGGGCAATCCCCTCGGGGTGAATACAGAACTTAGTGATGCCGACCAGCTCTTCCTCTAGCCCCAGATCGACCAATAGCTCGCTCTGCGAGGGCACCAAAGAGATGATGCGCTTGGGCGGGTGTTGGACAGCGACTTGGCGCTTCATTTGATCGGTGAAGATGATTTTCATTTTTATAGGGTTAGGGCACCTGTGGTGCTTGGGGGGAATGCCTTTGGCATTTTGGTGAACGGTGGACGGTTGACGGTTGACGGCCTAGCGTGGTGGTTCGTAGGGATACGCGGCTCCGCACGTTTTTCCGCTTCATTACCTGTTGGCCGACGGGTAGGTGTTCGTTAAATACCGTCCCCCGTCCCCCGTCCCCCGTCTACCGTCTACCGTCCACCGTCCCCCATTTCCACCACCTTAGGCGCAAAAACCTTCTCTCCAGCTGGAATCGCAATTTCCAGATGATTGGCTCTCGGAGGGATGGGGCAGTTGTAGCCGTCGCTGAAGGCACACCAGGGGTTGTAAGATTTGTTGAAATCTATGGTAATTTGCTGGTTCTTAATATCGGAGGTGCTGAGGTCGAGGTAGCGGCCGCCGCCGTAGGTGGCTTCGTAATTGGTAGCATCTCTGAAGGGGAGGAAGAGGCGATCGCGGTAGTGTGGCATACGGATTTGCATGAGGTTGCGATAGACCGCCAGGTAGAGGACGATGCCGTTGTCGAGGGGGCATTGGAGCTGGCCGTATTGGATGTAGGGGCGCGTCTTGCCGCTGTAGGTCGCCATGTCGAAGGGTTCGGCATCGGGGGTAGCCTCAAAGGAGCAGGTGACGCGGTAGCGGGGGGCGCTAGGGTAAAACTGGAGCTTGTTCAATACCTCGGGCTTCCCGTAGAAGGGGGAGCGTTGATCTTGGAGGAGCTTGGCCTTGTAGGCTTTGCGATGCTGTTCGATTTCTTTTTTGTGGGCTTGTTGACTAAGCTCTTGCGCCTGGCTGTTGAGGCCGATGGTCAAGCAGAGGAGGAGAAGCGGTAGAATACGCATGATAAAACGATTTTAACAAGTATATGAACACTTAATCTACGACGACTGCCAGCTTATTGCCTTTGACGGCCAGCCGAGAGATATTACCAATTCCATAATAAGAAAAATCGGCGACTTCTTGCCAGCGTGCATCTTGGTTGGGGTGGAATTTAAACAATTTTTGTCCGTTTCCCATCAAAAAAGTGCCATCGGGAAGCACCGCAAAGTCTTCGCTGTCGGGAAGCGTTGCCGTAATGAGTTCCAAGCGGAAGTTGCTAGGGTCAATGCGCTTGATTAGCCAACTGCGGCCCATTTTGTGCACAAAAGCAATGTCGCCGTTAGGCAGGGTTTGGAAGCAACGACCAATATTGGAGGTGATATTATAGGGCACCTCCGAATCGACATTTACCGAAGCCAGGTTGTGAGGCTCTCCCACTAGAAAAAGCAGCACATCTTTGGGCCGTATCCAATGGTGGTAGCCCACATCGCGTAGACTGCGGATAACGGGTTGACCGTTGCTGGTGCGATTGTAAGGAAATTCCCAGAGCCGCTGCGTCTTCCCGTCGGCCTCCACGCGCACCGAAGAGATGGACAAGGGGCCATTATTGACGGTCGGCATGGGGGTAGGGGAAAATTCACTTTCCATCGTCTGGGTAAACCGTGCGAGCCGTTGATCTTTAAGATTCAGGTGATAAATATCCGTCTGTGTAGTATCATTGGGCAATTGAGCAGTGATCAACAAGTTGTCTTCATCAATGAACGCTGGTTGATTGTTGTAGCCCGTAGGGTTGAAGCCCGTCAGAAATCTGGGCTTGGTAAACAGATAATTGCCCTCCGTCGACTGCTTCATTTCGAAGAGATAGATGTTGTGTTGGGGGAGCCGCTGAGCAAAGCCGGTGGCGCTAAAAAGGACAATAAGGAGGACAGTGCTT
The DNA here is from genome assembly GCA_038750655.1 of Bacteroidota bacterium. Classification (GTDB taxonomy): domain Bacteria; phylum Bacteroidota; class Bacteroidia; order Chitinophagales; family Saprospiraceae; genus JBCDGZ01. The sequence continues at coordinate 377 of JBCDGZ010000031.1, read as the reverse complement.
AGGTTTTGCATGGTGTAGTGAGCATTTTTCTGAGCTCAAAGATAGCAAACATTCGTAAGAAACGGGTGGGGGAGGAAGTGGATCGGTAGGAAACGTAGTTTACAGGAAGGGGTGGGGAGCGTTTAGGAGGAAAAAGAATCCACCTTCAAATGATTCTTTTCTAAAATCAAAAATCCTTTATTCAGTTTTTTGACCAACAATTCAATTTCTTCTGCTGTCCAAGACGGGATATATTCTTTATCCTTGGGGGTGATGGAAGGGAGGTTATTGCCAAAGAATATTTTATCGTAGATTTTTGAGGTTTTCTTTTTACGCTTGAATTTCTTTTTTGCCGAATGGGCAAAATCAATAAATAGATTCCAAACGTTTAAGACGTT
>JBCDGZ010000030.1:0-57975 GCA_038750655.1 Bacteroidota bacterium | reverse complement strand
TTCTGGTCGATCGTAATCACGGTACATCTGGCGCATGCCTTGGTATTTTCAAAATTGCAGTTTCCAATTTGAATAGTTTGCCAGGTATCCTCATCATTAGGGGGGTGTTCAATTACACAAAACGTTACATACCTTTCTGTAATATTAGTATTTTTTGTAATAAGTGTCAATCGAGTAGAGCGTGTAGGTGTGACGGGGTAATACAATAGACGGAGAGCTAAGGTACTACCTTAACATCACGAATGTTTCATATTAAAGTGAATTTAAGAAAGAGAGAGTGGTAATGTGTGACAAAAAATATTAATATATTTAACAATCAGTAGCCTCAGTTTAACACTTAACTGATGACTTCAAGGGGTTTTTCGAACTTCAACTGATCGTACAATTGGCTCATTGAATAGCTGAAATAGTTGTCGAAAAGCTGTAAGAGGAGGTAGGTATCTGTATTAGGAATTCCTTCTTTGATCAAAATCAGCTTATTGATGCCTTCCTTGCATTCGTTGATGACGGCTTCTGCTTGTTGATTTTTGGCGAAGGTAGTCTCTAAACGCTCCACAGCTCTTTTAGAATCTGAGAGTTGGCTAAGCTGTAGTTCATTAGGAGAGATAATGGATTGGGTGTGGATGTGTGTTCTGAATTCCAGCATATGGATCATTTCTTCGATCTTTTGCTGTAAGGCAATTTTCAATGGATTCATTTTTGATAAGATAGCTTTAGGGTTAAAAGAAATCTGTCTACACTTTATGTACTAGGTGTATGAGTTCTGGGGTATGGCCTCAAAGATAAAATGGCCTTACCGGAGAAAAAGATTAATTTCAACAATAATGTGACAGTATGTTAAGCCTCCTTTCTAATCCTGATCGCTACTGATTTTGAAGAGGGTGTATGGCTTTTGTGGGCAAAACTATCGATCGGAACCAAGGGATTGGCCTCTGGGAAATAGGTAGCTACACAACGAGGCGGAATATCGTACGGAACGACCATAAAATGTGGTGCCTGTCGCTCTCTACCCTTAAAAGTACTACTAAGGTCGACGTAATCACCACTTTTCAATCCGGCGTCTTCTATGTCTTTTTTATTCATCATAATTACCCGACGACCGTTAAAGATACCTCTGTAGCGATCATCTAAGCCGTAGATGGTGGTATTGAACTGATCGTGACTTCGAATGGTCATCATCAGGTATTCATCTTCCTGTAGGAGATTTGGGGGAACAACATTGACCGAAAAGTGCGCCTTCCCGCTCAGCGTCTTAAATTGCCCTTCTCGGGCACCATTGGGCAGGTAAAAGCCTCCTTCGTTGCGCACCCGACGATTGTACTCCTCGAAGCCCGGAATCACCTGCTCAATTAGGTCGCGGATGCGATCGTAGTCATTCACCAACTCCCGCCAGGGTGTAGAGCTGCGCTCTCCCAAAGTAGCCTCCGCCATCCGGGCAACGATCATCGGCTCGCTCAACAGCAGCTCGGAGGCTGGCGTAATCTGGCCGCGTGACGGATGTACAATCCCCATTGAATTTTCTACACTCACAAACTGTGGCACTCCCGACTGCACGTCCAGCTCTGTTCGCCCCAGACAGGGCAGGATAATCGCTGTTTTTCCCGTAATCAGATGGCTGCGGTTGGGCTTGGTCGATACTTGCACCGTCAGCTGGCAATTTTGCAGCGCCTTGGCCGTATACTCCGTATCCGGCGTCGCGGAGAGAAAATTACCACCCATTGCAAAGAAAACCTTCGCCTTTTTTGCGGCCATTGCTTCAATGGCGTCCACTGTATCATAGCCGTGATGTCTGGGCGGCTCAAATCCACAAACCTCCTTCAGCCGGTCCAAAAAAGCGGGTTTGGGCTTCTCCCAAATACCCATCGTCCGATCCCCCTGCACATTGCTGTGCCCCCGCACCGGGCAGGTCCCCGCCCCCGGCTTACCAATACTGCCCTTGAGCAGCAGCAAATTGACCACTTCCTTGATATTTTGCACCCCATTGGTATGCTGCGTCAGGCCCATCGCCCAGCAGATAATGATCTTCTTGGATTTGAGGACCATCTGAACTGCCTGCCTAACTGCCGTCCAGCTGACGCCACTTTTCGCCGTCAGGGCCTTGGCATCCTGCTGCCGCAAATCCTCAATCAAAGCCTGATAATCCAAAGTATGCTGCCGGATAAAATCCAGGTCGAAAACGCTGCCCGGAGCCTTATCTTCTTCCTCCAATAGCAGGCACATTATGGCCTTAAAAAGTGCAATGTCACCATTGATGGTCACTTGTAAGAACAAATCAGTGAGCGAGGTGCCACTGCCCAGCATATCGCCCACGCTTTGCGGATGCTTGAAGCGAATGAGCCCGGTTTCGGGCAACGGATTGACGCTGATAATTTTCGCACCGCGCTTCTTCGCCGTTTGTAGGGCGGTGAGCATGCGTGGATGATTAGTGCCAGGATTTTGCCCAACGACGATAATCAAATCTGTCTGGTAAAAATCTTCCAACTTGACGGAGCCTTTCCCGATGCCCAAGGTCTCAGAGAGGGCCACCCCGCTGGACTCATGACACATATTAGAGCAATCGGGTAAATTATTGGTCCCAAACTGTCGGACAAAAAGTTGATAGAGAAAGGCGGCTTCGTTGCTGGTACGCCCAGAAGTGTAGAAGATGGCCTCATTCGGCGATTGGAGGGCATTGAGCTGCCGCCCGATCTCCGCAAATGCCGCCTCCCAGCTGATCTCCTCGTAGTGCTGCTGACCTTCCCGAAGGATCATCGGGTGGGTGATCCGTCCACTGCGGCCCAGTTGGTAATCGGTCCACTGCGAGAGTTCTTCAACGCTGTATTTTTGGAAAAAATCCGGACCAACCCGCTTGGCCGTGGCCTCTTCCGCTACCGCTTTTACTCCATTCTCGCAATACTCTCCAAGCTCCGAGCGATGATCATCTGGGTCAGGCCAGGCGCAGCCCGGACAGTCGAAGCCCTGCATCTGGTTGAGGCTAAAGAGGGTCTTGGTGCAGGTGCGGAAGGCCATTTCTCCCAGCGCATGGCGGGCCGAGGAAAGCAAAGCCGGCAAGCCTGCCGCCACTTGCTTGGGAGCGGTGAGGCGGATATTTTCATCGACAATGGGAGGCGTAGCACATAATTTAGTCATGTTGCTAGTATTTATTTGGTTATAGGGCGGGTGGCGACGATGCGTTCGGCACCACTGTAGATATTAAAACGATCATTGCGGACAAAACCTAGCACGCTCATGCCGGAGTCTTTGGCCAACTGTACGGCTAGGCTAGAGGGGGCACCGACGGCGGCCAATAGCGGAATTCCCGCCATCAAAGCCTTCTGCACCAGCTCAAAGCTGGCCCTCCCGCTCACCAGGATCAGCTGATTTTGCAAAGGCACCCATCCTTCAAATAGGGCTGCACCAATCAACTTATCGACCGCATTATGCCGTCCCACATCCTCGCGCAAGAGCAGCAGCTGCCCTTCTGGATCGAAGAGGGCGGCGGCGTGCAGCCCGCCGGTATGCTCGAAGAGGGCCTGCTGCTGACGTAGTTGATGGGGCAGCTGATGGATAAGGGCCTCTGCGAAGGTGGGCCTGCCTACAGGCAGCTGGACATTGCTGCAAGTCTTGACGGCGGCGATCGAAGCCTTGCCACAGACCCCACAGCTAGAGCTGGTGTAGAAGTTGCGTTCTAGGCGATTGAGGTCGACCGTCGCACTTTCGTCGAGCTTGACCAGGATGATATTATCGGTTTCTTCGGGGCTGTAGGCCGGGAGGTGGGTGATGTCCTGAATTTGCTGGATATTTTGGATAATGCCTTCGGTAAAGAGGAAGCCGGTGGCCAGTTCGCGATCATCACCGGGGGTACGCATGGTGATGGAGATGCTTTTTTGTTGCCGCAGGCCGGTGGGGCCAAAGTCCAGGCGTATTTCCAGCGGTTCCTCAACAGCCAGCCAATCATTTTCTTCACGGATTCCCTGCTTGCTAAAGCGATGAACACTTACAGAGGCAGCACTTTTCATAGGCTTGGGGTTAAAGCTTTACATACAATAAGGCACTAGGGCCTCAGCAATCTTGCGGTCGTTCGACAAGCGAGGGACCTTATTTTGCCCCCCCAACTTACCCTGCGTTTTCATGTATTTCCGGAAAGCATGGCGGTGCAAGGGGCGCATTTTGAGCGGTTGGAGAATTTTTCCGGTAATCAAATCCTCATAATAGATATTCTGTTTCTCCATCATCTTATCCACTCTGAGCGCAAAGGCTTCCAGGTTTTCGGGAAGCTCTTCAAATTCGACAAACCACTCATGGTAGGGCAGTTCTCCCCCCTGCGGCGTCACCTGCGGCGCTACGGTAAACTCGACGATGCGTACCCCTTCAGACCGGGCCACCGACAACAGCGAAGTTTCCACTTCTTTGCCAATCACATGCTCGCCAAAGGCAGAAATGAAGTGCTTGATGCGCCCTGTGACCAGCAGGCGATAGGGATTGGTGGACACAAATCGGACCGTATCACCGATGTTATAGCCCCAAAGGCCTGCATTATTATTGATGATGATGGCGTAGTTGACACCCGGTTCTACTTCTTTGAGCGACAGTCGGGTAGGATTTTCTTTGAAAATCTCTTCCGCAGGAATAAATTCGAAAAAGATGCCAGAGGCTACATTGAGCAACAATCCTTGCTGCTCGGGATCGTCCTGAAAGGCAATGAAGCCCTCCGAGGCCGGGTAGGTCTCGAGGCTGTCCATGCGTCGGCCGACCAAGCCTTCCAAAGAAGCTCGGTAAGGTTCGAAGTTGACCCCACCGTAAACGAAGATGCTATAGTTGGGGAAGAGGTCTTTGATGTATTTTTTTCCACTGCGCTCCAACAGCCGCTCGTAGTACATCTGTACCCAAGGCGGAATGCCACTGATGAGCCGCATATCTTGATTGATGGTTTCATCGACAATCCGCTCCAGCTTTTCCTCCCATTCTTCAATGCAATTGACTTTATAGGACGGCAGCTGATTGGTGCGTAGCCAAGAGGGCACTTGATGATTGACAATCCCCGAAAGACGGCCCGTATCGATGCCTCCGGTTTTGGTCAGCTCCGGCGATCCAGAGAGAAAGATCATTTTTCCGTCCAAAAACTGACTATTGCCACTGCGGATAAAATAGTTGAACAGGGCATTGCGGGCGGTTCCGAAGTGGTTGGGAATGCTGTCTTTGGTAAGTGGGATGTATTTGGCGCCGGAGGTAGTTCCGGAGGTTTTAGCAAAGTATTTGGGGAACCCCTTCCAGAGCACATCGGCCTCGCCCTTTTTGATGCGCTCGACGTAGGGGCGTAGGCCTTCATAATCGCGGATGGGCACGCGTTCGCGGAAGCTTTCGTAGGCGTTGATTTGGTCAAAGTGGTGGTCGCGGCCGAAGGCAGTGCGGCGGCCTACCTTAATCAAGTCCTTAAAAACCTTCTCCTGATGTCTAATCGCATCAGCTGACCAACGCCGGATGTCTTTGGCGATCTTTTTGGCAAAGGGCCTGATAATATTTGATCGAAATCCCATTAAAGCAAAAATAGGGAATATCCGCAAATGGAGAAGATTTTCGGAAAAAATCCTATGGATGGAGATTGACAGATTCGCATCAAATAGATTTCGTCGGGGCTTGATTGAACAAACAAAATGTTTTATATTGTGGGTGCTCTTCGATTTTGTTAACGTCCCTCGAAATGATTTTACCAGACTGATGACGTTAATGATCCTTTTTACATACGCACTTCCTCTTTCGAAGGCCAAGATAGGGGAGTGATGCCATCTTCCGACAGGAAGTCTTGCGATCCGCTCTGCAGGGCCTAACACATCATGCTTATGCCTAAACAGTAGATCGGGCGGATTGGCGGCGGTGGTAATGTGGGAGGGCCCTCCCAAAATGCTAAAACACTGCCCGCAGCAAACTCAACCTCCAATACACTCCAAATGGATCGACAATCTCAACCGCCCAGCGAAAGCACCAAACCCACCACCAAAATGGCAATGACAATGAAAGCGATTAAGCCAATGGCCAAATGAGAGAAATAAATGGCGAGGCCGAGCAACGAAAGCGCAATGCCACCAATGCCGTAGGTCTTTTTGACACCTTGGGCCAATGCGTTCAAAGAGAAGGTGACGGAAAATACCAGCAGGGCGAAGGCAGCTACGGTGAGGATGTTCGACCAGCGCTGCCTTCGGCTCGTGGAGGCGTCCAGCCGGACCTCTTCGTCCTGCAAGCGCTCAATCAGCTCCCTGGCATTTTCGCCGATGATTTGGCCCAGGCTCTTGACGGGTTCGATCAGATCGAGTAGGTAGGGTTGGATGGCGAAAAGGAGGAGGGTGAGGGCACCGGAGACCAGGGCAATATAGCCTATTTTGCTCTTCGATTTTTCAGTCTTCATATGATGTAGTCCATTGTATGGGGTAAGATAAAAAAAGAGGACGAAGGCTCAAACCGAGCCTTCGTCCTCTTTGGGAATACAGGGGGAGCCAGTGGATTAATCTATCCGTAAATCCTCGACCCTTACGCCTTGATGTTTGGATTCATCAAAGGTGAAGTAATCGTTGGTAAAGGATTTGTTGGGGGTCAGGGCATTGATGCTGAGCGTAAAACGCGAGCCATCTTTGCCGAAAACCTTAATCCGATGAATGGCCTTATCCTTTTTCAGAACGGTCAGCCGCAGCTTGGAGTAGTCCGAGTCGCGGTCCAGCGGTTTGAATTCAATTTGCTGGACGGGCTTGCCCTTCTCGTAAGTTTCATTGGTCAGTGCATATTGGTAGTCATCGCTTTCGTAGATTCTGAGGAGTTCTTTGGGCGACATAATTTCATCCTCTCCGTCCTCTTCTACGTTGTTGATTTGTACCTCATTCTTGCTTTTCAGGTAGTACCAGAGTGTGCTGCCATCGCTGATAATGGCCTGATCGGCCAGCTGGAGATGGTATTTTTCGCCCATCTGAGCGATGCTGCCTTTCTGGACTTCCTTGTCCTGTTCTGGAATTTCAATTTCCAGTGTAAAATCGGCCTCCAAAGTCTTGTAAGACTCGTAGATGCCTTTCATTTGATCCAGTATGGCCTTGGCCGCCGGATCAGCTCCCTCCTGAGTTTGTGTTTGTGTCCATCCTACAGCCGCAGTGCCGACCAGTAAGAATGCAATTAACCAGTTTTTCATAATCACATAGTTTTATATGTTCGCTTCAAAAACGACGCCTAAGTTCAATGCCGGGCAAAGGTAAGCCGTTAAATTTTCTTTAAACCGCAGAATCGGAGTTAAATTCTTGTTAATGGACCATCAACCCTTCAGTTCCTCCTTGTTTTTCAGGTATTTATCCACAAACTGCAAAATGCGGCTATAGGCAACGATTTGGTTCTCTTTCTTGACAAAACCGTGGCCCTCATCGTCAAAGAGTATGTAGTCGACCGGTACCTTTTTTTCCTTCACTGCCGCCACAATTTCATCCGATTCTACCTGCAAAACCCTAGGGTCCTTAGCCCCCTGCAAAACCATCACCGGCTTTTCAATTTTATCAGCGTGGAAAAGCGGCGAAATATTGTAAAGACGTACGGAATCCTGATTGGGGTCGCCCATTTCTTCGTACAAAGCATCTTTGAAAGATTCCCACCAAGGGGGAATGCTTTTCAAGGTCCGTAGCCAATTGGTGACGCCGAAAAGATTAACCCCTACCTCAAAGGCTTGCGGATCATGTGTCAAGGCTCGCATCACCATAAAACCACCGTAAGAACCACCGATAATGCCGATTTTATCCTTGTCCACATAGTCCAGATTCGCCAAGTACTGCTTCCCCTCAATGCAATCTTTCAAGTCCTTTTCGCCGTGATTCTGGTCATCCATCCGGTAGAACGTCTTGCCGTAGCCACTGCTACCCCGGTTGTTGACCATCAAAATAGCGTAGCCATGATTGACCAAATACTGAATCAAAGCACTGTAATTCAAGCGCGACTGCCCTCCGGGCCCGCCGTGCACCCAAACCAGTGCCGGCACCTTATTGGCCTTGCTAGCCTGCTTCGGCTTGTACAAAATCGCCGGAATGGGCAGCTCATCAAAGGATTTATACCGCACCACCTTACCTTCCACCAAATCTTCCGCAGCAATCTCCTCATTCAGCGTATTGGTCAACTTCTGGTATTCCTGCGTCGCAAAATCGTAGACGTACAAATTGCTCGTGGAATTCGATGCTCCTACATAAAAAGACATCTTATTTTCACTGCGGGAAATATTGACCGAGGTAATATCGCCCCCCGTAAACTCTGGAAAATCAACTCGTTGGCCTTTTTCCGTGTCAAAAATTTCAACAACCGTTTTGGCATCCTGATTGATGCCCGTCACCCGGTATTTTCCGGTGTAAGAATAATAGGCGTAGGCAATATCCCAATCCGCCTCCTTGACCTTTTCCCTCTCTCCGCTCGCTAGGTCGTACCTGACCAGGTATTGAAATTCTGCCCCATCATCCGTCAAATAGTACAGCGATTTATTATCTCGACTAAAATCCGCGGGGCTATGCCCGGCCTGGTTCTCCGAAATCTTCTTTACCGATTTATCCGAAAAGCTGTAAAGCATTAGATCAGAATCATTAGTATTGATTGATTTGGTCAGGGCCATATGCTGCTTATCATCCGAGATGCCCCCAAAATTGAGGTTATCACTATTCTCATAAATCATCTTGGACTCAAATTGTTCAATATCCATCTCGTAAACATCCATCGCTCGTGCGTCGCGTTTATTGGAGCCATAGAAAAAACTTTTCAAATCATGGCTCCAGCCGTAGAATACGGCCCTAGCTCCTTCGTCTGGTGTCAATTCTTTGATAGTTCCCTCTTCATCGCGCATGAATATGTGGAAAATCTCATTCCCGCCATTATCACTGGAGAAGAGGATACGATTGTTATTGGGGAAGTAAGAAATGGGCCGTACGGTCTCCTCAGAGTTGGTCAGCGGCTGTGGGGCACCTCCACTGACGGGAATGGCGTAGGCATTAAAAATTCCAGTTTGGTTGCTGCCCACCAATATTTGCTGCTCATCGGGGGAGAAAGAGCCACCAAATATAGAGGTGTTGCTGAGAAATTGTTCGATGGTATACTGCTTCGGCGTTTTGGTTTTGTCCACCGGTTTTGTGGCTGTATCCTGGCAGGAAGCCAATAGGCACACTACGGATAGCAGGAGGAGTAGCGATCTCATACTTTTAGGTTTTAGGTGAATTGTTATTAGAGTATACAGAAAGGTAGGGAATTGGCAGAAAAATCAGGCAAATGATTAAAATAAATGGACAAGCAGCAGAGATACGGGGATCAGCAGAAGATTTTGAGGGATAGGTGGAGGGGCTACCAACGAAAAAAACCTAACGAATCTGGGACCCGCTAGGTTTGTTGTTCCTTGTGAAAACCGCTCACAAGGTTGCCTCCTATTTCCTAGTTTTAATGTCTTCCAAATACCGTTCCAATTCTCGTTCATCATACATTAAAACTTCGCGGGCCTTGCTGCCTTCGCTCGGACCAACGATGCCCAGGGCTTCTAATTGGTCCATAATGCGGCCGGCGCGGTTGTAGCCGAGCTTAAGTCGGCGTTGGATCATGGAGGTCGAACCATGCTGGTTTTGCACCACCAGTCGGGCGGCGTCTTCAAAATTATCGTCCAGGTCGCTCAGTTTGAACGTACCAGCGGAATGTTCTTCGTCGTCTCCGTGGAATTCCGGTAGGAAGTAAGGGGTGGGGTAGCCGGGTTGCTCGGAGATATAGTTTAGTACACTTTCTACTTCGGGCGTATCGATAAAGGCACATTGCAGGCGGATCAGGTCGCTGCCGAAGGCCAGGAGCATATCTCCTCGACCGATCAGCCGGTCGGCTCCGCCGGTGTCGAGGATGGTGCGCGAATCGACCTTGGCGGTTACGCGGAAGGCGATCCGTGCCGGGAAGTTGGCCTTGATGACCCCGGTGATGATATTGACCGAAGGTCGCTGCGTAGCAATAATCAGGTGAATTCCTACTGCCCGTGACAGCTGCGCCAGTCGTCCGATCGGCAATTCAATCTCCTTACCTGCCGTCATAATCAAGTCCGCAAATTCATCAATCACCAATACGATGAAGGGCAAAAAGCGGTGGCCTTTTTCGGGATTGAGTCGGCGCTGCACAAATTTTTCGTTGTACTCTCGAATATTTCTCGCCTGCGCTTTTTTCAACAGATCGTAGCGGGCCTCCATCTCGATGGTCAGCGAGTTGAGGGTATGGACGACCTTGGTGGTGTCCGTAACAATTGGCTCATCGAGGCCGGGGAGGTAGGCCAGGAAGTGGTTTTCGATGCGAGAGTAGGGGAACAATTCCACCTTCTTGGGGTCGATCAGTACAAATTTGACCTGCGAGGGGTGCTTTTTGTACAGCAAAGACATAATAATGGTGTTGATTCCGACCGACTTTCCCTGACCGGTGGCCCCGGCGACGAGCAAGTGCGGCATCTTGGCCAAATCTGCGACGAAGACCTCGTTGGAGATGGTTTTGCCCAGGGCGATGGGCAGGTCCATCTTGGCCCGCTTGAATTTTTCGTGCATCAAGACCTCCTTGAGGGAGACAATCTGCTTGTTTTTATTCGGTACCTCGATACCGATGGTCCCCCTTCCGGGGATCGGTGCGATGATCCGTATCCCGAGGGCAGCAAGGCTCAGGGCAATATCATCTTCGAGATTTTTGATCTTGGAGATGCGGACCCCCGCTGCTGGAACGATCTCGTAGAGGGTGACCGTTGGGCCGATAGTGGCCTTGATCTTGGTAATTTCGATTTTATAGTTGAGCAGCGTTTCGATGATTTGGTCTTTGTTCTGCTCTAGTTCTGCGCGGTCGATTTCGACTTTATGCTCGCTGTAATCCTTGAGCAGGGCCAGTACGGGGTGCTCGTAGGAGGAAAGGTCGAGGGTTGGATCGTAGGGTTCGCCGTGGTTGCGGTTTTCGGTTTCGATCCGCATTTTTTCCTGATTCATGGCCTCACCGGGAGTGAGGGGGACGCTCGGTGGCGCGGGCGGCGTAGTGGGCGCTTCGATTTCCAGCTGGGCATCGCCCGCCTTGAGAGACTCTGCTTTCTGTCGCGGCTTATCCTGCTGAGCCAGTTCGAAGGAGAGCTGGCCCTCTTCGATTTTCTCGGATACCGCAGGTGTCTTTTGCTCCTCTTCTTGCCCGTTGGCCTCCGGAGCCGGGGCTTTGGCGGAGATCGGCGGGCTGGTCTTCGCCGCCATACGGTTGGCGTTGTGTCCCGGGCGGAGGGCCTGCGGCGGCACCTTGGGGCTCATCGCCTGCCGTCTCTTCTTGAAAAAGCGCCCATTCACCAAATCATTGATCGTCATCCGAACATCCTGGACAATGGAGCGGAAGGACATCTCGTTGAAATTGGGATTAAACGCCCAGGTCAATGCCCCAATAATAATGAAAAGAATCAGGGCCACCATACCGGCTATACCGACGAAGTTGGTCAGCCAAGTGCTCACTGCAGCGCCAAAGGCACCTCCCCAGGGAAAGGGAGAGCGGCTAAAGATAAAGCCCAAGAGCACTGAGAAAAACAACAAAGCCAGGAAAGAGTACCAAATCATATTGGTCTGACTGCGCAAAGGTTGGCGGCGGATGCGCCCCATGCCCAGCTGCACCATGATGAAGATGAAGATATAGGAGGGCAGGCCAAAACCCCAGTAGAAAAAGATGTTGGAGACAATGGCACCGAGGCGGCCCAGCCAATTGGCCATTTCGAGGTCGCCTTCGAGCAGCAGCCCCCAGGAAAAGCGGAGGACGCTGTCCTGATCCGTTTTCCAGGTGAAGAGATAGGAAGTGAAGGCAATGAACAGATAGAACGCCAAAAACAGGAAGAGAATCCCCAATAACTTTGGTATTCGCTCATCGTTTCCCAATCCTAAAGAAAGCTGGCCAAAGCCCTTTTTTCTTTTTTTCGCCGCCATACGCAAGTGGATTCTTAGGTATAGTGTTTCATCAATTATATGCAAGTTGCGATTCACTAGTAAGAGAGTAAATGCGCCAAAGGCCGCATTTTTTACAAAATCTTCCTTATTGACTCTCGTTCATCGCAACTTGGGTGATTTAGTGTACAAACAATTAATTAGGTTTTGGAATTAGGCGATCCAAGCCCTTTGTCTGCATACGTTTCTTAATCTAAAAGTCCCACAAAACTAGGGATTAATGGTCGGAATTGCTAAATTTTTACAAGTAAACCTAATTTCATTCGTTCTAGTTGGAGAGTCAGAAAATCATTATCAGCCAGCTGAACTTTACATCTAGAGAAAACAAAAAAGTAAGGAAGGACAACTTTTTAGCAATGTAATCGTTTTTGATTATAGTTGTATTTGATTACAAAGGAATCACTAGATTATGGATAATATTAAATTAAACAGAAAGGAAATTGCCATCCTGGGTATCCTGATTGGGGAGGACTGCTACGGCTACGAGTTGGTCAAAAAGGCAGGGGAGAAGGGGGAAACGCTGATGCTGGGTGGACTCTATAATATTATGAAGAGTCTGACCAAAAAAGAGCTAGTGGAGAGCTATTGGGGAGATGATAGCAAGGGGCGTGGCGGCTCTAGACGGCGCTACTATAAGATTACTGGTAAAGGGGAGAATGCCTTTACCACTGCACGTAAGGAGTGGATAAGATTGCTAAATATGAATACAAATCCAGGGTTTTCCCTCTAATTCCCTATGAAGATGCCGAGGTCAAATAAGGTCAATATCGTTAAGGATTCTAAATATGTACGTACTACCTTCAGCTTAGAGAATGGATCAATGTATGTATGCCGTATCTATTCCCGTTTTTGGGGCAGAACAGTTTTTATTGACATTGAAAATGCCGAGCGCACCAAATCGAGCAGCGTCAAGGTGAGCCGTTCTATCTACGAGTCTTTTACTGCTGATCAGATCAATATGATCATCGTCTACCGAGCAAAAAGATTAGAGGCGCAACCCTATGACGATCAACCTAATCAAATCAAATTCATCCAATTCCTCATCCCCCTAAAATACAGAGAAGAAATCACTGGCGATTTATCAGAAATGATCTACGAAATGAAGGCCAAGGGCATGAAAAAGTGGGCCATTGCCGTTATTATCTACTGGCAATTGTTCTATATCTGCTACGCCGCCCTGTTTTTTAAGTTGAAGGAAATCACAGGTAACGCGAGCGAAGGAGCCAAAGAAAAGAAGGAAGTATCGAAATAATTTACGCTAAATATATTCTCAACCCAATTGAACTGATTACAGATGAAGAAGGAAAATACGGACACCTGGGTAATCTATAGAAAGGGCCAAGTCTATTTGGTCAATGCCGCGACATTTGAAAGAGACATCAAACAGGTCTTGGATGGAAGATATGCCAAGTGGAGAGTAAAGAGGCTATTACGAGAAGGCACACCAGAAGATGCTCTCAAATATTTATTGGAAACCAATCGTATCCAAAACTATAAAAACGGAGTCGTCGCCGCAGAACTGGAAGAAGAAATCATTCGTCCCATTACTCCTCCGAGGATTATTGCACCCTTTCTTTTTCTAATTCCCGGAGAATATCGGGAGGAATATATCGGCGATCTGTTAGAGATGCTAGAGGAGTTGCAGCAGACTGGAACTAGTTGGCTAGAATTACAGATTATCACCGTTATTGAATTTTTCGGCCTTGTCTTCAATATCAAAAAGGAATCATTCGTGGAATGGAGTGGTTCGCTACATTCTAAGTCATCACAGTCATTGATGGAGTTTAAAATGGCAATATCAAGAAGAACTGTTCTATTCATTGATGCCTTATTAGAACTCTTGTTTATCGTTTTCCGATTCCTATTAATGGTAGCGGTCGTGCTACTGATACTCTATGCCCTTAGTCTTTTGGGTTCAATTATATGTCCTACTGACGAGATTCCAGCTTTCTTGATTACTCCTCCTTATAAGTAGTTCGATAGTTTCTGTCGCATAAATGTTGTCCAAACTCGTAATTTGAGGTATTTTGGAGACAAGATCAAACGAACCAACTTACACCTAATGAATCCAATTCTAAAAAACGTACTCGCCATTATTGCCGGAATAATCGCTGGCTCTATGGTCAATATGGGGCTGATCAACCTCGGTTATGGCCTCATTCCCCTCGAAGGCATTGACCCCAATAACCTTGATGACCTGGCCAAGGTGATGCCAACCTTGGAGGCTAAATATTTTATCTTTCCCTTTCTGGCTCACGCAATGGGAACACTCGTAGGAGTAGGAGTGGCGGCTGCCATAGCAGGTTGGCAGAATATAAAATATGCCCTTTATTTCGGCGTACTCTATCTACTCGGAGGCATTGCCGCTGCGGTGATGATCCCTGCACCTACCTGGTTTCTCGTGGTAGACTTGGGGCTGGCCTACCTCCCTATGGCTTGGTTGGGTGGAACCATTGCCGCCAAGCTGTTTTCCACTAGCAGCAATTAACAAATACCTCTAAACGCTTACCTATGCAGGCTTCCATCGAAATCAGCATGTACCCCCTCGATAAAAACTACGGGACGCCCATCATCGCCTTCATCAATCGTCTTAAGGCCCACCCCGAGCTGCGAGTCGAGTCCAATACCATGAGCACCCAGGTCTTTGGCCCTTACGACGAGCTGATGCGGATTATGACGCAGGAGATGAAAACCTCCTTTGAGCAGGAAGAAGCCGTCGTCATGGTCATGAAGGTCATTAATATGGCCTTATGAGAAAAGCGAGGGAATTTTAAAGTTATGTGAAAAAACAGCCCCTCTACTAGCAATCTGGGCAATAATCTTTATACTTGTCCCCACAAAATGAGCCATTTTGCCAGCTTTCCATATCGGGCGGTGTCCCTATTTGGATGCCCCAAGCTAAGTGTATGCCTGAGAACAGCCTGAATGACATATTAACCCGCCTCAAAGCTGATGATAAGCTGGTATTTCAGCAGATTTTTCAGCAGCACTACCCCATGGTGTGTAAAACCGTCTACCGCTTCGTCCGGGACCAGGATACGGCGCAGGATGTCGGCCAAACCGTTTTTATTAAATTCTGGGAAAAGCGGCAACAGCTACAAATCAGCTCCTCCCTACCGGCCTACCTCCGCCGAATGGCCGTCAACGAAGCCATCAGCACCCTCCGCAAACAAGAGCGCGCTGAGGCCGGCCGCCAAGCTATCCCCCTCCACCCCGACATCAGCACCGAAGAAGCCTACGTCGGTAAAGAACTGAGCCAGCACATCCAACTGGCCATCCAACAGCTGCCTCCCCGCTGCCGCGAGGTCTTCGTACTGAGCCGCTACGAGGAGCTGAGCTACAAAGAAATTGCGGCCAAGCTGGACATCTCCATCAAAACCGTAGAGAACCAAATGGGCAAGGCCCTGCGTATGATGCGGGAGCTATTAAAGGCGTATTTATAAAAAAACATTCCCGGACATAGGGGTAAACCCAAAACCCCAGCGTCCTATAACTGAAAAGCATATTGATCAATGATTGACAACCGATATTCGGACTTGATGGCCAGCTACTTCTCCGGGAATATTTCCGCAGAAGATCAAAAGCAGCTGTTGGACTGGGTCGCCGAAAGCGATGCAAACCAGACCCTCTTTGAGGAGTCCCGAATGATTTGGTCGCTGGCCGGAGAGGAGGAGCCAGATTTTGAGGTAGACATCGATCAGGCCTGGGCGGCAGTAGCCCCCCAGCTGGATCAAACCCCCGTTAAGGCGCTTCCGTCGAAGCAAAGCAAGCGTTGGTCTATCGGTCCTTATCTCTTACGCATCGCCGCCGTAATTTTGCTAGCAGTTGCAGCCGGGTATTGGTTCTTTCCGCCTCAACCTGCCCCCCCTCAGCTGTACAGTGTTGTTACCCAAACCGGCCAAACGCAAGAGCTGACCTTACCCGATGGCAGCAAAGTCTGGGTCAACGAGCAGTCTACGCTGTCCTACTATCCCGATTTCAAACCTCGGAAGATATTGCTGGAAGGAGAAGCCTTTTTTGAAGTAGAAAACCTCAATGATGAGACCTTTGAGATTTTGAGTGGGGAGGCCCGGACGGTGGTGCTGGGGACGGCCTTTAATGTGAGGGCCTATCCGAAGGAAAACCAGATCGAGGTGACGGTGGAGCATGGTAAGGTGGCGGTGGATTTGAATGAAAAAAAGACCCAACCCATTCTCCTGAAAGCTGGCAATACCGGGGTGCTGGATAAAACCAGTAAGGATTTGGTGAAGAAAGCCCAGAAAACAGTTAATGCTACCTCCTGGAAAACCAAGAGTCTGACTTTTGACAATATGAAAATGGGGGAGGTCATCGAGTCCCTAGAACGATATTTTGGCATTACTATCGACGTAAGTGACGAACGTATTTTGAATTGTCATTTTACGGGTAACTACCAAAACCCGGAGTTAAAACAGATTCTGGATGTCCTTCAGTTCGGTATGAATCTCGAAATAGACCAACAAACAACCCAGTATCGCCTTACAGGGGAGGGTTGCCGAAAATAACGCCTAATGTACAAACGATTGTTGATAACGAGCCTTTTCTGCTGTGCGGCGCTTTTGAGCATCGCGCAGTCGAGACTCTTGGAAAAAAAGATCAGCTTCTCTTACCAGCGGGTAAGCTTGGAGTATGCGCTTGAAGACATCAGCAAATCTTACCAGCTCAACTTCTCGTACAGCCGCGATTATCTGCCACTACAACAGCGCATCAGCGCCAAGGCCGATAATGTGCGCCTGGCGGAAGGGCTCAATACTTTGTTTGGCCAGACCAAGGTGGTTTATGCGGTCATTGGAGATCAGGTGGTGCTGCGGGTAGATAAGAACAAGCAGATCATTCGCCCGATTGAGCCAATCGGAGGGAAGATCGGTCAGCTGGAAAGCCCGCAACCTGAGGTGGAAGAAATGATTGCGGATGTAGGAACGGTGGAAACGCCACCACCGCCACCATCGCGCCCCGACTGGGTAGGGTCTGAGCAGATCGAGCCGGCGGCCAGCGCCGAAATTGACGACCCTACGGAGGAGGAGCCCACTGAGATTGACCAAGAATTGGAGGAACTGCCGGAATGGTTGCGCGATAAAAATTTGAAAAAACGCCGCGAGCGCGTCGCCCAAATTTCTATTCTGCCCTTTGTCGGAACCAATTTGGAGCGCAGCGATGGAATTACCAATAATCTGTCTGTCAATGTCCTGTGGGGCCACAATGGTGGTGTCGATGGGGTAGAGGTCGGAGGGCTGGTCAACTCGCTCAAAAAGGATATGATTGGGTTACAGGTGGCTGGATTGGGGAATTCTGTTGAAGGAATGGTGCACGGTACGCAGATCGGTGGGCTGTTCAACTACAGCGGAGCCTATACGACTGGATTGCAGGCCGCCGGCCTGTTGAATGTCGCCCGCTCTGGTCAGATGGTGCAGATTGGTGGGCTGTTCAATGCAGTAGAGGGAGATATGGGAGGCGTACAAATTGCCGGGCTGTTTAACGGCGTCGGCGGAGATGGAGAAACCGTACAAGTAGCCGGCTTGTTCAATGCTAACCTCGGCAATACGAAACTTCAAATATCAGGATTATTTAATGTTGCTGGCGATGTTGAACACGCACAGGTCAGCAGCATCATTAACATCGGTAAGCGTGTCAACGGCTTTCAAATTGGGCTGATCAATGTATCAGATACCATTTCGGGGGCACCGATTGGACTGCTCAATATCGTCAAAAAAGGCTACAACCGCTGGGAGTGGTCGGCTGGCGATGTCTTGCACGCTAATCTGGCGCTCAAGTTGGGAGCCCGCTCTTTCTACAACATTTTTTATCTGGGTGTCCGTATGGACAACAGCCTTTCCAATGTCCCCGAGCGTGACGATAGGTACAGCTGGGGCTTTGGATACGGTCTGGGAAGCAGCGTTGCGCTCGGAAGAAAAACCTGGATTAATTTTGAACTGCTGAGTATTCAGGTCAACGAGCGAGAGCGTTTAACCAGGAAACTCAATCTGCTCAATCAGATCAAAGTGACGCCAGAATTTGTGCTGGGTCGAAAGTTCAGCCTGTTCTTCGGGCCCAGCATCAATATTATGGTGTCGCGGCTCTACGATCCCGATACCCAGAGCTACGGTTCGACCATCCCGAATTACGATTTATTCAATGAAACTAATGGAACAACCAACACCAGAATTTGGGTGGGGGGAAATTTGGGGATAAGATTTTAGGCTTACTTATCCGTTTATCTAACAAACACACATATACTATATTAAATGTGCTTTGGAACTGGTGCAGCCCTCTGGGCTGCCCCGTAACAGGCTACCTATTGCCCTGCTGATGAAGGGAGCGGTAGCTGGATCATCAAAACTATCATAAAATGAAAAAGCTTAGTCTTCTATTTTTCGTATTCGCTATTTGCAGTAATCTCCTGGCTCAGGAGCAAGAAACCCTCTTTCGCAAAGCTCGCGTCGTTGGGGCCTTCGGCGGCCCCATTGTCGAAATCGGTAGCTACGACGGCGAAACCGGAACGGCCATCGGCGGCGGCGGCGGCCTGATCATCGATAACTTTTTCCTCGGTGGCTATGGCCTCGGCGGAACCAATATCACCGAACAGCTCTTCGATAGCAATGGCGATAACTTTAGCCTCGACATCGGCCACGGTGGCCTCTGGCTGGGCTTCACCTACAAACAATACAAACTCCTCCACCTCTTCAGCAGCGTCAAACTGGGCTGGGGCGGCGTTGGCATCGAATTCGACGACGGCGGGCCTGACTACGACGATGGCATCTTCGTCGTCACCCCAGAGCTGGGCCTGGAACTCAATATCTTCCGCTTCTTCAAGATCAGCGCAACTGCTGGCTACCGCTATGTCGATGGCATCCGCGCTGATGGTACCCTTGACGATGACCACTTCAATGGCATGGTTGGTACCTTGACCTTCCGCTTCGGAGGCTTTGGCAATTGGAGAGATTGGTAAGTAGAACACTCAAAACATTGATCACATGAGTAAATTAAATTGGCTTTTCCTATTCTTGCTAACCGCTCTACTCGCTAGCGGCTGCTACTTTGACGATGATGATAGCAATGATGGTTTTCTGGATTGTGAATCCGGCCAAGGAGGCATCATCACCGAAGAGCTGAACCTCAATGATTTCAATAGCATTGAACTGCGTATCAATGCGGAGGTCCGCATCACCCAGGGCAGTCCGCAAAGAGTGGTTGTCGAAGGGCAGGAAAACATCATTGACCTCATTGAACTAGATGTTCAGAATGATAATTGGGAAATCGAATTCGACCGCTGTGTCCGACGCAGTGAAGACCTGAAATTTTTCATTACCATCCCCGACATCCGTAGCCTGCACGTCAGTGGCTCGGGCCTAATCTTCGGCGAGAATACCTTTGTCAGCGAAGACCTGATCCTGCGCATATCCGGCTCCGGCGACATCGATCTGGCCGTTGATACTGAAGACATCGACAGCCGAATCTCCGGCTCTGGGAGGGTCATCCTGGAAGGCAACTGCGAAGAGTTCGAATTCAAAGTCTCCGGCTCTGGCGACTATGAGGCTTTCGGTCTGCAAGCTCTAGAAGGCGAGGTCGACATCAGCGGTTCTGGGGATGCCGATGTACGAGTCGAAGAAATTTTGGATGTCGACATTAGCGGCTCCGGCGATGTGCGCTACAAAGGCCGCCCCATTCTGAATGTCAACATCTCGGGCAGCGGTCGGGTGATCGATGCCAACTAAGCCCTAACCAAGCTTTGCCCTGCTTGAATCCCTCTGCGTAGTGTTCACTGCGCAGAGGGTAAAGCTGTTTTATTGCATTGCATAATCAAAGCCCATACGGAGCAGTTCCAGCACCTCTGAGGTAATTTCCTCCTCCTCTCTCACCCGTATGTGATGGGCATACTTCTTATTGTAATGCGTAATCTTCTTGAAGCGGTCACTCTCAATCGGCTCGTGGTAGTAGAACTTGAGGTCCAGTTCCTTGCTCATCGGTCGTACAATTAGCCAGGCTTTTTTGTTGGTAAAAATAACCGTGTTGACCGAGGCCCCCACCGTATTCATCTCCCAGTCGATCACCGAAGTCAGCAGCCGGTCGAAGGCCAGCAGCAAGTGGTCAGGTTTATTCTCAAACAGCTCATCGAGGGTTTTGGTAACGCACATATGCGATTGGTTGCGCGTCTTGAAGCGTCGTTCGCAGCGGGGGCAGGTCCACATGATTGTAAGGCTTAATTTGAACTAAGGTACAAGTTTTTAGTGGCGGAGTAAGCAACCTTTGAGTAATTCAATGCTCTTTAAAGTTGAAGTAGAACAATTAAATATACAAAGATGACTAATCGAAAGCCATCCCCTCTCCTCCTCCTCTTTTTTCTTTTATTTTCCTTCTCCGGAAGTTTTGCTCAGGTGAAAATTGACACTTCAGCCCTTTCGGTATTTTGGGAGTTGGTAGATACCTTGTCTTTGGACAAGCAGCCCTCAAAAATACTGTGGAAGAAATTTGCGCTCCATCCAGCCTATGCACAAATTGAGCGATCTGGCAACCGCGTCTTCTTTCTAAAAAAGATACTTCCCATTGTATTCATGCCTTCTAAAGCCGCTAGGTTGGAGGCGCTGATGGATGGAGCAGAAAGTCCCTACCAATATTTTGCTCAACACCTTATCGATGTTAAGGCTAAAAGGAAGCCCCTAGAGAACTACCTCCGCAGGTATGAATTCGATGTCTATCTGGACTCCTATCTGAAAAGCCTCGAATATTTACCAACAGATATAAAACCGGAGGAGATCAAGTTAACTGTCTATCTGGCCCTTTTTGAAGACAATGGATTTGGCGGAGAAGTCATCACCATAGATCTGCTGCATCTAATGAAAGGGAGTACAGCAGAAAACAGGGATTTTTTCGCTCATGAATTTCACCATTCCTTGAGGTCCCGATCCAAAAAATACACCCTGTATGATCCTGATACCAGTCAATACTATCCTATTATTCAAGCCTTGAAAAAGATGCCGCTGGAAGGGGTAGCGAGCCTTCTGGATAAGCGAAAGTATTTTCAACCCGCCTACTATAATGATTCTCTGCTCAACGATCAGCAGCGAGAAACTGTCGAGGAGTTCAGTAGCCTGGTTCGTCTTGCCCCTTCCAACCTGGCTAAGATCGACTCCATTTTAGGTGCAACGCTAAAAATTGAGGAAAAGGGAAAGGCTATTTTTCAGCAATTGCCTTGGGGCGGCCATACTATCGGCTATTACATGGCTGATGCTATCGAAAAAGCATTTGGAAAAGCAAAGCTAATCGAAGCACAGTATTCTTGCCTAGCCTTTTTCTTCTTGTATCAAGATGCTGCTCTTCGCAATGAAAATTTATACCAATTTTCTGAAGAGACTATAGCCTTTTTAAAGACCATAGGTTTATAAAAACATTCCTCCGCTGGCTTCCAAGCGTTGTGCGTTGACCCAACGGGCGTCTTCGCTACATAAAAAGGCGACTACGCTACCAATATCCTCCGAGCGGCCGACGCGGCCCAGCGCCGTATTCTGAGCGATGAAATCGACTATGTGTGGATTGTTGCCGAAAGCTGCACGGTTGAAGTCGTTGTCGATGGCGCCGGGGGCGACCAGGTTGGCGCGGATACCTTTGGGGCCCAGCTCCTTTGCGAGGTACTTGGTGTAGGTCTCCACGGCGCCTTTCATCGCGGCGTAGGCGGCGTAGCCGGGTAGGGCAAAGCGCGTCAGCCCCGTGGAGATGTTGACGATGCCACCGCCGCTGTTGAGCAGCGGAAGGAGGGCTTCGGTGAGGAAGTAGACTCCTTTGAACTGGATTTGCAGGAGGTTGTCGAATACGGCTTCCTGGCCTTGACCGATGGGGGTATAGCCTCCGACGCCAGCGTTGTTGACCAGGTAGTCCAGGCCCTGCTTGCCCCAGCCGCTGAGGGTCGCTTCGATGGTTTGCCGCAGTTGGTCGAAGGCGGCGATGTTTTTAACGTCCATTTGGAGGGCGGCGGCCCGGCGGCCCAGCTGTTTAATCTCTTCAACCGTCGCCAAAGCAGCGGTCTCATTTTGTACGTAACTCAGAATAACATCGTGGCCTTTACGAGCGATATTCAATGCGGCATCTTTGCCTAATCCTCTACTTCCTCCGGTGATGAATGCGGTTTTATGGTTTTGATCTTGCATGATTGGAATGTTTAAATATCAATAATAACACAAAGATAGGGGCATCATGCAGGGCGATAAATGCACATATTAAAGGAAGAAGGGTAAGATTCTAAGATTGGCTCTTGCGGAAGGCGCCCGGAGTACTGCCCGTATATTTCTTGAAGTATTTAGAAAAATAATTGGCCTCACTGAAGCCCAGGCGGTAGGCGATTTCTTTGATGGAGGCGCTGCTCTTGATCAGCTGGGACTTGGCCTCTTGGATAATCTTATCGCTGATCCATTCGGAGACGTTACGGTCTGTTTTAGCTTTGATGACCGTGGAAAAATAGCTGGGGTGAAGCCCTTGGAGGTCGGCAAAATCGGCGACTTGGTGCAGCTGCTCGGCCCGCCCTTCAATCAGGCTGCGGATGTGGTTTTCCAAATTGATTTTGAAGCGGCGTACAATGGCGGAGTTGCGGTCGCCATCCTCGCGAGGATTATAGTCGGGGTAGAGCTTTTCGTTGATTTTTAACAGAAATATTTTAAAATAACTAGCGACCAGCATCGTACTGTGTGGCCCCCCTTTCTCATTTTCCTTCCTAATCTGCTGCCCCAATTGCCAAAGCTCATCAAATAGCTCGTCAGACAAATACTGAGGAGGCACAATCTCGGAGAGCAAATAAGGAAAGAGGGCAAAGACATCGGATTCGATGTACTGCTTGAGGTATTCTTCGGAGAACGAAATAAGTAAGCCATCAATCGTATCCAGCAAGGCAAAGGACTTGAGGTGCCCGGGATTGGTAAAGTAGAGGGTTTGATCGCGTACTTCGTAGCTGTTATTATCCAGGGTGTAGCGACTTTGGGCCGTTTTCATTAATACAAACGTAAAGTAGTTGGCTCGAAAGATTGGTGATTGATAGGGCGGGGGAGGAGAGACCTCCTGCAATCGATGGATAACGAACTGTGCATCAACCGTTTCGTAGCCAATTGACTGTAGAAAGGAGGCCAGCGTATTGTAGTGATTATTGGACTTTATCATCGTCTTCTGTGATCAATGTACTTATCAATTCTGATCTTTTCACTAAATTAGTAGGATTAATCTAAAACTTAACCCTCCGTTCGATGAAGCTTAAATTCTACCTCCTTACGCTTAGCTTGCTTTTACTGGTCTTTTTTGTCCAGGCACAAGACACCATTACCGTACAAACCTTTACCTGGGAATCCACCAATCGCGCTGATGTTTTTCAGTTTCCCGATGATCCCGAGCAAGGCTACGAGAAAATATTGATGAGTTATAATATGCGCTGTCATGATGTGGCCGTCGGTAACGGTGCCGTTGGTTGTCGAGAGTGGGACTACAGTTGTAATACCTTCATTACTGACCCTTCCCGGCAGGATTCTGTCCAGGCCACCCACCCCAGTCATCTGATCACTGATTTTGCGGGTACGGACTATGCCTACACTACCCAGCCCACCTACAGTTATGTGCAGTACCAGCAGCAACAGACCACTTTGGTACTCAATGGAGTGGAGGAAACTGCACTCATTGGAATGGGCACGCAGCCTTTGAATTTGGACTATAACCTTCCGATGAACAAGATGCAATTCTTGTACACTGGGAGCGAACTGGCGGCTGCCGGCCTCACGGCGGGCCCCCTCAAGGGCCTGCGCCTGCAAATTGGCCAGGGAGGTGTGATGCTGGACGCCTTGCGCATCCGCCTCAGAGCAAGCAGTCTCACCAGCCTCGATAGAACCCAACCAGTGCTCGATGGTTTTCAGGAAAATTATTTCCGCAATACGATGATGAACAACGGCTGGCAGGATTTCAACTTCCATAATCCCTTTGATTGGGATGGCAGCTCCAATATTATTGTCGAATTGAGTTGGTCCAATGAAAGCACTGCTAATACCATCGTCCAATTCAGAGGCGATGATACCGGATTTGATGCCGGCTTGATTACCCAGCCATTGAATGACCAGTATTTGCCTTTTGCCGGCAGCAATATTGTTGATGTGCCCATATCGACCTTCGGGGACATCTCGAATGAAATTACTGTAGCCTTCTGGAATTATGGTTTCCCCAGCTCTCTGCCCTCTAACAGTACCTTGATGGAAGGGCTGGATGCCGACAATAATCGCCAGGTCAATATCCATTTACCTTGGGGCAATGGGCAGGTGTATTGGGATTGTGGAAATGATGGTGGCGGCTACGATCGTATCAACCGGGCGGCCAATACTAGCGACTTTGCCGGCCGCTGGAACCATTGGGCATTCACCAAAAATGCGACAACTGGGCAGATGCGCATCTACCTCAACGGTGCCCTCTGGCACTCCGGTACGGGGCTGACCAAGGCCATCGATGTGCAACGATTTGTGTTGGGAGCCTCTTCGAATTGGGGACTTAGTCACCTGGGGCAGATTGATGAACTGCAAATTTGGAGCAAGGCGCTGGACGCCGCGACTATTCAAGAGTGGATGCACCGGCGAGTTAATGCGGATCATCCCAACTTCTTTAATCTGGAGGCCTACTACAACTTCGATGGAGCCAATAGTCAGCTACTGGGCGATGCTTCGTCCCATGGACGGACGGCTCAGTTGGTTGGGCAGGCCAGCCTACGGCAGCACCGGGGCGATGGCGCCTTCAAAAACTTCACCAGTACGCAGCGACGGCCCAATGTCGAATTTTTTAAAGGTGATTATGAGATCAGTATTCAACAGATTGCTCAACTGGATTCTTTCCCCAGCCCCGCTAACCGGGTGATCCGCTATGAGGTCGTCAATAACGATCTGGTAGCCATCGATACCGTTTATCGCTGGGCCGCTGGCCCACAACCGATCCTCAATACGCTCGGAGATTCAGTTGGCGTCGTGATGGTCAACCCCGAGGACAGTTACACTATTCAGCAGCTGGACTATTTCAATAAATTTGACAGCAAGTTTGAAATCTTATCATTGGTTACTCCCTACGGCAATGGGCTGGACCTGGGGCCAGAGGGCAAGACCTTCACCTTTGACGTAACGGACTATGCTCCGATCCTGAAGGGCGAGAGGCGGATGTCGATTGAGATGGGAGGCCAGTGGCAGGAAGAATTGGATATTAAGTTTTTGTTCATTAAGGGCACACCGCCCCGCGATGTGGTTGACATTCAGAATGTTTGGCCCTTCGCTCGCGGCGGCTACGCCGCTATCCAGGCCGACAATGTCTTCGAGCCGCGCACCGTACAGCTCTCTCCACAAGGGCAGATGTACAAATTGCGCTCTGCCGTCACCGGGCACGGTCAAAACGGCGAATTCACTCCCCGTACCCACTACCTCAACCTCAACGGCGGCTCACAGGATTTTACTTATCAAGTCTGGAAGGCCTGTTCGGAAAATCCCATCTTCCCGCAGGGCGGCACCTGGCTGTTTGACCGCGCGGGCTGGTGCCCCGGTATGGCCACCGATGTCCACGAGTTTGACATCAGCGATCAGGTCAGCCCTGGCGGTACGGTCGACATCGACTATGGGGTCAACGGGGCACTGCTGGATCAGGCCAATTATCTCGTTTCCACCCAGCTAGTCACCTACGGCGCACCCAACTTCCAAAACGATGTGGAGCTGTTGGACATCTACCGCCCTACGGGCAAGCTGGAACACGAGCGCATCAACCCCGCCTGTAATCAGCCCCAAATTCTTATTCGTAACAACGGCACAGAACTACTGACGGAATTAACCATCTACTATGGCCTCACCGGCGGCCAGGAGCTGAGCTTCGATTGGTCTGGCCAGCTGGACTTTTTGGAAACAGAACTGATTGAGCTGCCCATCGACAATGTAGATGTTTGGAACAGCTCCATGACGAATCCCCGTTTCAATGTCCGATTAGATGGCCCTAATGGAGCAATGGACCAAAATCCAGTAAACAATAATCAGCAGAGTGCCTTCGAAATGCCTAATATCTTTGACTTTGCCGATCTACAATTCTATTTCCGCACCAACAACCGCGCCTCCGAAAATAGCTATACCATCAGCGATCATACTGGCCAGGTGCTGATTTCCCGCGACAATTTGCAAAACGAGACCATATACACCGAAGAACTTAGCTTCCCTCCTGGCTGCTACTCCCTGGACCTTCAAGACAGCGGCGGCGATGGTACTTACTACTGGTATTGGAATGCCATCGGCCAACAGCAAGGCTTCAGCGAAATCCTCTTCCGCCGTCTACTCAACGGCAGCATCCCTATTCCACTGGCCAATTTCGAAAAAGAATTTGGCGGCAGTATCCACTACGATTTCATCGTTCCCCAGGCCGTATCCACAGAGGAATTACAGAACCCAACGCTCCTTAGTCTCTATCCCAACCCCGTCAGCGAAAGCCTCCACCTAGAACTCCAAGGCTTCCAAGGCGACGACTTTATGGTAGAACTCTACGACTTGAGGGGGCAGCTGCTCTTCCGCGAGGCGATCGGAGCCACGGTAGGAAAGGTCCTGCATTGGGAAACCGATTTGTCCAATTATCCCGCCGGAACCTATATGGTGAAGTTGCAAAACGGGAATAAGGTATGGGTGAAGGAGGTGGTTAAAAGCTAGGTCGTTAAAGACTTTTGTCTGAGCCGTGTCTCCTGATAAGGGACACGGCGATTTTTTCTTACTAAAATCCCACTTCTGTAGTACTGTCAGTGTCCTCTTGCGAGAGACACTGCCTTGACGAATGGGGCTGAAACGAAGATTTCAAGGGTCTATTTCAATAAATCTACGTTGTGTGTACACGGTAGCCTCTGCGAGAGACACCGCCTTGACGGCTAGTAAGAATATAGGGAATGCATTACACGCTTATAGGTGAGAATTGTATGATGTCTGTGTCCAGTAAATAACTCATTAATCAAAACTTGGAATATCGCGATTAGGCAGACGACTGCTTCGAATAAAATCAGCTAAATTCTCATCCGTATCACTCCAAGCTCCAAAGAGTTTTTTCCAGGATTCATCTTTCTTGGACGGTGAGGCCTCTTCATAATCTTCTCGAAGGCTGTCCGTCAGTTTAGCGATCAATTTGAGTTTTAAATCAGCACTTAGATGTCCCAGCATGGCCATATAGTCGAGAATCAGACGATCTTCATTAGACATAGTGAACTTTATTTATTCTGTAAAGTAACAAATACTTCGGGCAAAGGGTTCTTTTTTTAATTTTAATGCAAATCCCTTACCACCAACCTCCCATTCTCCTCAAAAGCCCTTACCTTTGATGTCGACAATCACCTAAACACAAACTCAAACCTGCATGAAGCGTACCACGCCATTATGGGGACTTCTGCCACTGCTTTTGCTAATAATGACCTGTGCTGCCCCCCGCTACGCTTCTCCCATCGAGGCTACGGACACCGCTCGGCTTTGCTTCGGGCGCGGCGGCGGCTACACCGGCCTAGTCAGCGAATATACCCTACTGCCCAACGGCCAAATATTCAAAAAAGGCCCGGACAAAACGCCTAGCTATACCGAATTGCGTGGAGTCAAGAAAGACCAGGCTCGGCAGGCTTTCAACAACTACGAAGTGCTGCAACTGGCCGAATTGGACTTCCGTCATCCGGGCAACCTCTACTACTACATCCGCTACGAAAATAAGGACGAACAGCACGAAATTGTCTGGGGAGATGAGCAGCTTAAGGTGGATTCTAAGGCCAAACTCTTTTACAATATCCTGGCCGCTATGGTCAAAGACCAACAGTAGATCATATCCCATCGGCCCTGCCCGATGGTACCAAAAACATATATTCTTATGAAAATCCGAATCTTAGTCGCCTTCTTTTTCCTATGCTCGCTACAGGGCCAGCTCTGGGGGCAGAAAGTCATCCCCGAAAAGCAAGGCAGTCCGGCCTTGCCTACGATCGATCAAATGCTGATCAATAGCCAGCAGCGGACGGGCCTGCCGCAGGCGCAGCCCAATTTTCTGAGCAATCCGAGTCTTAACTTTGAAGCGCTGCCGCAGCCGGAGGCCCAGCGCACCCAGGCCCCCCTCGTGGTCAGAGCGGCCGATACCCAGCTGCCGATTATGATTCGCGGGGAGCTGGCGGCCAGCCAACTGCGCAGCGGCGCGAGCATAGATGAGCAGGTCAAGGCTTACTTGGCGGCGGCGCAGGGCAGCCTGGGCATCGAAGCCCCCGAAGCGGCCTTCGCTATTACGGGGCAATTGCAAGACGCCGAGGGGCGGACCCACATCCGACTGCAGCAGCTCCACCAGGGCATTCCGGTTTACGGCAGTGAGCTGATTCTGCACAGTAAAGATGGACGGCCTTATTTGCTCAACGGGCGCTATTACCCTAGCCCTGAGCTGGCGCAATTGCGCCCCTCCCGTGCAGAGAACGAAGCCATTGAGGTGGCGAAAAATCATTTGTCCAAACTGACGAACTACCGATCATTGAAATACAGTGAACGCCATTTGGTCGATGGAGAGCAGGAGCAGGCAGAGCTGGTTGTTTATCACCTCAATGGGAAGGCAGAGCAGGAGCGATTGGCTTGGTACCTGACCCTGCGGCCCAACCTGGTGGAGCGCTGGGAGTACTTTGTCGATGCGCAGAGTGGGGCCTTGTTGCATCACTTCCACAACGGCTGTAAGCTCTATCACGAGTTTGGAGACCTGAAGGCGGAGGGCTGTACGCATACCCATAAGCACGCGCACGAGACCGCTGATTTTCGCCTGACGGGCAGCGAGACGGCGACTGCCATAGACTTGAGTGGCAATACCCGCCTGTTGAATGTCTATGAATCCAGCGGTACTTACTTTATGATCGATGCGGCTAGAGAGATGTTCAACGATAATCTGTCCAACTTCCCGGACAATCCCGTGGGGACCATTTGGTCGATTGATGCTTCAAATACTTCGCCGCAGAATAATAATTTCAGTATTTCCCAGATTACCTCGGGTAATAATTTGTGGAATAATCGCACCGCGGTTTCTGCGCATTTTAACGGGGGGGAGGCTTACGACTACTTCAGAACGACTTTCAACCGCAACTCTATTAATGGAGAAGGTGGGAATATTGTTTCCATCATTAATGTCACCGACGAGGACGGCAGCGATATGGATAATGCTTTTTGGAATGGGGCAGCCATGTTCTACGGTAATGGCAATGTTGCCTTTAATGCGCCGCTGGCCAAGGCCCTGGATGTGGCGGGGCATGAGATGTCGCACGGGGTGATTCAGAATTCGGCTAATTTGGTCTACGAAAATCAGCCGGGCGCGCTCAACGAGTCCTTTGCGGATATTTTTGGGGCGATGATTGATCGAGACGATTGGAAAATAGGGGAGGAGGTGGCTAACCCGTCGGTCTTCCCGTCGGGAACGATGCGAGATATGCAAAACCCCAACAACGGCGGCAGTCAGTTTGGGGACCGAGGCTGGCAGCCCAAGCACATGGATGAATTTGTTAACCTGCCTAATACGCCGCAGGGTAATAACGGCGGGGTACACATCAATAGCGGTATTCCTAACCATGCTTACTACTTGTTTGCTACTGATGCAGCGGTGGGCCGCTCCAAGGCTGAGCAGATTTACTATGATGCTTTGACGCAGTATTTGACGCGTTCTTCTCAGTTTATTGATCTGCGCTTGGCGGTGATTGAGGCCGCGACGGTACGCCACGGCGGCAGTTCTGCGGAGGTCGCCGCTGCCCGCAGGGCCTTTGATCAGGTTGGTATCGGCGGGGGCAGTGGTACGACGACGCAGGAAGAAGTCGGCATCAATCCCGGCCAGGACTTTGTGCTCTGGTCCGACGATCAGCTACAGAGTATCAACAATGCAACGACCGCAGGTACCCCTGATGGAACGTTTTCCAACACCAATCACATCAGCAAACCTAGTCTGACGGATGATGGCAGCATTATTCTTTTTGTAGATCAAAGTAGAAACCTCAGAGAAATCGATGTCAATTGGACCACAGGGACGGTGATCGATGAATTTATCTTGGAACAATCAGTAGACTGGCGCAATGTAGCCACTTCGCGCGATGGCAATCGCCTGGCAGCCGTATTGGGCAACCTTAATGATGGTATCTTCAATGACAGCATCTTCGTCTTCGATTTCGTCAGCGGAGAAGCCCGGTATTTTGAATTATTCAACCCCACTACTTCACAAGGAGGTAATACCACCGGGGATGTTCTCTTTGCCGATGCCCTGGAATTTGACTTCTCGGGAGAGTTCGTCATGTACGATGCAGCCAATCGTATTGATAACAATAATGGCAGTAACATTACCTATTGGGATATTGGATTTGTAAAAGTCTGGGACAATGCCACCAACACTTTCGGATCGGGGCAGGTCAACAAGCTTTTTTCTGGATTGGGGGAAAATCAAAGTGTCGGCAATCCTACTTTTGCGAAGAATGCGCCATTTATTGTCGCCTTTGATTTGATTGAAAATGACTTCTTCGGCAACCCCACTTATTCGATTATGGGGGCCAATATCGAGACGGGTGATCTGGGGACTATTTTTGAAGGAAACACCCTGGGCTATCCCAATTATTCGAAGGATGATGACCGGGTGATTTTCAGTTTTGACCAGAATGGTGTACAGCCAATTGTGGCGATTCGAGGGGTACAAAGCAACCGAATTGAAGGGCAGGGAGATGCGACTGTTTTTATTGAAAATGCCAACTGGGGCGTCTGGTTTGCTACTGGAGAGCGGGATTTAACGGTCAATACGGACGATTTGCAGAAGACGGAGGGGAGCCTACTGGTATACCCGAATCCGACGGATGGGGAGTTGAATGTGTTGGTGGAGGCTCCGGCCAGTACGGAAGCCCTCTTGTCTGTCGTCGACCCATTAGGTCGAGTTTTGCTAAAAGAGCGCCATAAGCTAATTTCTGGTACCAACTATCTGAGTCCACATCTTGACAATTTGATGCCCGGCACTTACTTTGTCCTTATCAATATGGACAACAAGCTGCTGACTGCCAGGGTACTGCGTCAACAATAATATACAGCAGGCTGTTGTTCAAATACTGGAAATCGATTCCAATACTTTAAAGCCCGTTTAAGATGAGATCAACAGCCTGCTACCTTTTGCTTCTGCTTTTTCCGATCACCACGATTGCCCAAATTTGGCCTGCGGAGCGATGTGCTCACGACCATGCTTTGCAAGAATTGATCAAAGAACAGCCGAATGTGGAGCGAGAACATGCGGGCTGGATCAAGACCATCAACGACCTTAAGGCCACCAGCGTATCGCGCTCGGGGAACATCCTGCGCATCCCGGTGGTGGTGCACGTCATCCACAGCAATGAGCCACAAGGAATAGGAAGCAATGTTTCAATGGAGTTGGTTGAATCGCAGATTCAGGCGTTGAATGAGGACTACAGACGATTGAACGACGATGCCTCGCAGACGCCGAATGGCTTTGCCGGCGTCGCAGGCGATGCCAGAATCGAATTTTGCCTGGCCAGCGTCGACCCCTTTGGTCAACCGACCAGCGGCGTTACCCGCAGTGCTTTTCCCAATATCCCCAGTATCAACTACATCGAAAATACCATCAAACCGGCCACCTCCTGGGACAGCCGTCGCTTCCTCAACGTTTGGACGGTCGATCTGCCCAGCTCTACAGTAATTGGCTACGCCTTTTTGCCCCTGGCATCTATCCTGGGCACAACTCAGGATGGTGTCGTTATCAACTACCGCAATTTCGGCGTCGTCAACAGCTCCAACCGGGGGCGTACCACCACCCACGAGATCGGCCACTATCTGGGGCTGAAGCACATCTGGGGCGATAATAACAACAGTGGCCAGCCCATCGGCTGTAACTCTGACGACGGTGTCAGCGATACCCCCAACCAAGTAGAGCCCTACTACTTCTGCCCCGGCGGGCAGCGGTTCAGTTGCGGCAGTTCTGATATGTTTATGAATTATATGGACTACACCGACGATTACTGTATGAACATCTTTACCGACGGGCAGATTGACCTGATGCGCACCACACTGGAGACCCTCCGCACGGGGGTTTTGGAGCAAGGTCGTCTGAATTGCGAGAGCCAACAGAGCTGCCTTAACCTCGGCAATGCTAATTTTCTAATGGGCTTTGAGTCCAACGAAAATGACGACGAATGGTGGATTGAGGATGCCAATAATGACAACAATAGCTGGGTCTTCCTGCGCGAAACCAACGGCGATTGGGGCCCCAATGCGGGCAGCGGCTTCGCCGCTTACCAATGGAATCCGGATGCAGTAACCGGAGGAAACGACTACCTCTTTACGCCTTGTTTTGAAGTAGAAGGGGGCCATACTTATCGGGTAGAATTTTCTATTGCCTGTGCAGCCAGCAATAATACCGTTTTTCCGGAGCGCCTGCGCGTTGGCCTGTCAGCATCGCAAAGCTCGACAGATTTCATTACGCCGGGAGGCTGGACCTTCGATCCCGTTCAGAATGCCTATCCGGACTACGAAAGTCAGGTGTTGACCTTTGATGTACGCAATAGTGGCTCTTTGAGCATTGGTTTTTATGTTTTCAGCTCGGCGGATCAGTACGTTTTGCAGCTCGATGATATTCGCATCAGCGACGA
This sequence comes from Bacteroidota bacterium, assembly GCA_038750655.1. Taxonomy (GTDB): domain Bacteria; phylum Bacteroidota; class Bacteroidia; order Chitinophagales; family Saprospiraceae; genus JBCDGZ01. The sequence goes on along the minus strand of JBCDGZ010000030.1, from coordinate 25,386 downwards.
GGGGCTGGTTTCTTCGACTGAGGAGCTGGGGGAGACGGAGTCGATGCAGCTTTTCCCCAATCCCGTTGTTGATCAGCTGACCGTGAGCCTGTCGCTGACGCAGGTGTACGATGGGGCCAGCGTGGAGGTTTATGATGTATTGGGGCAATTGGTAGATGCGCAGGCGGTAGCGCCCAGCCAGGAACAGGACCTATTTTTCGATTTTACAGCCAAGAATCCGGGCATATATTTTGTAACTTTAAGAGCGGCCGATAAGGTTCACACCCAAAAAGTACTCTATTCCGGCCCGTCGCGGTAGGCTTTCAAAACAGTATAAAGTCAGGGGTGCGACACTTTGACCGCAAGATTAATTAAGGAAACGTTAAAGTTCATTTAATAGAAATTGCAGAATTGTGTTCACAGGTGAAATTTTATATTTTTGAAAGGTCTATTTCTTGAGTATTCATTAATCTTATTCAAAAAGTAATCATCATGAAGAAGTTATTCCTATTATTTACATTTCTAGGTTTTGTTTGTTTTACAGCAAATGCACAGCAATGTAGCAAGAAGAGTGTAGCTGCTAAGGGCGAGAAAGCGGGCTGCTGCGCTGCTACTGCCAAAGCTGCTGCTAAATTAGCTACGCTAGAAGACAACATCGAGTCTAGAACTTGTGCAAAGAGCGGAAAAGTGAGCTATGTCAGAAAAGACGTATGCCCTATGAGCGGTAAAGTTTCTTATGCCGATGTAGAATACTGCACTAAATCACAGAAGTTTGTTAACGTTTCTCCTTCCAGTGCTCACGCAACCCAGGTTTCTACGGAAGTCACTCAGAAGGCGTCTTGCACTGCTAAGAAAGCAGCTTGTACCAAGGGTAAGTCCACTAAGGCTAACACTGCCGGGACTTCTAACGTTAAGTTGGTGAAGCAGGAAAATTAAACCTATGAGTTAATTTGCTTTAGCATACCTCAAAGCGCATCATTCTGAATGGGATGATGCGCTTTTACTTTTTACTGAACTCTGAATACATATTGCCTTTGAGGTATTGCCGGAGAATGTGTTGTACGGTGGGAGAAGTAGAGTCGGGCAGTTCGTCGATGGGATGCCAGGAGACCTTTTCAAACTTTTCGGGCTCCTTGGAGGTGATGCGGCCCTTCCAGGTGGTCGCCTTGAAGTAAATGACGATCCGTAGGTCGGCGGATTTGCGTTTAAAGAGGGTGTGTACCAGACGGAGGTTTTCGCGGAATAAAGTGATGCCAGCTTCCTCATGGCTTTCTCTAATCAGTGCATCGATAGGAAATTCCTCCGCTTCAACCGTACCTCCAATCAGGGTATATTTTCCTCCGTTTTGATTGGTCTGTTGCAGGAGAAGGATTTCCCCGTTTTGCTCCAAGATGAGCCTCACCTTAATGGTTTTACTGAATTTCGTCATATCCTACAGATAAGTATTGAGTGCTCAAATATAACCCTTTTTTAATGAAGTAAAATTTGGTAAGTTCGCAGGCAATGATTATGTTTAAGAAAATCATTTCTGCCCAGCCAAGCTAACCATAACCTCTTAGAGCGCTGAAACCAAACCTTGGGTGCCCTACTAGTTGAATTAAAAATAGAATAATAGATAATAAATTTCTCAAAGAAACCTTATTATTTTAATTTTACCGTTAATATGCTAGTGGTTTTTTTGAAAAATCCATCATACAGAAATAAACTAAACTAACTATTCCAATGCGCTATGATAGTATATTAGACGCGATAGGTAACACCCCCATTATCCGTCTAAACAAGGCCAAATCTATAAAGGCGACCGTGTATGCTAAAATCGAAGCCTTCAACCCTGGGCAGTCCGCCAAAGATCGCATCGGACTGTTTATGATTGAGCAAGCAGAGAAAGATGGGCTGCTCAAACCTGGCGGAACTATCATTGAGACCACTTCTGGTAACACCGGCTTTAGTCTGGCTATGATTGCCGTTATCAAGGGCTACCGCTGTATTCTTGCTGTTCCAGACAAAATCTCCGACGAAAAGCTCAATATGCTCCGCGCCATGCGCGCCGAGGTCGTTGTTTGTCCCAGCAATGTCAAACCCGATGACCCTCGCTCTTATTACTCCAAAGCTAAAGAGCTGCGCAGTAAAATCAAGAATTCTTTTTACGTCAATCAATACTTCAACGGCTCTAACCTCAAGGCCCACTACGAAACTACTGGCCCCGAGATTTGGAAGCAAACCGAGGGCAAAGTTACCCATTACTTCGCCGCCTGCGGCACCGGAGGTACGCTCTCCGGCACCGCCCGCTACCTCAAGGAGCAAAACCCCAATGTCAAAGCCATCGGCATCGACGCCTACGGATCCATCCTCACCAAATACCACGAAACGGGCAAGGTCGACGAAAACGAGATTTACCCCTACAAGCTGGAAGCTGTCGGTAAGAACATCATTCCTGAAAACGTAGACTTCAACATCATCGACCGATTCATCAAGGTGACGGATAAGGCCAGTGCTTTTCGCGCCCGCCAGCTGGCTAAACGGGAAGGCCTCTTTGTCGGCTATTCGAGTGGTGCAGCCATGCAGGGGGTCTATAAAATGAAAGAGGAACTCAAAGAAGATGATGTCGTCGTCGTCCTTATGCCCGACCACGGCAGCCGCTACCTCGGCAAAATCTTCAACAATGAATGGATGGAGGAAGCCGGATTCCTCTACGGGGCAAATAACTATAAGTATATGTTGAAGTTCCGGAAATTCCTGCGGAGTATTTCTTAGGCAGCCGGGGGCTGCTGGTTGGGCGGCTTAGGGCCGGCCTGGTGGACGATGGACGGTAGACGGCAGCCGTGAGTTACGTAGTGAAACGTAAGAAGTGCGGAGCCACGTACCACTACGTCTTACTACAAACCATTACTTTTGCCGTCCACCGTCCACCGTCCACCGTCCACCGTCCACCCCAGCGCCAAAGGCGCCCCCCATCACCAAAAAAGGTGAGAACCAACTCCGCAAAATCACCATTTCCTGTGTTGGTCAATCCGAGCTGATTCCAGACCTTTGTAATTAGGTCTTTACGACAGACCTGCTGATTCATTCACACGAGAAAATTACATCAATTATCATCTATCTAACATCCCCACTATGGATTTACAACCAATTGAACGCCGTACTGGCTTAACGAGTGAGGAATTCGTTGAGGAATACCAGAAAAAAGGAAAACCTGTTGTCTTTACTGATCTTGTAAAAGATTGGCCGGCAGCCCAGAAATGGACCTTCGACTATATGCGCGAAACTTATGGCCATATCGAAGTCCCCCTCTTTGATAACGACTTCCGCAAGGCCGGCAAGGATTATCTGGTCAGCAAGCAGAAGATGAAGTTCGGAGATTACCTGACCCTGATTCAAAACGAACCTACGGAGCTGCGGATGTTCCTCTTTAACATTTTCCGCCATGCTCCTGAGCTGGTCAATGATATTAAAATCCCTACCATCACCAAGGGCTTCCTCAATCTGCCACTGATGTTTTTTGGTGGCGAAGGATCAAAAGTAGATTTGCACTATGACCTGGATTGCGCGGCCGTCTTCCTGACCCAATTCCAGACTCGTAAGAAAGTCATCTTATTTGACCACGATCAGTCCCCGTTCGTCTACAAGCATCCTTTTACTGTACAAAGTTCGGTGATGTTGGATGCTCCTGATTACGAAAAGCATCCAGCCCTCAAAATGGCAAAAGGCTACGAAACTACGCTACAGCACGGCGAAACCGTCTACATGCCCAGCCACTGCTGGCACTACATCTACTACGTTGATGGCGGCTTCTCACTCAGCCTGCGCGCGCACACCAATTACACCAAGGTAAAAGGCGCATTGAGCGTAGCCCAGCATTTTGTAGTGGATAAAAGTATGAATATGCTGCTTGGACAGCGCTGGAGTGATATGAAAGAAAATATGGCTCAGCGTAAGGCTACCCTGGCAATGGTATGAAAATACTAATTACTGGTGCTGATGGGATGTTGGGGAGCAATCTCGTCCGGGAGCTTTTAGGGCGTGGACATGAAGTACGCGCCTTCCTGCTGCCTAACAGCCCCTCCAAATCCCTCGATGGCCTGCCCATCGAAAAGGTCTACGGCAATATCTTGCAAGCCGATGACTTGGAAAAAGCCTTTGCGGGATGTCATGCAGTGGTGCATACAGCAGCCAACACCAATATTTGGCCCAACCGCTCTGAAATTGTCCGCAAAGTCAATATCGATGGTACACGCAATATGCTGGTGGCGGCCAAAGCGGCTAAAGCACAGCGTTTCATCTTCATCGGCACGGCCAATTCCTTCGGCTTCGGCTCCAAGGCTTCACCCGGCGACGAAACCCGCACCTACCAATCTGCCAAATACGGCCTCGACTACATGGACTCCAAGTACGAGGCCCAACAGCTGGTATTGGCTGCCCACCAAGAGGAGGGCCTGCCCGCCCTAACCATCAACCCGACCTTCATGCTCGGCCCCTATGACTCCAAGCCTGGCGCTGGTGCTATGATCCTGGCCATCTACCAACAAAAAGTGCCGGGCTTCGCTGTTGGTGGTCGCAACTACGTTTACGTCAAAGACGTCGCGGTCGCCATCGCCAATGGCCTGACGAAGGGCCGCCCAGGGGAGTGTTACATCGCCGGGCACCACAATATGGATTACAGAGAAGCTTTCACTAAAATAGCGGAAACCATAGGGGTGAAGCCCCCGAAGATCACCATTCCGCCGGCCCTCAGCAAGGCCTACGGTGGCATCAGTACCGCGCTGGCCCGCCTGACGGGCAAGGCCCCGACGGTTAGCCTGGCGATGGCCCGCATCTCCTGCGATGAGCACTACTTCACTGCGGCCAAGGCCGTCCGCGAGCTGGAAATGCCGCAAACAGACATCGAAGTAGCCATCCTAGAGTCCTTTAACTGGCTAAAAGACAATGGTTATTGTTAAAAATTGATCCCTATGGCTACAACAGGACCGCTTGCTAATAAAGTAATTATCATCACCGGCTCTAGTATGGGCATCGGAAAGACGATGGCCCGTAAGATGGCCCGCGCCGGCGCTCACGTCGTACTGAATGGCCGCAATAAGCAGCGTTTGCAGCAGGCCCGGGAGGCCCTGAGCGCCGAAGGCTACGAAATGCTGGCCGTTCCCGGCGATGTGTCCAGCGTAGAGGATTGCAAGGCATTGATCGAGGCGACGCTAGCTCAATACGGTCAGATCGACGTTTTGGTCAACAATGCCGGTATTTCAATGGAAGGAACCGTCGAGTCTTTGAATCCGGAGGTTTTTCGCAAAGTGATGGATGTCAATGTGCTCGGCTCGGTCTATCCGACCCAGCAGGCCCTGCCGGCGCTGAAGGCCAGCAAGGGCAGCGTTATTTTCATCGGCAGTGTAGCGGGCATCCGTGGGATTCCCAATTACGCCGCCTATTCGGCCTCCAAGATGGCGCTGACCGCCCTAGCGGAGTCGATGAAGATCGAACTGGCGGAAGCCGGTGTCCACGTCGGCCTGGCCTACGTCGGCTTCACCGAAAACGACCCCCAGAAGACGATCTATGACGCCCAAGGCCGCATTGTGCCCCAACCCAAACGGGATTTTATCAAGGCCGAATCGCCCGAACGCGTCGCCGAGCGCATCATCACCATGATCCAGCGGCGGCGCTTCAAGCAGGTCTTTACCCCCCTGGGTAAACTCAATGCCTTTATGAATCGCTGGTTGCCCGGTGTCGTCGGAACGATCCTCAAACGCAACTACTATAAGCAGAAGGGCTAAAAACTGGGGTGCTTGTTACGATCTCTTGGATTTTCGCGGTACCTTTGGGCTGCTGAGAGCAGCGGTTGGGCGGCCTAGGGCCGACCTGGTGGACGGTAGACGGTTGACAGCCTTTCGGAAAAATAGAAAAAAGTGCGGAGCCGCGACGTGTTACAAACCACAGCGTTCGCCGTCCACCGTCGACCAAAATGCCAAAGGCATCAACCGCGCCACAGGCGCCTTGATTAAACAAACAAAATCGAACAACTAAAATAGGAGAAAATGGATATTTTTGATCGGATTAAAAAAAATCCCGGAGCACTGGGACGCTGGGCAGATGTTGCCGAAGGCTACTGGATCTTTCCTAAACTCAAAGGTGAATTGGCCAACCGCATGGAATTTAACGGTAAAGAGGTCGTTTGCTGGAGCATCAATAACTATCTTGGATTAGGCAATCATCCCGACGTACGGGAGGCGGATGCTCAGGCTACAAAAGACTGGGGGCTGGCCTATCCTATGGGATCGCGTATGATGTCGGGGAACACGGACCTGCACGATGAGTTGGAAGGTCAGCTGGCGGAGTTTGTGAGCAAAGAAGCAGCGGTACTGGTGAACTTTGGGTACCAAGGAATCATGTCAGCGGTAGATTCGCTGCTGTCGCGCCGTGATGTAGTGGTTTACGATTCGGAGAGCCATGCTTGTATTGTGGATGGCTTGCGGATGCACCTCGGAAAGCGCTTTGCTTTTGAACACAATGATATTGCTAGTCTGGAAAAACACCTCAATAGTGCGACTAAGATCGCTGAAGAGACAGGAGGAGGTATCCTAGTGATTTCTGAAGGCGTCTTTGGGATGCGCGGAGATCAGGGAAAACTGCGGGAGATTGTGGCCCTCAAGTCGAAGTACAATTTCCGTTTGATGGTCGATGATGCCCACGGTTTTGGTACGCTTGGCAAGACAGGTGCCGGAGCAGGGGAGGAGCAAAATGTTCAGGACGATATTGATGTCTACTTTGCTACTTTTGCCAAATCTATGGCCAGTATTGGCGCTTTCTTGGCGGGGGATAAGGCGATTATCGATTTCCTCAAGTACAATATGCGTTCTCAGATTTTTGCCAAATCAGTACCCATGCCCATCGTCGTGGGGGCCATTAAGCGCCTACAGATGCTGCGAGAGCAACCCGAGTTTAAGAACAAACTTTGGGAGAACGTTCATGCGCTGCAAAATGGACTCAAAGACCGGGGCTATGATATTGGTAATACCAACTCTTGCGTGACGCCGGTATATATGCACGGATCAGTAGAAGAGGCGATGAACCTGGTCTACGATCTGCGCGAAAACCACCGTATTTTCTGTTCTATCGTCGTTTATCCAGTCATTCCTAAAGGGATGATCCTACTGCGTTTGATTCCTACTGCTTCGCATACCATGCAGGATATTGAGGATACCCTCGATGCCTTCGATGCAGTCTCTGGCAAGCTCAAGGAAGGAGCTTACAAGAATGTGGAAGTCAGTACGCTGAATATTAAAGGATAAAACGAAGCATGAAACGACCTATAATTAGTGGTATCCAGCAAATCGGGCTGGGGAATGTTGACGTATACAAGACTTTTGCCTGGTATCGTCGTCACTTCGGTATGGATGTCCGCATCTTTGATGAGGCGGCGGAGGCGGGGCTGATGCTGCCTTATACGGGCGGAGAGCCGCGTTCTCGCCACGCTGTTCTGGCTGTTAATATGCAGGGCGGCGGCGGCTTGGAGATTTGGCAGTATACTTCTCGGGAGCCGGAGGCCCCTGGCTTTGATATTCAGCTCGGAGATACGGGCATTTGCATTGCTCGCTACAAAAGCCGAGATGTCAAGGCGGCCTTTGGTCGTATGAAGGCGCAGGGCCTGGATTTGGTCAGCGATATTTCGTACGCGCCGGACAGCCGTGCGCATTTCTATGTCCGCGACCTCTACGGCAACCTCTGCGAGGTAGTTGGCGGAGAGAGCTGGTTTCGCAAGACCAACGCCGTCACCGGAGGCATCTACGGTTGTAGCATCGGCGTGAGCGATATTGACAAGGCTCGGGTGGTCTATTCCGATATTTTGGGCTACGATCAGGTGGTCTACGACAAGCGCGGAACTTTTGCCGATTGGACCAGCTTACCGGGTGGGGGAGATACCTTTCGCCGGGTGTTGCTGAAGCATAGCCAGCCGCGCGCTGGGGCCTTCAGCCGGCTGCTGGGGCAGAGCGAGATTGAGTTGATCCAGGTGGAGGGGCGGCAGCCCCGACCGATCTTCGAAGGCCGCTTCTGGGGCGATCTGGGCTACATCCATCTGTGCTTTGACATCAACGGGATGAGGGAGATGCGGGAGCTGTGCGCTGCCAAAGGCTTCAAATTTACGGTCGATAGTAGTGAGAGTTTTGATATGGGGGAGGCGGCAGGCCACTTCAGCTATATCGAAGACCCCGACGGCACGCTCATCGAATTTGTCGAAACCCACAAGGTACCGGTGTTGAAAAAGTTTAACCTCTATCTCAATCTGAAAAACCGCAAGCCAGAAAAGCCACTGCCCAACTGGATGGTTCGCTCCCTGGCCTTTAATCGGGTGAAGGATTAGAAAAGGATAAAAATCACCACTAAAAAAAATAGCTGCCATTGTTACAATGACAGCTATTTTTTTGTTGCCTAGAGTCGTTTACTTGCTAGCGTTGAAAGTGCAAGTTTCTGAATTACCTAATACGGTAATGGTCTCTGTGTAAGAAATATCATTACCATTCAATTCTGCCTCTACCATGAATCCATCTCCGGTAGTTGGATCGGTGAAGTCCAGGCGTCCCTCACAGCCATTAATAGAAATAGGTCCAAATTCGGAATCTCCACTGGCCGTTTCGTAGCTGACTGTGATATTGTCGCTTCCAACAGCCGTGATGGTCACGGTCACTGTTTCTGTAGACGTCGTAATACAGTCAGTAGTTCCTGTGTAGGTACCTACCCAGTCAGATTGGGCACAAGAAGAGCTGTCATCGTCGTTGTTACAAGCTCCCCAGGAGAGTAGTAACAGCAGGAGAAAAGATAATTTCAATAACTTCATATTAAGTCTTTTAGATGAATAATAAAAAGAATAGTGCAAAGCTAAAAAAATAGCTGTCATGCCTAACATAACAGCTATTTTTTTGCTTAAAAAGATTACTTACTTATTGGCATCAAACGTACAAGAGGATGCTGTTCCAGCTACCGTTCTGGTCTGTGTGTAGGAAAGATTGCCACCGTCCAGCTCCAATTCCCCTACAAAGCTATCCAGGCTGCTTGGGTCCATCGAACTTCGGGTTGCTTTACAGCCATCAATGACAAATGGACCAATGTCCACTCCACCAGTAGCCGTCTCGTATCTCATCAAAAGATCTTCAGAACCAGATGCAGTGATCGTAACCGTTACCTCTTCATCTCCTGACAGACAGTCCGTTGTTCCCGTGTAAGTCCCTAACCAGCCATTCTGATCACAAGAAGACTCATCGTCATTGTTACAGGCTCCCCAGAATAGGGCAACCAGAAAAACCAGTGATAATTTTAACAATTTCATGTCTATATATTTTTGCATAAAGGTAATAAGGTCAAAGAAATGAAGTATTTGTCTCTTTTACTTACGCCCGTCAAAGCTACAATCCTCTGAATTACCGGAGGTGGTGATCGTCTGTTTGATGTTTAGTGTCACCAAAGCAATTTGTAGTCGCTTGGATAAGTTGCTACCCATTCACTTTGCGGACAAGGTTGATAGTCATCTTTATTATATCCCATCCATCAAAGCACCATAATACTAAAAATGCAGGATAACTTCAATAATTTCATCTCAAGTCTTTTTTAAATAAATAAAGGTGAAATAAATGGGGGAAATGGAGCGAACAGACGTTAAATTTTTCTTAAGACCCAACCCTTTTCCCCTTCTGGATTGTCTATACAATAAAAGGACCATATTCAAGGTCTTTTTTTGGAATTGTGACTAACACCATTAACGTAAATAATATAGCCAAAGGGGCCATTTCGTAAGATTTGGCCTCTTTTTTTGTTTATGCCCTTCTTTTTTTTGCAAAAAAAATCTCCCCCACCCAACCATTCTGATTTTCACTCCGATGTATAGTTTGAACGCTTTTACAGATGATTCGAATCTTTTATTGAAGCACAAGACACTATTTGTTAACTCGACACAGCGGAAAAAATGAATCAACTGAAGAATCTCGCAATTTTATTTTATACCATTTTTATCTGGCAAGCATCCAGTGCACAAAACACGGCCATACCTGTTGCTATCGAACCTGATACTACCACCAACCAACTCCGGCTAGGGGCCGGATATATTGCCTTCGGGACTGGTGACCTTAGGGGGATTCAAGCCTACGGTCAGTACCTCTACAAATTCAATCCTCGACTGGGAATTAGTCTGGGAGCTAATATCTCTCATGCTTCGGTTTTGAGCAGCATCAATTATGACCCCAATAAGCAGTATACCCTACTGAGCAACTTAACTGAAAACCCTTTCAATAGCTATGAAAATTACGATGTGGGCGGTAATCAATACGAACCTCATTTTGATAGAACTACCCACTTTATTGTTGCAGTAAATATCAATTATTACCTGCTCGACCGTAAGCGTACCAAGCTCAAGGCGGCCACTGGGCTGGCGTTTACTTACTTGGATCGCAACTCGATTGCTGAAGTTCGCGAGGTGTTGGTCAACGAAACGCCCACTTCTACCGAGTTTGAAGAAATGGTTTTTATTACACCAGTATATGAACGCTTATCAGACTGGGGCTGGACTGTGCAGCTGGATTATGAGTACCACTTTAGCAATCGCGTTTTTACGAATGCGGGGCTCGCCTTTCACAACTTTTTTGACATAGGCGATACCATTCTAAGCATTCGTTTTGGAGTAGGAGTTAATTTTTAACGGTAAGTTTATCGCCACAATGCAATTGATTGCGACACTAAAAAACAGTGGAACTAAAAGAGCAACTTTAATGAAGTATACCCCTCATAGTAGTGATGAAGTATTGATCATGGGGTGCCGCGAACAGAATCGGCTGGCCCAAAAGTACCTCTATCAGCGTTACTATGGTAAACTATTGGGGGTGTGTATGCGCTACACCAGCAATCGAGAGGAAGCCATCAGCATTTTGAACATGGCCTTTTTTAAAATCTTTCAATCGATTGATAACTATAATTCTTCAGGCTCTTTTAAAGGCTGGATGTCTAGAATTGCCTTGAATACTTCCATCGATCACCTACGATCCAACACGACCTATCGCAAAGTGATGGATTACAATTCGGAAAAAGAAGTGCTTATTGAAAACGATGCGATTGATGCCCTGGCAGCTGAGGAGCTGTACGCTTTAATTCAGCAGCTGCCAACGGCCAGCCGCAGTGTCTTCAGCCTCTACGTTATCGAAGGCTATAAGCATCACGAAATTGCCGAGCAACTGGGCATTTCCGTCGGCACCTCCAAGTGGCATTTGTCATCGGCGAGGAAGCAGTTGCAAAAATTGTTAAAGAACCTAGAGCACAGCAGATTGAGATCATGAGTCAACACAAGAAAAATACGGAAGATAAGATTCGCGAGAAATTGCAAGCTCACGAATTTGACTTCTCTCCCGCTGCCTGGGAGCAGATGGAGCAAATGCTGGATAAACCCCGCCCCGCACTGGGCGGCCCCGCCAGGGACCTCTCCATCGCCCCCGGCTGGTCCCGCTGGCTCAAAGGAGGGCTGTTCATCGGCGTGCTCCTCCTGACCGCCCTCCTCACCTGGTACCTAAAGGCCAAAACTACCGTTGATCTGATCGAACATACCGAGCTGCAACAAGGAAACTTATCCACCCCTGCTCAAGAACGAACACTGAAAGTACAACAGACACTACAAGCGAAGCGAAATCAAGCAATACAAGATCATACCCTGAGCGCCCTCCCCGCGCCTGCCCCTAATCTCTCCTCCTCGCCCGCTGGGTCGCCCAAGGTGACTCAGTCGGCTAGGAAGCTGGCCCCCGGGGCAAAGGTGGGGTCAGCAATAACAGGATTTAGCAAGCAGCAGAGTAGCCGGACCGAAAAAAGTGCACGCTCTGCTGCTCAATCCCTGTCTACCATAAATACGACGGCCAACCAGCCGTCCACCCAAAGCGCAGCGACCAATATGCGTACTGCCAATTTTAATCCTAAAAGCCCTACTCTGCCCAAATCTGAAGCCAGCAACAGCCCCGCATTGGCCGGTGGCCAGCCACGCCAGCCCAATAAAATACAGTCTAATAGCCGGGCTCGCTTCGGTAGCCTAGAAGAGATTCCTACGCTCATCACGCCGCTGGAAAATAAGCCAGACGGAGCATCAGGCTGGGGCCTCAAGCCGCTGAAGGCCAAGTACAACCGCCGTGCACAGCTCGGTTTCTCCGTCGGTGCGATCAGCAATAACATGAGCAGTAATGGCATCAGCATCGATAATACCAATGGCTTCATCCAGCAATCCAGTCGCCGCTTTTGGACGGTTGGGCTATTGGCCCGCTTTCCATTCAGCGAGCTGTTGTCGCTGCAGGTGGAACTGAACTACCATCAATTCGACGCCCAGTATAATCTGCGCCTCATTGGTCCTGATGAATTCAGTGCGGCCGGCAATGTACCCAGTCATATGTTTAGCCTGCCCGTACTGGCTCATCTCAATCTGGGACACGGTTTCCGCTTCACGGGGGGCTTCGCCGCCAATCTGAATTTGGTGAATAATCAAATCATGGGCGTCCCCGGGGCTGAGCCGGCCTTCAATGAAGTCTATTTAGGCGTACAAAAAAGTTATGAGGGCCGCACCTTGCAAGGGGTTTTCATCAGTGGAGTGGGCTACGATTGGCGGCGCTTCTCGGCTGATCTGCGCTACGAGCGCTACCTGGGTTCTGCCACCAATCCATTGGAGGTTCAACGCGAAACGTACCGCCTACAGACCCGCAGCAGCAACCTCTCGCTGCGCTTTAGCTATCGCTTTGATGCCCGTCGGTTGCTGGGCCACTAGGGTTAGGCATAAATCACTATCTTGGCGGCTCAACCCAAGTTGCTGCTATGGCCGGTCCGAAAATACTGCTGCTGCGCTTCAGTTCCATCGGTGATATTGTACTGACGACGCCTGTGATTCGCTGTCTGCACCAGCAGCTAGGGGCAGAGGTACATTTTCTGTGCAAGACGGCCTACCGCAGCCTACTGGACAGCAATCCTTATCTGAGCAAGGTCTACAGTATCCAAAAGCAGTTGGGAGAGGTGCTGCCTGCGCTGCGCGCCGAGCACTACGACCACATCATTGATCTGCACAATAACCTTCGGACCCTTCACCTGCAGCTGGCGCTGCGCAAGCGCGCCTTTCGCTTTCATAAGCTCAACTGGCGCAAATGGCTGCTGGTCAACTGGAAAATCGACCGGTTGCCCCGGCAGCACATCGTCGAGCGTTACCTAGCGGCGGCGCAGCCCCTGGGGCTGGTCAACGACGGGCAGGGCCTGGATTATTTCATCCCGCCGGCGGAGCGGGAGGCGACCCAGCGCTATTTGCAGGCGCAGGGCCTGGACCCTGGGGCCGATTTTGTGGCGATGGCCATTGGGGCGGCGCATGCCACCAAGCAGCTGCCGCTGTCGCAGCTTCGCAGGATTTGTGCGGGGGTGAAGCGGCGGATGGTTTTGCTGGGAGGGAAGGCCGAGCAAGCGGCCGGTGCAGCCCTGGCCGCAGAGGGTACCCACCTGGTTAACGCCTGCGGCGTACTGAGCCTGCACCAGTCGGCTGCTGTTTTGCAGCGAGCGCAGCTGGTCATTAGCCCGGATACGGGGATGATGCACATTGCAGCGGCGCTGGGTAAACCGATTATCTCGGTTTGGGGCAATACGGTACCGGCGCTGGGGATGTATCCCTACTACGGAGAAGGGGAGCGTCTGGAACAGCGCTTTGAGGTGCCGGGGTTGACCTGCCGTCCTTGCTCCAAGATTGGACACGGGCGTTGCCCCAAGGGCCATTTTCGCTGTATGATGGAACAGGACATAGCGGGCATCATCGCTGCTGCGGGGCAGTAGGGATGGAACCGAACGGTGACTTTTGCGTATAAACCAAAAACTATAAAGTGTCGGCTTTAACACTCAACTTCGCGTTGGTTAGTTTTATATTTTATTAAAAAGAACTATATTTCGGGTTTATACCTAAGACCAAGATTAAAGTATTTCATCATAGCAAAAAATCGTCTATGAAATTCTGTAAAATTCTACTCCTCATCTGTGCAATCTTCTTTACCGGACAGCTCCGGGCTCAAGATATTCACTACACCCTTTTTAACTATTCTCCTATTCTCCTGAACCCAGCCAATACGGGCGCTTTCGAAGGGACCTTCCGCATTGGGGGCATTTACCGCGACCAATGGGGCAGTGTGCTGTCCAGTCAGTTTCAGACGCCTTCCTTCTACGTGGATGCGCCCATTATTCGGGGCTTCAAGAAAACCCACTGGGTGGGCGTTGGAGGAACCATGTTTAGCGATAAGGCGGGGGCTTTGAATTTGTCCAATAATGCCTTTTTAGGCTCGGTGGCTTATCACATTGGTCTGAATAAAAAGATGACTTCCGCTTTTACCATTGGGGTACAAGCTGGCATGCGCCAACGCCGCCTGGACGTGATGAATGCGATTTGGGGAGATGCATTACAGGATTTGGCCGACAGTGGTGGAATGTCTACAGGATTTATGAGTCCGGATGAAACTCGGGTAGGAGACAACAGCAGTTTCTTTGATTTGAGCGCAGGGGTGCTTTACCGATCAGCTGGCCCTAAGCAGACGGATATAACCATTGGCGTATCGGTCAATCATATCCTCACCCCCAATTACAGCTTCATTAATCAGAATGATAGTCGGGTAGGTAACAACCCCGATAGTATAGCAGTAGATTTTCCGATGCGTATTACCGCCCACGGGGAGCTGACTTTTGATTTGAACAAGAAGTGGGACCTCTCGCCAACTTTCCTGATCAACCAGATCACGAATATGAATGAGTTGTCTCTGCAAGTTTGGGCCGGCTATAAATTGAAGCCTGAAGAAGATATTAAGCTGCGCTTTGGTACGGGGTACCGTATCGGGGATGCCGCCAAGGTGCTGGTTGGAATGGACTATAAGGCCTTCCGGGCTGCTGCCGCCTACGATGTCAATATTTCACAGCTTTCCTCGCAAACCAATACGGTTGGAGGTTTTGAGATAGCGGTATCCTACATTGCCAAGATATTTAAGGATCCAGAGATCAAGCCGGCTATCTTCTGTCCAAGGTTATAATCATCATGCGCATCATTTTGCCAATTGGCTGTATTAACTACATAAATTCTACCCAAAATTGATATGATCATGAGAAAATCGATGATCTTCCTCCCTTTCCTTCTGCTGCTGACTTTGAGTCTGCAGGCACAGCCGGTCACTCGCCCCAATGCGGAAAAGATGTTGAAGGCTGCAGAGCAGAGTATGGCTAATAATGACCCTTACACCGCTCTGGATTGGTACCAGCAGTTGTACCAAGAAAATAAAGACCGCGATGTGGCCTACACCATCGCTCAGCTCCATTATCAGCTGCGGGACTTCGCTCGCGCAGAACGGTCCTACGCGCGTATCGTCAACCGCCGCTACCGCAAAGGCCGCAATCCCTATCTGCCCCAAGCGCGTTTCGACTACGCCCGCATCCTAAAGATGAATGGCAACTATCCCGATGCGATCCAGCAGTTTCAGCTTTACATCAGTGAAGCCGAAGATTTGGACAAAATCAAACTGGCGAAAACAGAACTCCAAGGCTGTGAAATGGCGCAGGAAATGGACCCCGTCAGCGGAATGGCCATCGAAAATGCTGGGCCGAATGTCAATACTCGTTATTCGGAGTACTCGCCTGTTCTCGTAGGAGATAACCAAATGTTTTTCTCGGCCATTCAAAGTAAGAAAGTCATTATCTTGGATGGTAAAGAAGGCGATTATTACTCTAAACTCTATACGTCTACTCGTCAAGGAGATGGCTGGACCGAGGCAGAAATTTCCGGAGGCAATAATATCCACCGACCGGGCTACCACATCGGCAACCTCACGATTTCGGAGGATGGGAAGCTGCTGTACTTCACCCGCGCCCGCCTGAGCGGCAATAAATTGAACGAAAGTAAGCTCTATGTCAGTCAGCGCAGCAGCGAAGGCTGGGGAGCCGCCGGCGCAGTCAAAGGCATCAATGGTGACTACATCGTCAAGCAACCTGCCCTCGGTGAATTATACAACAAAGAGGTACTGATTTTTACTTCCGATATGACTGGCGGCTACGGTGGCTTCGATCTTTACTATTCTACGCGCAATGACGACGGAACCTATTCTACTCCCACCAATATGGGGGCGGTGATTAACTCTGTTGGTGATGAAGAATCGGCCTATTATCTGGATGGCAAGTTGTACTTCAGCTCTACGGGGCACGCCGGAATTGGTGGATTCGATATTTTCTCCTCCGAATGGAATGGTAGTGAATGGAGTACCCCCGAAAACCTCGGTAAGCCTTTTAACTCTAGTGTGGATGATCTTTACTTTTCTATTGATAAAGATGGCTACAGCGGTTTATTGGTTTCTAATCGACCTGGTACCAACTCTGTAAAGAGCAAGACCTGCTGCAATGATATTTATACCATTACCAAGCAAAACATTGTCCTCGACCTGCTGGCTACGACTTTAACGACAGATGGCAAACCCTTGAATGGGGTGCAGGTAGAGCTGATTATTATGGAGAACAATACGCCGGGCCAGACGGATAATCGCAGTAAGGAAAAAGACAGCAAGTACACCTTTAATCTGGCCCGCGAAACGGCTTACATGTTGGTGGGAACCAAAGAAAGCTACAAACCGGATACCCTGACGTTCAACACGGTTGGGAAGCGCAAATCAGAGCAAATTCAGAAGGAATTGAAGCTTAAATTTGTTCCGCCGCCACCAAAGGAGCCAGAATTTGTAGAAATTACGACCGAGGAGCCTATCCGTCTGAAT
This sequence comes from Bacteroidota bacterium, assembly GCA_038750655.1. Taxonomy (GTDB): domain Bacteria; phylum Bacteroidota; class Bacteroidia; order Chitinophagales; family Saprospiraceae; genus JBCDGZ01. The sequence continues at coordinate 8,647 of JBCDGZ010000030.1, read as the reverse complement.
AATATTTACTACGATTTTGATGACGATAAAATTCTGCCGGATGCGGAGGTCGATCTGACCTTCTTGCTCAACTTGATGAACGATTATCCCGAGATGATCATCGAACTGCAATCGCACACCGATTCGCAGGGAACCCGCCCCTACAATGAGCGACTTTCTCAGCGGCGGGCCGACTCGGCGCGGCGTTGGCTGCTAGAGCGCGGCGTCGCCGAAAATCGCATCCAGGCTAAGGGCTACGGCGAATCGCAAATCCTCAACCGCTGTGTCAACGGTATTCGCTGCTCGGATGATGAGCACCGCTTCAACCGGCGTACCGTCTTCCAAATCCTAGAAGGGCCAACCACCATTCGGATCAAAAAGACCATGCTGAAGGGAGCCGAAGGGAAAATTGCTCCCGAGGGAGGAGAAAAAGACAAATAGAGTCCCTCGTGTGCTGCCCGCAGTTCGCTCTGGTGATGGCCAGTGCCTTAGAATATCGGGCTGATTTAGCACAATAGTTCCTATTGATGGAGATTTTACAATCGATTTACGCGTCCGCAAAGGGACAGAGCTGGATCGAATGGGTAGTGCTCATTACAGGGCTGCTCTACGTGATCCTGGCCGCTCGGGAGAGCATCTGGTGCTGGTTTTGGGGCATCATCAGTTGCAGCTTTCTGGCTTATGCTACCTATTATTTCTACCAGCTTCAACTCGATGCGCTGCTCCAGATTTTCTATGTGATCATGGGCTTTATTGGTCTTTACCGCTGGCGCTACGGCGGTCAGCAGCAAGCCGAGCTGCGCATCCGAAGGATGAGCGCCGGCGAGCACCTACGGCTTATCACTCTGGGAATTATCCTCTCCCTGGCCTTCGGCTACTTCTTTGACAATTACACCTCCGCCGCCGCCACCTACCTAGATGCCAGCACCACCATGTTCTCCGTCATCGCCACCTTCCTAGTCATCGGCAAGCGCCTCGAAAACTGGCTCTATTGGATCGTCGTCGATATGGTTTATGTCTACCTCTACAGCAGTCGGGAGGCCTGGTTATTTGCCCTTTTGCTGTTCATCTACACGATTATTGCCGTTTTTGGCTATCTAGAGTGGCGTAAACGCTATCAGGACATCGCCTAGCAGACCAAAGCTCAATTTGTCTGTTTCGGCTTGGATAACTGGTTAGAATTGTCTTATCTTTAGTGAATCAGCGGCCAATCACTTCATTTTAAACTATCTTTTAGCTTATGAAAAACGTATTAACCCTGTTTTTCGTCCTTGTTCTGGTTGTTAGCATCGAAGCACAGTCAGCAGGGATAGAATTTGCCCAAACTGACTGGGCAACTACGCTGGCGAAAGCCAAAGAAGAAAACAAATTGATTTTTGTCGACTGCTACACCACCTGGTGCGGGCCCTGCAAGTGGATGTCTGCCAATGTGTTTCCGGATAAAGCGGTTGGCGATTATTACAATGCAAACTTTATCAATGTCAAGCTCGATATGGAGAAAGGAGAAGGGCTTGATTTTGCTAAAAAGTACGCCGTACGGGCTTACCCCACGCTGATGTTTATCGATGGTGATGGTAAGATGGTCCATAAGGCTATTGGCATGCGGAATACAGAGAATTTCCATAGCCTGGGCGAGGCCGCTAGCGACCCTGACCAGCAAATTGCCGGTATGATGGCCAAGCACGACGCGGGGGAGCGTTCTCCCGAATTTCTCAAGCAATACGCTGAGGGCCTGCACAGCGCCGGAATGCCGGGCCGCGAAAAAGTCGCCGAAGCTTACCTCGCCAAGCAGGCTGATTGGTCAAGCAAGGACAATATGGAGTTTATCTTCGGCATAGCTGACTACAATGTTGATTCTAAGCTGATTGGCCACATCACGGCCAACCGCGATGCCTATGCCGAACTGGTTGGAGCAGATCAGGTGACCGGTAAGTTGAAAGGCGCAGTCCAATCCAGCCTGCGCCAGGCCAAAGGCGCCTCTGATGAAGAAGTAACTAGCATGTTCCAAAAAGTTTTCCCCAACAATTACGAGGAATACAAGCTAGAATACCAGTTGAATCAATGGATGTACAGTGATAATGAAGCCGAACTCTCCCGTTTCATCAACAAAGCACCAGAGTACATCGAGAAGTACAATATTTCGAACTGGCAGACACTCAATTCCTACGCTTGGCGATTCTACGAGGTGATCACCCACCCCAAGAAATTAGCCCAAGCCAGAACCTGGGCCGAAAAGTCTGTAGCCATTGAAAGTAACTACTACAATAATGACACCCTCGCAGCACTTTGCTACAAGCTCAAAGACAAAGCAGCAGCAGCAAAGCATGCCCAAATTGCCATCGACCTCGCGGCAGAGGATGGCAGCGACGCTGCTGACACCAAGGAGTTGTTAAACAAAATTAAGGCATTGGATTAATTCCCAATCCCATTAATTGCCTTTGTAGAAAGGGTCGGAAAGCGGTTTCCGGCCCTTTTTGCGTCTCTGGAAGCGGTCCTCCTCTTGCAGGAAAAGTTATTTTATTGTAACTTTGTAATACAAAGTACTTTTGTAATAAAATAACTTTCAAAAATTAAATCATGCTAAAGCTACCCACTAAAGCGCAAATCAACCGCCTCTTCCCGCCGCTATTCAATGATTTTCACTATTCTGCCTGCTTGGTGTTCTATCTAGGATCGCTGGCTTGTTTTGTGTTTTCGGATGGCCAGAGCGGCGGGCGCAATGACTTGTTTACCGACATCTTCTTTTTCAACTACTTTTTTACTATCCTAGGCTTTTGCTTTGTGTTGTCTTACAACAAGACCAGATTAGGGGGACTTTTTCGCTTCAAAAGCATCAATCACAATATTGTATTACTGTTGCTGGCCAACATCAGCGCCTTTTCCCTCAACCGCAGTCTGCCTATCTTCGATCAGTCTGTGCCTTGGGTCGTAGGCTTACTGGTAGCTTTGAATATAGCGTTGTTGTGGCACAGCTTTGGCGGCTCGTGCGTTCCACGCCCCTTTAGTTTATTGATGGTCATCATCCTGAGCATTGGCTGGCTGTTCAGCGTCTATCAGGTGATTTACATTTATCAAGCCCATCTAGTAGGTATCTTGTATGGATGGTTTTTTGGAATAGCCCTGCATATTTTCGTCCCTTTATTGTTCACGATACTGATTGGACGCCTACTCTGGTACTATCAAAAGCGAGCTGTGGCCTATCGCTATGCAATCCTTGCGGGGTTTTTGATCCCATTAGGCATGCTGATCTTTTTTTGCCAGAAATGGGCGCACATTGATCGCTTGATTGAAAAAGCTTATGTACAGCAAGCCAACAATCCTTTCGAGCGCGACGACCTGCCTTATTGGGTCAAACTTGGTCAGGAGCTGCCCAAAGATTGGATTACGCTTCGCATATTGAAGAGTGGAATCGTATACCGGGATGACTTCCAATTAGGAGTTGATAGGAGGCTGAGAACCAGCTTTAATCGACAAATTCAACATGATCCCTTAGTGCTTATTGCCACAAATATCAAAGGTAAGTTTTGGCTCAATGATCAAGATCAGCTTCGCCTGCTCAATACTATTTTCAATACCCGTCACGAAACAGAGCGACGATTGTGGTCTGGCGGGAATCTGGAGACCGGAAAAGTGACGACGAGTGTTCAGCTGTTTCCTGAATACCAAATGGCCTACACTGAAAAAGAACTGACGATTCAAAATCACCATACTTACACTGACCGAAAGCAAGAAGCCATCTACCGATTCTATCTGCCAGAGGGGGCCGCTGTTACTTCCGCCTCCCTTTGGATCGACGGTATTGAACAGTCCTCTTTTCTGACCACCAAGGAGAAAGCTGAAGAGGCCTACAACACCATCGTTGGCCGCGAGAAGCGCGATCCTCTGCTGATCCACTGGCAAGAAGGCAATCAACTATCGCTGCGCGTCTTCCCTTGCACACGTCGGACCCCGCGCCGCTTCAAAATTGGGATCACCAGCCCGCTGAAAGTAAGAAACGGAAGGCAGTACTACGAAAATATCGATTTCAAGGGCCCTTTCTGGAAGGGGGCTAAAGAGCAAATTTACATTGGAGGAAAGGAGGATTTGGATCAAATGACCTGCACGTTACCCCTTGAGGAAGGGTACAACTGCTATAGTTATCAAGGCCGCTACCGCTCTTCTTGGCAGCTGAGCCTACCTGCTAAGACCATCTCCACCCGGCCCTTCACCTTCAACGACCAACAATATACCCTGAGTGCCCCCCAAGCTTCGGCGGCCCACTTCAGCGCCCAGCAGGTTTACCTCGATATTCATCAGGGGTGGAGCCGCCGCCGCTTCAATCAGGTTTGGGAGGCGGTCAAGGGCAAGGAAGTCTATGTCTACACTGGGGCGATGATCCGCCTGACCGAAGGCAATCGACAGAGCCTCTTCCGCCGCCTGCGCAAACAGAACTTTAGCCTCTTTCCTATCCACAAAATCAAAAATCCAGCGCAGGCATTGCTGATTACTGCCTACAGCCAGCTAACGCCCACCTTGAAGGATCTGGAAGATTCTCCGTTCAGCAATGAATTGCTACAGTACATCGCAGAGGCTCCACCCGCCCTCCGCTGCTACAATCTGGACAAGGACTGGTCGCCCTTCCTGGCTACCCTCAAGCAGTTTCGACTGCTGCACAGCGACGGCGGTACCGTCAAAAAGCTGGCTATTCTGCTGCGCCTTCGGCGCTTCCGCGCGCAGGAGGAAGACCAGCATACTGTAGTGCTGCCCGGTTCTGGCCTCAAAATTCGTCAAACGGAGGCGGTGGGCCCGGGCGGCACTGCCCCTGATCATCTGCTGCGCCTCTTCGCCTACAACCGCCTGTTAAAGGAGGCCGCTCCCTACTATTTCAGCGGTGCAGCCGACGGCGGCCCGCTCATCCAGCTGGCAGCGTTGGGGCATGTGCTCAGTCCAGTGTCTAGCCTGGTGGTCTTAGAAAAGGCGGAGGATTACGGACGTTTTGACATCCAAAAGAACCAAAATGGCCTGGGCAATGCCTCGATCAAATCGGCGGGTTCGGTGCCTGAGCCTCACGAGTGGTTGCTGATTCTGCTGAGCCTGGGTACGGCCATTTGGCTGTTGCGTCGGGAGCTGCTGGCCCGTCTTGAGCTGATTTTTTGGTCTCGATAAGCTCATTGATTATGAGGAATTTATCTCCGATTATGGCCTTGCTGCTGCTCCTGGCCTTTGGCGGCATCTACATCGCTTTCCAGCAAGCTTATTTATTGCTTGACTTTAGTTTTGTGCTGGGCTTACTCCTATCGCCTTTCATTATTCGAGGAGGGCAAGGGGTAGGAGGGCATCGCTTCGCCGGGTGGGCCCTTGCGGGCTTCCTGTTGCTGTTCTGGGAGCGCAATAGCAGCTTGTATTTTTTCTCTATCGGCGCTGCGATGCTCTATGTACTGGAGCAATGGCGGGGGCGACTCAACAAGCTCTCTCTGGCCTTGCTGTTGCTGCTGTCGCCGATCTTTCGGCAGGTGCTCAACGGATGGAGTTTCCCCATTCGCCTGTGGCTGAGTGAGCAGGCTGCTGCGGCACTTGGTACGCTAGGTTATACAGCTAGTGCGCAGGGCAACATTATTATCCTAAACGGCATCGAGCATGCGGTCGATCCGGCTTGCGCCGGCCTGAAAATGCTGAGTACGGCCCTTTTGCTGGGCTTAGTACTCCTGGCCTACCGCGAGCGGCAGCGGCAGGCTTATATCGGCTTTCTACCTCTGGGCCTATCCTTGTTACTGCTATTGCTGTTGGCTGTAGTGGCCAATTTCAATCGTTTGTTGGCCTTGGTCATTTTCCATATTCTGCCGGGCCATCCGATGCACGATGGCATTGGTTTGCTGAGTCTGCTGCTGTATGTTTGGCTGCCGTTCTACTTTTTTACAGGTTTTTGGTGGAAAGCGGAGAAGGAGAGGAGCCCAGAGTGGCGAGGGCAGCCCCTGTCGTGGCGCAGTTGGGGGCTTTCGGGGCTCCTGTTGCTGCTGGCGATCGGGGGCGGGCGGCAGTTTGGACAGCCCCTGCAGATGGAGGATGCGCGCCTGGCGGCCTTCCGTCCGGCAGATTTTGAGGCTTCTTTGACTACGAATGGGGTATTGCAGCTGAAGCGTAGCGATGCGTTGATTTATGTGAAGCCGCCGGTGAAGCCCTGGCAGGGCAGCCATGATCCGCGCATTTGTTGGCGAGGCAGTGGTTATGATTTTGCCAGGGTGGAGAAGGTCCGCCTAGCGGGAGGGGAGGTGTACAAAGGAGAGCTGGTAAAGGGGGAGGAGCGGATTTATTCGGCTTGGTGGTACGACGATGGGGAAGCGCAAACAGTAGAAGAGTGGGATTGGCGCTGGAACAGCTGGTGGCGCGGGCGCAGCTATTATTTGATCAATGTGAATACTGCGGAGGAAAGCTGTCTGGAAGAACTGGTGGTTCGGATGCGCCAGTTGGATTGGTGAGGGGACAAAAATGTCCTAGCGAAATGAATCGCTAGGACGACGATATCCGCTTGGGTTGGATATCAATAATAAACCCCAAAAAACCAAATTTTTATGGCAGTTCAGATTAAGCTGCCTGTATTATTGCAAAACCAATAATTTGTCAAATAAACAGAGCGCAAAAATGAAGGATTTTTGAGTAAAGTTCCATTTCTGACATTGGACAAATCTTGGACAAGCTTCAATTTATTTCAAAAATGGGCGATAAAGTCTACCAATTTAAGGTTTTTTTCTAATCCCATCTTCTTTTTTATTCTATATCTACTTTTTTGTACACTCGAAGCATTGATCCCCTGCAGTTGGGCAATTTCCTTAGTGGCCAACCCCATTCTGATATAGGCGCAAAAGCGCCTTTCATTATTATTGAGATGAGGGAATTGCTCCTGTAGTTTGGCAAAAAAATGTGGGTGGACCTCATCGAAGTGCAGCTTAAAGCGTTGCCAGTCGTCGTCAAAATTCATGTTTTGGTTGATGGTGCGACTGATGTCTTTGAGGTTCTGGGAGGCATTTTCGTTGGTTATGGCGTGTAAATTTTTAATCTGCTCCTTAAGTTGGTTGAGTAATTTATTTTTTTGAATGATAAAGACTGTTTGTGAAGCCAGTTCTCGTTCTTTGTGCGCCAATTGCTCTTCTAGGCGGAGTTTTTCCTGCTTTTCCAGTTCGCTTTTGGCCTGCATGCTCTCTAGTTTTCGTTTTTGCAGGCGGGAGCGAAGAGTACTCAAATTGAAAAGCAAGAGGAGAAAAAAGGTCAGCATGACCCCACCCAGAAGGATGGCCCGCGAAATTTGCTTTTGCATATTGGTCTGCTTTTCCAGAAAAACGATTTCTTTTTGTTTTTCACTCAATTCATAGGCCGATTTGGTCTGGGCCAGCTGTTCAATATTATGGTGCTTATTGATGGTATCCTTGATGGCCAATTGTTGATCTGCCAGTTCCAGGGCTTTGGCGTATTCGCCTTTATCCTTGTATAAATCTTTGAGGAATTCATAGCCGTTGCTCAACTGGTTGTAGTACTTATGTTCTTCCGCCGAGGCAATTCCCCGCTGTAAATAGTGAAGTGCGGGCTCAAAATCCTTCTCTTCATAGTAGGTATGGCCCATGTGAATAAGGGCGCTGGTGTACAGGATAGGGAACTGCTCGGGATTAGGAGATTGCAGCAGTGCCTCGATGTACTGCCTGGCCGGCGTATACTCTTCTTTTTTGATGTAGGTTGCTGCAATATTGAGCTTAAGAATAGCTTGCTCATAGCTTTGGTCAAGGGTTTCAGCTATTTTGAAGCCCTGTTGGTAGTAATACTGGGCGCTATCGTAGTTTTCGCTGCGGAAGTAGTTGCTGCCCAGGTCATTGTAGATGCCGCCCAGGCTGGCGGTATCTCCCAGTTTTTCGTAGATGTTTTTGGCTTTGAGCAAAAAGTGACGGGACTGTTCAAACTGGTCCATAATGCGGCCGTAGATGCGGCCGTGGTGAACGTAGGCATAGGCTTGTGCGCCGGAGTCACCACTGCGAACGGCCACCTCTTCTATAGCTATCGCATCTTCTAGCGATTCAGAGAATTGATCCATGTAGTAGTGGGTCCGTAGCATTCCTTTTAGGGCGACGATTTGGGCGGAGTCGAGCTGGACTTTGGCGTAAAGTTGGGCCGCTTGTCTGAAATATTCCAGCCCTTTTTGAGGGGATTTGGCGCTAGAATGGTCCATAAAGAAGTATTTTGCCAGAATGTAATTCGCATCGGCCTCCCCTTCGATATAGTTGATTTGCTGGGCCAGGTGGCGGGCCTCCTCCGCCTTTTCTATCCCCCCTTCAGGAAGCGCAGCAGTGGCGATTTCATTGAGCAGGTCAACTGCTGTTTTTCCGCTAGCTTTAGGCAAGAGTGCATTCAAGCTGTCTACCTGAGCAGTCACTATTGGACATAATCCAAAAAATAGGAGAATAACTAGCGGCGATTTAAACATAAAGGTTGTTGACGAGTTAATACCTTAAAAGGCGCTGCACACCCACAGCTCCGTTTCCAGACTTAACAGAGAAGTTAATGCCTGGGTTTTGTGAACCGCTTATCGAGGGATTTTGTGAATAATTAGTTTGGGGAAAGTAAGCTCAATTAAATGGAGCCTGTATTCCACCAATATAATGATTATTCCTCATAATTAGTCCAAGTTGCGATGAACGAGAGTCGA